>JAVXMM010000058.1:0-366 GCA_036646255.1 Comamonas sp.
TGGCATCAGCCAGGCGTGCCACGTCGGGTTCGCTGCCGCGTAGGCAGCTTAGAAATACAAGCAGGCCGAACTCGCCCGTTTCCGTGTGTTCGCTGCCGCGTAGGCAGCTTAGAAAATATGATCAAGCGCAGCATTTGCACGCTCCTCGTTCGCTGCCGCGTAGGCAGCTTAGAAAATTAGTTGAACTCCACTACTTCAAAGGCATAAGTTCACTGCCGCATAGGCAGCTTAGAAATTCTTGTCATAGTCCAATTCAGCCTGGGTGGCGTTCGCTGCCGCATAGGCAGCTTAGAAATGTCCGCAGCGCTCAAGATCATTGCTAGCCAGGTTCGCTGCCGCATAGGCAGCTTAGAAAAAACTGGCGGG
>JAVXMM010000058.1:376-769 GCA_036646255.1 Comamonas sp.
TGCAGTTCGCTGCCGCATAGGCAGCTTAGAAAGTGCTAAACCAGCCGTAGCCGAGCATATCGGTGTTCGCTGCCGCATAGGCAGCTTAGAAAAAAAATACGCCGCAAAGCCGCATCGTTATTGGGTTCGCTGCCGCATAGGCAGCTTAGAAATGTCAGCTTCGATCTGATCCAGCTCTAGCTGCGTTCGCTGCCGCATAGGCAGCTTAGAAAGGTAACAACACCCGTGCGCCCCATGACAGATGGTTCGCTGCCGCATAGGCAGCTTAGAAAAGCGTAGATGGGCGCGTGTACCCCAAGCGCGTGTTCGCTGCCGCATAGGCAGCTTAGAAATTGGGGCCAGCGCTCCAAGCAGAACCTTTCCGGTTCGCTGCCGCAGAGGCCGCGTAGCAAT
>JAVXMM010000058.1:779-30688 GCA_036646255.1 Comamonas sp.
ATTGAGGACGCACGCAACGGTGCGGTGACCTGGTTCGCTGCAGCATAGGCAGCTTAGAAATAGTGCAGCAAGTGATTACTGATCGTTATTGGGTTCGCTGCCGCATAGGCAGCTTAGAAAATCCCCGCAGAACCCAGGGGGATCGCCTGGGCGTTCGCTGCCGCATAGGCAGCTTAGAAATGATGGAAGCCGACACGAATAGTCACGCATACGTTCGCTGCCGCATAGGCAGCTTAGAAAAGCTCAACCAGGCCGCAATAGCAGCCATCGATGTTCGCTGCCGCATAGGCAGCTTAGAAAAAACAAAAGCAACGCCTGCAGCAACTAAGCGCGTTCGCTGCCGCATAGGCAGCTTAGAAAGGCTCGCGCCTGGGCCGTCTTGATCGCAAACAGTTCGCTGCCGCATAGGCAGCTTAGAAATACAACGAAACCGGGAGCATGAATAGCCACGGGTTCGCTGCCGCATAGGCAGCTTAGAAAAGCCAGTGGCGATCAGGTATGGGGGGCGTATGTTCGCTGCCGCATAGGCAGCTCAGAAATCGGCTGCTTTTGACAATGATGGCGCGGCATCGATTGCTGCCGCGCTACGAACTCAAAAACTAGAAGGTATTGCTGCCTTGTGGTTGCTGATGTGGCTTGGGTTTTAGGGATTTTTGTGCGTCCAGTGGTTGGAGCTTCCACTGCTCAAGCTCCTTCTCGCGTTGCACATCAATGCGTTTGGCTGTGAACTTGGCCACGCATTCCAGTTTTTGCAGATCTTGTTCGCGCAAGCTGGGGTCGGGCTGGGTGCTGAAGCAGCAGAGGGTGCCGTAAATCTGGCCGTCTGCCAGCACGATAGGAGTGCTGAGGTGGGCGCCTACGCGGAACGGTGTGGCAGGCAGCGCCTCTTTTTGCAGGCAGGTGGCGGCGTCATGTACCAGGCGCGGCAGGCGGCCGTCTAGTACGCATTGGCAAAATGACTCTTCCAGTGAGGAGCCACCGCCAGTCGCAATCAGCGCGCGATCGGGCTTGTGGTTGACGTGCCTGAATATGCGTTTGCCATCCCGGATTTCGGAGACAAAGATCACGTCCATGTTCAAGTGTTCGCGCAGGCCGTGTAGTACGTCTTTGACGTTGTGGTCAATCAGCTCGTCAGAGCTTTCCGCAGTGGCTACCAGCAGCTCGCACATGGCGACTTCTAGCGCGTCTGGTTCGTAATCCCATAAATGAATAGCCATCACAATCTCCTGCAAAACTACCGTACGCGCAGATGCTTGCCTGCGACATCTAGTGCACAGATTTTAACGTTTGATGAAGTGCACGCGATGGCGGTATTGTGTGATTCGATCGTAGGTGATGGGCGGGTACGTGCAAGCTATTTGCCGGAGCTTAGTCGTAGTCTTGAAACCAGCCTATGCGGCCCTGGGCCAGTTCATTCATCCGATCGATAAAAGCGGGGGCTGCGGTGGCGACGATCTCTACTTCTGCGACGACTTGGCTGCCATGTTCAATGTTCAGCAGTTGGGCATCGGTCTGTGCGATCTCGCGACGCAACGTGCCTTCCAGCGCGTAGGGAACGCTGCACTTCAGCTGCTTCATGGCTTGGCGCTCCACCTTCTCTGCTTGCAGCAATGCTTGTGCGATGCAGTCGGTGTAGGCACGCACCAAGCCGCCAGCGCCTAGTTTGACGCCACCAAAGTAGCGCACCACGGTGGCCAGGGCGCCTTCCAGCTGCTGGTGGCGTAGCACGTCCAGCATGGGGCGGCCTGCGGTGCCGCTGGGTTCGCCGTCATCGACGGCAGCAGACTGGCCGCCCGCCAACAGCGCCCAGCACACATGGTTGGCGCCGGGGTGCTGGCTGCGCAGCGCCTGTACGATGGCCTGTGCTTGGGCGCGATCTTGTACGGGTTGCACGCAGCCGATAAAGCGGCTTTTTTTGATGACCAGGTCGCTGTGCACGGCCTGGGCCAAGGTGTAGGGCATCGGACGGAGAAATAAAGATGTTTGCTTACAACGCTATGGCGTCAACGAGACAGCGGGGTCATGCGTTAGACACATACCATTGTTTCAATAACGGGGTGCGCTAAAAAAGCACGGCGTTACTGCTACAGGGGATACGAGGCAAGGCGCGAGTCTACCTCGATTCTTTTTTCCAACTTCTTCACTTCATCTCACACTAATCTATTTCTGGAGCGCATATGCAACACCAACTGCAAATCAACTTGGACGCCCTGAACAACCACGGCTTCGGTCGTGCAGGCATGGGCACACCTGCATACGTGACTGAAATGGTTGCAGCCTTGCCGGCTAACCCTAGTGCCAATGATGATGACGGTTTTGTTGACTTAGCCCAGCGCGTGCGAGAGGGCGGCGAGTGGTAAGCCGATTTGCGTGATCCCCTTGTAAGGGCAGCTTGGGCTGCCCTTTGTATTTCTGCCTGACCTGTGGAGCACGGGTTTTAGTCATTCATGCGACAATCGCAGGTTTATTGACGCGGCGCAAGGTCAGAATGCCTGAGCGTAAATGCTGATCGCATGTGCTGCGTTTGAAGACTATAAAATTAATAGCATCAATACCCGTATGAGAGCGCGCTACGGGCTGTTTTTATACAATATCGGGCCGCGCTGGCCTGGTGTTGCAGGCTCCCGGCGCGCTTTACCGGATCTTTCGCCCCATGACTGCCCCCATCGACGTCTCATTTTTTGAACGCGCGGCCAAACCGCTGACCAGCTACAAACCGTACTGGGCCAAGCGCTTTGGCCCAGCGCCGTTTCTGCCCATGAGCCGCGCCGAGATGGAGCAGCTTGGCTGGGACAGCTGTGACATCATTCTGGTGACGGGCGATGCCTATGTGGACCACCCCAGCTTCGGTATGGCCGTGATTGGCCGTGTGCTGGAGGCGCAGGGTTTTCGCGTCGGCATCATCGCCCAGCCGGACTGGACGAGTGCTGAGGCCTTTAAGGCGCTGGGCAAGCCCAATCTGTTCTGGGGTGTGACGGCGGGTAATATGGATTCGATGATCAACCGTTATACGGCTGATCGGAAAATTCGCTCTGACGATGCTTACACGCCTGGTGACGTGGGAGGCAAGCGCCCCGACCGTGCTGCCATCGTATACAGCCAGCGCTGCCGCGAGGCGTTCAAAGATGTACCGATTGTGCTGGGCGGCATTGAAGGATCTCTGCGCCGCATTGCCCACTATGACTATTGGAGCGACAAAGTGCGCCGCTCTATCGTGGTGGACAGCAAGTGCGACATCCTGCTTTACGGCAATGCAGAGCGAGCGCTGGTCGAAGTGGCCCACCGTATTGCTGCGCGTGAGCCGGTGGAGCAAATCACTGATGTGCGCGGCACGGCGTTTTTCCGTCGTGCATCGGAAGAGGGCTGGTTCGAGGTGGATTCCAGCACGGTGGACGAGCCCGGCGAAGTTGAGCATCACATCAACCCTTATATGACGACCAGCGAGCAGGCAGAGGCGCAAGGCCAGAGCTGCTCGAAGGATGATGGCGCTACTAAAAATGTAGCTATTAGCGACAGCGGGTCGTGCGCTACTGGCCAAAACGATAAGAAATCGGTTGCGAGTGTGCAGCCTATTCAGTTCGTCCCCAATCTTTCGCTGCGCATCAAATCCAAGCTGCCTCCGCGTGACCGCACTGTGCTGCGTTTACCGAGCTACGAAGAGGTGAAGAGCGACGCGATTCTGTACGCCCACGCCAACCGCGTGCTCCACCTGGAGACCAACCCTGGCAACGCCCGCGCCTTGGTGCAGGCGCATGGTGAAGGTGCTACGGCGCGCGATGTGTGGATGAACCCGCCGCCCATTCCGCTCACTACTGCCGAGATGGACTGGGTATTTGGCCTGCCATACGCGCGCAATCCGCATCCCGTCTATGCCGATGAAAACGGCAGCCATGATGGCGCAACCAAGATCCCCGCGTGGGAGATGATTCGCACTTCCGTCAACATCATGCGCGGCTGCTTTGGTGGCTGTACCTTTTGCTCGATCACCGAGCACGAAGGCCGCATTATCCAAAGCCGCTCGGAAGATTCCATCATCCAAGAGCTGGAAGAGATTCGCGACAAGGTCAAGGGTTTTACCGGCACCATCTCCGACCTGGGTGGCCCCACGGCCAATATGTATCGCCTGGGTTGCCGTGACCCTAAGATTGAAGCCGCTTGCCGCAAGCCCAGCTGTGTGTTCCCCGGCATTTGCCCGAACCTGCATACCGACCACGGCCCATTGATCAAAATTTATCGCCGTGCGCGCAAGCTGCCCGGTATCAAGAAGATTTTGATTGGCTCTGGCCTGCGTTATGACTTGGCCGTCAAGTCGCCCGAATACGTGAAGGAGTTGGTACAACACCACGTGGGTGGTTATTTGAAGATTGCGCCTGAGCACACCGAGCAAGGGCCTCTCACCAAGATGATGAAGCCGGGCATTGGCAGCTATGACAAGTTCAAGCAGCTGTTCGAGAAGTTCAGCGAAGAGGCTGGCAAAAAGCAGTTCTTGATTCCCTACTTCATCGCCGCCCACCCGGGCACCAGCGATGAGGACATGATGAATTTGGCCATCTGGCTGAAAAAGAACGGCTTCCGAGCCGATCAGGTCCAGACTTTCTACCCCAGCCCTATGGCGACTGCCACGGCTATGTATCACAGCGGCCGCAACACGCTGACCAAAGTCCGTCGCCAGATGCGTGATGAGGCTGAGGAGCGCGTGGACATCGTGCGTGGTGAAAAGCGCCGCCGGCTGCACAAGGCCTTCTTGCGTTACCACGACCCGAATAATTGGCCGCTGCTGCGCGAGGCGCTCAAGACAATGGGGCGTTCCGACTTGATCGGTAATGGCAAGCAGCATTTGATCCCTACCTTCCAGCCCTTGGTGGATGGTAGCTATCAAAGTGCGCGCAAGAAGAACTCCACTGCTTCACCAGGCGGTAATGGCGTGGGTTATACCGTTAACAAGGAAGGCAAGGCCGTGGCGGTGCGGCGCCGTACGCCGGACGAGGCCAGCCTAGAGCCCACGGGTGACGTGCGCTTCCGTACTGCGCAGCCCAAGCCCGGCCAGATCCTGACATCGCACACCGGCATGCCGCCGCGTGCAGGTGTGCGCAGCGGTGGCGGCAAGCCTGCCAGCCGCGCAGCAGGTAAGGTAGGTGGTACTAGCCAGCAGAATGTTGCGGGGCGTAAAAAAGCGCGTTAAGCCCTGCAGTCCTAAAAAAGCCCAGCTGTCATCTGCACGCTGGGCTTTTTTACGGGCCGACAACGGCGCTGCTAGCTTGGCAGCTTTGGGCTGTCATCAAAGAGCGATAGCGTGTCTATAGCAATCGGTGCAGCCGCAGTGCTGGGCGGCTCAGGCGGGGGGAAGGGCTTGGGTACGCCGGTGGCATAGCCCTGGGCATAGTCCACACCCATGCTGCGCAGCTGCACAACAATATCTGGCGTGGCGGCAAACTCGGCAATAGTCTTCATGTCCAGCGCATGGCCCAGGTGGTTGATGGCTTCGACCATGGCGCGGTGTGCAGGTTCGCGGATCATGTCGGCCACGATGGCACCGTCGATCTTGAGGAAATCTACCGGCAGATTTTTGAGTGAGCCAAAGGAGGACATGCCCGAGCCAAAGTCATCCATCGAGAATTTGCAGCCAATTGCCTTGAGCGACTTGAGCAAGCGCATGGCATTGGGCAGATGGGTGATGGCTGCGGTTTCGGTGATCTCAAAGCACAGAATGCGAGGGTTCACGCCGTGCAGTTCAATCTGGTGGCGTAAAAAATCCAGGAGCTTTTCGTCACCCAATGTAGTGCCTGAGAGGTTGATGGCGCAGCACGAGATGGGCATGGCATGCGAAGCTTTTTGCATGGCTGCAAGGGTTTCTAGTGTTTTATTGACTACCCAGCGGTCTACCAAGGGCATTAGCCCATAGCGCTCAGCAGCGGGGATAAAGTGCACCGGGCTGATCAGGCTGCCATCGGGCATGCGCATGCGCATTTGAATCTCGATGTGCAAGCCATGGCCTGCGGCTTTATCCGCCTGAGGGTTGAGTGCGTGGATGGGTTGGGCGTACAGGATGAATAGATCACCCTCAAGCGCCTCCTTAATGCGCTCCAGCCATTCCATCTCGCCTACGAAGCGGGCAATCTCTTGGTCCACACCGGCTTCGTAGCAATACACCGTGTTGCGGCCGCGCTGCTTGGCGCCAAAGCTGGCCATATCGGCCACGCGGAAGACTTCTTCCACCGAATCCAGCGGCGCGGTGAGTTTAACGAGCCCAATACTGACGCTGGAGCTTAAATTGCGCTCGCCCCATTGGATGCGCAGGTGCTGTGCTGCATCGCGGATCTGTTCAGCCAGCTCTTGTGCCTCGTCAAAGGGGCAGTTCTCCAGCAGGACGGCGAACTCATCTCCGCCCACGCGGGCCAGCGTGTCTTCGGCCCGCAGGCAGTGCTGCAGCATGGTACTGATCGCGCGCAGCATGGCGTCGCCTGCAGAGTGGCCGCTGGTGTCGTTAATTACCTTGAACTGATCCAAGTCCAGGTACATCATTGCGCCTTTGTTGCCGTTTTCGGGCACAGGCTGTGTCAACAGCAGCCCTAGGCGGCGCTCAAACTCATAGCGATTGACCAAGCCGGTGAGCTGGTCGTGCGTGGCCTGCCAGGCCAGCTCGCGCATATAGGTTTGCTCTTGGCTGACATCGTGCAGGACGAAGACCACCTCCGTGGTGCCGGTGTGTGCGCCAATGGGTGTGAACGCCATCTTGACTTGGCGCGCACGGCGGTGGCTGTCGTACACCGCGAAAATTTTGTCGCTCGCCGAGGCTTTGCCGCTGAGTACATCCATGATGCGGTCTTGCACCAGGGCTTCGTCCTCATTCGCTGGCGGGGTGCGCATACGCTCGGCCAGATTGCGCATAAAGAGCTGCTCCAGGCTTGCGCCCAACAGTCTTTCAGCAGCGCGGTTCATGTAAAGCACATCGCCTGCTGCATTGGTGGTGATTACGGCATCGCCAATAGCGGCCAGTGTGGTCGTAGCGCGCTCACTCACCATGTCTAGCGCATCTTCGGCTTGTTCCGTATCACGCCGCATGCGCCCGGTGCGCCAGATGATTAACACCAGCATGCATAGTGCAGCGCCAATATTGGCCCACCACAGCCAGGTTTTGAGTTGGTTGGATGTGTAGTTGAGCGCCGTTGAGAAGCTTTGCTCAGCCTTGTTCAATGTCTCTTGCAGTGCACGGATACGGCTCAGCCAAGCTTGTCGCTGTGTAGGGGTGACGGCGGATTTTAGAAGGCTAGCGTGGATCTCCTCACCCAGTAGTTGCATCTCCAGTAGCGGCTTATCACTGCTGCGCCACAGGTCTAGCAAATTGCTCACCAGCTTGTATTGTTTGAAATGGCTGGTCAGCCACAGCAAATCGGCCACATCTTCGGGGGCGGGGTGGCTGCTGCGGATGAGCGCCATTGCCTGCGCACGGCTTTGCTCGGTTTGGTCTTCAATCAGGTTGCGTGCGAGCATGTCATTCAGTGGTATCTGCAGGCTGTCACGGAAACGCTGGTAAGCGGTCTCGTCGCCAGTTAGTGCATAGCGGCTGATGGCGTAGGTGGCATCTTTGTGGCCTTTGCTCCAATGGCTTTCGCTGCTGCTGAACACCCGCAGGGCATTGACCACTTGTAGGCTCGCCACAGTCAAAACGACTTGCACAATTGCCAGGGTAATAAAGGGCCAGACGTTGCGCAGGGCTCGGCCTGTGTTGCTGAAGCGTGATTTCGTATGTACACCGCCAGCATCGGGGAACTGGCTAGAAGGCTGGGGTGCGGAATCGACGGCCCCAGGGCCCGGTGCGCGTTTTACAGCCATAGATCAACTTGGTGCCCCGCAGCAAATTGGGCGTTGTTGGAGTGCAAGTGGCGGGGCATGGTGTGCGTTGAAGCAACTTTGGCAGTTACTGTATTTGTTCATTGATTATTTATGGAACTTATTTTATATATAGAAGTGAACTATTGATTCATTGCTTTTGTATCTAGAGCAGTTTTTGCGCTCGGGCGCAATTTGTCATCTGCTGTAGATGAGCCTATTGTTCACTCGTACGTCTGCAGTACAGGGGATGGCAGGCGGGAAGAGCGCACACCTGCGTGCGCCAATGCACGGGTTGAGTGTCGCTCATGCGGCAGGGCGGGCGGATGCTAGGGGGAGTAAGGCTTGGCACAATGGCGGCAGCTGGGCATCGCTATTCCTCATGGCTGCCCTTATTTTTTAGATTCAAGGAGATCTCATGTCCGCATCGCGCCCGTTTAAAGTTTTGGGTATTCAGCAAGTCGCCATTGGGGGCACTGACAAAGCACGCATGAAAACGCTGTGGGTCGATATGCTGGGCTTGACGCAGACTGGCACCTTCCAGAGCGAGCGCGAGAACGTGGACGAGGACATCCTCGCCATGGGCAAGGATGCATTCAAGGTTGAGGTCGACCTCATGCAGCCGCTTGATATTGAGAAGAAACCTGCGGTGCACACCACGCCCCTCAACCACATTGGCCTGTGGATTGATGATTTACCGAAGGCGGTGGAGTGGCTTACCGCCCAAGGCGTGCGCTTTGCACCAGGTGGTATCCGCAAAGGTGCAGCTGGGTATGACATCACCTTTTTGCACCCCAAGAGCAATGATGAGTTCCCCATTGCTGGTGAAGGCGTGCTGATTGAGTTGGTACAGGCACCGGCCGACGTGATTGCGGCACTGGGTTAATAGATATAAAACTGCCCGCCAGCGCCCGGCTGTCGGGCATTAGGCACTCAAAAGGTGTAGCAATGACTTTGTCCAACCCCTTGATTCCTATTTTGCGCAGTTTTGACGAAGCCAAGGCGGCGGAGTTCTACCAGGGCTTTCTGGGCTTTGTGCAGGATTGGACGCACCGTTTTGAGCCCAGCCTGCCGCTTTACCAGCAAATAAGCCTGCAGCGCCCGGATGGCAGGCGCTGCGTGCTGCATTTATCAGAGCATCACGGTGATGCAAGCCCGGGCTCCAGCATTCGCATTGAATGGCAGGGGCTGGCGGATTTGCAAAAACAGCTCATCGCTAAAAACTACGGCTACGCCCGCCCAGGGTTAGAGGTGCAGCCCTGGGGCATGAACGAGATGCGCATTGCCGACCCGTTCGGCAACCGCTTGGTGTTTTTTGAGGACATCGACGCGCAATAGTGGCGGCTCGCGCGAGCGTTTTAATTCTGCATCACGCTGGTGCACCAGCGACGCCAGGTTTTATGCATGCTAACAGGCGGATAAACGTCTCTAATGCCTGATAGGCGGTCGCTGGCTGCTATTTTATTAATAGCTTGAGACGCAGCGTGCTCCATTGATATCCCTTGGTATATAAGGGGTCAATTACCCACTCCATCGCGCTATTAACTCCCAAATCCTGCCAATCCAAGATTGCAGGATGAGTGTGGCCTGCATCTAAAGCCTGCCAAAAGTATGCAAAAACCAGTTGACTCGCGCTCATTAGCGTCTAACCGCGGCCTTTTGCAGGCCAAAACTTCAGTCTACAGGCTGCAGTTAGCCAGTATTTGCTAGCCTGATTGGAGTGGTTGCGGCAACGTCGGCTAAAAAGTGCTCAACATCTGCTCTTCTGCAGTCAAAGTTAATTGCGCTGCAATGCTGCCATCTGCAGCGCAAGCGGGCACCGTACCCCTCTACAAAAACCACCAAGCCTTGGCCACAATGGAAGGAATCGTTTCACCACAAGGCCTCCATGACCACCGCGACCACCACCGTGCAATGGCACGCCGTTACCAAGCCCAGCCCCGCTGCCCAGCAGCGCTGGTCAATTGATGCCGTTCAGCAATTGCTGGCCATGCCGTTTTTGGATTTGCTACACCGTGCCCAAACTGTGCACCGCCAGAGCTGGCCTGATGGCGATATGGAGTTGGCGACCTTGCTGTCCGTCAAAACCGGTGGCTGTCCGGAGAACTGCGGCTACTGCCCGCAAGCGGCCGAGTTTGATACCGGCGTTAAGGCCGACAAACTGATGAGCGTGGCCGAAGTCACCATTGCCGCCCAGGCTGCCAAAGACGCAGGCGCCAGTCGTTTTTGCATGGGCGCCGCCTGGCGTGCCCCAAAGGATCGCGATATTGAGAAGGTGAGTGAGCTCATCGCCGCTGTCAAAAACCTGGGGCTGCAAAGCTGTGCCACGTTGGGCATGCTTGCACCGCACCAGGCTGAGGCGTTGAAGGATGCGGGCCTGGACTACTACAACCACAATCTGGACACTGCACCTGAGTACTACCAAGACGTGGTCAGCACCCGCCAGTACCAAGACCGGCTAGACACCTTGCAGGCAGTGCGCAACGCTGGCATCAGCGTGTGCTGCGGCGGTATTGTGGGTATGGGCGAGGCACCGGTACACCGTGCTGGTTTGTTGGCCCAGCGGGCCAACATGGATCCCTACCCCGAATCCGTGCCCATCAACAGTTTGGTACGCGTGCCTGGCACCCCGCGGGCCGACAGCGCCCCCGTTGATCCACTGGATTTTGTGCGTGTGATTGCCGTCGCACGCATTCTGATGCCTACTGCTCGCGTGCGGCTGTCCGCTGGCCGCCAGCAAATGGGCGAGGCTGTGCAAGCACTGTGCTTTTTAGCAGGCGCCAACTCCATCTTCTATGGCGACAAGCTGCTGGTGACTGGCAACCCAGAGGCAGATGCTGATGCCAGCCTGCTGAGCAAGCTGGGAATCAAGACGCGGGCCACGCAGGTGTCGCAAGCGTAACTTGTATAAGAAAGTAGCTGCTGACGCCCGTCCAGCGGGCGCTGGATAGAGGCTATAAATTTAGGAGTAGATCGAGAGCAGCTAGACATGCGGGGTGCGTAAAGTGGCATGTACGTTTATGGGTGTTGGGGTGAGGGTGTAGAGCCGCTATTGATTGCTCGTGCGGACCGACCGTGTTAGAGCTGGCCATTCCGCCTGACAGCGTCGACGGGGATCCGGGTGCGGAAGCGGCGACTGCCGATCTGGATGCGAACTGATACAGCCAAGTGGGTAAGCTACCTCGACTCGCCGATAGTTTTCAATGGAAATATCGTCATGCAAGAGCCAAGCATTGGTGTTGATCATGTATCCAATGCTGAGCTGGGCGTTGCTCAAGCCGGCCAGGGCTCGGCGAGCGTTGTCAATGGCGGGAGGGGCATAACCGCTCGGTTTGCCAACCTGCTCAAGCGCATGCAGCATTGCCATGGGGTTCATTGGGCGCTAACACCTGTTGTTCGCTCAGTTGACCTTGTGGGGTGCACGCGCCATGTGCTCAACACCTGTGCTCAGAGCGCAGTTGAGCGAGCGCCAGGCCGCCTTGAAGCAAATACCTAAGGGCATTGATTAGGCTCAGCCAGTTGGGGCAATCGTTCAAAGTCTGCCCGCCGCCATGAATGCTTGCGTGGAGAATTTAATGACTCGCGCTCGCGTTGCATGGCATCTAGCGCCAGGTGGCTCTGCAGCCACTTATGGAATTGCGGCATCAGTCAAAAGCGGAGGTTGGGGAGCAACGCGGCAAGATAATTTGCAGTAAATCGGCCGGCATTCAACCTTGAGCCGGCGAAGAGGGCTTTAAAAGCTCCATGCCCATGAAGTCGATGAAGGCGCGTAGCTTTGGCGCCAGGTGCTTGCTAGACGGCCACAGTATGCGGAAGCTACCCTGATGCTGGTTGAAGTCATCCAGTATCGTCATCAGCTCGCCCGCTGCAATGGCATCACGCACCAGGAAGTCCGGCAGGCAGGCTATTCCAAGACCATTGCGGGCGATATGCACCAGGGCCTCGGTGGTGTTACACACCATCGACGCAGAGAGAACAGGTTCCGCTTCGCCCTCAGGCGTGCGCAAGGGCCATGGCTCGAACCTGCCTGTGCTAGGAAACTTGTGTTGCAGGCAGGCATGCCCTGTCAGGTCGGAGGGCACGCTCGGCGTGCCGTGCGCGGCGAAGTACCGAGGCGAGGCGACCAGCAGCAATTTGAAAGTCCCCAGCGGACGCGACATTAGTCGTGAATCAGTCGGCTCTCCAGTGCGGATGACCGCATCGAACCCCTCTTCAATCACATCGACCATTCGATCCGAGAAATCCACGTCCAACTCGATAGTTGGGTAGCGGTGCATGAAGGCGGTCAGTGCTGGCATGACCAGGCTGCTGACCAGTGGCAGACTTACTCGCAGCTTGCCTTGGGGGGCTTGCCGGGTTTCCGACAGTTCCAGCTCCGCAGCCTCGACTTCGGAGAGGATGCGCCGGCAACGCTCAAGAAAGAGGGTGCCTTCGGTCGTGGGGGTGATGCTGCGCGTGCTGCGATGCAGCAGCCGTACACCCAGCCGCTCTTCAAGCCGGGCCACGCTCTTGCCTACGGCAGAAGACGAGACCCCGAGCATCCGCCCAGCTTCCGAGAAGCTGCGGGCCTCGGCCGCCTGTACGAAAAATGCAATGCCGTTGAGGAAGTCCATTTTGCCGTTTGTATAAGAATATTTGTCCGATATGTTCGGAACTTTAGCCTATTTTTCTTGATTATGAGCACGCCTATGCTGGTGGCTACTCAGGTTGGATGCGGCTGTTTTGGCTTTCGAGCCATGGCTCTGGCATCTGCCTGCCGCATGACAGATTTTTTGCGAACGGTTTTCATGACGCACACTTCGACCGCCACTCGCGGTACTGCTGGCCACAACTGGCTGCAGCTGCTGGCTGCTTGCCTTACTGGCATCTTGATCCCCTTGTGCTTTACTGGGCCTGCCGTCGTGCTGCCGTCAATCAGCCAAGAACTAGGTGGGACGGCAGTGCAGTTGAACTGGGTGGTCAATGGTTACATTTTGACCTACGGAAGTGCCATGATGGCGGCTGGTAGCTTGACTGACGTCTATGGCCGCAAGCGCGTTTGGTTGGTCGGGTTGGCGCTCTTCACGTTGGTGACGTTCGCCATTCCGCTGGCTCCCTCGGTCGGGTGGATCGACGGCCTACGCCTGGTACAGGGGATCGGTGGTGCTGCTGCCTTCGCAGGCGCCACGTCCTCGCTGGCACAGACATTTCATGGCTCAATTCGCACGCGAGTGTTCAGCCTGCTTGGAACAACGTTTGGCATCGGCTTGGCCTTCGGGCCATTGGCTGCAGGCTGGCTGGTGGAAATCGCAAGCTGGCGGTGGGTGTTCTTGGCGACGGCGCTGATCGGTGTGGCTGGCTTCGGGCTGGTGAGTGCCAGCGCCACAGAGTCTCGCGATCCGCAGGCTGGCGAGCTGGACTGGTTGGGTACCATCAGTTTCACAGCTGCGCTTACCTTGTTCACCTACGGCATCCTGCTAGCGCCGGAGTACGGTTGGCGCAGCTCCACGGTCATCGGCTCGCTGTTTGCGGCGGTCGTATTGTTTGTCACGTTCGTGTATATCGAGCGGCACGTAGCCCGCCCGATGCTTGATCTGTCGCTGTTCGGTCGAGCACGTTTTGTTGGTGTGCAGGTGCTGGGCGCGTCGCCGGCTTTCTTCTTCGTCACGCTGATCGTGATGTTGCCGGGGCGCTTCATCGGTATCGACGGGTTGAGCGCGCTCGAAGCGGGACAAATGATGATTGCCCTAGCTGCTCCGCTGCTGGTGGTGCCGTTTCTGGCTGCGTTGCTTTCGCGTTGGTTTACTTCTGGGGTGTTGTCCGGCATCGGGTTGCTGCTAGTGGCAGTCGGACTGATTTGGCTGGGCGGGGCGCTGGAGGGTGGCGCTGGCCCTACGCTGGAGGCGCCACTGACATTAATTGGCGTCGGCATCGGCCTGCCGTGGGGGTTGATGGACGGCATGGCCGTGAGCGTGGTGGAGAAAGAGCGCGCGGGCATGGCGACCGGAATATTCAACTGCGTGCGTGTCTCGGCCGATGGCATCGCTATTGCGGTGGCGGGCGCACTGCTGGCATTTGTGATCCAAGGAGGCTTGCTCAGCGCCTTGGTTGCGGCTGATCCTATCGTAGTAATCGCGGCCGCCAATCGTGCCGCTCTGGGTGATCTGGCGCAGGCAACTGCTCTGGTGCCCGGTGAACGCGCCTTGCTGTTGGCGACCTACGATCAAGCATTCAGCTGGGTTTTGTACGTACTGGCTGCATCATCGGCACTCACAGCATTGCTTGTGTTTATCTTGCTCGGTCACTCGCGCGCGCATGAAGACGCGGTAGCGGCGGTATGAGCCAGGCCAGGACGCGTACTTTGCCCGTCAAGCCCACCCGGCGGACTGTTCTTTCAGCGGGGAGACATTTCGGCTTCATTGTTGCGCTGGAGGGGAGTGCGGCCTTGGTGTGCTGCACCGGCGCACTTGGTTTCGTGGCACCGTGGCTGTGCCAAGTGCGATGGGCTGCAGCCGTTGCAGTAGACAAGAGCAAGCCTTACGCTGGGACTTACCCAAGTGCTTGAGGGCAGAACCGGCCAGAAAACAATGGGGCCCAAGTAGCAGGGCCAGAGCCCCCAGCGCGATAGAAGCGGGAGCGCCAAACTCTTGAAAAAGTAGAGCTTGGCGCGGCAGAAGGATAAACGCCTAAATAGTGCTCTGCGCCATGATGAGCGTCACTAAAATTTCTAACGTGGCGCGTCTATGGTCGCGGTGTGTGATTAACGGCGGCTGGCTTGCGCCTTAATCGCCTTGGCAATCTCAGGCACCAAGCCGGGGCCTTTGTAGATCAAACCGGTATAGATCTGCACCACATCGGCACCGGCCTTGATTTTTTCTACCGCATCGGCACCGCTCAAAATGCCGCCCACGCCGATGATGGGGAACTGGCTGCCCAAGGCGCTGCGTAGCTGGCGGATGACGGCGTTGCTGGCTTCAAACACCGGGCGGCCCGACAGGCCGCCGGCTTCTTCTGCGTGCTGCAGGCCTTGTACGGCCTCGCGGCTGATGGTGGTGTTGGTGGCGATCACGCCGTCCATGCCATGGGCTTTGAGGCTGTTGGCGATCACCGTGACTTGTTCTTCGGTTAAATCGGGGGCGATCTTCAGGAAGACTGGCTTGTGCTTGCCATGCTCGCGTGCGAGCTGTTCGCGGCGCTTTACCAAGGCAAAGAGCAGGGCGTCCAATGCCTCATCGCTTTGCAGGGCACGCAAGTTCTTGGTGTTGGGCGAGCTGATGTTGACCGTGATGTAGTCGGCATGCGGGTACACACCGTCCAAACATTTAAGGTAATCGCTGATGGCGTCTTCAATAGGGGTTGCTGCGTTTTTGCCAATGTTCAGGCCCAGCAGCAAGGGCTTGGCTTGCTTGCGGAACTGTGCTTTTTTGACGTTAGCGATGAACGCGTCCAGACCTTCGTTGTTAAACCCAAGGCGGTTGATCAGCGCATCGCGCTCGGTAATGCGGAACATGCGGGGCTTGGGGTTACCGGGCTGGGCCAGCGGCGTGACTGTGCCCACTTCGACAAAGCCAAAACCCATTGCGCCAAGGCCATCGATCACGCGGGCATTTTTGTCCAAACCGGCCGCCATGCCCACGCGATTGGGGAACTGCAGGCCCGCCAAGGTGAGGGGGTCATCAATGCGGGTTTGGCGCCAGGCGCAGGCCAGCGGCGAGTTTTGGCCTTTGGCCAGCATGTCCATGGTGAGTTCATGGGCAGCCTCGGGTTGCATGCCAAACAAAATAGCTCGGGAGACGGAGTAGGGGATCAGAGACATGGAGTGGGATAATCGTGCGTTATTGGCATTTTCGCTTATTACGCACTGACATGACTCAAGATGAATTAAAGGCCGAGGTCGGCCGCGCGGCCTTGCAATATGTGGTGGCTGGAGAAATCGTGGGCGTGGGCACAGGCTCCACGGTCAACAAGTTTATAGATGCGCTTGCTACCATCAAGGATCAGATTCCAGGTGCCGTCTCCAGTTCGGTCGCCAGCACCGAGCGCTTGAAGGCATTGGGCATCACGGTGTTTGATGCCAACGAAGTCGAGCGCTTGGCGGTTTATATCGACGGCGCGGACGAGATTGATCACAACGGCTTTATGGTCAAGGGCGGCGGCGCAGCGCTAACGCGCGAGAAGATCGTGGCATCGCTGGCTGATCGCTTTATCTGCATTGCGGATGCCTCCAAGCGCGTGGCCACGCTGGGCATGTTCCCACTGCCGGTTGAGGTGATCCCGATGGCCGCTGCTCAAATCGCCCGCCGTTTTGCCGCAAAAGGCGGGGTTACCAAGATCCGCATGAAGGACGGCCAGCCCCTGGTGACAGACAACGGCCTGCATATCTTGGATGTGACGGGTTTGGCGATTGCAGACCCGCTGGCCTTTGAGACTGAGGTGAACCAATGGGCTGGTGTGATCACTGTTGGTGTGTTTGCGCACCAAAAGGCTGCTGTTTGCCTGCTGGGTACGGAGCAGGGCGTGGAGACGCTGGAATACTGATCTGGCTGGGGTTGCTGCAAGCAAGCTGATGAAACTACACATAACAAAGCCCGCTGAAAAGCGGGCTTTGTTATTGATGGAGCGGATCGTTAAAACACAATGCCACTGGGGTTGTCGGGCGTTACGCGTTGTGGCTCGATCTGTGGAGCGCTGCTTGGAGGTGCGTCGCTTGAAGGCTCAGCCGCCTTGGCGGGGGGGGTAGGCTTCAATACTTTAGGGATCATGGGCGCCGCAGCGGCTTGCTGGTAGCTTGCTGGTAGCTGCGATTTGGCAGGGTAGCCTGCAGCGTCTAAGTAGCTGCCCCAGTCGTTTTCGCTAAAACCTTTCAGGTGCTGGCCGCCCAAGGTGGCAAAGGGGACGGTGCCATCATTGTTGAGTTTTTGCAGCGCCTTGACTTCGTCGTTGGAAGTGATGGTTTTCTCGCTGTAAGGTACACCACGGTTTTGAAGGTAGCGGCGGGCAGAGTCGCAACCGCTGCAGTCCTTGGTGGTATAGATCGTCAACGGGTATTTACTAGCGGCTTGTTTCACTTCCAGTGGCAAGCCGTTCAGGTTCGTACCTGTTGGTGCAGCGCTCGTGCTAGTGTTGGCACTGCCTACGTTTTGTGACGGCGTATCAGTCGTCGGTGCGCGATCCGAGAAGGTTACTTTGCCGTCGGGCCCAACAATACGGTAGACCTTTTGCGCCGCTGCCGGGCCTGCGGCACACAGCAACGCTGCGCTGGCAAAAAGGGTTGCTAAAGCCTTCATTTGCATGGATTTCCCTCATTCAATCTGGTGTTATCCAAAACATTATGCCCGCAAGCACTGACCGTGCGGTAGCAAAAAAATGCTACCGCTTTTGAAGTTGCTGACGCAGCCAGTGGCTCGGCCATGCCTTGATGGCGCAGCAGGGCATCCAGCTGGGGTTCACGGCCTCGGAAGGCTTTGAACGACTCCATCGCAGGGCGGCTGCCGCCAGCTTCCAAAATGGCGTGCAGGTAGCGCTGGCCAACCTCGGCATCCACCACGTCGCTGCTGCCCTTGGCTTTGGCGGCTTCTTCAAAGCTGGCAAAGGCGTCGGCAGACAGTACCTCGGCCCATTTGTAGCTGTAGTAGCCCGCAGCATAGCCGCCAGCAAATACGTGGGTGAAGGTGTTTGGCATACGGTTGAAATCAGGTTGCGGCATCACGGCCACATCTTTGCGCACATCGCTCAGCACCTGGTACATGGCGTCGGCGGTGATGCCATCGCCCGACAGCTCGGTGTGGATGCGCATGTCAAACAGCGAGAACTCAAGCTGGCGCAGGGTTTGCATGCCGGACTGGAAGTTCTTGGCCGCAATCATCTTGTCGTAGAGCGCGCGGGGCAGCGGCTCGCCAGTATCGACATGGGCGGTCATGTGCTTGAGCACCTCCCACTCCCAGCAGAAGTTCTCCATGAACTGGCTGGGCAGCTCGACTGCATCCCACTCGACACCGCCAATGCCCGATACATCACGCTCGTTGACTTGCGTGAGCATGTGGTGCAGGCCGTGGCCGGTTTCATGGAACAAGGTGATCACGTCGTCGTGCGTGAGCAGTGGCGGCTTGCCATCCACGCCGGCGGCAAAGTTGCACACCAGGTGAGCAATAGGCGTTTGCAGTTGGCCGTTGTCTGGGCGCAGCCAGCGCGTGCGCACATCGTCCATCCAGGCGCCGCCGCGTTTGCCGTTGCGTGCAGGTGGGTCCAGGTAGAACTGACCGACCAGCTCGCCCTTGCGCTCAATGCGGTAAAACTCCACAGCATCGTTCCACACGGGAGCTTGGTCACGTTTGATTTGCACGCCAAACAGTGTCTCTACAATGCGGAACAGGCCTGCCAGCACCTTGGGTGCGGGGAAGTATTGTTTGAGCTCTTGCTCGCTAAAGGCGTAGCGCGCTTCTTTCAAATGCTCGCCGATATAGCCCCAGTCCCAAGGCTGCGGGTCAGTCAGGCCCAGTTCGGTCTTGGCATAGTCGCGCAGGTCTTGCACGTCTTTCTCACCATAGGGCTTGGCCTTGGTGGCCAGTTCTTGCAAGAAATCCAGCACTTGCTGTGCCGATGTCGCCATCTTGGGCGCTACCGACAGCTCGCCAAAATTGGCGAAGCCCAGCAGCTTGGCCTCTTGTTCACGCATCTTCAAAATATCGACCATCAGCGGCGTGTTGTCTAGTTTGACATCGCCAAACTCACTGGCGCGCGTGGTGTAGGCGCGGTAGAGCTGCTCGCGCAATGTGCTGCTCTTGGCAAACTGCATCACAGGCAGGTAGCAGGGTATTTTCAGGGTCAGCTTGTAACCGTCTTTGCCCTCAGCACTGGCTGCGGCCTTGGCGGCGTTGATCACGTCTTGCGGCACGCCATCCAGCTCATCCAGCGTGGCGTAATAGGCAAACTGGTCGGTAGCATCCATCGCGTTTTCGCTGAACTTTTGGCAGGCGATGGCGGACTTTTCTTGCAGCGCGGCGTATTCGTCGCGGTCAGTGCCTTGCAGCTCGGCGCCGCTCAGCACAAAGTTGCGGATTGCGTTGTCCCAAGCTTGTTTTTGCTCAGGGTTCAGTGTGGTGGGATCAATGGCTTTGTACTTGGCGTATAGGGCTTCATCGGCGCCAAGCTCGGTCCAGAACGCGGTGACCTTGGGCATCTCTGCGTTGTAGGCAGCGCGTAGCTCAGGCGTATCTGCAACCGAGTTGAGATGGCCTACCATGCCCCAGGCACGGCCTAGCTTTTCGGTCGTCACATCCAGCACCTTGGCGATCTCGCTCCATTGCGCAGGGTAGTCGGGCGCGGTAACTGTCTTGAGGGCGGTTTCGCTCTCGGCCAGCAGCTGGTCGATGGCGGGCGCAATTTGTTCGGGTTGTACTTGGTCAAAGCGGGGCAGGCCGCTGAAGTCGAGCAATGGATTGGTCATGGTGCTGTGTATATGGGGCTGGTTGCCCGACAATCAACGCATTATTGGCGCATTGTCTGAACTACTGCAGATCGGCGGGACTTTGGTAGCCCTGCGCAATCTATTTAAGCATAAAAATAGCTGCTAGCACCCGGCTGACGGGCGCTGGCAGCTATTACTTTAATAGTTGTTTGCTTTGCGGTTGTGGATAGTAATCAAGCGCGCTCAGCAGCTTCCAAGGTATTCACCATCAGCATGGTGATGGTCATCGGGCCCACACCGCCGGGCACCGGTGTGATGTAGCCTGCCACTTCTTTGACGCCGTCAAAATCCACATCGCCGCACAGCTTGCCTTCGGCATTGCGGTTCATGCCCACATCAATCACTACGGCGCCAGGCTTGACCATGTCAGCCGTCAACACGTTGAGCTTGCCGACAGCAGCGACCACGATGTCTGCCTGGCGTGTCATGGCAGCCAAATCGGCGGTGCCGCTGTGCGTAATGGTGACGGTGGCATTGGCTGCCAGCAGCATCATGGCCATGGGCTTGCCCACGATGTTGGAGCGGCCGATCACCACAGCGTGCTTCCCACGCAGGTCCTTCATGCCAATGGATTCGAGCATCTTCATGCAGCCGTATGGGGTGCAGGCCTTAAAGCCTACTTCGCCTACCATCAATGCGCCTGCACTGGCAACGTGAAAGCCGTCCACATCTTTGCTGGGCGAAATCGCTTCGATGACCTTGTGGTCGTTAATGTGCTTGGGCAGAGGCAGTTGTACCAAGATGCCGTGGATAGATGGATCGTTGTTCAGTGCCTCCACGCGGGCCAATAGCTCGGCTTCGGTCATGCTTGCGTCATACTTCTCCAGCACCGAGTGGAAGCCGCATTCCTCGCAGGACTTGACCTTGTTTCGCACATAGACCTGACTGGCTTGGTTATCGCCCACCAAGACAACTGCAAGGCCGGGCACGATGCCCTTGGCCTTGAGCTGGTCGGCACGGGCTTTGACGTCAGCGCGCAGTTGTTGGGAGAGGGCTTTGCCATCGATCAGTTGTGCAGTCATGTCGAGATCCAATGATGAAAATAAAAAGCGCTTGTACCGCAGGCAGTACAAGCGCTAGTAGCTATTAAAAGCGTAGTGTTTTGTGCGGGCGGAAAGGCCGCTAATTTATCACGATGCCTTGGCTGGTGCGTTGGAGCCCAGCGCAATCTTGAGCAAGTCGGCCACGGTGTTGGCGCCCAGCTTTTCCATAATGTTGGCGCGGTGCGCCTCCACGGTCTTGATGGAGATGCCCAGGTCGTCGGCGATTTGCTTGTTCAGGCGCCCGGCAACGATGCGCTCCAGCACTTGCGATTCGCGGCTGGTGAGCTTGGATAGCAGGGCATCGCGGCTGGCCGCTTGCTGGTGGCCGGTGAAGGCATCGCGGGCTTTGTCCAGCATACGCTCGACGAGGCTATCGAGTTGAGCTTCGTCAAAAGGCTTTTGGATGAAATCCATTGCGCCTTTTTTCATCGTGTCCACCGCCATGGGCACGTCGCCGTGACCGGTGATGAAGACGATGGGGAGAGGCGATCTGTTCTCGATCAGGCGGTCTTGTAGCTCTAGGCCACTCATGCCGCCCATGCGGATGTCAACGATCAGGCAAGCGACTTCGCGGGCGTCGTAGCGCGCTAGGAACGACTCGGCTGAGTCAAAACAGCGTACGCGGTAATCCTTACCCTCCAACAGCCATTGCAGGGAGTCACGAACCGCTTCGTCGTCATCCACTACGTAGACCGTGCCCTTTTTCGGGATCAAGCTCATTCACAATTCCTTCTATCAGTATTGCTATCGCGCTGGCGATTCAGCAGGATCTGTTGCCGGGGCTACCGGAATCCAGAAGCTGAACTTACAACCCGTCACCTCGGAGCCATTGTAGAGGTTCTCAGCCTGCATGCGGCCGTGATGTGATTCAACAATGGATCGACACAGGTTCAGACCAATGCCCATGCCTTCGCTCTTGGTGGAGAAAAAGGCTTGGAACAGTTTGTCCAGTACTTCTGGCGACAGACCGTGCCCTGTATCTTGAACAGAAAACTCTATCACATCCGCGTTGTCTATTTTTCGTGGCACGACGCGCAGCTCGACCATGCGCTGGTGAGGCGGGCGCTTGGCGTTGGCAATCGATTCGGCGCCGTTCTTCATCAGATTGATCAGTACCTGCTCAATCAAGATACTATCGACGCTGATTTGAGGAAGGCGCGCTGCTACATGATGCGACAGGCGCACGTTGTGGCGCTTCAGCTCAATGCTGCCCAGCTCTACGGCCTCGCTCACAATTTCGCTAGCGTCGGCTAGCTCGCGGTTGGGTTCGCTGCGCTTCACAAACGACCGAATACGGTGAATCACCTGGCCAGCACGCTGCGCCTGATGGGCAGTTTTCTCTAGCGCCCCCAGCAGGGCTTCTTCGCTGAGGTTGCCGTTTTTCAGGCGCGTCACCATGCCGCTGCAATAGTTGCTGATGGCGGACAGGGGCTGATTCAACTCATGCGCCACGCTTGACGCCATTTCGCCCATGGTGACCAAGCGGCTCACCGAGGCGGCTCTTTCCGCCTGGCGTGCGGATTGTTCTTCAGCCTCGCGGCGCTGGGTGATGTCGGTGGCAATCACCATCTGCGCCAAGCGCCCGTCTACCCAGTTCAGGTAGCGCGATCGCACTTCCAGCCACTTGCCAAGCTCGGGGATATAGATCTCGGCGTTGCCAGCAGATGCCGTGGTGATCTCATCGCTGGGCAGGCCCATCAGGCCATCTTCATCGTCCATGCTGCTGGGCGTGCTATTAATCGCGAGGGCACCGGCTTGCGCCACCAATTGCAAATGGCCTACGGTCTGCGAGCCAAACCACTGGCGGTACAGCTTGTTGGCAAATAACAGCTCGGCGCTGCCCAGTGGTGCTACAGAAACTGAAGCATCCAGTGCTTCCAGCACAATCGTAAAGCGTTCATATGATGCAGATAGCTGCTCGCGGATGCGGTTGGGCTCGGTGATGTCGGTCATCGATGTCATCCAGCCAGTTTGGCGGCCGTGGCCGTCAATCAGGGGCGATACATAAAGCCGTGCCTCAAACGTGGTGCCATTTTTGCGCTTGACCCGCATCTGGAACCCCCCGGGGAAGACCTTGCCGCTCATCTCGTCGATCAGCATGTCGTGGTAGGTGCTCTGGTCACCCTCGGGCCAGTACGGGTAGGGCGGCATCTTGCCCACCAGTTCTTGCTCGCTCCAACCGGTCATCTGGCAGAAAGCGGCGTTCACATAGGTAATGCGGCCTTGTAGATCCAGTGCGCGCATGCCGGTCAGTACGCTGTTTTCCATGGCGCGACGAAAATTTGTCTCGCCCTGCAGTGCTTCTTGTGCGCGAATGCGTTTGCGCGTGTGGCGCCAGGTGGCCACCAGCAGCCAGGCCGTCATAAAGCTCAGCATGCCCACCAGCCAGAACAGGCCATTGCTAACCATGCCCAGCGATGTGTGGTAAGCCTGTGCTTTGAGTTTTAAGCTGTTGCCTACGGGGGCAACGGGCATGACGTATTCGTTAGGAATGGCGCGCCAAGGCAGCAGGCGCTGCGCCGCGGCGCGTGGAGCCAAAGGCGTGCCCGCCAGCGTTGTGCCCTTGCCGTCTTGCAAGGTGACTGCGTAGCGCGCCAGGATCTCGATGGGTGTGGCGTAGCGCAGCACGTTTTCGATAGAAAACTCGGCCAGCAGCACGCCGCCAAACTTGCCCTTTTGGCTAATGGGCACCTCTAGCAGCAACATGGGCGAGGTGTCCTTGGTGGCCAGCGGCTGCGAGAAAACGGGTTGCTGCAAATCACGCGCCAGGTCAAACAAATCAACCAGCTCAGGCTTTTTAATGACTTCGTCAATCGTCAGCAGGTCTTCAGATGCCACGCTGGGGCCAAACTGCGTGGATCGTACTTGGCGCTTGGCATCTATCCAAGTCAGCGCCTGAAGCTCGGCGTACTGGCTGATCATGGTGTCGGCGCGGTCGTTAAAGCCGTTTTTGTCGATGTCCTGATTGCCCACATCACGCGCCAGTCGCATCAGTTGCTCTTGCCGCTCAGACAGGCGAAGGCGTATACGCTGCTGGGCATATTCCACGTCGCGGCGCATGGATTCGCGCTCGCGCTCCAGCTCCTCAGTGCGCAAGTACCAGAAGGCGGCGACGATGGCAATAAAGAACAAAACCACCGCCACCAGCGGTGCAACAGCGGCATAGCGATCCTGGCGCGCAGGTGATAGGCCTCGCCACCACGCCCGCCACATCTGGATCAAGTGCGGGCGACTGTTTTCGGCGGTTTTGGCGGGGCTATCGGTGGAATTCATGGTCAGTTAGTGTAGACGAGGGGTGGTGATTACCCGGTCTGCCATAGGACAAATTCTGTTAACTGACAGCCGCAAACGCCCGTCAATTGTGCGTCCGCAACAATTTTCCATATTATGAAAATGAAGACCGCTATTTGAAATCACTAAAAAGTATGAGAAACTCTGGCACATTATTTCGTAGTAGTTTGACCATAAGGAGACGCGCAGCATGTCCGATCAGTCCGAACAAAACCCTGTCAACGGCCCCGTCCGTACCGACGAGCAAGAAACCCGCGAGTGGATGGATGCGCTGTCCGCTGTGATCGACCGAGAGGGCGCCACCTATGCCCACAGCTTGCTGGAGGAGCTGCTAGAGCACGCGCGCCAACACAGCGTCGACCTGCCTTTCTCGGCCAATACCGGCTATGTCAACACCATCGAAGCCGATCAGGAAGCCCGCAGTCCCGGCAATCTGGAAATCGAGCAGCGTTTGCGCGCCTATATGCGCTGGAACGCTATGGCGATGGTCGTCAAAGCCAACCGCATTCACCCGCCCGAAGGCGGTGATTTGGGCGGCCACATCGGCTCCTTTGCTTCGCTGGCCAGCATGTTTGGTGCCGGCTTCAACCACTTCTGGCACGCCGAGAGCGAAAACCACGGTGGTGACTGCCTGTACATCCAGGGGCACGTATCGCCCGGTATCTATGCCCGCGCTTATCTGGAAGGCCGTATCTCTGAAGAGCAACTGCTGAACTTCCGCCAAGAAGTGGATGGTAAGGGTCTGTCGAGCTACCCGCATCCCAAGTTGATGCCCGATTTCTGGCAGTTCCCCACCGTGTCCATGGGCTTGGGCCCACTGATGGCCATCTACCAAGCGCGTTTTCTCAAGTATCTGCACGCGCGCGGCATTGCCAATACCGAGAACCGCAAGGTCTGGGTGTTCTGCGGCGACGGTGAAATGGACGAAGTGGAATCCTTGGGTGCGATTGGCTTGGCTGCCCGCGAGAACCTGGATAACCTGGTCTTTGTCATTAACTGCAACCTGCAGCGCCTGGACGGCCCGGTGCGCGGCAACGGCAAAATCATCCAGGAGCTGGAGGGCGAATTCCGTGGCTCTGGCTGGAACGTGATCAAGCTGATCTGGGGCAAGGGCTGGGATGAGCTGCTGGCCAAGGACAAGGACGGCGCGCTCAAAAAGATCATGATGGAGTGCAACGACGGCGACTACCAGGCCTTTAAGGCCAACGACGGTGCCTACGTGCGCAAGCATTTCTTCGGCCGCGATCCACGTACGCTGAAGATGGTCGAACACATGAGCGACGACGAGATCTGGGATCTGCGCCGTGGTGGCCATGATTCGCAAAAGGTCTATGCCGCGTTTGCCGCTGCCAATGGCCACAAGGGCCAACCTACCGTGTTGCTGGTCAAGACCGTCAAGGGCTTTGGCATGGGCAAGGTGGGTGAAGGCAAGAACAACGTGCACCAGACCAAGAAGCTGGCGGATGAGGATATCAAGGCCTTCCGCGACCGCTTCAATATCCCAATCCCAGACAGCCAGATTGCGGACATCCCGTTCTACAAGCCGGCTGACGATACGCCAGAGATGAAGTACCTGCACGAGCGCCGCAAGGCCCTGGGTGGCTATCTGCCGAGTCGCCGCGAAAAGGCGGACGAGCAGTTCACGGTGCCGCCGCTCGACACCTTCAAGGCCGTGCTAGAGCCCACGCCAGAAGGCCGCGAGATCTCGACCACGCAAGCCTATGTGCGCTTTTTGACCCAGCTGCTGCGTGACAAGGAAATCGGTCCGCGCGTGGTGCCTATCTTGGTAGACGAGGCCCGTACTTTTGGTATGGAAGGCCTGTTCCGCCAGATCGGCATCTACAACCCGCATGGCCAGCAGTACACGCCTGTCGACAAAGACCAGGTCATGTACTACCGGGAGGACAAGGCTGGCCAGATTCTGCAAGAGGGTATTAACGAAGCAGGCGGTATGTCCAGCTGGATTGCTGCGGCGACCAGCTACAGCCATAGCAACCGCATCATGATTCCGTTCTACATCTACTACTCGATGTTCGGCTTCCAGCGCATTGGCGATCTGGCCTGGGCGGCGGGTGATTTGCAAGCACGCGGCTTCTTGCTGGGCGGTACCTCGGGCCGCACTACGCTGAATGGCGAAGGCCTGCAGCACGAAGATGGTCACAGCCACATCCTGGCCAATACCATCCCTAACTGCGTGAGCTACGACCCCACCTTCGGCCACGAAGTGGCGGTGATCATGCACGAAGGCATGCGCCGCATGGTGCAAAACCAAGAGAACGTGTTCTATTACCTGTCGCTCTTGAACGAGAACTACGCCATGCCAGGCCTCACGCCCGGCACCGAAGAAAAGATCTTGAAGGGCATGTACCTGTGTAAGTCTGGTGGCAAGGGTGAGCAACGCGCTCAGCTGCTGGGCTCGGGCACCATCCTGCGCGAATCCTTCTTTGCGCAAGACCTGCTGGCCCAAGACTGGGGTATTGCTGCTGACGTGTGGAGCTGCCCATCGTTCAACGAACTCACTCGTGACGGCCAGGACGTGGAGCGCTTCAACATGCTGCACCCACTGGAGACGCCTAAAGTCCCCTTCGTCACGCAAGAGCTGCAAGAAAGCACTGGCCCCATCATCGCGTCTACCGACTACATGAAGGCCTACGCCGAGCAGATTCGTCCTTTCGTTCCAAAGGGCCGCAGCTTCAAGGTGCTGGGCACCGACGGTTTTGGCCGCTCGGACTTCCGCCGCAAACTGCGTGAGCATTTTGAGATCGATCGCCACTACATCGTGCTCGCCACGCTCAAGGCACTGGCCGACGAGGGCAAGATCCCTGCGCAAAAGGTGGCAGACGCCATCGCCAAGTACGGCATCCAGGCCGACAAGATCAACCCGCTGTACGCTTAAGGCCACCAGGAGACATCACAATGGCATTGATTGACATCCAAGTTCCCGATATTGGTGACTTTGCAGAAGTGGGCGTGATTGAGTTGCTGGTCAAGCCCGGCGACACCGTTGTTAAGGATCAGTCGCTGATCACGGTCGAGTCAGACAAAGCATCGATGGAAATTCCATCCAGCCATGCTGGCGTGATCAAAGAAATCGTCATCAACATTGGCGACAAGGTTAAAGAAGGTTCGGTCATCGTCAAGATGGAAGCCGCTGGCGATGCCGCAGCCCCAGCACCCACTGCTGCGGCACCTGCGCCAGTCGCGGCCCCTGCACAGGCCGCCGCGCCTGCGCAAGCTCCCGCTGCTGCACCTGCTGCATCCGGTCCTATCAATGTGAAGGTACCTGATATTGGCGACTTCAAAGACGTGGCCGTGATCGAGCTGCTGGTTAAGGTGGGTGACACCGTCAAGACTGAGCAGTCGCTGTTCACCGTTGAATCCGACAAGGCATCGATGGAGATCCCATCGCCAGCGGACGGCGTGGTCAAAGAGCTGATGGTCAAGATTGGTGACAAGATCAACATCGGTGACCTGATTGCAATCCTTGAGGGGAGTGCGGTTGTAGCGCCCGCTGTACCTGCGCAAGCAGCTACTAAAACAGAAGCGGCCGCGGCTGCGCCTGTTGCAGCTCCTGCACAAGCAGCCACACCTGCAGCCGCCGTGCCTGCACACAACCCCACCGTGGCACCCACGGGTGCGCTGCCGTACGCATCGCCCTCGGTGCGCAAGTTTGCGCGAGAGCTGGGTGTGCCGCTTGATGAAGTCAAGGGCTCCGGCAACAAGGGCCGCATCACGGCAGACGACGTGCAATCCTTCACCAAGTCGGTGATGGCAGGCGCCGTGCAAACCAAGGCACAGGCTGCCAAGGCGCCGGCAGGTGGATCGGGTGTGGGCACGGACTTGCTGCCATGGCCCAAGGTCGACTTCACCAAGTTTGGCGCTGTCGAGCGCAAAGACTTGTCGCGTATCAAAAAGATCAGCGGCGCCAACCTGCACCGCAACTGGGTGATGATCCCCCACGTCACCAACAACGACTTGGCCGACATTACCGATCTAGAAGCCTTCCGCGTCTCTACCAACAAAGAGAACGAGAAGAGCGGCGTCAAGGTCACCATGCTGGCCTTCGTCATCAAGGCCTTGGTCTCGGCGCTCAAGAAGTTCCCCGAGTTCAACACCAGCCTGGACGGCGATACGCTGGTCTACAAGCAGTACTTCAACATCGGTTTTGCGGCAGATACGCCCAATGGCTTGGTGGTTCCGGTGCTCAAAGATGCTGATAAAAAAGGCATCATGCAGATCAGCCAAGAGATGGGCGAGCTGGCCAAAAAGGCGCGTGATGGCAAGCTGGGCGCTGCCGATATGCAAGGCGGCTGCATCTCCATCTCGTCACTGGGCGGCATCGGTGGCACGCACTTCACCCCTATCGTGAACGCGCCTGAAGTGGCGATTCTGGGCCTGTCCAAGGGCCAGATGACCCCGGTGTGGGATGGCAAACAGTTTGTGCCGCGCCTGATGCTGCCGCTGTCGCTGTCGTACGACCACCGCGTGATCGATGGTGCATCGGCAGCCCGCTTCAACGCCTATCTGGGCCAGGTGCTGGCGGATTACCGCCGCATTCTGCTGTAAACGGTGCAGGGCAGGCCAGTTTTGTATGAAACTGGCCTGTAGCGCATACCCACTGGGCGCAAGCAGCTCCTATTTTTGAGTTATTTGCGCATCACCTTACCGCCTTTGTGAGTGAGATGAATAACCTGAGACAGCATCCCATAGCGCATGTGCGTGGCGTCATCCCCGGCATCCGGCCCTTTCTGGATGCGACGGACGTCTTCGCCGAGCCTGTCGACAAGTACGCGCGGCATTTTCTGCCGCTCGTGACTATCGACTTGGCGTTGCTGGATGATGGCTGGAGCGGGCCGATTCATCTGATAGCCCCTTGCGAGCCCTATGACGGGCGCGTGGGGGAGTGGGGTGGCGAGCAGTTTGGTAATGCGCTGCTGAAGCCCGACTGGCTGGCTTTCAAGCTGAACGAGCAAGGCAAATACGAGCTGCTGGGCGACTGGCGCTACTTCATGCTGGAGCAAGACCGCGCCGACTGGGCAGAAAAAACGCTTGATTGGCGCGAGGTGCGTACCCAGCACCGTGAACTGGTCAAGCGTGGCGTAGAGCCGCCGTTTGCGCTGCACCATGAAGCCAAATACGCATGGCGCGATGTGATGGAGCTGCATTACGCCACGCAGCACGCAAAGTATCACGAGGCGAAGCAAGATTTTTTGGCCCAAGGCTGGAGCTCGGCGAACGCCCGGGGTGACGCTGCCTCAGCGGCCAAATTACCGCTCTATGAGCCAGGCACGGATTGCTATGACTCGGGCTCGGGCCGGTACCTGTTGGGCGTGCTAGGTGGCACCGCCTGGGGCGGCAACTGGAGCAACCTGACCAACCCGCTGCTAAGCAGTACAGGTACGGATGACGGTATCCACCCCATCCACCCGGAAACGGGCGCGCCCTTCGAGTTCATTGCCAGCACTTATGCCAATGCTTTCACAGAGACCGACTGTGAGATCTTGCTGTTCTACGAGCCACACAGCCGCACCGTGCTGCAAACCTTTGACTGGAGCTAAGGCTTCAGACCGAGAAAACCATTTTTAGCAGCTTGCACAAGCAGGCCGCATAAAGAGACAACCAAGACAGGAGTGCATATGAGCCTCATCGATATCAAAGTCCCCGATATTGGCGACTTCGCAGAAGTTGGCGTAATTGAGCTGCTGGTCAAGCCCGGCGACACCGTCGCCAAGGACCAGTCGCTGATCACGGTCGAGTCAGACAAAGCATCGATGGAGATCCCATCGAGCCACGCAGGCGTGGTCAAAGAGCTCAAGATCAAGATCGGTGACAAGATTGCCGAAGGCTCGGTGATCATGTCGCTGGAGGCTGCAGAAGATGTGGCCCCCGCAAGCGCACCGGCCGCACCAGCGCCCACTGCATCTGCACCCAATCAGGCTGCAGCGCCCACCCAGCAGGCACCAGTAGCTCCTGCTCCTATAGCATCCAGCTACAACGGCACGGTCGATTTCGACTGTGACGTGGTGGTGATTGGCGGTGGCCCTGGCGGATATTCCGCAGCCTTCCGTGCTGCTGACCTGGGCCTGAATGTCGTGCTGGTAGAGCGTTACAAGACGCTGGGCGGCGTGTGCCTGAACGTGGGTTGCATCCCATCGAAGGCGCTGCTGCACGTGGCTGCCGTGATGGACGAGGTCAAGCACCTGGAAGTGGCAGGCGTCAAGTTTGCCGCACCCGAGGTCAACATTGACCAGCTGCGCGGCCACAAGGAAAAGGTCATCGGCAAGCTGACCGGCGGTCTG
>JAVXMM010000059.1:0-29617 GCA_036646255.1 Comamonas sp.
CGCACCAAAGGTGTTGGTCTCGATCAGATCGGCGCCAGCGGCCAGGTATTTTTCGTGGATGTCGCGGATCACATCAGGACGGGTGATGGACAGCAGCTCGTTGTTGCCCTTCACATCGTGCGCGAAATCTTTGAAGCGATCGCCCGCGCCATCGGGGCCGCTATAGCCTTCACCGCGATACTGCGCCTCTCCCAGCTTAAAACGCTGGATCATCGTGCCCATGGCGCCGTCAAGGATGACGATGCGCTTGGCAAGGGTGGCGGGCAGTTCTTGGGCTCGGGTGTAGGTGGGCAGTGACATGAGGCCAGATTGTAAGGTTGCCCCGCACCGCACGGCAGCAGCCCAAAGCCATGCACCTACAATGCCCTAGGCTGGAACGCCAGCATTTTTAAGTATATTTTTGGCAAACTGCGCTCACCCACAGGGCGCTAGCAGCTATCATTTTTGAGAACACCTTGTCCCTCGCGCACACCGTCCTGCAGGACGCCTTTGGATACGAGCATTTCCGCGGATCACAGCAAGCCATCGTGGAGCACGTGATTGGCGGCAGCGACGCGCTAGTGCTGATGCCCACCGGCGGCGGCAAAAGCCTGTGCTACCAAATCCCCGCCATCGTGCGCCAGCAAATGGGCCACGGCACCACCATCGTCATCTCGCCGCTGATCGCGTTGATGCACGACCAGGTAAGCGCCATGCATGAGATTGGTGTGGAGGCTGCGTTTCTCAACTCCACGCTTGACTACGACCAAACCCGCGATGTAGAGCAGAAGCTGCTGTCCGGCGGCATTACCCTGCTGTATGTGGCGCCCGAGCGGCTGAATACGCCACGTTTTTTGGGGCTGATGGACGAGCTGCAGGCCATGGGCAAGATCGCCCTTTTTGCAATTGACGAAGCGCACTGCGTGAGCCAATGGGGCCACGACTTCAGGCCCGAGTACCGCTCGCTGACCGTGCTGCACGAGCGCTATGCCGGCGTACCGCGCATTGCGCTCACAGCCACGGCTGATTCACTGACGCGCGCCGACATCATTGAGCGCTTGCAGCTGGAAGATGCGCGTCTGTTCATCAGCAGTTTTGACCGTCCCAACATTCGCTACACCATCGTTGAAAAGAAAGACGCTACCTCCCAGCTGCTGCGCTTCATTGAACGAGAGCACGAAGGTGAGGCCGGCGTGGTGTACTGCCTGTCGCGCAAGAAGGTAGAAGAGGTAGCACAGTCGCTGAGCGATGCAGGCGTAAACGCTCTGCCCTACCACGCTGGTTTGGGCAGTGAGCTGCGCCAAACCAACCAAAGCCGCTTTCTGCGCGAAGAAGGCATTGTGATGGTCGCCACCATTGCCTTTGGCATGGGCATCAACAAGCCCGATGTGCGCTTTGTCGCGCATGTGGACATGCCCAAAAACATCGAAAGCTATTACCAAGAAACAGGCCGCGCAGGGCGCGATGGCCTGCCTGCCGACGCGTGGATGGCCTATGGCTACCGCGACGTAGTCAGCCAGCGCAGCATGATCGACGAAAGCCCGGCCGACGAGACCTTCAAACAAGTCATGCGCGGCAAGTTGGATGCGCTGCTGGGCCTGGCCGAAGCCACCGACTGCCGCCGCGTGCGCCTGCTGGCCTATTTTGGCGAGCAATATGGCCAGGGCGGCGACTTTGACTCGGCCCACCCCGAGCAAGCCGCCAGCCACGCATTGCAAACGCCGCGCTACCAATGCGCCAGCTGCGACAACTGCCTGCACCCCCCAAAAACCTGGGATGGCACCGACGCCGCCCGCAAGCTGCTATCCACCATCTACCGTGCCCATGAGGCCAGCAGCATCACCTTTGGCGCCAGCCACATTCTGGACATTGTGCGCGGCAAAGACACGGATAAGGTGCGCCAGTTCAACCACGACAAACTGTCCACCTACGGCCTGTGCAGCGGCTATACCGAGCCGCAATTACGCGGCGTACTGCGCCAACTTCTGGCCGTGGGTGCGCTCGGCACCGAGAAGGTACACACCGAAGCCGGCTACAGCTTTGAGACCTTGACCCTGTGCGATGGCTCACGCGCCGTGCTGCGCGGCGAGCAAACCGTGCACCTACGCGAGAGCACTGCCGAGCGCGGCCCGCGCACGCGCCAACGAGGCAACAAACCCGCCATCGCGGCGCAAAACCTGGGGCCGGATGCGCAAGTGCGCTTCATCAACCTCAAAGCTTGGCGCACTGAAATCGCCAAGGAACACAATGTTCCCGCCTATGTGGTGTTTGCCGACGCCACGCTGGCCGGTATCGCCGAGCGCAACCCGCAAAGTCTGGACGAGCTGCAAGGCGTGAGCGGTATTGGTGTGAAAAAGCTGGAAGCCTATGGGGATGCAGTGTTGAAGGTGGTGTGCGCGAGTAACTCACTCTCATCGTCTTAGCGTTTTTGCCCATATTGAAGAGTGGATCGCCTAGTTTACATATTTGTATTAATTTGTCACAATTAAATAGTGTTTCGTATATCCGTACGTTTTTCTATTTTTTTGAGAGACAACATGTTGAAAAAAATCCTTGCAATAGCAGTCTTAGCTAGTACCGGAATCGCGCATGCTTATACGCCACAAGCTGGCACCTGGGTTGTCAGCAACGAGCTCAATGGAAAACCTGGTCGAGGTTTAGCTATTGACGTTCAAGGCACGACCCTCGTTATGCAAATGTATGCATACGACACAAGTGGAAATGCCACCTTCTACCTCACGTCTGGAACCATTTCCGACCATAAGTACAGCGGAACTTTGAACAAATATCGAGGTGGGCGATATTTGGGTAGTGGAGACATATCTGGACAGGAAGTGGGCAATGATGGCGTTGTTTCCATGCGTTTTGTATCTGGAACAAAAGGCTTCATCAAGTTCCCAAACGAGGCAGAAAAAGAAATCTCACGCTTCAATTTTTCGTACTCAACCTCACCAGACAGCCTCAAAGGTATATGGCTCTTAACTTCTATTGGCAGTAGCAGCAACCAGGCCGAATTCGTAAAACTTGAAAACGTGATCGAAGGTAGTGGTTATGGAACGGGATTAGTCTCTACGAGCGATTTCCGCTTTGCATGTGAAAACATCACTCAAGGATCAAACGCTGGTACAGTCATATGTCTAAAACTCGGCGCTGCAGGTAACACTGTAAGAGCTTATAACTTTGTTTATAGCGTTAATGATGGAGAAGGAATCTCTGGACCTACACCTGCAACGGCAAAAGACATACTGGTAGTACGTCGCCTGACAAACATCGAATTAGATGGTACTGGCGTCAGTGTTAAAAATTCGGAGCCACTCAAATTACTGGAGCCCGAAGTAATGCGCGCTGCGTTTAGCCAACTCGTAGATCAGATGAACGCTGAATAGACCATCTCATACGTTGTGCATGAGTGATTTCCTCATTCATGCACCTCGACATTTACAGCGCCATTAAAATCCATCAAAAAAGTGACGGATGCATCACATGCAAAATATCGCTGTACGTAAATCTTGCTGAGGCAGTCGGATTTTTTACCATTCTCTTTTAGCGTAATTGAAGCGTGAAACCAATATCTCCGAGTAACAGTGGCTCAGGTATCGGTTTTAGCCTTCAGAAGGCATAATTCGACGTGTCTTCCACCACTCCACGCTTGTCCCTACAGGCCCTCCAAAGCTCCATCGCAGGCCCCTACTCGCTCGATCTGCACATCGGCAAATGCATCTCCATCATGGGAGCATCGGGCTCGGGGAAATCCGTGTTGCTGCGACTGATTGCGGATCTGGACCCTGGCACTGGCGATGTGCTGCTGAACGGCCTATCGCGCAACCACTTCACCGGCCCACAGTGGCGCGCACAGGTCATGTATGTGCCAGCAGAGCCCGCTTGGTGGGGCGTTGGCGTGATGGAACATTTCCCCGCTGGATCGGAAAACGCTTTGCAATCCATGGCTCAGCAATTGGGACTCCGCGCACAATTTTTGCAAACTCCAGTCTCGCAACTGTCTACTGGCGAGCGCCAGCGGCTGGCTTTGTTGCGTGCGCTTTTGCGCAAGCCCCAGGTACTGCTGCTTGATGAACCCACGGCCGCGCTCGATGAGGATTCCGTCACAGCGGTCGAGCAATTGCTACGCAGTCACCAGCAGCAAGGCCTGGCGTTGCTCTGGGTCACCCATTCAATCGCACAAGCGCAGCGGGTGTCTGATCGTTCTCTGCGCTTGCACGATCGGCAACTAAGCTCTATGGACGTAGCAACTGCGCAGGTGCCCGCATGAACAACACCATTCAATTGCAGTTCAGCGATTTGCTGATGGGCGCGGCACTGGTGCTGGCTGCGGCGGGGGCTTCGTGGGCCATGCGTTTGCAATTGCAGCGCCAGGTGCTGTGGGCATCGCTGCGCATGGTGGTGCAATTGTTGCTGGTGGGCTATGTGCTGCGGCTGGTGTTCCAGCATGCATCGCCGTTTATCACCTTACTCGTCGTCTGCGTAATGATTGCCGCGGCTGCACGCGAAGTAGCGGTACGCCCGCACCAGCAATTGGCCCATGGCGGCAACTACCGCATTGCTGGCCTGGTGGTGTCGCTGGCCAGCCTATCCACCGTGTTGCTGGCCTTGCTGACGGCAGTGCGCCCCGAACCCTGGTTTGACGCGCGCTATGCAATACCTCTGATGGGCATTGTGCTGGGCAGCGTGCTCAACTCTGCCAGCCTGGGGCTGGACAGCTTTTACGACAGCGTGCGCCAAGGCCGCGCTGCAATTGAGGCGCAGCTGGCACTGGGTACAACCATCCGCCAAGCACTGGCATCGCACACGCGTGCAGCTATTCGCCGAGGGTTGATCCCCATCATCAACCAGATGTCAGCTGCTGGCCTCATCACCTTGCCCGGCATCATGACGGGCCAGATCCTGGGCGGCATGGATCCGCTGGAAGCTGCCAAATACCAAATCCTGCTGCTGTTTTTGCTAACGGCTGCAGGCGGCATGGCGGCCGCTAGCAGCGTGCTGTTGGCGGCGCGCGCGTTGACGGATGAGCGCCAGCGCCTGCGTTTAGATAGGCTGCAAAAATCTGACTAAGGTTTGCGCAACTTGCCAAGCCACAGAATCCCGTTATCCTCCGTTGATCCTGTGATTCCTAAAGGTATGCCATGGCCGTCAGCGTTTTTGATTTGTTCAAGATCGGCATCGGGCCGTCGAGTTCGCACACCGTAGGACCTATGCGTGCTGCACATGCTTTTGTGCAGCGCTTGCAGCGTCAACAACTGCTGTCGCAAGTCGCCCGTGTGCGTTGCCAATTGTTTGGATCGCTGGGCGCTACCGGGCGTGGCCACGCAAGCGACCGAGCTGTCATCCTAGGCCTGGCAGGCTTTGCGCCCGATACGGTGGATATCAACGCCGTGGACGGCATCATCGCCCAGGTGCACGGACAGCAACAGCTGCTGCTGGATGGCACGCAAGGCATTGCTTTTGATCCCCAGAACGACCTGTTGCTAACCGGCGAGATCAGCCTCCCGTTCCATCCGAACGGCATGCGACTGGAGGCTTGGAACGCGGAAGATAGGCTCCTGGATACGCAGGCTTATTATTCGGTGGGTGGCGGTTTTATCGTCAGCGAAGATGCGGTGAACGACAGCACCCGCCAGCAAGCGATTGCGCCTGATACCGATGTGCTGCCGTTACCCTTTCACAGCGCTGCGCAACTGCTGGAGCAAGCGCACAGGCAAGATGCATCGATTGCACAGGTGATGCGTATCAACGAGCGCCATTGGCGCAGCGATACAGAGATTGATGGCGGCCTGCTGCACATCTGGCAGGCCATGCAAGACTGCGTACAACGCGGCTGCACCACGCAAGGGCGACTGCCTGGTGGCTTGAATGTAAAACGCCGCGCCGCAGGCTTTTACGAAGGGCTGACGCAGCACACCGACACACCCAACACCGATCCCCTGCAAGTCATTGACTGGGTCAACCTGTTTGCACTTGCAGTGAACGAAGAGAACGCCGCAGGTGGCCGCGTGGTAACCGCCCCTACCAATGGCGCTGCTGGCATTGTTCCCGCCGTGTTGCACTACTACTGGCGCTTTGTACCTGGTGCGTCTGAAGCTGGGTTGATCGATTTTTTGCTAACCGCCGGTGCCGTTGGCATTTTGTACAAAGAAAATGCATCCATATCTGGTGCCGAAGTAGGCTGCCAGGGCGAGGTGGGCGTTGCCTGCTCCATGGCTGCAGCGGGCCTGTGCGCCGTGATGGGCGGAACGCCAGCGCAGGTGGAGAATGCTGCCGAGATTGGTATGGAGCACCACCTGGGATTGACCTGTGACCCAGTAGCTGGCTTGGTGCAAGTGCCGTGTATTGAGCGCAATGCACTGGCCGCCGTCAAAGCCATCAACGCCGCGCGCATGGCCTTGCGAGGCGACGGATCACATGTGGTGAGCCTGGACAAAGTGATTGAAACCATGCGTGCCACGGGCGCCGACATGATGAGCAAGTACAAGGAAACATCCCTCGGCGGCTTGGCCGTGCACATTGTGGAATGCTGATGCTTGTGCCAATTGGCATGCAAGTACCCGCGCAAGACCTAGAATCACGCCATGGCAATGCATTTTGATTTGGTAGACCTGCGCCTGATGGTGCATGTGGCGGACGCGAACAGCATGACGCGAGGCGCGGAGTTGTCGTTTATCTCGCTGCCCGCGGCCAGCACGCGTATCAAGAACCTGGAGGAGAGCATGGGCGTCAAGCTGCTCTACCGCACCAGCCAGGGCGTTACGCTCACGCTGCCAGGCCAAGCTTTTGTGCAGCATGCACGTACGGTGCTGGGCCAGATCGAACATTTGCGCGGTGATATGCAAGAGTACGCACGTGGCATCAAAGGCCATGTACGGGTGTTTGCCAACACCACGGCCCTGGGGGAATTTTTGCCTCCCGTACTGCGCTCCTACCTGCGCAAGCACCCCGATGTGAACGTCGACCTGCGTGAGCGCCCCTCCAATGACATCATCCGCGCTGTGGGAGAGGGGCAGACCGATATCGGCATCGTCGCCGGCCAAGTACGCACCGAAAGCCTGGTAGCTATGCCCTACCGCAAAGACCGCTTGGTACTGGTGGTAGATGCTGAACACGCTTTTGCCAAACGCAAGGCTGTGGCCTTTGCTGATACGCTGGATTTTGAGTACGTAGGCCTTCACGAATCCACTGCCATCCACGCGTTTTTGCGCCAGCACAGCGACATGCTGCACCGCCCTATCAAGCAGCGCATTCAGGTCGGCAATTTTGAAGCGGCTTGCCGCATGATTGAAGCAGGTGTGGGCATTGGTATCCTGCCCGAATCAGCTGCGCGGCGCCACGCCAAGATCATGGACATCCGCATCATCACAATATCGGATGAGTGGTCCAACCGCGAGATGCAGATCGTGGTGCGCAACCTGGAGGCTCTACCCTCCTTCGCCCGCGAGCTGGTCGAGCTGCTGGTGGAAGACGCCACAGCGCCCGACGACCTGGCCAGCGACGACAGCGAGAGCATTCCAACCAGCAACTAGCAAGCACAGTCAAGCAGTTGCCAAAGCTGCCAATCTGCTCGCCTGTAGCAGCAGCTCAGTCATGCAGATGGTAGCCAATGCCTGGCGCCATGGTTATGCTGCTCTTCATTGTTTGCAAGAAAGACTGCCATGACCGCTATCTGGAAGAAGCCCATCTCGCTAGACGTATTGCGCGAGAAGGCGCACAACACCGCGATCGAACACTTGGGCATTGAGTACGTAGAAATCGGTGACGACTACCTCGTCGGCCGCGTCCCGGTAGATCACCGCACCCACCAGCCGTACGGCCTGCTGCATGGCGGCGTCAGCGTGGTACTGGCCGAGACCTTGGGATCCGTCGGGGCCATGTTCTCATCCCCACCCGATTGGCGCTGCGTAGGCCTCGATATCAACGCCAATCACATACGCGGCGTGCAAAGCGGCTGGGTCACCGGTACGGCACGGCCTGTGCACATTGGGCGCACCACACAGGTGTGGCAGATTGATATGGTGAACGAAGAAGGCAAGCTGACCTGCGTGTCGCGCATCACCATGGCAATGCTGCACGAGGGAAGCCGCTAGGTGCACGCGCAACGTGCGGCAACGCAGATATTTGCTATTTATTTCATAGCATTTAACAACCACCAGAAGGCGCTTTAACAGCTTACCCCGCTTAAACCTTCTGGCTATATGCCACACGTGCCAGCGCGCGTGCCAGCTCCCATGCGGGGTCGGTCAGCGGCAGGCCTGCTACCTCGGCAGCCCCGGGCAGAGCCAATGGAATCTCGGTGCATCCCATAATCAAGGGCACATCTCCGTGGCGCTCTCGCATGGCTTTGGCCACGGCTGCAAACCGTGCGCGTGCCAGGTCCAACTTGTCAGCCTTCACGCCTTGGTAGATCCCCTCCATCAGCAGCTCGCGCTCATCGGTCAGCGGTAAATGCACGGTGATACCGCAAGCGGCCAGGGCCTTGTCGTACAGACCAATGCGATAAGTGCCTTGTGTGGCCAGCAACATGCAAGCGCTGTGGCCTTGTTGCTGCAGCGATTGAGCCACAACGCGGGCGATGTGCAACAGCTCGATCTGAGGGTAAGTCGCTTGCAGGCGTTCATGCCAAGCGTGTGCTGTGTTGCAGGCCACCGCCACAGCTTTTGCACCAACGGCGTGCAACTTGTCCATGGCTGTGCACATCATGGGGAAGGGATCTTGCGCATCATCCGGCGCCAGCAGGGCCACGCTGCGGTCTGGGATGGGTAGCTGTGCCAGCCAGTGCTCGGGGTAGGCCTGGTCTTCTACCTGTTGGCCTGCGGCACGCATGTGCTCTGCACAGGCCTGAACAAAAAGGCGTACAAAATCTGCCCCCGCTGCTGGGCCCATGCCGCCCAAGATTCCTACCACTTGACTGCTCATCACCAACTCCAAAATCTCTAACGAAAATGGCCCGTAAACGGGCCATGTGTTTGCAGCAATTATGCGCGCGTTTAGATGGCGGGCTTGTCGCTTTGTGCAGTCAGGTTGTCTTGCAGTTCCTTACCCATGGGCAGGCCCAGTGCCTGGTTCTTGGGAGGAATTGGCTGCATGAACCACTTGTCGTACAGCTTGGTGAACTCACCCGACTTCATCATGCCGCCGATCACGCCGTCCACAATCTTCTTGAAGGCTGCGTCACCCTTGGGCAGCATGCAGGCATAGGGCTCAACTTGCAGGGAATCAGCCACTACTTCGTAGGCGTTTGGATCCTTGGAGTTGGCCTTCAGCCCGTACAGCAGGATGTCGTCCATCGCAAAGGCGGCGGCGCGGTCATTTTCCATCAGCAGGAAGCCGTCCACATGGTCCTTGGCCAGGGTGATGTTGATGTCAAGCTTATTGTCGGCGCTGTACTTGCGCACCACAGGCAGGTTGGTGGTGCCAGTGGTGATGGCAATGGTCTTGCCCTTCAGATCCGCCCAGTTCTTGATGTTGGCCGACTTCTTCACCGCAGCGCGTGTGCCCGTGTAGAAGTAGTTGATGGCGAAGTCCACATCCTTGCCGCGTGCACTGTTGTTGGTGGTCGAGCCGCACTCCAGCACCACGGTGCCGTTTTGGATCAGAGGAATACGGTTGGCAGAGGTGACGGGCTGCCACTTGATCTTCAAATCAGGTTTACCGATCTCTTTGCGCACAGCATCAGCTACGGCATTCGAGATATCGACCGAGAAGCCGATGGCACTTTGACCACCCGACAGGTAGCTGAAAGGCACGGAGGATTCGCGGTAAGCGAAAGTCAACTCGCCCGAATCTTTGGCTTTGCTCAGCACATCCGCGTGAGCAGCAGGCAGACAGGCAATGGCTGCAGCAGCGCAAACTAGCGACGTCATAAATTTCATGAGGAACCTCCTTGGATCATTTAATGTTTAACAGTGTAGAAACCGAGCGTTTATCCCAACAATGCCTTTTTGGGACAAACCCATAACGCTTGGTTATGGTGAAAACTACGCAGCAATTGTGCGTATGAGCATGACCTATAAGCAAATGTCATGCCCAATGCGCATATTGCTATGTCACAGGAGGATTGCAAGGGCCTACAGTTAAGGGTTTTCAGGGGGTGTCTATGCAGGTATGCGTTCTGGGCGCGGGTATTGTGGGTTTGGCAGCCGCCTATGAGCTGCATCAATCGGGCCACCAGGTCACCGTGGTGGAGCAGGCCGCGCATGCCGGTACTGCCACCAGCAAAGGTAATGGCGCGCAGCTGAGCTACAGCTACGTGCAGCCGCTGGCCGACCCATCGATCTGGAAGCAGTTGCCCAAACTGCTGTTCAGTGAAGACTCGCCGCTCAAGTTCCGCCTGCAAGCTGATCTACACCAGTGGAAGTGGGGCCTGCAATTTTTGGCCGCCTGTAATGCAGATAAATCGGCCGCCAGCACGCGTGAGTTGCTGCAACTAGCCGCCATCAGCCGCCAGCATTTTGAGGCCATGCAACACACCGTCCAGGGCGATTGGGACTACAGCACCACCGGCAAGCTGGTGCTCTACCCCACGGACGCAGGTGTTGATTCCGCACGCCGCCAACTCGATGTACAAAGCAAGCTGGGCAGCGCGCCCCAGCGCATCGTAACGCCCGATGAAGCCGTAGCGCTGGAGCCCGCGCTGGCGGCCTACCAAAGCCAGTTTGCAGGTGCTGTGCACACGCCCAGCGAATGCGCTGCCGATTGCTATAAGGTTGCACAGCAGCTTGAGGTTTGGCTGCGCGCCAACGGCGTGCAGTTTCTCATGGGCACCACCGCCCACAGCCTGCTCCGAGAAGGTGGCAGCAGAGGCAAGATTGTTGCTGTAAAAACTAGCCAGGGCGACATCACTGCCGACCACTTCATGGTGGCCTTGGCAGTAGACAGCAGGGCGCTGTGCAAGCCGCTGGGGATTAATCTGCCCGTCTACCCGCTCAAGGGATATAGCCTGACGTTGGATGTATCGCAGCATGCGGCCAAAGCACCGCGCGTAAGCATTACCGACAGCGCACGCAAAGTGGTTTTTGCACGCATTGGCGATCGCCTGCGCGTTGCTGGCATGGTGGAGCTGGTAGGCCAGGATCTGAGCATTCCGCCAGAGAAAATAAAGAGCCTGCTCGCATCGACGGAAGCCGTCTTCCCTGGTTGTAGCGACTATGCCGAGCTAGAGCCCTGGGCTGGTCTGCGCCCCGCCACGCCCACAGCTGTACCCATCGCCAAACAAGCCGGTGCCCGCAATTTATGGATCAACACCGGCCACGGTGCACTGGGCTTTACCTTGGCTTTTGGTACCGCAACCGCGCTGGCCGCGCAGATCAATCGCAGTGCTTAAAATTATGATTTTTATAGCATCTAGCGCCCAGCAGGCGGTCGTTAGCTGGCATATTTTTATCAGCCGGTTCTCTAGAGCTGCGCCGCCAGCACTTTCTGCATCTCCCGTGTGATCGCTTTGACCAACAGCGAATGCGGCTGAGAGGCCGCGCGGATGGCGTTAATCGGGATGGGCAGCTCAGGAGCCAGCGGCAGTACGTCCACCTTGCTCAGGTCAACGGACAAGGCGGTGCAGCCATCGACAATGGCCACACCCAAACCATGGTGCGCCATGGCCAAGGCCGTGTGGTAGGTCTGCACGGTGACAAAGTGGTTCAGACCCACACCGGATTCACGCGTCAGCTGCACCAAAAGGATTCCCACCGGGTCCTGCGCATCTAGGCTGATAGTGGGCACATCGACCAAATCATCCAGTGTCAGACTGCCTGCGCGCAGTTTGAATGGTGGCAGCATGCCTTTGGGAATGATGCACATCATGGCCACGCGCGCCAGGTTTTCTTGCAGCAAAGTGGGCTGCTGCACATTGCTCAGCACAAAGCCTACATCGGCCTCTTGCATTACCAGGGCCGATACGATTTGCGGTGAGTGCAGCGACTGCAAACTGACCGTGACATTGGGGTGTTTTTGTTTGAACTGCGCCAGTGCCCGCGGCAAGATCTCGTGGCTCAATGCCATCACGCAGGCAATGCGTAGCTCATCCGTCGCACGGCCTTTGCGCAGGCTGTCGGCCAGGCGCTGCACCTCTTCCAGCTGCGCAAACAGCTTCTCCATATGCGGCAGCAAGGCCAGGGCCTCGCTGGTCGGCAGCATCCGGCCTTTACTGCGCTGGAACAGCGCAAACCCCAGCTGCAACTCTGCATGTTGCAAGGTACGGCTCACTGCCGGTTGCGATATGTTGATGAGACGCGCCGCCGCGCTCACGCTGCCGGTGTGCATGACGGCGTTAAAGACTTCGATATGGCGCAGTCGCATGGGTTCTACTCGCGCTCACTCAGCTGCGTCTTGTGCTTGCATGCGCGCTAGGCGCTCGCTCTTCCAGTACACGTCGTCGCCGCCATCTACGCGGTTAAGTACACGCGCCAGCACAAACAGCAAATCAGACAAACGGTTCAAATACTGGCGCGGCGAAGGTCGCATGGCTTCAGACTGCTCCAACGCCACCACCATGCGCTCGGCACGGCGTGCCACAGTGCGGCATACATGGGCTTGCGAGGCAGCGCGCGTGCCAGCGGGCAAGATGAACTCTTGCAAGCGCGGAAGCTGCGCGTTGTAGTGGGCCAGTGCGTTGTCTAGCTGCAGCAGTGCATCGTCCTTCAGCAGCTCATAGCCAGGCATGGACAGCTCGCCGCCCAAATTAAACAGCTGGTGCTGGATGTCAATCAGCAGCTCACGCACATCGCTGGCCAGGTCTTCGCACAGCAGCAAGCCGATGTGCGAGTTCAGCTCATCCACATCGCCCATGGCGTGCGGGCGGCCGCTGTTTTTGGACACGCGGCTGTTATCGCCCAGGCCCGTGGTGCCGTCGTCACCAGTTCTGGTCGCAATTTGGGAGAGTCGGTTACCCATTCGTAATCCTTGTTAAGTTTTAGTGAAATTTGGCCTATTTTCTGTTACCACCGCCCGCTAATTTGTAGCGTAGGCAACAGCAAGCAAAAATGATAGCAATCTGCGCTCATCTGGTGTGAAATAAGCCCATGTCTGACTCCCTCAAGGATAAGCAGATGACTGCAAAGTTGTTTACCCATCCCTTTGATACACGCAGCGTAATGCTGTTTGCATCTATCGCCTTCACATCGGCCATGGCTCAGGCGGCAGCGCCATCCGTAAATACTGTCAACACCATAACGAGCACCACCCAAACCAGTCGTGTGGTGCAAGTAGAGCGCAACCTGCTACCCACCGACCCGCGCCGCCACCAGCAGCGCCAACCGGTTAAAAAGAATATGTAATCCAGACGGCCGCTTGGCCTTCACTCTTCACTTCGGAACTCTCCCCCTGCCTCGCTCACGCGGGGCTTTTTTATGCCTGTGTGCAGCCTTCAGTTTCGCAGGGATGACAGGCGATTCAGGATGCTGGGTGCTATTCTTCTTGCAGACAGGAGAACCCCATGAACGCCCCCCACCCCAGCCACCATTTTCAAGGTGCACAGCGCCCCATCCCTGACGCATTTTTGCAGCAACTTGTCGCGCGATTTGGCGCGCAATGCTCTACAGCGCAAGCGGTGCGGGATCAGCATGGCCGTGATGAAGGCGCTATCTCTGCCCCGCCGCCTGCTGCTGTGGTTTTTGCCGAATCCACCCAGGATGTGCAAGACGCCATCAAGCTCTGCGACCAGTACAACGTGCCCGTGATTGCCTATGGCGCTGGCTCGTCGCTGGAAGGCCATTTGCTGGCTGTGCAAGGCGGCATCAGCATCGATATGAACCGCATGAACCAGGTGCTCTCGGTCAACACCGAAGATCTGACCATCACCGTGCAACCCGGCATCACACGCAAGGCGCTCAACGAGGCCATCAAGGACACGGGCTTTTTCTTCCCCATCGACCCTGGTGCCGATGCATCCATTGGCGGCATGGCATCCACCCGCGCCAGCGGCACCAATGCCGTGCGCTACGGCACTATGCGCGAGAACGTGCTGGCCCTCGAAGTGGTGACGTCCAATGGCGACATCATACGCACCGGTAACCGCGCCAAAAAAAGCGCGGCGGGCTATGACTTGACCCGTCTGATGGTGGGCAGCGAAGGCACGCTCGGCATCTTTACCGAGATCACGTTGCGCATCTTTCCGCTGCCTGAGGCCGTCAGTGCGGCGATTTGCTCCTTCCCCAGCATTGAAGCGGCAGTGCGCACCGTGATCCAGACCATCCAAATGGGCATTCCCATCGCGCGTGTGGAGCTGGTGGATGTCAATTCCGTGCGCATGGTCAACACATACAGCAAGCTCGATCTACGTGAAGAGCCCATGCTGCTGATGGAGTTCCACGGCTCGCCCACGGGGGTGAAAGAGCAGGCCGAAATGGTGCAAGACATTGCGGGTGAATTTGGCGGCAATGCCTTTGAGTGGGCCGAGCGCCCAGAAGACCGCACACGCCTTTTCACCGCGCGCCACAACGCCTACTTTGCAGCCGTATCCAGCGTGCCAGGCTGCCGCTGTATCACCACCGATGCTTGCGTGCCTATCAGTCGCTTGGCCGATGCTTTGCTGGAGTGCGTGACGGAAGCAGATGCCAGCGGCATTCCCTATTTCCTCGTCGGCCACGTGGGCGACGGCAACTTCCACTTCGGCTACCTGATTGACCCCGAAAACGCTGCGCAGCGCGAGCAAGCCGAGGCCTTGAACCACCAACTGGTGCAACGCGCCATTGCCCTAGGCGGTACCTGCACAGGCGAGCACGGCATCGGCATCCATAAGCAAGGTTTCTTGATCGAAGAGGCGGGTGATGGCGCAGTGCAGATGATGCGCTCCATCAAGCAGGCGCTGGACCCCAAAAACATCTTGAACCCGGGAAAGATATTTTCACGGCCATAACGGCAGCTTCTGGCGCCCATCAGGCGGGCGTTACCGCCCTCTTTCATTAAAAAACCTGTGTCGTTTGCACGCACAGGTTTTTTGTTGGTTGGATTAAATACTCAGGCGGGCTTTGCCATCGCCTGTGCCTTGCGCGCCGCTACACCCGCGCCCACAAATCCAGCGGACACGACGCTCAGTAACATGCCAACAGCGGCGCCAAAAAACACGCCTGCGTTCATGTGCTGGTCCAGCATGTAGCCAAACACCGGCGCAGCCAGACAAAAGCCCAGATCCAGCCCCGAGTACACCGTGCCATACACGCGCCCTGTAGCACCAGGCGGCGCAGCGCGTTTGACCAGCATGTCACGCGACGGGCCGGCCAAGCCTGTGCCAAAGCCTGCCAGCATGGCTACGCCCAGCGCGGCATACGCGGGCAACCACGCCGTGCCTACCAGCGCCAGCAAAATTCCCGAACCCAGCAGGCTGACGGAGATAACTTTCTCCAGTCGCTCTACCCTGCCCACCAGGAAGCCGCCAATCACCATGCCCAGCGCGCCAAACAGCATGTAGCCCGTGACCACATAGGCCGTCACGCTGGCGGGCAGGCCGTACAGTTGCTGCAGTGCCGGGCTGGCAAAAGACTGAATAGCGCTCATCGCGCAGGTCGTCCAGAAGAAGAACGAGAAGCACAGCCACACCGATGGCAGCTTGAGGAAAGCCATGGGGTGCTCTTGCACCGCGCCCGGTGCCGCAGCTTGTGCCTTGGCAGCGTTGGCGGTGCTGGAGTTAGGCGAGGTCACCCGGTCATCCAGTGCATCGCGGTTGATAAACATGACGGCCCAGATGAGCACGGCCAGCGCCGCGCCGCACAAACACGCGATGCGCCACGAACCCGTTGCTGTGGTGATGCCCGCCATAAACACAGGCGCCAGCGCCCATCCCAAATTGCCCGACAAGCCGTGCACCGAGAAGCCATGGCCCAGGCGTTGTGCGGACACGCGCTTGTTCAAAATCGTGAAGTCCACCGGGTGGAATGGCGCATTGCCCAGGCCCGCAAAAATAGCTGCCAGCATCAACTGCCCGTAGCTATTGGCGGTGCCCGCAATCAAGCCTGCGATGGCGAAACTGGTGAGCGAGATAAACAGGATACGGCGTGCACCAAATTTGTCGACCACAAACCCCGCCAGCGCCTGGCCCACGCCCGATACGATGAAAAACATCGACACCAGCACCGAAAGCTCGGAATAACTAAATCCAAAATCCTTGATCAGCCATGGGAACAGCGGCGGCAGCAGCAGATGAAAGAAGTGCGATGAACCATGGGCCAGACCAATGAGGCCGATGGTGCGAGAGTCTTGGCGCAGGCTGCCCACTTGTGTGGGCGCCAGCGTGGTGGCTGTTGTCGTTGTCATGACAGCGATGGTAGCCAAAGCCATGGCGACAGGTATGCGATAGAGCGTCAATTACTATCGCCAACAGGCCAAGCGTTGCTGTATGTACCCCCCCATCGCAAACCGCGCTTGCTGTTGACCCCACTTTTTTAGGGAGTGGCCACCATGCCCTCTGCAGCCGCCCTGCACAGCCACCAGCCACTGCGCAGCACGCGCAAAACGCCACACAGCACCACAACGCGCACACTGCACTATGTGGACTCGATGACGCCGCATTTGTTTGTGCCTACGGCCGATCGCCCGGTGCGCGCCAAGCTGCGCGTGCTGGACCGCGACACGCAAGTGCTGCCCCACCAGCACGACTGGGCGCAGCTCGCCCTATCCACCACCGGCACCTTGCATCTGCGCGTGCCGCACGCCACCTTTGTAGTGCCGCCGGGCCGCGCATTGTGGATACCGCCACAGGTAGAGCATGCGGTAACCATGATTGAAACCGCCGAGCTGCGCACGCTCTACCTCTACCAAGCACCCGGCCAATGCGGGCCTGCAGTCGATCACAACAACCACGAAATGTGGCAGCGCTGCCGCGTGCTGGAGGTATCTGATCTGATGCGCGCGCTGGCCTTCGATCTATCAACCTTAGCGGATGACGCAGCCGCGCCTACCGCTGCACAACTGATGCGCGAGCGCCATGTCAGCGCCTTGCTGTTAGATGAACTGCGCAGCGCCACGCTGCTGCATCTGCGTGTTGATATGCCACGCGACAAGCGCCTGCAAAACCTGTGCAGCGCCGTGCTGCAAGACCCGGTCGCACACCACAGTCTGCAGGCCTTTGCACGCAATAGCGGCGCCAGCTTGCGCACAGTGGCGCGGCTGTTTAGACAAGAGCTGGGCTGCACCTATTTACAGTGGCGCCAGCAGGTGATTTTGGCCAAGGCCGTTCAATTGGGTGCCAGCGGTTTGCCGATTGGCCAGATCGCTGCAGAATTGGGCTATACACCCAGTGCTTTTAGCGCGATGGTGCACCGTGCCGTTGGTGTATCACCCGCCCGCTTTTTGGGTATGCAAGCTCGTTAATATCAAAAATGGCTGCTGGCTAAGTACCAACAGCTATACAACCCATAGTACCCATGTCCATCCACAGCTACGCACCCCGCCAGGGCCACTGCCTGCCGCACGATCCGTTCAACGCCATCATCGGCCCTCGACCGATTGGCTGGATCTCCAGCATCAGCGCGGCGGGCGTTTTAAACCTGGCTCCCTATAGTTTTTTCAACGCTTTTAACTACGTGCCGCCCATCATCGGCTTTGCCAGCACCAGCCGCAAAGACACGCTGAATAACATCGAGGCCACTGGCGAATTTGTGTGGAATCTGGCCACCGAAACACTGGCCCAACCCATGAACCAAAGCTGCGCCGCCGTAGGCCCCGAGGTAGATGAATTTAAGCTGGCTGGCTTGGCCACCGAGCCCTCAGTCACCGTGAAACCTCCACGCGTACAAGCCAGCCCGGTGACCATGGAATGCAAGCTCTCGCAGATCTTGCAACTGCAAGGTTCCGATGGCGTGCAGGTGCCCACCTGGCTGATTCTGGGCGAGGTGGTGATGGTGCATATCGACGAGCGGCTGCTAAAGGATGGCATCTACCAAACTGCGGCAGGCCAACCCTTGCTGCGCGGCGGTGGGCCGGGCGATTACTTCACCATCAGCGAGGCGGCCAAGTTCGTCATGAAGCGCCCGCGCTGATGCCCATCAGCGCACGCGGTACCCGCATTCTGAAAGTGAACCACGCCGGTGAAAACGGTGCCGTGCACATCTATAGCGGGCAGATCGCTATGGCGCGTTGGCGGGCACCGCATAGGATCCAGGAGCTGCAATTATTCCAGCAGCATGAGCTGCAGCACCGCGCGATTTTTGCCGCCGAGCTGCAGCGCCGCGGCGCCCGTCGCTGCTACAGCTACGGACTGTGCGGTGTTGGTGGCTATGTGCTGGGCTGCATCACCGGCTTGCTGGGCGCGAATGCGATTGCAGCTACTACCGAAGCTGTCGAGCATGTGGTGCTGCAACACCTGCACCACCAGATCGCTGAACTGCAGTACAACGATACAGCGGCAGCACAAGCAGTGGAGCGCATCATGCAAGACGAGCAACATCACCACGATAGCGCTGCCGCACATGCAACAGGCTCCGGCTTTTGGCGCGCTGTACTGATACCCATAGTTGCAGCATCGACCCAGACTGTGATCTGGCTGGGCATGCACTTATAGGCAGGTTTTGCGCGGCTTAAGTCAGGTTCAATCCACCGTCGCTCAGCAGCACTTCCCCGGTCAAATAGTCCGACGCAACCAACATCGCCACGGCCTGCGCAATATCTTGCGGACTGGCTGCTCGGCGCATGGGAGAGTGCTCGCGCCAAAGCGCCTGCGCTTGCGTCCAATCGGCGGTCAGCGGCGTATCCACCAAACCAGGTGCCACGGCATTCACACGGATGGCAGGCGCCAGCGCCAAGGCTTGCAAGCGTGTGACATGGTTGAGTGCGGCCTTGGTAGCCGCATATGGAATCGAGGCACCTTTGGGCCGCACGCCAGCGTGCGAGCTGACGTTGACTACACAAGCAGGCTTGCCGCCAACGGCCGATGCACGCAAAGCCATTTCAGCCGCTGCCACCAAGCGAAAAGGCGCCACCACATTAACTTCGTAAAGCTCATGCCAGATCTCTGGCACAGCGGCCGACAGATTGGCATGCGCAATCACCCGGCTGATACCGGCGTTATTCACCAACACGTCAAGACGGCCCCAAGCAGCCACTGCTTCTTGCACTAAACGCACGCGATCGGACTCGATGGCCAGATCCGCCTGCACGTATACCGCATGAACCAGTTCGCGTGCCAACGCCTGTCCCCTCTCCACCGAGCTGCGCGAGTGCAGCACCACGCGGTAACCATCACCCACCAGGCGACGTGCGATGCCCTCACCGATGCCCGAGGTAGAGCCAGTGACCAATGCAACAGGAGAAGAAGCAGACATGATGAACGGTTGCGCCAGCAGTGAAAGAGGCTAACAGCGTAAGGCGAAAATTGGCGCGGTGTCCAGCACTTGCGTGCAGCCGATACCGCAGTGTTCAGTCAAGCGACTTGCATGCGCATAGTGACGGAAAAAGCTGCCCAGACTCCGGCCCTCAGCGAACAAGAACATGCGGGTGCAGAGGTGGTCCAGTACCACAAGCGCCACATCGGGCTGAGGTAGTGCATTTTTTGTCAGCGATGTGTCGACAAATCCAAGCCGGTAATCCTTGGCTAGCTCGCGCCGCAGTGCGCGCGCCTGGTGATTGGCGGGCGCCGGTAACTAGACACAGGCCCGCATCCAAAGCCCAACGGTAGATGTACGAGGCCAGGCCTTTGCACGGGTAGTAGTGCGATATCAGACTTGGAGTGGAAGCCCCGTATATGGCTGTCTGCGCATGTGTCCAGCTCAATCAGCAGTTGAACACGATAGAGCCTGCAATGCGGTGTTATTGCACGTGTGCGACATAGACGTAAAACTCGCTATCTGCCTCGCGGTAGCGGATGTCAAAACGCGGGCCGGGCCGCAGAACCTCAAGGGGTCCCATACAGCCCGCCACCCGGTGGATGATGCGATGGTGGCGGGGGAGCGTTTGCCTTCCAGTAGCTGTCGTGCTCACATTGGTGCGCAGCTGCATCGACCAATGTAATCAGGATGCCCAAGAAAGGCGGCATAGCGGTCTGCATGGCTTGCTTTTCGTCAGGCTGAAGCTCGATCGACCATCTTGAATAAAATTCCCAGGCGTAGCCCAGGGTGCATGCCCCGCGAGGGAGATGCTTCAAGTGCAGACCGCAATGCAGCACCCAAACCGCCTTATCGCGCGATTAAGCGGTTTTTTGTGGTGCAGGAAGGGGAGCGCATCAAACACAACAAAAAACCCGCCTAGGCGGGTTTTGGTGGTTGCTGTTCGCTGGGCTGCGTGCTTACTCAGCCAGATAACGCATGGTGGCTTGGTCCAGCCTGCCTGTGACTGGCACGCCCTGGTCTTGCTGGAAGCTGCGCAATGCGTTTTGCGTGCGTGGGCCTGCTGCGCCGTCGGGTGTGCCCACGTCGTAGCCCAGTTCGTTCAAACGTTGTTGTGCTTGCTTCATGTTCATACGCACATTTTTGCCTGCGCCGGGTGCACCGGTCTGGCTGGGAGGAGCCGCTCCATCCACCGTCAAACGGCCACCACCGCCCAAGCCCTGGCCTTTGACGGCTTGGGTTTGGTAGTTGCGCAATGCAATCACCATCTGGTTATAGGCATCCACAAAAGCGGCCGACACGACCTTACCTTGTGAGGTGTTGGAGTAACCACCCATGCTGGCACCAGCCGAGCCACCAAACAGCGCGCCAAAGCCACCCCAGTCGGTATTGCTGGCGTTACCTGTGGAGGACGATACCTGCACGCCCGAGCGGTTGTCTACTAAGGTCAGCATGGCCGAAGCTTCGCGCGTTTTGCTACCGGCAGCAACGCCGCCTAGCGCACGGCCACCACGGCCGCCCAAGGCACCCAGAGCCGCGCCAAATCCGCCAGCATTGTCTTCGCTGAAAGTCACTTCCGGCGACAGCCCGTAATCCGACGCAACCACCTGGCCCTTGCCAAAGTTGCTGCCCTTACGCATCTCACCGTTATCCATCATGGCGCGCTCGCGGTTCATTGCGTTCATGCCAGCAGCACTGCGCTCTACCACCACAAAGCAGTTCGATTGCTGGATCAGCACGCGCAGCAGATTGGCCGTGGGCGGCAGACGGTATTCGTTGCGCAAAATGGTGTACCAGCCGGCTTGCTGGTTCTCGACCAGGGAGACCGTGCCTACCGGGGAATCACATTTTTGCAGCTGGCTATTCTCACCCTGGCTGCTCGCCCCCGCTGCACCGCCGGTAGTGGTGTTGTTGGTACCACCACCCAGTTTCATACCTGTGCTCTCACACCCTACCAAGGCCATTGCGACCAAGCCTACCAATGCCAGTTTTTTCATTCCGTCTCTCCACCAAAAGCGTAGTTTGTTGTCTATCGGGCCAGGCCTAGGTACATACACACCAAGCGGGATCCGGCCCCCTCAATCGCTGCCATAGAAGGGCTGATTGTAGGAATTTATACAAAATGGAACACCCGGTTTTACGTGAAATTCCGGTCAAATTGAATCAATTTGTTGCATTATTACGCGGAAATAGCGACGAACCCAGCGCCCGCTGCCCTCGGTAACCACTGTCCGCCTCGACCGTCCCCATCTGCACTCAGCCGCGCAGCTTATCGATCAAACCATTCAAGGCATCGAGCGAGCCGAACTGGATGACCAGCTCGCCCATCTCCTCAAGTCTGCCAGCGCGTTTAACGCGCTTTTTCACGCGAACTTCCACTTCGGCCATCAGAAGATCAGACAACTCTTCCTCCACCCGCTTCAAATCGCGCGACTTGGCAGCTTTGGCCTTGACAGGTGTCTCGCCGGAAAACTCCGCACTCACCTTTTTAACCAGGCTCTCAGCCTCGCGCACACTTAGCTTGCGTGCGGTGATCTGGTTGGCAGCAGTGATCTGCGCTGCGCGATCCAGCACCAGCAAAGCACGTGCGTGGCCCATATCGATATCGCCAGCCATCAGCATGGTTTGCACTGGGTCGGCCAGGTTGAGCAAGCGCAGCAAGTTGGATGCAGCGGAGCGCGAGCGGCCCACGGCCTGTGCGGCTTGCTCATGCGTCATGTCAAACTCTTTGACCAGTCGCGACAGGCCTTGCGCTTCTTCCAGCGGGTTCAGGTCTTCGCGCTGGATGTTCTCGATCAGCGCCATGGCGGCAGCGGCCTCATCAGCTACCTCTCGCACCAACACAGGCACGTGGGCCAAACCAGCAATACGCGCTGCCCTAAAACGGCGCTCACCAGCAATGATTTCGTACTTGCCTACGTTGTCGCCTGCCACCAGCTTGCGCACCAAAATAGGCTGCATGATGCCCTGGGCCTTGATGCTTTCGGCCAGCTCATACAGCGCCCCCTCATCCATACGGGTGCGCGGCTGGTAGATACCGGGCACCATGTCGTCCAGCCCTAGCTGGTGCGGCGTTTGGGCGCTATCTGCCTCGGCAGCCGTAGGCTCTTCTACTTTAGGGCCCAGCAAGGCCTCCAGTCCGCGGCCTAGGCCTTTGGGTTTTTTGGTTGCCATGGTTTCAATCTACCTTTGTCAGTTCCGCCAACAACGCTTGGCCCAATGGCCAGTTGCCCAGGCCAGATTCTGCGTTAATGTGGCCACAGTCACCTTGATCGACCCAGCGTGCCCCCCAGCTATCGGCCAGCAATTTGGCACGCTCTGCGCTGCAATACGGGTCATTCTGGCTACCTACCAAGATGGTAGGGAAAGGCAGCTTCTGCAGCATGATGGGCGACCAGCCGGGTATGTGCTCGGCCAGATCAGGACGCTCCGCATCGCCAGGCGCCACCAACAGCGCGCCACGCACCTTGGTCACACTGGATGAATGCGCGGCCCACCAGGCAGTCAAAATACAGCCTAGGCTGTGGGCTACCAGCACCACAGGCTCGGGGGCATCCACAACCACTTCTTGCAGCCGCGCTGTCCAGTCGCCGCGCTTGGGGTGCATCCAGTCATGCTGCTGCACGCGCTGGTAGCCATATTCTTCTTCCCACACGGTTTGCCAGTGGCCGGGCCCGCTGTTTTGCCAGCCTGGCAACAGTTTGATGGATGACGACTTCATACTCTTATTTTGATAGCAGCTAACGCCTGCTAGCCGGGCGCTAGAGACCTAATTCTTTTAAATTTATCAACCGCTTATTGTGCCCGATTGATGTCGATACGCAAAGCTGGCATGTGCAACTGCAAAAAAGCCTCCGCGTGGGAGGCTTTTTTGGCAAGGCCAGAGCGGCCTTACATGTTCTTAACGCGGCGCACCATCTCTTTAGCGAACTCCACAAAGGCTTTACTTCCCTTGGCCGATGGATCAAACACCACGCCGGGCAGTCCATAACTGGGAGCCTCGGCCAAGCGCACATTGCGCGGGATCACGGTGTCGAACACCTTGTCGCCAAAGTGTTCCTTGAGTTGGTCACTCACCTGCTGCTGCAAGGTGATACGCGGGTCAAACATCACGCGCAGCAGGCCGATGATTTGCAGATCTTTATTGAGGTTGGCATGCACCTGCTTGATGGTATTGACCAAGTCGGTCAGGCCTTCAAGCGCAAAGTATTCGCACTGCATAGGCACGATCACGCCATTGGCTGAGCACAGACCGTTCAAAGTCAGCATCGACAGGCTTGGCGGGCAATCGATCAGAATGAAATCAAAGTCCTGATCAGCCACTTCCAGTGCAGCTTTCAGGCGCTTTTCGCGGCGCTCCAACTCCACCAACTCGACCTCAGCACCCGACAGCTCTCGGTTGGCGCCCAGCACCCAGTAGCCGCATTTATCGGCCTTGAGCGCAGCTTCCTTGATGCTGCTCGACTCCAGCAACACGTCGTAGACCGAGGTCTCCAGCGCCCGCTTATCGATGCCTGATCCCATGGTGGCATTGCCCTGCGGATCCAAGTCAACCAACAACACACGTTGTTTGACCTTGGCCAAACCAGCCGCCAGATTAACGGCCGTCGTGGTCTTGCCAACGCCGCCTTTTTGGTTGGCGATACAGAAGATTTTTGCCATGAGCGCTTGCTACTCCACTTACTTGGTCAGGGCCAGCTTGAGGCCAAAACCGATCAAAAACACACCGGCCGTTTTCTCCAGCCACTTGACTACCGCCGGGTTAGCGCGCAGGCGCTCCGCCAGGGCTTTGGTGATCAACACCACGGCAGTGCAATACACCAGCGTGATCGTCGCCACCGTAGCCGCCATCACCGCAAAAGTGAGCAGACCACGGTGCGTAGCGGGATCCACAAATAACGGGAAGAATGCCATGTAGAACACAATGGCCTTAGGGTTCATCAAGGTGATGAGAAATCCCTGTTTGAAATACTGGCGGGGTTCAATATTGATAGTGGGCTTATCGCCCGGCTTGGCCGTTAGTAGCTTGTAGCCGATAAAGCCCAAGTAGGCCGCGCCTAACCATTGCACGGCATGAAAGGCAGCAGGGTAAGCGGCCAGCAGGGCCGCAACACCGGCCACGGCCAGCCACATCAGTAACTGATCCGCCGCCATACCACCAAAGCAGCAGGCCATGCCAGCCCGTATACCGCCTTTGCCTGTTGCTGTGATCAATGCCAAATTACCAGGCCCAGGGATCATCAGGAAAAGGATTACGGCAACTATAAAAGCACCGTAGTCGGAAATGCCGAGCATGCCACACCACCTACTGCAAAAGCTTTGAGTGTAAACGACGGCCCCATATTACGGCTAGCGCAGTAGCGCCGTTACGACCGGAAACGTCGCCAAAACGCCCCGAATACGGGGCGTTTGATCAGGCAGTGGCAGCGTGTTGCATCCAGATAATGCAACGCTCCGCATCGAGGCCTGGTACATCCAAGGCCTCGATACCGAGCACCTGTACGCTGACAGGCAATAGCGCCAGTTCGTCGTCGGGCTTTTTAGCCTTCATCGCCAGCCAAATACCATCGGCCTTCAACGTTTGTGCCGACCAGGCGGTGAAGTCTTGCAGCGCCGCAAAAGCGCGACAGCTCACCACATCGTATTGCTGGCTCAGATTCTCCACCCGCGACTGGATACCGCGCAAGTTACGCAAACGCAAGCTAGCCGCTACTTGTTGGATGAAGGCGATCTTCTTGCCCACGGTGTCCACACAACTCACATCAAGCTGAGGCAAGCAGATAGCAAAAACCACGGCGGGCAGGCCCCCGCCAGATCCCACATCCAACAACTTGGGTGCAGCCAATCCCTTGTCTGCCAAATAACGCTGCAGCGGTTGCACCGCAGCCAAACTATCAAGCAAATGGTGAGTCAGCATCTCTTGCGGATCGCGCACCGATGTCAGGTTGTAGACCCGATTCCACTTTTGCAACAGGTCTAAAAAACCCATTAAAAGACGGACCTGCTCATCATCCAATACCAAGCCTAGTTGCTGCACTCCAGCGCGCAGTTGGGTCTCCAATGCTGCGCTCATGCGGTGGTCACCTCTTCATTGGCAGCCAAACCCTTGAAGCCACTTTTTTTCAAATGCACCATCAACAGCGAGATGGCAGCTGGCGTAATGCCAGAGATTCGCGATGCCTGACCCAAAGTCTCGGGCCGATGCTTTTGCAGTGTTTGGCGCACTTCAAACGACAGTGCTGTTACCTGAAGGTAGTCAAAATCTGGAGGTAGGCGCAGCTTCTCGTAATGGGCTGCACGATCCACCTCATCCTTTTGGCGGTCGATATAACCAGAATACTTGGCAATAATCTCCACCTGCTCGATGACCGGAGCACTCAATTCACCCAGTGTTTCACGTGAAACATCAGCGGTTTGGTAAGCCCCTTTATTCATACTCATTAGCTTGTCGTACTCAACCCCAGGGCGACGCAACAGATCGAACAGGTTGTACTCACGCTCCATGGCTTTGCCCAACACACGCTCAGCCTCTTCAACGCTCACGATACGGGGGTTAACCCATGTGGACTTGAGGCGCTCTGTTTCACGTGAAACAGCGTCGCGCTTGCGGCTAAAGGATTCCCAACGAGCATCATCCACCAAACCCATCTTGCGGCCTTCTTCCGTCAGGCGCATATCTGCATTGTCTTCACGCAGTTGCAGGCGAAACTCTGCGCGGCTGGTGAACATACGGTAAGGCTCGGTCACACCCTTGGTGATCAGATCGTCAACTAGCACGCCCAGATAGGCTTCGTCACGGCGTGGTGTCCAGGGGCCTTCACCACGGCATTGCAGCGCGGCATTCAGGCCAGCAAACAGGCCTTGGGCCGCCGCTTCTTCGTAACCCGTGGTGCCGTTGATCTGGCCCGCAAAGAACAAGCCTTGTATCTGCTTGGTCTCAAAGCTACTCTTGAGTGAGCGCGGGTCAAAGTAGTCGTACTCAATGGCGTAGCCAGGGCGCAGGATGTGGGCGTTTTCCATTCCCTTCATACTGCGCACCAGTTCGTATTGAATATCAAATGGCAAACTAGTAGAGATGCCATTGGGATAGAACTCGTTGGTGGTCAAGCCTTCCGGCTCCAGAAAAATCTGGTGGCTTTCCTTGTCGGCAAAGCGGTTGATCTTGTCCTCGACGCTGGGGCAGTAACGTGGACCAACACCTTCAATCTTGCCAGTGAACATGGGGCTGCGGTCAAAGCCGCTGCGAATGATCTCGTGTGTGCGCGCATTGGTATGCGTGATCCAGCAAGGCATTTGCTTGGGGTGCATGGCTGCATTACCCATGAAGCTGAACACAGGCACATCGCCCTCATTCACACCGCCGGGCATGCCGTCGCCGGGCTGCTCATCGCACTGGCTGAAATCGATGCTGCGGCCATCAATGCGCGGGGGCGTGCCGGTCTTAAGTCGGCCTTGTGGCAGTTGCAGCTCTTTCAGGCGTGCAGACAAACTGACAGCAGGAGGATCGCCAGCGCGGCCTGCTGCGTAGTTGTTCAAGCCTACGTGAATCTTGCCGTCAAGGAAGGTACCCGCCGTTAGTACCACGGTGCGGCTGCGGAACTTGATACCCACTTGCGTGACGGCGCCCACTACGCGATCACCCTCCACCATCAGGTCATCCACCGCTTGCTGGAACAGCCACAGATTCGGCTGGTTCTCCAGTATCTCGCGGATAGCAGCCTTGTACAGAATGCGGTCAGCCTGCGCTCGTGTAGCACGCACGGCAGGGCCCTTGGAGCTATTCAAGATGCGGAACTGAATGCCGCCCTTGTCTGTCGCCAACGCCATGGCGCCGCCCAACGCGTCCACCTCCTTGACCAAGTGCCCTTTGCCAATGCCACCAATGCTGGGGTTACAGCTCATCTGGCCCAGGGTTTCAATATTGTGGGTGAGCAACAAAGTCTTGCTGCCCATGCGTGCAGCGGCCAACGCGGCCTCGGTACCAGCGTGGCCACCACCGACCACGATGACGTCAAATTCTTGCGGATAAATATAAGGGGTTTGGCTCATACAGCCTCGTTCTAGGGCTCGCGAAGCCAAAGCGCCTCGCCTTCACTCCAGCACCTCTGCAGCCCTTTGCCAGAGGTGGCGAATATTCGGATTGGCTATTATTTTAGTGACTTCAGGGTTTGTACGCGCCTGGCGTGGTATTGCAGGACAAATCGAGTGTTTCACGTGAAACACTCCAAAAACCACGCAGGCAAAGCTCTTTTAAACGCGCTAGCATGGCTTGGCTATTTACCTGTTTAGGAGATCTGTTTATGAAACTGTATTTCTCTCCCGGTGCATGCTCGCTGTCGCCCCATATCGCCTTGATCGAAGCCGGTCTGCCCTACACCCTGGAGCTGGCCAGCACCAAGACGCATCAGCTTAAAGATGGTACTGATTTCTATAGCATCAACCCGCTAGGCTATGTACCCGTGCTGGAGCTAGACAACGGCCAGTATCTGCGTGAAGGCCCTGCCATCGTGCAATACATTGCCGACCAAGCACCAGCCAGCAAACTAGCGCCGGCCAATGGCACGTTTGAACGTTACAAACTACAAGAGTGGCTGACTTTCATCGGCACCGAGGTGCATAAAAACTTCTCGCCTCTGTTCAACCCAAACATGCCTGATGCAGCCAAAGACTTGGCACGAGCCCAAATCGTCAACCGACTGACATGGGTCGATTCGCAGTTGGCCGGCAAGGACTATGTGATGGGTAACCAGTTCACTGTGGCCGATGGCTATTTGTTTACCGTGTGTGGCTGGGCTGGCTTTGTTGGCGTTGATATCGCAGGCCTGCAAAACCTGGCAAAGTTTCTTGCTCGCGTAGGTACCCGCCCTAGCGTACAAAAAGCGATTGCAGAAGAAAAACAGTAGTCGCAAAAAACTGCACTTTCAACCGCTAAACCTGTTTCACGTGAAACAGGTTTTTTCTTTGCAAGAGCTGATGGCATAAAACAATGACCACACGCTTGACCTTCACACCGTGTTAACTTTCAACATAACGCTATCAACTACTGCAAAGGAAGCAACATGCAAAACACATTCAACGTTCTAGGTATGACCTGCGGTCACTGCGAGCGCGCCGTCACCAATGCCGTGCAGCAACTCGATGCCAACGCCAAAGTGCAGATCGATCGCGCCCAAGCTAAGGTAGTGGTGGAGTCCGCTATGCCTGCCGACAAGATCGCCGCCGCCATAGCCGCCGAAGGCTATCAGGTGCAATAAAGATGAGCCGCGCCAGTACTGCCCCAAAGCCAGTGGCCAAGCGCCCAGCCAAGGTAGCACCCGCCATTGCCTGGCCGGTGTCGATCAGCAAGGCTGCGCTGTTGGCGGGTATATCGGCCCGTATGGCGCGGCATTATGAGACGCTGAACCTTCTGCCCCATGTTGGCCGCACTGACAGCGGCTATCGGTTGTATTCCGAATCCGACGTACACACACTGCGCTTTATCCGCCGCAGCCGGGATTTGGGGTTCTCAATGGAAGAGATCGAGACCTTGCTCAATCTGTGGAACGACAAGCAACGCGCCAGCGCCTCGGTCAAAGAGATTGCGCAAAAGCATATCGCAGCTTTGGGCGAGCGCATTGCCGCCATGCAGGCCATGCAACGCTCGCTGCAAAACCTGGCACACAGCTGCCATGGCGACCATCGGCCCGACTGTCCTATTCTGGACAACCTCGCCGACCCACCGAATGGCAATGCAGCCAGCAGTTGCTGCCACTAAGCAATTAAAGCAAAATCGGCCTCTAGCACCCATCCAGTGGGCGCTAGAACTCATAAAAAAAGAGCATTCAAATGAATGCTCTTTTTGCTTGATGTTGAAGAACCCTGGCGTTAAAACGGTGCAGTCGCGGGGTCCTCATCTACCGGCGCCTGTTTAGGCCCAGTATGGGCGCCACCTGCGGCTGTACGGCGAGCAAAATCGGCATCTGGCACGTTTTTGATGGGTGTAGCTACCTGGGATTGGCTTGCAGGTTTTGCTGCAACTAGAGCAGCTTTCTGGGCGTTCTGCGCCACATCGCCACGGTCAGGCAGCTGGCCTAGCTCGGTACGCCCTTCACCACCCAGGGCTTCGATCAGCTCCGGGATCAGCTGGCTGAACTCTCCCGTCGCAATCGCCACATCAGCGTCAAAGCCACCGTCTTCCTGTGACTGTCCCTCCATCACCACGTCCAGGAAGGCCATTTTCTTCAGTTGTAGCCCTTCGGTCAGCACAAAGCTGACCCGGTCGTCCCACGTCATGGCCAGTTTGGTGGGTAGTTTGCCCTGGTCGATGTGCTCACGAATCTCGTCAATATCCAGCGGGTGGCGGGCGTAGCGCACCACGGCCTTGCTTTCGTCCGCGCTTTTCA
>JAVXMM010000060.1:0-28930 GCA_036646255.1 Comamonas sp.
GGGTGAGAGAGAGCGAGGGTGGGCGGTGCGATGCGGACACAAGGCCGGCCTTAAGCCAGTGCCTGCACCAGCGTGCGCAGCTGCGCTGCCAGTTTGTAGCTGCGCTTTAGGTGCAGATGCGCATCGTGCTCCCAGGCAAAGCCAACGCCGCCATGCACTTGCACGGCCAGGCGCGTGGCCCGCTGGCAGCCGGACGATATGATTCGGTCGCACTGGCGCATGAGTGCGGGCAAGGCTGCATCGCCAGCGGCGGTGGCTTGCAGTGCTTTGAGCGCGTAGCGGGCGTTATCCACGCCCACCCAGGCATCCGCCAGCTGGTGCTTAATGGCCTGAAACTCGCCAATCGCCCGGCCGAACTGGCGACGCTCTTTGGCGTAGGCAATGGCTAAATCTAGTGCGGCCAGTGCGGCGCCCACCATTTGGCCATATTCAAACACCAGGTAGGGCTGTAGCAGGCTAAGCATGCGCTCGCGGTCCATTGCAAAGCGGGCCTGTGCCAGCACCTGGACATCTGCCGAGGCCACTGCGGCGATGGGTACGCAGGGGTCAAGTCCAGCCACCGTATCGGCGGTGGTCAGCGTAATGCGGCGCAACAGGCAGGTGCCAGGAGACAGGGCCAGGTCAAAGTAGGCGCAATCGCTGCCTAAAAAGTCCATCAACACAGGTGCTTCTTCGCCAGCACTGTGGATGCGCCCTATCTTTACGCAGCCCTCGGGCAGCTTCCACGGAAAAGTGGACAGCTCGGGCAGCGCTTGCAGCGCGGGCAGCAAAAAGGTGGCAAAGCCGTAGGGCAGCGTGAGCGACTGGCGCCCCGCGATTTCAGCAAATGCCAAAATCTCGGGGGCAATCGCCTCGCGGTGTTCGGGCTGCCACAGGTCTAGCCAGCCATCGCTCTGCAGCCGCTGCCACAGCTCGGCGGCGACTGAGCTGAGTTTGCCCGATGCCGACACCACCGTGCGCGCCGCCGCCAGCGGGTGCATGTGCTGCAATAGCTCTGCAAACGCGGGGGCGTATTCCAGGGTTTGGGCTTCAGGTTGTGCTGACATGTTTGTCCTTGGGCAGGCCAAGCAGTCGCTCGGCAATGATGTTGCGTTGAACCTCGGAGGTGCCCGCCACAATGGTTTCGGCGCGCGACCACAAAAATTCGCGAGAAATGGCCGCCTCGCGCGGGAAGCGCTTGCCAGCGCCGGGGCCGAGCAGCGCTGCCTCACCAAGCAGCTCCATGCGCACATCCATCAAGGCCTGGCGAGCCTCGCTCCAGATCAGTTTTAAGATGGCGCCATCAATGCCCGGCGTGCTACCACGGGAGACGCGCTCGACAATGGTGTTAACCCGCCAGCGCAGCACAGCGCAGCGGTCTTGCAACTGCTCTAACGTGGTGGCAATACGGGCGGCGTCTGCGAGCGTGTTGCGGGCGGCGTCGAGCAAGGCCTGGGTGCTTTTGAGCTCGGCCTCAATTTGAATGACACGCGGTAAAAAGTAAACGCCGCGTTCAAACTCGGCGGCGGCCATGGCAATGCGCCAGCCTTCGCCCACGGCGCCCAGCACCTGGCTTGTGGGCACAAAGACCTGGTCGAAGAACACCTCGTTGTAATCGGCCTCGCCGGTCAGCTGGCGGATTTGCTCCACGCGCACGCCGGGTGCTGTCATATCAATCAGCATGAAGCTCAGGCCCTGGTGGGCGCGGCTGTCGGCATCGGTGCGTACCAGCGCAAAGCACCACTGCGCTTTGTGGGCCATGGTGGTCCATATTTTGTGACCCGAAACGTACCAGCCGTTGTCGGTGGCTGCGGCGCGTGTGCGCACCGATGCCAGGTCCGAGCCAGAGCCGGGTTCGGAATAGCCCTGGCACCAGACTGCGCTGCCCTCGCGAATGCCGGGCAGAAACTGCGATTTTTGCGCATCACTGCCAAATTGCAGCAAGGTGGGCGCCAAAATGGAATGCGCAATGCTGTTGAGGGGCTGCGGCGCGCCGTACTGGGCGCATAGCTCATGAAAGCGGATGACCGTGGCGGTGGGCAGGGCGCGCCCGCCGTAGGCTTTGGGCCAGTTCAGCGCTACCAGCCCGGCGCTGCACAGCATGTGGTTCCAGTGTGCTCGGCAGGCTTCGTGTGGGAACTGCCAGTCGTCAAACTCGGTGCGCAGTACTTGCAGCGCGTGCTGCAGCCACTGCGTGACATCGGCTAGAAAAACCTCGGTGTTGTGATCGCGGATGGTGGTGGCGTTATGCATGGCTGCGCTCCTGTTGGGCAAGCGATGCAACGCGCGCCACGTTTGCACGCCAGCGCAAGGGGCCGGCTACATGCTGGCGCACATCGGCTTCGCACAGACCCTCCAAAAGTGCCCGGGGCACAAAGGCACCGTCCTCCAAATCGAAGGAGCCGATTTGCGTGTACACCCGGCTCACTACGCTGAGGCCGGTCAACGGCAGCGTGCATTGCTCCACCAGTTTGGAGTAGCCTTCGCGCGTTTGCGTCTCCATGATTACCCACACTGTTTTGGCACCCATGGCCAAGTCCATCGCACCGCCTACCGAGGGAAGTGGGTCGTTGTCGCCAAGCGACCAATTGGCCAGATCGCCATTGGCGGCCAGCTCAAACGCGCCCAGCACCGTCACATCCAGGTGGCCGCCGCGCATAATGGCAAACGACAGCGCGTGGTCAAAAATAGAGGCGCCGGGCAGCAGCGCTACAAACTCTTTGCTGGCGTTGATCAGGTCGCGGTCACCCAGCTCTCCAGCTTGCAGGCCGCGCATACCGAGAATCCCGTTTTCGCTGTGCAGTTGCACACCGCTCTCGGGCTTGAGTGCATCGGCCACCAAGGTGGGCATGCCAATGCCCAGGTTCACGGCGGCAAAGCGGGGCAGGTCCTGGGCGACCATGCTGGCCATTTCTTTTCGACTGAGGGCGGGATGGCTCATTGCACCTCCACTAAGCGTTTGACAAAAATACCGGGGGTAACGACCGACGAAGGTGCAATATCGCCGGGCGTAACCACCTGGCTGGCCTCCACAATCGTCACCCGCGCGGCGGTACACATCACTGGGCCAAAGTTGCGCTGTGCCAGCCGGTAGGTCAGGTTGCCCATGGCATCGGCAACATCGGCTTTGACAAAGGCATAGTCCGCATGCAGGGGCTCTTCCAGCACATGGCCTCGGCCCTGGTACATGCAGGTTTGCTTGCCTTCTGCAAAGCGTGTGCCATAGCCGGTAGGGGTGTAGAACGGCCCCAGGCCCGCTCCGGCAGCGCGGATTCGCTCCACAAAAGTGCCTTGCGACATGACCATTACCTCCAGCTTGCCTGCCAGCACCAGGCGGCGAATCGGCTCGGAGCCGGGCATGCGCGGGTATGAGCACAGAATGCGCGAGACGCGCCCGCTCTCCACCATGCGCAAAAAGCTCGGGTCGGCGGCACCCGCGTTGTTGTTGATGAGGGTGAGGTTGCCCACCTCCTCACGGGCGCACAGCGCTTCCAGCAGGCGGGCGGGTATGCCTGCGCCGCCAAACCCGCCAATGAAGATGGAGGCACCCGAAGGTATATCGGCCACTGCGGCTTGCAGTGGCATGCGTTTATCTTGAAAAGTAGTCATGTTCAATCGGCCCATTGCGCGCATCCATACGCAACGTCGTGGCTGCCGCCATCACGGTGCGTGGTGCAGCGAAAAGAGATTCGTCCATCGGGCAGGCTCCACAGGTCTACGTGCAGCACATCGCCTGGAAAGAGCACGCCGGTAAAGCGTATTTGGAAGGCATGCAGGTACGGAGCACGCCGCGCCTCGGGCAAGCTTGCCAGCACGCGGCACACCATGCCCGCCGTGGCTGCACCATGCAAAATGGGGCCGGAGTAGCCTGCAGCGCGGGCGGCCTCGGGGTCAATGTGCAGCGGGTTGCGGTCGCCAGTCAGCCGGTAAATGGCTGCTTGCTGGTGGCCGGTGGCCAGCACCAGCTGGTGCTGGGGGGTGTACGCAGGCGGCTTGTTAATGGCGGGAGGCAATGCATCTGACAGGGCGCTGTCGCCAGCGGAATAGCCGCCATCGCCCCGGCAAAAGTTCAGCTGCGTAACCTGGGCCAGCATGTGGCCTGCGGTGTTGCAAATGCGGCGCTCGGTTTGCACTATGGCGCCCCGGTCCGCGCCCTTGTCATGGATGGCCGACACCACGGTATGGCCGACCAGCTCGCCCTGGGTGGGCAGCGGTCCGTGCAGTGTCAGACGCAGCTCGGCGTTCACAATGCGGCGCCAGTCAAGCCCGTAGGCGGGCTCGCGCATCCAAAAGCCCGGGTAGGCCATGACGCTGGCCTGTGAGGGCAGGGCTTGCAGCCGCTCCTCATAGACAAAGCGCGTCTCGTCGCCCAAGTCAGACTGCGAGCGCAGCCCGGCGCCTACTCCTAGAGCGTAGACCATGCAGTCCTCGGGCCGCACCGTCTGGTGTGTGGGCGGCAGTTGCAGGCTTTTAAGCTGCCAGTAGTTCAGAGCCATGGCGCGGGCTTAGATCGGGTCCCAGGCGAACACCTCGGCCGAGGTGTCCAGAGGCATGAAAGATGCCTTGAGCGCGGCCATGCCGTGCGAGGCGATGGATTCAGCCTCCCATCCGTCGGAGCAGTGCACCGAGCGCACGGGGCGCGATTGCGACATCAGAAAGATCTCGTTGAGGCGCACCGCGAAGATCTGGCCGGATACATCGGCCGCCGTGTCGGAGGCTAGGTAGCCCACCAAAGGCGCAATGGTCTCGGGGCCCATGCGTTTGATTTTGGCGATGAACTTGGCCTGCGCGTCGGTCTTGGGGGGGATGGTGGCGCTCATGCGGCTCCAGGCCAACGGCGAGATGCAGTTGGAGCGCACGTTAAAGGACGCCATATCTAGTGCAATGGCTTTGGACAGCCCCACAATGCCTAGCTTGGCCGCGCAGTAATTGGACTGGCCCCGGTTGCCAATGACAGCCGAGTTGGAGGTCATGTGAATGAAGCTGCCTCCGTTTTGCGCCTTGAACTGCTCGGCCGCCGCACGGCTGACGTTGAAGGTGCCGTACAGGTGCACTTTCACCACTGCGTCAAAGTCTTCCGGGGTTAGGCGGAAGAACATTTTGTCGCGCACTATGCCGGCATTGTTCACCACAATATCAAGGCCGCCAAACGTGTCCATCGCCTGCTCCACCATGCGCTGGGCGCCTGCGTAGTCGGCGACCGAATCGCCATTAGCCGTGGCTTTGCCACCGGCTTGCACAATCTCGTCGACCACTGCCTGCGCGGCATTGCCCTCCGATTCGCGCCCGTCGATCGATACGCTCAAGTCATTGACCACCACGCTTGCTCCCAGGCGGGCCAGCTCCAGGGCGGTTGCGCGGCCAATACCGTTGGCAGCGCCGGTGACGATTGCAGTTTTTCCAGAAAGCATGGGTTAGAACTCCGTTGAAAGTAAGGTGGTAGCCTGCGCGCTGAGCACGCCGCCGTTGCCGTGGACCAGGGCGACCGAGGCGCCGGGCACCTGGCGTGCGTCGCAGTCGCCGCGCAGCTGGCGTACCGCTTCGACCAGCGCGAACATGCTGTACATGCCGGGGTGAACGCACGAGAGGCCGCCGCCGTTGGTGTTAACCGGCAGCGCGCCGCCGGGGGCAATGCGCCCGTCGGCCACAAAGGCGCCGCCTTCCCCCTTTTTGCAAAAGCCAAGGTCTTCGAGGAACAAGATCGGGTTGATGGTGAACGCGTCGTACAGCTGCAGCACGTCCACATCTTTCACCGACAGGCCTGCTCTGGCAAAGGCGAGCGCACCAGTCTCTACCGCCGAGGTAACGGTGAGGTCGGGCATGGCCGAGATTTGCCGGTGGTGGTGAGCGACTGCGGTGCCCAGCATGTGCACCGGCTTGTGCGGGCCACGGGCTCTGTCGCGTGCGGTCACCACAATGGCTCCTGCGCCGTCGGTGACTAGGCAGCAGTCTCTGGCGGTGAAGGGTGTTGAGACGACTTTGGCGTTCAGCACGTCCTGAATGCTGAGCGGCCCTTGTTTGAAGGCCTCGGGGTTCAGGTTGGCCCACTGGCGCGCCGCCACGGCCACAGCGGCCATCTGCTCGCGGGTGGTACCGTACTGGTGCATGTGGCGTGTGGCTGCCAGCGCGTAGCTGGACGGCGGGTTAAACGGGGCAAATGGGTCTTCAAACGGGTAGGGGTCCATCTTGGCCCGGGCCGGGGAGGTGGCCGAGGCGCTGCTGCCGCTGCGAGGCGTTGCACCATAGGCAATGACCACGTTACGGCACAGGCCGGCAGAAATGGCGGCAGCGGCTGTTAACAGGTGCGCCACAAACGAGGCGCCGCCAATTTGCGTGCTGTCTGAAAACGCGGGGCGCAGGCCCAAGTATTCTGCGAGCTTCACTACCCACATTGACGAGGTCAGCCCGGCCGTCATGATGCCGTCGATGTCGGCCATGGTCAGGCCCGCATCAGCTACAGCAGCGTGCACGGCGTGCGAGCACACTTCCAGATCGGTCTGTCCACCGGCATCGCCAATGCCATAGGTGGCGCAGCCGACAATGGAGACGCTGGCGCGCAAAGAAGGGCTCCACTGGGGGGGGCTCATGCGGCGGCTCCAAAAACAATGCGTGCAGGCGTGCAGCCCAGGTCAATCTGCGCCACGAGCTGTTGGCCAATGGCGCTCATGTCTAGCTCCATGCCGGGGCAGGTGGACATCATTCGAAAACCGTCGGCCATATCCACCAGCACCACGTTGTAGGCAGCGCGGTCCTTTTGCGCGGGCAGGTTGGTGTAGCTGTGCAGTACCCCTTTCATGCTGAGAGGCTCCCAGCTATAACGCGGGCTGCGGCAGTGGGGGCAGTGCGTGCGGGGCTGGAAAAACTTCTGCCCGCATTCTGCGCATTGCTGCACCTTGGCTGTGCCGGTGGCCAGCTCGGCGACAAAGCGCTGCTCGGGCGACTCTGGCATGGCGGCGGTGGTGGCTTGCTCACTCATCTTTGACCCCAGCTTCTTGGATCACGCGGGCCCATTTGTCAAATTCGTTGGCTACGTACTTCTGGTATTCCTTGACGTCGATCGCACCGGGCTCGGAGCCGGTGGAGCGGATGTACTCCAGCGTGTCGGGTGCAGCAATGGCTTTGCGGATTTCGGTGTTGAGCTTCTCAACAATCGGCGCTGGTGTGCCAGCTGGCGCGTACACGCCGACCCAGGTGGACAAGTCAAAATCCTTGTAGCCCAGCTCGTTGAGGGTGGGTACATCAGGGTAGCGGGGCGAGCGCTTGGCCGAGCCAATGGCCAGCGGCACAATGCGCTTGTCTTTCAGGTAGGCATCTGCCGTGACCGACTCGGAAATACCAAATGGCACTTGGCCGGCGACGAGGTCTGCCATGGCGGGGCCAGCGCCCTTGTAGGCCACGTGCACTAAGGGCAGGCCGCTTTGCTGGCGCAGTAGCTCGCCCACAATATGGGGTGCACCACCCGTGCCAGCAGTGCCAAAGGGAATGGTCTTTGCCGATTCGCCGTACTTTTTGAGATCGGCAAACGAATGGATATTGAGCTTGGGGTTGACGAGGATGAAGTTGGGACTCACGGCGAGCAGCGCCACCGGGTCGAAGGCCTTGCGCGGGTCGTAGGGCAAGCCTTTTTTCAGTGCCGGATTGATGACGTGACTGGTTGCACCCACCAAAATGGTATAGCCATCTGGGGCGCGACGGGCCACGTAGTCGGTGGCAATCTGGCCGGTAGCGCCGGGCCTGTTTTCAACGATAAAAGGCTTGCCGGTAGTTTGCTGCAGGTCGCGGGCAATCTTGCGGGTGAGGATGTCGGTCATGCCGCCGGGGGCATAGGCCACCACCAGCGTGACGGGTTTGGACGGGTAGGACTCTTGCGCCAATGCAGCGGCTGCGGCCATGGCAAAGCCAAAGGTCAGTACCTTTTTGATCATCTTGTCTCCGAATGGTTTATTAGAAAATTGGGCCTATGCGCACTTCAACCTGGATAGCCTGCAGCCTGGGTGACCGCCGCGTTACTGGGGTCGTACAGGCTCCCTGAAATCGGTGGTTGTTGGCACGTTTTTGGCGGGCGCTGAACTGGCTCAAATGATGCAGGTACAGGGGCTGTGGGACAAGCGAATAAAAGTTGTCGCACCAGTCCTCGGGCTCATGAATGGGTTGGGGCGCACCGCATGGCCCGGCGCTGCTCTGGTGGGCCGAGGTGGGTGGCGCTTTAGATGTTGGTCAACCTTGCCTGCTGCGCCAGTGCAGGCGTTAGCACTGGCGCTAGTTTTGGCGCTACTGCGCAGGTGGGGGCGTGTTATGGCTGCCTGCGCTGGCAGAGGGTGCCTGGCCTGGCTAGGCTATGTTTTGTGCGGCGAGGTACTTGTCTAGCGCCTGGACGAAGGTGTTGGCTGTGAGCGAGAGCTTGGCGTCTTTACGGGTGAGGAGCGACAGCTCATGCATCTCTGGCGTAGGCCCGCCAATGTTGAGCACCTTGAGCCCCATCTCCCGGGCTGCGGAGGCGGCGTAGCTGGGCACCAAGGTTACGCCCAGGCCCTCGCGCACCAGCGACAAAGCAGACGCCAGCGTGCCTGCCTGAATTACCGAGGGTAGCTGCAGCCCCCGAGAGCTGAGCATGCGGTCAATCGTTTGCCGCACGCTGTAAGCGCTGCGCAGCGTAATGTGCTGGTGGCGTACCAGCTCTGTCCAGTCCACATCATCGACCTGGGCCAGTGCATGGCTAAAAGGCACGGCCAGTTGCATAGGCTTGCGAAACACCGTGCGGGCCGAGAGCTGAGGGTCGTTGCCTGAGTAGGAGACCAGGGCGAAGTCGCACTTGGCCGTGCGCACAAATTCAATCGACTCTTCGGTAGATAGCTCGTGCAATGCAATGGAGACGCCGGGATAGCTGCGATGGAACTGTGCGATCACCGGTTTGAGGAGCGAAAACACCATCATCGGCGATGCAGAAAAACTCACACTGCCATGCTCTAGCCCGCGAATGCTGGCAACGCAGCGCTCGGCCGCGCGCAGGTTGGCCAAAATCTCTTGCGCATGCACATAAAAATCGGCGGCGCCGTCGCAAGGCTCTACCCGCCGGGTGGTGCGCTCAAAAAGTGGAATGTCCAGCTCATCCTCCAGTTCGGCGCAAACCTTGCTCACGGCTGATTGCGTCATGTACATGGCATCGGCGGCCAGCGTGAAGTTTTTGAGCTCATAGACGGCGCAAAACACCCGCAACTGTTTGATGGTGACATTCATAAATGCAAATCCTTGAGGTTGCATTGTCTGCGTTCACAGCGCTAGCAGGTGTGCTGCACCTTACTCGGCAGGGGGATGCGGAAAAAATGGGGCTGGTTGATGCCGCAACTCTAAGGCTCGCCCGGTACTTAATGGGGCGGGGAGCGCCAAGGGCGATTGGCGGTGTTGCATAGCTCCAGTTTGAGGCGCACCACGCCAAACCTCAGCTGCGGCTACGCCATGGACAAGTCCAGTGGCTTGCCGAAGTGCCAAACCAAACAGGCTCTTGACTGTCAAACAGAACTGGATCGCTGCATCTGAGAACTTCGGGCTATGCCTGCGTTTGCCGCTTGCTGCGGCAAACCAAGATATCTTCTTGTCCAACCAAATCGTTAGTGAGCCACAAGCATTTAGAGACGAGTTGTGCTGCTTCCAATTGGTGGAGCGATAACATTTCTTGGGTGTGAGCTGGCTCATGCCCAAAGCCTACAGCGCGCAGACTAGGTGTGTATGCAACAACGCCAGTGACACCGTGCAATCACATGGCCTTCTTCAAGATCAAAAGGCGGCGAGCGGCAGCCGCATCACGCTTGGTGCGCAGCAGAAGCTCAATGGGCTTTCCATTTCTCAATCCCTGGTCGCGAATCATTTGCACCACTTGCCGTTGAAGCTCAGCGCTGAGTGCCCGTCTTTGTTTCTTGCTCATGGCCCTCGTTCAGGTGGGATTTCACCTATCGAGGGGGCGAGGAATTGAGACCAGCAAACTCCTTTGTCTAGAAACATAAGGTGTCCGGTCAAACGGGAGAGCTTTAAGTTGCAAAGTAAATTTTTGTAGCAGTTTTGCTAGACTGGGCGAGCGCTAACGGGCTATCACTACAATCAAAGCTTCTGTGCGGAAATCCTTGACTGCCCTGTCGTGATGGTCGTATCGCTGCCACAACGGGTTCGGCTTCTGAGTTTGCGCCTCTACAATGCGGTGCAACTAGCTTTAATTCATGAAAATACTGCTTTGTAACGATGATGGTTATCAAGCGCCCGGCATCGTGGCGCTGCATGATGCGTTGAAATCGGTTGCCGATGTTGAGGTCGTGGCGCCAGAGCATAACAATAGTGCTAAGTCGAATGCGCTCACTCTCAATGCGCCGCTGTATGTGCACCGCGCGCATAACGGATTTCGGTATGTAAATGGCACGCCTGCAGATTGTGTCCACATTGCTTTGACGGGGCTATTGGGCTACAGGCCCGATCTAGTGGTCTCGGGTATCAACAACGGCGCCAATATGGGTGATGACACCATCTACTCTGGTACCGTGGGTGCGGCGATGGAGGGTTACTTGTTTGGTGTTCCTGCTATCGCTTTCTCGCAGATTGAAAAAGGTTGGGGCGAGCTAGAATCAGCCGCCCAAAAGGCCTGTGAATTGGTTAAGCAATTTAACGACGCTAGCCTTATCACCACACAGCCGTGGCTGCTGAACATCAATATTCCTAATTTACCTTTTGCGCAGATCAAGCCGGTCAAACTGTGCCGTTTGGGGCGGCGCCATTCTGCAGAAAAGGTGATCACCCAGACCAGCCCGCGTGGCGAGACCATGTACTGGATTGGCAATGCAGGATCGGTGCTAGATGATGCGGAAGGTACGGATTTTCACGCCACCGCTGCAGGCCATGTTGCGATGACGCCGCTGAAGGTGGATTTAACGGACCACCAAAGCTTGGTGTATTGGGCGCAAACCGCATCTAAGTTGCGTAAAACAGGTGCCGAGGTACTTGGGTGAACTTGCGCAAACCCGGCTTCCCTGCGCGTGGCGCCTTGCCTGCTAGCACCAAGGCGCAGATAGGCGTGCACAAGGAGTGGCTGCGTTTGCCTGCGGACTTGGCACCCGTGCCGATGGCGGTGCGCGAGACGGTGGGGCCGCACCAGTCGGTCGACTTCACATCGGCGCGATTGCGCATGGTGCAGCGCTTGTCTGCATCGGGCGTTGAGCACACGCGTGTGCTTAAAGCGATGAACTCAGTTTTGCGCCACCAGTTTGTAGATAGTGCGCTGGCGGTGCAGGCTTACGAAGACACCAGTTTGCCCATCGGCTTGGGGCAAACTATCTCCAAGCCAAGTATCGTGGCGCGCATGTGTGAGTTGCTGGCGCAGTCGCCTGCTGGGCAGGCTGGATTAGGGCGGATTTTAGAAATTGGCACCGGATGCGGTTATCAGGCTGCAGTATTGAGCCTGATTGCCAAAGAGGTGTACACCGTTGAGCGCCTACGCGCGTTGCATGAAAAGGCGCGTGTCAACCTAAGGCCGTTGCGCTTAGCCAATGTGCACCTGATTTTGGGTGATGGCATGCTGGGTTTTGCAAAGGGTGCACCGTATGCTGGCATTATTGCGGCAGCGGGCGGTGAGGAGCTTCCTCAGGCTTGGTGTGATCAGTTGGCTGAGGGCGGCCGCTTGGTAGCGCCCATCATGGGCCCGGGCGGACAACAAATTTTGCTCGTAGTAGACCGTACAGCCCAAGGTTTTGAGCGTACGGTTTTGGAGCATGTTCATTTCGTGCCTCTAAAATCGGGGCTTGGTTAATAAGGATAGGGTATGTTGGATTCACGTATTTTTTTGACGTGGGGGACTAGTCTTGCCGCAGCCGCTGTGTTGGCTGGCTGTGGCGGCACATCGCTCAACAAGGCTCCGGTGGAAGATCGAGGATCTTCCGCAGGCCGTACCCAGACGTCGGCGCCTGCGCCTAGTAAGGTAGATCCGGCTACGCTGCCCGGTGCGGAAAATGCAGGCAAGCCAGGCTACTATACCGTCAAGCCTGGTGAGACCCTGATGCGTATCTCATCGGATCATGGGCAGCACTGGAAGGATATTGCGCGCTGGAGCAATTTAGACAATCCGAATGTGATTGAAGTGGGGCAGGTGCTGCGTGTGGTGCCGCCTGTCTCCAGCGCAGTTGCGGCGTCGCCCGCGCCCGTGTCAGTGGCACCTGCAGTCTCTGGTGGGGTGGCCGCTTCTGCCGCACCAAGCCCTGCGCCCACTCCTGCGGAGGCGCCTGCTGCTAGTGATAGCGGTATTGCCTTTATCTGGCCCGCATCGGGTGCCGTGGTGGCTGGCTATGATGATGCGCGCAACAAGGGTGTTGATATCGGTGGTAAAGCCGGTGACCCTGTGGTGGCGGCGGCGGATGGTCGTGTGATCTACGCAGGTGCTGGTTTGCGCGGTTATGGCAACCTGATCTTAGTGAAGCACAACAACACTTACTTGACGGCTTATGCCCACAACCAAACCCTGTTGGTCAAAGACGACCAAGTGGTGCGCAAGGGGCAAAAAATTGCGGAAATGGGTAGCTCGGATGCGGATCGCGTCAAGTTGCACTTCGAGGTGCGCCGCCAAGGCAAGCCCGTCGATCCATCGCGTTACTTGCCATCGCGTTAATGTCTTCTAAGTCTGTGAGGCCGATATTGCCGGAACAAGCTGGCGGTATCGGCCTTGTTCATTGGGACGCGCCCGCCGAGGATCAAGTCGATAGTGGCGAAGACGCTGCTGGCGATGTGGATGCTGCGGAGTGGGAGACGCGCGCTGTGGTTGCTGGTGTGGATGCGCATGGTTTGCGTTTGGACAAGGCGTTGGCGCTGTGGGTGCCCGAGTTTTCGCGCAGCTATTTGCAGGCCTTGTTGCTGCAAGGAGCGGTGCTGGTCAACGGCAAGCAGCATGCCAAACCTAGCTCCAAGGTCAAGGTGGGCGATGCGGTGTCGGTAGAGCTGCGGCCCACGCAGCAAAGCCAAGCCTTTTTGCCGCAAGATATTCCGCTTGATGTGGTGTATGAGGATGCGCATTTCCTCATCGTCAACAAGCCAGCGGGTATGGTGGTACATCCGGCACCAGGCAACTGGAGTGGCACTTTGCTTAACGCCTTGCTGGCGCATGATGCCAAAGCGGCGCAACTGCCGCGCGCTGGTATTGTTCATCGACTCGACAAAGATACCAGTGGATTGATGGTGGTGGCGCGTGATCGTCAAACCATGGATGCTTTGGTGCGTCTGATTGCTGCACGCGATGTTAATCGAAACTACGTGGCGCTAGCGCATAAACCATGGGTGGGAGTAGCTACTAAAACAGTGGCGTTGCCGATTGGGCGTGATCCGCGCAATCGCCTGCGCATGGCGGTGGTTGATTTGGCGCAGCATGCGGGTAAGCCGGCTAAGACGGATTTTCGCCTGCTAGCCAGCGCGCCAGATGCTTGTCTGGTGTTTTGCAAGTTGCATACCGGGCGCACGCACCAAATTCGGGTGCATATGGCGTCGTTGCACCATCCGTTGTTAGCAGATGCCTTGTATGGTGGTGTGCCCGCTGCGGGGATGGAGCGCCAGGCTTTGCATGCTTTGCGGCTGGCTTTTGTGCACCCGGTGACGGGCGAAGCTATGTCCTGGTTTGCTTTGCCGCCGTCAGATATGCTGCAAGCCATGGAAAATTTGGATATTCGGTATAATTTGCAAGAATTGGCCTGAGCGCCAACGGTTTTGGGTGGAATGTGCCTGCGCCGTGATCTTTACCGCCGCACTTTCTGAATGTGGCCCTCTTTGACTTGCAATCCTATCTACCAACACGCTGCCACTGCGCGCAGGCGTGCTAACGGGGATTCATCGCATGCAGACTTTGGAAGCTAAACGGGTGTTAGAGACCGCGCTGATTTGCGCGCCGCAACCTATTACGGTACGTGAATTGCGTAGCTTGTTCTCTGACGAGCTAGGCACCGACACGCTCAAAGTGCTGCTGCAAGAGTTGCAGCTGGATTGGACTCATCGAGGGGTGGAGTTGGTGCAGGTGGCATCGGGTTGGCGCTTTCAAAGCAAGCCTGAGATGCGTGAGTACTTAGACCGCTTGCACCCGGAGAAGCCGCCTAAATATTCGCGCGCCACGCTGGAGACTTTGGCCATCATCGCCTACCGCCAGCCGGTAACGCGCGGTGATATTGAGGATATCCGTGGCGTGACGGTCAACAGCTTGATTATTAAGCAGCTGGAGGATCGTGGCTGGGTCGAGGTCATCGGCTATCGCGAAACCATTGGTCGCCCGGCATTGTTGGCCACCACGCGTCAGTTTTTGGATGACCTGGGTTTGCAGTCGCTTGATCAATTGCCTGCGCTGGATGATTCTCAAAAGCAGTCCACTATTTTTGAGGGTTTACCGCTGGGTGGTGAGGCGGATGTGAAACCAGTGCTGGATGAGTTGATAACTGAGGATGCAGAGGTTGGGTCTGAAGCGAGTGTGGATGAGGAAGTTGAGGTAGTTATCACTGCCGATGCTAATGTTGATGCTGCATTCGATGACGATTTTGTCTTGGTGGGCGAGCCTATGTCTGCATTAGCCCGGGCTGCAGCCTTGGGTGATGATGTGGATGAGGCGCTGCTGAGCGGCTCAGATGATGTGTGGCAGGACGATCTGCAGTCGACAGATTGGGCTGTACCCGAAGATGAATCAGGCACTGCGCCTGACGTGAATAACGAAGACGCCGCATTTGGCGGGTCAGAAAAGCAAAAAAATGATGAGTGATACCAGCGATATGTCGGCGCCCGAGGGCGAGGGCGCTTCTGCGCCAGAAGGCGCAGCTAAGCCTGTGGCCAACCGCCACGCGCCTCGCGCGCGTGTTGAGCGTGTTGAGTCCAATGATGCAAAAAATGTAGCTGACGAGTCTGCAGATGGCCGCGATGCGGGTGCAGCCGGTGGCGAGCAAGGCGGCAATGTGCCGCGCCAACGCCGTGATGGCGAGCAGCGCGTAAGCCGCTACCCAGCGCGTGCGCGGCGCTTTCGAGATCGTGACGGCCAGCCAACATCTGATGCGGATCGCATGCCTGTGCAAGCCGGTGAGCGCGCAGGCGGCGATGTTGCTCACAGCCAGGCTGATGCAGAACTGGGCGGTTATGCGTTTGAAGATGTGGTGGCTGGCGCCTTGGAGGCGACGGAAGAGTCTGATGCTCTGACGCCCGTCAAGCGGGTGCTGCAGCCGCATGTAGAGGCTCCCAAGTTGCACAAGTTACTGGCGCAGGCCGGTATGGGGTCGCGTTTGGAGATGGAGCGCATGATTCTGGAAGGCCGTATCTCGGTCAACAACGAGCCAGCCCACGTGGGCCAGCGAATCCAGTACGGTGACAAAATTCGTATCAACGGCAAGCTCATCAACTACCGTATTGAGCAGCCGCCAGCGCGTGTGCTGGCCTACCACAAGCCGGTGGGTGAAGTGGTAACGCATGATGATCCGCAGAATCGCCCCACGGTTTTCCGCAAGCTGCCGCGCGTGCAGCACGGTAAGTGGCAGTCGATTGGGCGTCTGGATTTGAATACGGAAGGTCTGCTGCTGTTTACTAACTCGGGTGAGTTGGCTAATAACTTGATGCACCCCCGTTTTGGCCTGGAACGCGAGTACGCTGTGCGTGTACTGGGGGCTTTGACGGACGAGGAAAAGAATAAATTGCTCACCGGTGTCAATCTGGAAGATGGCGTGGCCAGCTTCGGATCGGTTGATTCGGGTGGTGGCGAAGGTGTGAATCAGTGGTACCGCGTCACCATCTCTGAAGGCCGTAACCGTGAAGTGCGTCGCATGTTTGAAGCTGTGGGGCATGCGGTCAGCCGCCTGATTCGTATACGTTACGGCGCCATGGTGTTGCCACGCGGTTTGAAGCGTGGCAACTGGGTGGAGCTGGATCAGCACGACATTCAGGCGCTGACGATTGCCGCCGGTGGTGATGCGCGCAAAGCCCGTCAGCAAGAAGAGCAGGGGCGTGGCCGCGGTGGTCGCAGTGACAATCGTCCGCAGCACAACGGCCCGCGCCCATCGGTGGGTCCGGCCAAGAATACTCGTGGCGGCGGTCTGCGTAAGGCGCCTGAAAAGCGCAATACACAACCGGATCCAATGAAGACATCGTTGGGCTATATCGGCCACGACAGTCTCACGCGCCAACGCAAAAATGGCGGTTTCAAGCGCGGTGGAAGGTCTTAAGTCACGTCGTTGACTTCTCAGACGCCGTACAATCAAAGGTTTGCTTTTAAGGCAAAAATTAACCAACAGGAATTCAAAATGGCAATCGAACGTACCCTCTCGATCATCAAGCCCGATGCAGTGGCTAAGAATGTTATCGGTCAAATCTACGCGCGCTTTGAAGCTGCAGGCCTGAAGATCGTGGCAGCCAAGCTGGTGCACCTGTCGCGCCTAGAAGCTGAGCAGTTCTACGCTGTGCACGCTGCACGTCCTTTCTTCAAGGATCTGGTGGACTTCATGATCTCCGGTCCTGTGATGATCCAGGCTCTGGAAGGTGAAAACGCCATCCTGAAGAACCGTGAACTGATGGGCGCTACGGATCCTAAGAAGGCTGACAAGGGCACGATCCGCGCTGACTTTGCTGACAGCATCGATGCCAACGCAGTTCACGGCTCTGACGCCGCTGAAACTGCTGCCGTGGAAGTGGCTTTCTTCTTCCCAGGCATGAACGTCTATTCCCGTTAATTTGAAGTAATGTGCGCTGCCCATGGCTGCGCAGCATGAGTAAATGGCCCGAGCGTATTTCTATGACCACCAATTTGCTTGATTTTGATTTGGCTGGTTTGACCGCCTTTTGCGAAGGGCTGGGAGAAAAACGCTTCCGGGCCACGCAACTTTTCCGTTGGATTCACCAACGAGGCGCTTCAGATTTTGACCAGATGACTGATCTGGCCAAGTCCTTGCGTGAAAAGCTCAAGGGCACGGCCCATATCACCGCCTTGCCGGTGATTACCGAGCACGTGTCTACCGACGGTACCGTTAAATGGCTATTTGACGTGGGTGACGGCAATGCCGTCGAGTCGGTTTTTATCCCCGAAGATGACCGTGGGACGCTGTGCGTATCGTCGCAAGCGGGCTGCGCTGTGGGGTGCCGCTTTTGCTCTACGGGGCATCAGGGTTTTAGTCGCAATCTCTCAACTGGCGAAATCATGGCGCAGCTGTGGTTTGCCGAGCATTCTTTGCGCAAGCGTTTTGGCCGTGATGAACGCATCATCTCCAACGTGGTGATGATGGGTATGGGTGAGCCGCTGCAAAACTACACGGCCTTGGTGCCCGCCTTGCGCACCATGCTGGATGATCATGGTTATGGTCTGTCGCGTCGTCGTGTAACCGTATCCACATCCGGTGTGGTGCCGATGATTGATCGCCTGTCGCAGGACTGTGCTGTGGCGCTGGCTGTGTCTCTGCATGCGCCCAATGACCCTTTGCGCGATGCATTGGTGCCACTGAATAAAAAGTATCCGCTGCGCGAGCTGATGGAGGCATGTCGCCGATATCTGGAGTTTGCGCCGCGCGACTTTATAACTTTTGAATATTGCATGCTGGATGGTGTAAACGACCAGCCCGAGCATGCGCAAGAATTGATAGCGCTAGTGCGTGAGTTTGCGGGCACGGGCGGCGCATGGTGCAAATTCAATTTGATACCGTTTAACCCGTTTCCTGCTTCAGGTCTGTTACGATCCCCTGCGGCCCGTGTGACAGAGTTTGCCCGCATACTGCTGGATGCTGGTTTGGTGACTACGGTGCGCAAAACCCGTGGTGATGACATTGATGCGGCCTGCGGACAACTGGCTGGCGATGTGAAGGACCGTACGCGGGCCGCAGAGCGCATGGCCAAAAATCGCGTGATTCCGCTGGTTCAGACGACGTAGACGCGCAAAACAATTGAAGGAGGGTGTGCATGGCAGGAGCTTTGAGGATCGGGCAGATCAATGTCCAGCGCTGGATCGGTGCATCTCTCCTAGGGCTAGCTGCAGGCGCGTTGCTGGGATGTGGTTCGGCTGCCCAGCGCGAAGATGCTGCCATCGTCACCCAATCCGACCAAACTGAGTTGCAGCGCCGCGCTGCTATCCGCTTGGAGCTGGCGGCTAACTATTTCCAGGCTGGTAAAATGACGATTGCGCTCGATGAGATCAAGCAAACGCTGGCGCTAGACCCCACAAGCGGCGACGCCTACAACATACGTGGCCTGATTTACATGCAGATGGGCGAGTCTGACATTGCTGGGGAAAGCTTTACTAAGGCCCAAGCGCTCAAGCCGGGTGATGCCAATATCATGCACAACCATGGATGGTTGCTGTGCCAAGAGAAAAAATATGATGCGGCTGATCGTTACTTTGCCCAAGCCTTGGTGCAGCGCCAGTATTACCAGCAATCCAAAACTCTGATGGCGCAAGGACTGTGCTACGAAGCTGCTGGCAAAGCTTCTGAGGCGGAGGCCGCCCTGCTCAAAGCATACGAATACGATGCGGGCAATCCCGTGGTGAGTTACAACTTGGCGCGGCTGATGCACCAACGTGGCGATAGCCAGCGTGGGCAGTTCTATATCCGCCGTCTGAACAATGGTGAGCTGGCTAACTCTGAGTCCTTGTACTTGGGTATCCAGATTGAGCGTGCGCTGGGTGACCGCACTGTCGCGCGCCAGTTGGGCAACCAACTGCAAAAGCGTTTTCCAGATTCGAAAGAGTGGGCGCGTGTGGCCAATGGAGGTCAGTTTTGATCGAGTCTGACGAGCAAAGTGGCACTAGCAGCGCTGGTGCTGAAGTTGATAATAGTGCTCCCTCCAATGCGGAGCAGACTGCAGGTCAGTTGATCCGCGAGGCACGTGAGCAAACGGGTTTACGCCTGCCGTCTTTGGCGGCCAGTCTCAAAGTGTCTGTCCCTAAGCTGGAGGCGCTTGAAGCCAATGATTGGAGTGCCTTTCCTGATGTGGTGTTTACCCGCGCGCTGGCATCGGCTGTGTGCCGCGTGCTCAAGATAGATCCAGTACCGGTGCTGGATTTGCTGCCTAAGGCGCCGGGGCAAGGTTTGTCCAAGGTGGGAGAAGGTATTAACGCTAAGGTATCGGGTAGTTCTGTTCCTAAAAGGAGCGGTGATTTCGCCAGCTCTAAGCCCTTTCCTTGGATGGGCGTTGTTGTAGCGTTGGTAGTTGCTTCGGCGGGCGTTTTGTTTTACCCGCAATTGGCGGAGCGTTGGAGGCAGCAGTCTGCCAGCAGTGCTACTCCTAGCCGTGCCAGCAATGTGACTGGTGCGATGGAGGGCGCTGAGCCTGTGGCCTTGGGCGGGAGCAGTGTAGCGTCTGGTGATGGCAGTTTTGCAAGCAATGCGGCAGCCGCCATCGTCGCGGCTACACCTGTTTTGATAGCCGAATCGGCGCCTGCTGTTGAAACTGCAGCTGATGCGCCCGTGCTCAAAATTAAAGCCACTCAGGATAGCTGGGTGCAGGTGAAAGATGCGAGCGGGGGCGTCGTGTTTGAGAAAACCATCAAAGCTGCTAGTGAGCAAGAAATTACTGCTACGCCGCCGTTGAAAGTGGTGGTAGGCAATGCTGGTGGCGTTGAATTGTTGTTGCGGGGTGAGCTGTTTGATCTGAAAAAGGTCACCAAAGGCAGTACAGCCCGTTTTGAGGTGAACTGAAGTGCAAGATTTGAACGAGCTGTCGCCAGTGCCGCTTGTGCAGCCTGCAGGGCGTAAGAGCCGCCAGGCGCGCGTGGTCTGGGGTGATCGCGTGGTCACGGTGGGGGGCGATGCGCCGGTGCGTATCCAGTCGATGACGAATACCGACACAGTGGCTGCAATTGAAACCGCCATCCAGGTTAAAGAATTGGCGCAAGCCGGCTCCGAGATGGTGCGCATCACGGTGAACACGCCGGAGGCCGCAGCGGCTGTGCCGTATATCCGCGAGCAACTCGACCGTATGGGCGAGAACGTGCCGTTGGTGGGCGATTTCCACAACAACGGCCATCGCTTGCTCACAGAGTACCCTGATTGTGCCAAGGCCCTGTCCAAGTACCGCATCAACCCCGGTAACGTGGGTAAGGGCGATAAAAAAGACAAACAGTTTGGCCAAATGATTGAAGCGGCCATCCTGTACGACAAGGCTGTGCGCATCGGTGTGAACTGGGGTAGCTTGGATCAGGAGTTGCTAGCTGCGCTGATGGATCAAAACATGCACCGAGCTAACCCTTGGGATGCACGTCAGGTGATGTACGAGGCGCTGATTACTTCAGCGATCTCGTCCGCTCAGCGAGCTGAGGAAATGGGCTTGTCAGGCGACCAGATCATTCTTTCATGCAAAGTCAGTGGTGTGCAGGATTTGGTGGCGGTCTATCGGGGCCTCTCAGCGCGTTGCGACTACGCCTTGCACCTGGGCCTGACGGAAGCGGGCATGGGCACCAAGGGCACAGTGGCTTCGACTGCTGCGCTGTCCATCCTTCTGCAGGAAGGTATTGGTGACACGATTCGTGTATCGCTAACGCCCCAGCCGGGCGAGGCACGCACTCAAGAGGTGGTAGTAGCTAGCGAAATTTTGCAAGGCTTGGGTATGCGTAGTTTTGTGCCAAGCGTCACCGCTTGCCCAGGCTGCGGTCGCACTACCAGCACCACATTTCAAGAGCTGGCTAAGCACATTGATGAACACCTGCGCTCGCAGATGCCTGTCTGGCGTGTCAAATACCCTGGTGTGGAGAAGATGAAGGTGGCCGTGATGGGCTGCATCGTCAACGGACCCGGAGAGAGTAAGCATGCCGATATCGGTATCAGCCTGCCGGGGAATGGTGAGTCGCCCGCAGCGCCTGTTTTTATTGATGGTGAAAAGGCCATGACCTTGCGCGGCGACAATATTGCGCGCGAGTTCCACGAGATTGTGGAATCCTACGTAGCCCGCCGCTACGGCGGTAGCCAAGTATAAAAATAATAGCTGCTAGCGCCTGCTGGTTAGGCGCTAGAGCCACTTTTTGTTAAATATTCGTACGGTGATAAAGCCCATGGGCAAGAACGAGAAACTGACCGCCATCAAAGGCATGAACGACATCCTGCCGCCCGATTCGGCGATGTGGGAATGGTTTGAAGGCAAGGTGCGCGATGTGATGGGGCGCTTTGCTTACCGCAACATTCGTACTCCGTTGGCCGAGCATACGGCGCTTTTTGTGCGCGGTTTGGGCGAGGTGACTGATATCGTTGAAAAGGAGATGTACTCCTTTGAAGACCGTGCGGACAAGAATGGCCAGGCCGAGCATCTGACTTTGCGCCCAGAAGGTACAGCCGGGGTTGTGCGCGCCGTGGTCGAGAACAATCTGCTGTACGAAGGCGGCAAGCGTCTGTTCTATATTGGTGCTATGTTCCGCCGTGAAAAGCCACAGCGTGGCCGTTATCGCCAGTTCCACCAAGTTGGGGTGGAGGCGATGGGTTTTGCAGGCCCCGAGTTGGATGCCGAAGTCATCCTGCTAGCTGCGCAGCTGTGGAAAGAGCTGGGCATTGAGGGCGTACGCTTGGAGCTCAATAGCCTGGGCCAGCCTGATGAGCGCAAGGCGCACCGCGATGCGCTGATCGCTTATTTTGAGCAGCACACCGAAGTGATGGATGATGAGGCCAAGCGCCGCATGTACAGTAATCCGCTGCGCGTGCTGGATACCAAGAACCCTGCGATGCAGGAGATGGTCAACGCTGCGCCACAGCTACTGGACTTTTTGGGCGACGCCTCTAAGGACCATCTCAAAGCCGTGCAAGATATTCTTGACGCCAACGGCGTAGCTTGGTCGGTCAATCCGCGCTTGGTGCGCGGTATGGACTATTACAACCTGACGGTGTTTGAGTTCATTACTGACAAGCTGGGCTCGCAAGGCACGATTTGCGGTGGTGGCCGCTATGACTACCTGATCGAGCAAATCGGCGGCAAGCCTGCACCGGCTGTGGGTTGGGGTATGGGCATAGAGCGAGTGCTCGAGCTGATCAAGGAGCTGAATATCCAGTGGGATCGCCCGTCTATTGATGCCTACGCTATCCTGCCGGACGCAGCGCTGCTGCCGCAGGCAGTGCGCGTGCTGCAAGCATTGCGCAATGCAGGTGTCAGCGTGCAAATGCACGGCGCTGCCACAACAGGTGGCATGGGAAGCATGAAGTCGCAGTTCAAAAAAGCTGACAGCAGTGGTGCCCGCTGCGCGCTGATTTTTGGTGGCGACGAGATGCAGCGCGGCATGGTTGTTGTCAAGCAACTGCGTGACGGAGAGGGTGCGCAGGCAGAATACGCTATTGATAGCGTAGCGGCCTGGGCAGACCAGCTGCGCGCTTAATCGCAAATAAATCTACAAAACTTTTAGACTAGAACAACTATGGCTACCAATTTGGATCTGCAAGAACAGGAACAGATAGACGAGCTCAAGCACTTTTGGAGCAAGTGGGGCACCTTGATTACCACGGTGCTAGTGATCGTGCTGGGCGGGTTTGCGGCTTGGAACGGCTATCAGTACTGGCAAAACCGCCAAGGCGCGCAGGCCAATGCTCTGGGCTCTGCGGTAGAAGCCGCAATTAACTCGGGCGACAAAGCTCGTATTGAACAGGCTTTTAGCGACCTACGCAGCAACTATGGCGGCACTATGCAGGCTGCGCAGTCGGGTTTGTTGGTGGCCAAGGCTGCTAGCGATAAAGGTCAGATGGATGATGCCAAGGTCGCGCTGAGCTGGGTGGCTGACAATGCGTCGGACGAAGGCCTAAAGGCTACTGCACGCATTCGCTTGGCGGCCGTGCTGCTTAATAGCCAATCGTACGATGAGGCGCTGAAGCTGCTAGATGCCAAAATGCCGACTGAGTTTGATGCACTGATTGCTGACCACAAGGGTGATCTGTATTTGGCCAAAGGCGACAAGGCTAAAGCTATTGAGTCTTACCGTGCCGCGTTCCAGAAGATGGATGCCAGCATGGACTACCGCAATGTGATCTCCGTCAAGCTGAATGCGCTGGGCGAAGAAGTGAAGTAATGGATGGCAAGGCTGAGCGCATGAAACACCAAGCACAACAATCGTTTGCAGCGGCAACTGCTGCAGGCAAGATTCTGACCATATCTGCCGTGGCCTTGGCCTTGGCTGGTTGCTCGCTGTTTTCGTCAGACAAGCGCAAGCCTGCTGAGTTGGAGCCCAATGTGGCGCTTCTCGGCATCAAGCAAACTTGGGTACAGCGTGTTGGCAAAGCCAACCCGACGCTGGTGATGAATGTGAGCGGCAAGGTTGTGACCATGGCATCGGGCGATGGACAAGTGACTGCCGTTAACGCAGACACGGGCACTGAGCTGTGGCGTACCAACCTAGGCGATAAACTGTCGGCAGGTGTGGGTAGCGATGGCAAGTTTGCAGCCGTAGTCACCGAAAAGGGCTACTTGGTAGTCCTGATCAATGGCAAAGAAGCCTGGCGCAAGCGCCTGCCTAACCGTGTTTACACCGCGCCTTTGGTGGCGGGTGAGCGCGTGTTTGTGCAAAGCGCAGACCGCTCGGTAACCGCTTACGATGCGGCCACGGGCAGCAGTCTGTGGGGGCAGGCCAAGACTGGTGAATCGCTGGTGCTGCGCCAAAGTGGTGTGTTGGTTGCTTACAAGGACACGTTGGTTACCGGTGTGTCTGGTCGCTTTGTAGGTATTGATCCTGATAACGGGTCTGTACGCTGGGAAGTGCCAATTGCCAGCCCGCGCGGCACTAATGATGTAGAACGGTTGGTGGAGCTGATTGGTGGCGTATCGCGTGTGGGTTCGGTATTGTGCACCCGTGCCTACCAAATGGCCGTAGGCTGCATTGATGCTGATGCCGCACAACTACGCTGGACGGTGCGTGCCGACGGTATCAATGGTATCTCGGGCGATGAAGAGGTGGTGGCCGGCGCGGATGCGAATGGCGTGATTACCACTTGGCAGCGCGAGGGCGGCAGCGTCGCATGGTCGAGTAATCGCCTCAAGTACCGTAAGCTGAGTCAGCCATTGGTATTGGGTCGCTCAGTAATTGTGGGCGACAGCAATGGTGTAGTACATATGCTGTCTAAAAAAGATGGCTCGCCGCTGAACCGCTTTGCCACTAACAACTCCGGTATCTCTGTTGCGCCTGTCGTGGCCGGTAACACTATGGTAGTGCAGACCAACGACGGCGCTGTGTACGGCTTTCAGCCCGATTAATCACCTGTTCCAAGCACTGTTGGCTTTGTTGGCTAAGAGTGCTTGAAACTGGCATAAGAAATAAGAAGCAAACTAGGAATGAAGCCAGTTATTGCATTGGTGGGTCGCCCCAACGTGGGCAAATCCACTTTGTTCAACCGCATGACGAAGTCGCGCGACGCCATCGTTGCCGACTTCGCGGGTTTGACCCGTGACCGCCATTACGGCCAAGGCCGCCAAGGCAAGCGCGAATATATCGTGATCGATACGGGTGGTTTTGAGCCCGATGCCTCGAGCGGCATCTTCAAAGAGATGGCCAAGCAAACCCGTCAGGCTGTGGCTGAGGCGGATGTGGTGGTATTTGTGGTGGATGTGCGCCTGGGGCTATCCGCGCAAGATCACGAGATTGCTGGCTATTTGCGCCGCCTGGGTAAGCCAACCTTGCTAGTGGGTAACAAGGCCGAAGGCATGAAGGATGGCTCCCAGACCTCTGAGTTCTATGAGCTTGGTTTGGGCGAGGTGTTCCCGGTGTCTGCCGCGCACGGCCAGGGTATTCGAAGCCTGATCGATATGGCGCTGGATAAAGTGACTTGGCTGGCAGAGGAGGAAGAGGCGGAAGATGATGATAGCCCCAAGCCCATCCGCTTAGCTGTTGCTGGCCGCCCCAATGTCGGTAAATCCACGCTGATCAATACATGGCTAGGTGAAGAGCGTTTGATTGCGTTTGACATGGCGGGTACTACGCGTGATGCGATTGCCGTGCCATTTGAGAAGAATGGCCAGCAGTTTGAATTGATTGACACGGCAGGCCTGCGCCGCAAGGGTCAGGTGTTTGAGGCGATTGAGAAGTTCTCCGTCGTCAAGACCCTGCAAGCTATTGAAGGTGCAAATGTTGTCTTGCTGCTGCTGGATGCGACGCAAGGCGTGACTGATCAGGATGCACACATTGCTGGCTTTATTTTAGAGAGCGGCCGCGCGGTGGTGTTGGCTATTAATAAGTGGGATGCGTTGGATGACTATGGTCGCCAGATGCTGGAGCGTTCCATTGAAATGCGCCTGTCGTTCTTGAAGTTCGCGCCCATGCATTTCATCTCGGCCAAAAAACGGCAGGGTTTGGGCCCGTTGTGGACGTCGATCATCCAGGCTCACAAGTCTGCCACCTGCAAGATGCCAACGCCGGTGCTGACGCGCTTGTTGTTGGAGTCAGTTCAGTTCCAGACGCCCAAGAAGGCAGGTCCATACCGTCCTAAATTGCGTTATGCGCACCAAGGCGGTATGAACCCGCCAGTTATCGTAATTCACGGTAATTCGCTGGAGCACGTGACGGATGCATACAAGCGCTTTTTGGAAGGGCGCTTCCGTAAGGAATTTAATTTGGTCGGAACCCCCTTGCGGATTGAGTTCAAGACCTCACATAATCCTTACGCTGATAAAGATTGATAGCGGGAAATTACCACAGGGTGGGTGTTAGCAGCTCATTAGTATGAAAAAACCTTTTATCAATCATTTTCGCTGCCACTGTGGTAAGGTGGCGCTTTACAACAACATTGTCTGAACACGGAGAATATCGTGAGCAACAAAGGCCAACTTTTGCAAGATCCCTTCCTCAATGCACTGCGTCGTGAGCATGTGCCGGTCTCCATCTATCTGGTGAACGGCATTAAGCTGCAAGGCCAGATTGAGTCCTTTGACCAATACGTTGTGCTGCTGCGCAACACGGTGACGCAGATGGTGTACAAGCACGCAATCTCGACTATCGTTCCCGGACGCGCTGTGAATTTTGCAGCCTCTGAATCGCAAGACGGCGAAGCCGCAGCAGCAGCTTAAACGCTTTTGATAGCAAACGCCCGTGCCTCGTGCGGGTAGTTCGGCACCACATCATTGAGTAATCATCAAATTTATAACGACAAAAAATCCACCCCGGTCATGTTGGTCGGGGTGGATTTTGGTTTTCCGCACTTCGATTCAGAATTGGAAGAGCTGGGGTTGCTTGCGCAAACGGCAGGGCTTGAGCCTGTGGCGCGCTTGGTTTGCAAGCGTAAAGTGCCCGATGCGGCATTGTTTGTAGGCAGTGGCAAGGCAGACGAAATCCGCTTGGTTGCCCAGACTTATGGCGCTAAAGAGATTTTATTTGATCAGGCTCTTAGTCCGGCCCAGCAACGTAATTTGGAGCGTTGTCTGCAAATGCCGGTCAATGACCGGACGTTGTTGATTTTGGAAATTTTTGCGCAACGCGCGCGTAGTCACGAAGGTAAATTACAAGTTGAGCTGGCCAAGTTGCAATACCTGAGTACGCGTCTGGTGCGTCGCTGGTCACATTTGGAGCGGCAGCGCGGCGGTATCGGTACGCGTGGTGGCCCTGGAGAGACGCAGATTGAGCTGGATCGCCGCATGATCGATGACTCGATTAAACGCACCAAGGAGCGTTTGAGCAAGGTCAAGAAACAGCGTGCCACCCAACGTCGTCAGCGCTCCCGCAACGATACTTTCAACATATCGCTGGTGGGGTACACGAACGCGGGCAAGTCCACTTTCTTTAATGCGGTGGTCAAGGCGCGCGCATATGCAGCTGACCAGTTGTTTGCGACCTTGGATACGACTACTCGCCAGATGTATCTAGAGGCGGCACGGCAATCTGTGTCTATTTCAGATACGGTAGGTTTTATACGTGACCTGCCCCACGGCTTGGTCAATGCTTTTGAGGCAACGCTGCAAGAGGCGGTAGATGCAGATCTGCTGTTGCATGTGGTCGATGCCTCCAACCCTGCACACCCGGAACAAATACAACAAGTTCAAAAGGTTCTTCGGGAAATTGGTGCAGAAAACGTGCCGCAGGTATTGATATTCAATAAACTGGATGCAATTGATCCAGACTTGCGGCCACGAGCGCTGGCTGACAGCTATGAGCTGGATGGTGAGCAAGTTCCTCGATTTTTTGTCAGTGCCGCCAAAGGCCTTGGGCTAGAGGCGGTGCGCGAGTATTTGGCACAAGCTGTTTTGGCCCGCCAGGTTACACAAGAGCAAAGCGATGAGGTTGATATAGCCCCAGACGCTGATGACGAATTATTAGGAAATAACCGCTAGACTGCCACAATGGCCGCTTGTCAGCGCTTTTTATGCTGAAATCTTAGAGACATCGCTAATGAAATTTCATTTACGCTTTTCGCGCCTAGCCCTGCTGCCGCAGGGTATTCGCGGAATGTTCAATCTGAATGATCCTCGCTGGGGGCGAGGTGATGATGGCAAGGATGGTGGCGGCAATAGTGGCCAAGAGCCGCCGCCGCGTCCGCCTTACACGCCGCCAGAGAACAATAACCGCCCTCAACAACGCCCTGGTAACAATGGTGCGCCCGATCTGGACGAGCTATGGCAAGACCTGAACAAAAAGCTGGGTGGCCTGTTTGGCGGCAAGGGTAATGGAGGTGGCCGCAACACTGGTCCGCAGCCTGAGTTCAAGGGTGCTGGCGTTGGTGTTGGCTTGATCGCTGGCGTAGCCGCGCTGATCTGGCTGGGCACTGGCTTCTTCATCGTGCAAGAAGGCCAGCAGGCTGTCATCACGCAGTTTGGAAAGTACAACAAAACCGTGGGTGCTGGTATTAACTGGCGTTTACCGTACCCTGTTCAACGTCATGAGTTGGTTTATGTTTCACAAATCCGTTCGGCGGATGTGGGGCGCGACAGTATCGTCAAGAGCACTGGGCTGCGCGAATCAGCCATGCTGACTGAAGACGAGAACATCGTTGAAATTAAATTTGCGGTGCAGTATCGTTTGAACGATGCGCGCGCTTGGCTGTTTGAGAGCAAGAACCCTGCGGACACCGTAATTCAGGTTGCTGAGACTGCGGTGCGTGAAGTCGTCGGCAAGATGAAGATGGATGCCACTCTGGCTGATGAGCGTGATCAAATTGCGCCACGCGTGCGAGAGCTGATGCAAACGATTTTGGATCGGTATAAGCTAGGTGTCGAGGTGGTGGGCATTAACCTGCAGCAAGGTGGTGTAAGGCCACCAGAGCAAGTGCAGGCCGCATTTGATGACGTACTAAAGGCTGGTCAAGAGCGTGAGCGTACAAAGAACCAGGCGGAAGCTTATGCTAACGACGTTGTGCCGCGTGCCAAAGGGGCGGCATCGCGTTTGATGGAAGAGGCTGCGGCGTACAAAGAACGTATTGTGGCGCAGTCGCAAGGCGATGCGCAGCGCTTTACTTCGGTGTACAACGAATACCAAAAAGCTCCCGTGGTCACACGTGATCGCTTGTACTTGGAGGCTATGCAACAGGTCTACAGTAATGTGACGAAGGTGGTGGTGGATTCCAAACAAGGCTCTAACCTGCTGTATTTGCCGCTTGATAAGATCATGCAGCAAACCGGTGCTGTCGGTGCTGACGCTCCGGCGCCCACTGCTAGTGCTGCGACTTCAAGCCCCACCGCACCAGTGGCGGCACCTTCGGTGCCTGACGCCCGTGCCCGTGATACCAGCCGTACCCGTGACCGCGAGTCGCGCTAGGAGTGATTTGTGAATCGAATGGGATTTTTAGCTTCAACTATTTTGGTGGTGCTGGCCTTGGCTAGTTCTATGGTGTTTGTGGTCGACCAGCGCCAGTTTGGCGTCAAGTACGCTATGGGCCAGATCAAGGATGTAATCATCGAGCCGGGCTTGAACTTCAAGCTGCCACCACCGCTGCAAAACGTCACCTACTTGGATAAGCGGCTGCTGACGCTTGACAGCACGGATACCGAATCCATGCTGACGGCTGAAAAGCAGCGCGTGGTGATTGACTGGTATGTGCGTTGGCGCATT
>JAVXMM010000061.1:0-26671 GCA_036646255.1 Comamonas sp.
TGCGCGTGGGCCGCATGAAGGACGAGCACCAGAACGTGATCGAAATCACCTCGCTCATCAAGCGCAACAACTGCGGCAAGTCGCTCGATATTGCCCGCATGGCCCGCGACATGATGGGCGGCAACGGTATCAGCGACGAGTTTGGCGTAGCCCGCCACCTGGTGAACCTGGAAGTGGTGAACACCTATGAGGGTACGCACGACGTGCACGCCCTGATCATGGGTCGAGCCATCACAGGTATCGCCGCGTTTGCCAACTAAACTCGCGTCAAATATCGCGCTGGAATACTTTGCTGCACCCGATTTCCGTAACGCGGCTATTGCCTGCGCGGGTGGCGCATTACCTCCGACGCGATCTTTGCCGCCTGATGGCTAAAAGACTATATTTTTATAGCTTCTGGCGCCCGCCAGTTGGGCGCTAGAGGCTAAAAACATTGAAAACACCCTCCGCAACCCACCGCACTGCAATTACCGCAGCGGGTGGGTTGTTTGCTTAGGAAAGTACAGCGCAGGCAGCGCTTTGCCATCCTTTAACCAGCCCCTTGCGGGATGCGAATGGCGCCTGTTTGTACTTGATCGTACGATCTTGCAGCTTTAAAAGATTTTGGGCCTTTGCGCCCGGCTGGTAAGCACCAGCAGCTATCAAATCAGGAGACAACAATGAGCCAACCCCTCGCGCCGCTAGACGGCATCAAAGTTCTGGATCTGTCGCGTGTGCTGGCCGGGCCATGGTGCGCGCAGATGCTGGGTGACCTGGGTGCCGATGTGACCAAGGTAGAGCGCCCGGTCGCCGGTGACGACACCCGCCACTGGGGACCGCCCTACTTGCACACCGACGATGGAGACAAAACCGAGCAAGCGAGCTACTACACCGCCTGCAACCGCAACAAGCGCTCAATCACCATCGACATGGCCTCACCCGAAGGGCAAGCGCTGATCATCGAGATGGCCAAAAACGCCGACATCCTGGTGGAGAACTTCAAAGTGGGAGGTTTGAAAGCCTACGGCCTCGATTACGAAAGCCTGCAAAAAATCAACCCACGCCTGATCTACTGCTCCGTCACCGGCTTTGGCCAAACCGGCCCTTATGCGCCCCGCGCCGGTTACGACCTGATGGTGCAAGCCATGAGCGGCATGATGAGCATCACCGGCCACCCCGATGACGCACCCGGCGGCGGTCCGCTGAAGGTGGGCGTGGCGGTAACTGACGTGTTCACAGGTATCTTCTCGTGCAGTGCCATCCTGGCGGCCCTGTATGCGCGCGATCGAACCGGCGAGGGCCAGCATATCGACATGGCCCTGCTCGATGTGGGCATGTCCGTTCTAGCCAACCAAGCGGTGGGTTACCTGAACGCCAACGACATCCCGCAGCGCGCTGGCAACATCCACCCCAGCGTGGCGCCGTACCAGGACTTCCCCAGCAAGGACGGTAACGTGCTGCTGGCCGTGGGCAATGACGGTCAGTTCGCCCGCTTTTGCGCGGCTACTGACAATGCAGCCTGGGCCCAGGACCCGCGCTTTACCAAAAACTCGGATCGCATCAACAACCGCAAAGCCCTGCTAGAGCTGATGTACCCGCTGATGAAGACCAAGACCACGGCCGAGTGGATCAAGCTGTTAGAAGACAAAGCCGTCCCCTGCGGCCCTATCAACAACATTGCCCAGGCGTTTGATGACCCCCAAGTCAAAGCTCGTGGCCTGCATATACAAACCCCGCGTACCGCTGGCGACGGCGTAAGCACCATCAGCACCGTAGCCAGCCCGCTGCGCTTGACAAAGACGCCTCCCGTTGTGCGCCGCCCGCCACCTGCAATGGGGCAACACACCAACGAGATCCTGGCCGAGATGGGCCGTACACCCGCGCAGATTGCCGAGCTACATAGCAAGGGTGTGGTGTAAACGCAGCCAACTGCTGCAATAGCCAGGAGCCGCTTTGAGCGGCTCTTTTCAGTTGAGGGTATGGCCTAGCTGCCGCCAGCAAACCAATCACAGGCACCGCCAAGGGGCTGCTGTGGCGCCGCTTGCTGGAGGCTGTTCGGACGCGGTGGACGTGGTTACCTGCACTGGATCACTGATGAGGAGTTTCAGATCAAGACCTTCATTGGGATCCCTGATTGATACTTCGACCACGCAGCGGTAAATCGCTCCGTTCATTGCAGGCGTAGTGAGGGAAGTGGCGCCCCCATTACCAGTACAGCCGCACTACCCACCATAGCAGCCATAGCAGCCATAGCGGGGTTTATCGCTGTTTTCTGGTTGTTAAAGATATCCCAGAGGACAGCGCCATGCTGTGCAGTTGTTGATATCAAACGACATGCCTTGGTAACGAGCGACATGCCCTGGTAACGAGCTGGCTTGCGCCTGAACAGGCAATATAAGTTTTCATGCAGCCCGCGAGCGCAAGCGCTAGCCCCGGGCATCGGGAATAGCGGCACACCAGAGGCCGCATTAGCCACGCTTACCCAAACAGCGGCAAGTTCCCACTATCGCCCAGCGCCGCGCCCTCCCACTCCAGCATGCGTAGCTTGGTCAGCGCGCCGCCTGTGGCGGAGAAGCCGCCCGAAGCCCCTTGCGCTGCCAAAATACGGTGGCAAGGCACCACGGGCGCAAAGGGGTTGGAGCCCAGGGCTTGGCCTACGGCGCGGGATAAACCCTTGCCGCCTAACTCAGCCGCCAAATCACCATAGCTTCGTGTATGGCCCGGCGCTATGGCCAGCGCCAGTTGGTAGACGTGACGATGGAACTCGCTCACGCCCGTCCAATCCAGCAGTACATCATCCAGCAGAGGTAATTGCCCCTTCGGTGCCCAGCGTGTAGATTGGAACTGCGCTCGCAGATCAGGCAACACCGCGCCTGCTGCAGTGAGCTGCGGCTCTGCAAAGGCCCAGCGGGCGTTATCTGGCCCTGCAGCTTGGCCAGCGGTACTGCCGACAGCTGGACTGGCAACATCGGTACGACCGCCCAGCAGCACCTGCACGCCCGCCACGGTTTGCAAAGCAGCTTCGCTTAAGCTCGTGGCAGATAGCGCCTGGAGGTAGTCACCCACACGCCTGCGGCTCGCACCGCGCAACATGCGCTCGCGGGTGGCGTCCACGCTGGGCTCGGGTAGTTGTACGGCGATCACGCCCTGCGCGCCCCAGGCCACACCGCAAATGCCTAGGCGCGTGGTAAACAGCGCATAGCCGGTGTGGCTGGGGTCCCACTGATCGGTATGGTGCTCAGCCGCGAATGATATAGATGGACGCATGTCTCCATCTTGCCGCTTGTGCCGCCGCGCCGCAACGCTACAAACCATTGCACAGCCATCAATCTTTACTGCTGCTTACGCAGCTACAGCACGCAGGCGAGACAATACCGCATCCTCATTTATTGATAAAAAAGCCTCTAGCGCCCATCCAGCGGGCGTGAGCAGCTCCTAAGTTATGGCAAATACTCCGGCTACCACCGTTACCCCCATGGAGGCAGAGCGCCACATCGAGATCATGCGTTTGGTGGTCGACCTGGCCCACCACAACCGCGCGCAACAGCGCGGCCGCCCTTTTGCCGCCGCTATTGCAGATGCGGGCCAGATCGTGTGCACAGGAGTCAACACCATCCACCAGACGCAAGATGTGACAGCCCATGCCGAGATGGAAGCTATCCGTACATGCTGCCGCTCACGCCACAAGGCTACGCTGGAGGGACTGACGGTATACGCCAGCGGGCACCCCTGCCCCATGTGTCTGGCCGCCATCATCGCAGGCAACGCCAAACAGGTGTTTTTTGCATTTGACAACTTCGATGCAGCCCCTTACGGCCTGTCAAGCGAGGGCATCTACCAGCGCTTGCGCTTGTCGCTAGAACCTGCGCCGCTGCCTATCACCCGGATTGACACGGGCATTACCGCCGCCCAGCTGTATGGCGATGCACCCTGGCCAGCATAGATCCATCCAAACGGCCTGCTCCTCCCTGATTCCCCACGCGCCCGGATCCAACGGCCCGACGCTCTGTTTTTGTCATGCCCATACCGCCTCCACCCACCCACCGCGTGCCACCCCTGCTCTGGCTGGCCGTGGTAGTGCTTGTTACCGTCAATCTGCGCCCGTTTTTAACCGCGCCAGGGCCGCTGGGCCACACCATCCAGCAGGCAACAGGTATGGATTTGCGCAGCTTCAGCTGGCTCACCCTGCTGCCAATGGCCCTGATGGGCGTGGGCGGATGGCTAGCGCCAACCATGCTTGTGCGCCTAGGTGCGCGGGCCGCGGTGTGCGGCTCGCTATTACTTATTGCATTGGGATGTGCACTACGCCTGGCACCTGCCAGCAGTGCGCTGTTGATTGGCACGGCCGGCCTGTGCGGCATAGGCGTTGCCTTGGTGCAAAGTGCCATGCCGGGGCTGATCAAGCGGCAATCACCCAACAACGTTGCGCCCATGATGGGCCTGTACTCCGCCGCACTGATGGGCGGCGGCGCCCTAAGCGCACAGCTGTCGCCCTTGGCCATGCAATGGGGTATGGGCTGGCAGGCTGCGCTGGCGATGTGGGCTTTGCCCGTGCTGGCGACGTTGCCGCTGGCCTGGTGGGCGCTGAGCCTGATGCGCAGCAGCGCTCCCGCGCCCATCGCCAACACCACCCCTCAACCCGTAAAAAGCGACACCCACTGGCTGCTGAGACGCCGCCGAACCTGGCTACTACTGATCAGCTTTGGGCTGATGAACGGCGGCTACGCATCCACCGTGGCGTGGCTAGCGCCCTTCTACCAAACGCATGGCTGGTCGGCCACGCAAAGCGGTAGCTTGCTGGCAATTTTGTCGATCGCACAAGCCGCAGCAGCCCTGACCATGCCCGCCTTAGCCCGCCGCAATCTGGACAGGCGCGCTTGGCTCATCTGTGCGCTGGCGCTGCAGATCATCGGCTTTAGCGGCCTGGCACTATGGCCTGATGCCATGCCCACCACCAATGCCATCGTGCTGGGCCTGGGCCTGGGCGGCTGCTTTGCGCTCTATATGGTGGTAGCGCTAGACCACCTGCGCCAACCCACGCAAGCTGGCGCGCTCAACGCACTGATGCAAGGCGGCGGCTTCATCCTGGCTGCCTTGGCTCCACTGGTAGTCGCCCAACTTCAGCAAATGACGGGCAACTGGCTAGCTAGTTGGCTATACCAAGCGGGCATGGCTGCCGTGGTGGCGGCGCTGGTGCTGCGCTTTGCGCCGCAGCGTTATGCGATGGTGATGCGTTCACCGGGCCCCTCCAAACAACCGTAGGCAAAACAACTGCTAGCGCCCACCGGGCGGGCACTGCACCTTAAAAATCTATAGCTATATGATTCCACTCAAGCCCCGGCCTCCAAGCCGGGGTTTTGTTTTGGTAGGCCGAAATATTGATAAAACAGCTGCTAGTGTCCAGCTCGAAAGCGCCGGCAGCTATCAAAACCATAGTTTTTAACCAATCAACAGCAGCGCAGTGGTCTTCTGCACGATCGATATCAAAAAGGAGCTTCTAGCACTCACCCACCAAGCATCAACAGCGATTTTCCCTTCCGCCCGCACCTAGCGCCCTGCGCAGTGCGGGCGCTCCGCGCCTCACGCCCACTTCACGCTCCCCTCAAACTGCCCGCACACCCTCGCCCTAGCATGGCCTGCAGAAAGATCTATTTGCCATGCATATCACCCTCATCAACCCGCCCCACACCGCTATTGGCAGCCGCTTACCACGAGAGCATTTGCCACCGCTGGGTTTGCTAGCTATTGGCGGGCCGTTAATAGATGCGGGTTTTGCCGTGCGGCTGGTGGATGCCGAGATTGGGCCGCTACCGCTCGATAGCATTGTCCAGAAGGTAGCGGCTGAGCCCTGTGATGTGGTGATGCTGGGCCATTCCGGGTCTAGCTCGGTACATACCACTGTCGTGCAACTGTGTCAGTTACTGAAAGCCGCGCTGCCGCACCTCACGATCGTCTACGGCGGCCTGCACCCCACCTATTTGTGGGACGAGATTTTGCGCGACTGCCCCGAGGTGGACTACATCGTCAAAGGCGAGGGTGAGCAAACCGCGCTGTCGCTGATACAAACGCTGGCGGGTGGTGGCGATGTGGCTGCCTTGCGCGGCATTGCGCTACGCCAGGACGGCGTGCCACGTGCCACGCCCGATGCGGTGATGATTGCCCGGCTGGACGACTACCGCGTGGGCTGGGAGCTAATTGACCATGCCCGCTACTCATACTGGGGCGGCAAGCGCGCTGTAGTGATGCAGTTTTCCCGTGGCTGCCCTCATTTGTGCAACTACTGCGGCCAACGCGGCTTCTGGACGCAGTGGCGCCACCGTGACCCAGTCCGCTTTGCCCAGGAGATTGCCAACCTGCATCGCACGCACGGCGTAGAGCTGATCAACTTTGCCGATGAACTACCCACCGGATCGCGCCGCATGTGGAAGCAATTTTTAGAGGCATTGATTGCCGAGAACGTACCTGTGCTGCTAGTCGGATCAACCCGCGCGGGTGACATTGTGCGCGATGCCGACATCCTGTATCTGTACAAAAAGGCCGGCGTGATCCGCTTCTTGCTGGGAATTGAGAGCTACAGCGACGCCACGCTGCTCAGCATACAAAAAGGGGCTACGACGAGCGAAGACCAACAAGCCATCGCCCTGCTACGCCAGCATGGCATCGTGTCCATGGCCACCTATGTGGTCGGTTTTACTGAAGAGCGCGACCACGATTTTTGGCGCAGCTATCGCCATTTGCTGCGCTACGACCCAGATCAGATACAGCTGCTCTATGCCACTCCCCACCGTTGGACGCCGTTCTACAACACCGTCATCGGTCGCCGCATCATCCAGCCCGACACCCGCCGCTGGGATTACAAACACCAGGTGCTGGAAAACCCGAAAGTGCCTGTGTGGCGCGTGTTTGCATGGTTCAAGCTGATTGAAGTGCTACTGCAAATGCGGCCCAAAGTCATCGCTCGCATGCTCGCCCACAGCGATCCCGATTACCGCCACGCCATGCGCTGGTACACCCGTATCGGGCGGCGGGTGTGGTTCCATGAAGTGTGGGAGTTTCTTGCCAATACCCGGTTGCTGCGCCAAGGCCCACTGCTGCGTGACTTCTTGGGCGATTCACTGCAAGAGCGTGAATACGCCTTGGCGAAACGAGCCGGCCCCACTACAGCGCCAGTCACACACCAGATTCAGTGGCACGCGCAACATACAGCAGACTCTAAAACACTATAAAAAAATAGCTGCCAGCGCAATATAGATGAGCGCCAGCAGCCACTTCCTATCAATAAGCCACGGTAAAGCGTGCCTTTAGGTGCGCATTCTGCTCCATCGCATCTACCAACGCCACGGCCAGATCTTGTACCGAGATATCTCCCGGCTGGCCGTTGGCTTGCATCAGCGGCTCGTCCTTGCCGGTGCGGTACTGGCCAGTGCGGCCATGGGCTTGTGCAGCCGATCCACCGTGAAAGCCCACGGCAGGGCTCAGCAAGGTCCAGTCAAGGCTGGTTTCTTGCTGCAGCTCAGTGAACATATCGCGCGCTGCACTGGCGCCAGGCTTGATGGCAGCAGGGAACTCGGGCGAATCAACCAGCTGTTGACCATTCACATACAGACTGCCCGCGCCGCCCACAACGATATAGCGCTTAATGCCTGCAGCCTTCACGCCTTGCACAATCGCACGCGATCCGCGCATGAAGTCGTCGTAGATGTTGGGGTTGGTCCACCCCGCGTTGTAGGCGCTCAGCACCGCATCGCTGCCAGCCACCGCGCGCTGGACGGCATTGGCATCTTGCACATCGGCCTGCACCACTTTCAGATGGGCCCGAGTGGTGATCTTTTCAGGTTGGCGGGCCAACGCCACCACGTTGTGGCCGCGTTGCAGCAGCTCATTCATAACAGCAGCGCCTACAAATCCGGTAGCGCCAATTAGTGCGACTTGCATAAAAGTTTCCTTTCAGTTGAGGGTTGAAGGCCTCTGCCGGGCCCTCTTTGTGCGTAGGGCTCTACTGTAAAACTGCTGATAAATTTTGATAATCCCCTTATTTCTGCAATCATTGTTTAGCACAACTTCATAATAAAGCCATGGAAGACCTCAATCGCATGGCCGTGTTCGCCACCGTGGTCGAACAAGGCTCGATGAGCGCCGCCGCGCGCGTAATGGGTATGACGACCTCGGCCGTCAGCCAGCAGCTGCGCCTGCTGGAATCGCGTGCAGGCCTGCCCCTGCTGCGACGTACCACACGCAAACACAGCCTGACGGAGGCCGGCCAACGCTTTTACGTGCAATGCGCGGTCATGCTGCAAGCCGCGCGCCAGGCCCGCGCCGAGCTGGAAGCCGAGCGCGACGAGCCCGTGGGCGAGCTACGGATAGCTGCCGTACTGGGCCTGGCCTCGCCTCTAGGGCGTGCATTGGCGCCGCTGTTGCACGCCCATCCTCAGCTGCGCCTTCGATTACTGCTGGATGACACGCACACCGACTTAGTTACCGAACGCATAGATCTGGCAATACGCCTAGGCAGGCTGCCCGACTCAACCTGGGTGGCCCGCTCTCTAGGCCGCCTGCCGTGGTGGATATGCGCCGCCCCTGCCTTGCTGGCACCTGCAACGCCCTTGCCCAGCCAGCCGCAGCAACTGCAGGCTCTGCCTTGGATCGCGCGCTACACGGGAAAAAGCGTGACCACTACCCTTGACTTCCAGCACCAGAGCACTGGCGCTACAGCCCAACTGCACACCACGCCGCGCATTCTGTGCAACCAGCAGCAAGGCTTGCAGCAGCTGTGTGTCGAGGGCCTGGGCCTCGCCAAATTGTTCTCGCTGGATGTAGCCGATCCCGTGCAAAACGGCCAGCTATTGCGCCTGTTACCCGACTGGGACTGCGGTAGCCTAGCAATCTGGGCTCTCACCCCCGAGCGCAACGCCCTGCCAGCCCGCGTGCGCCTAGCACTGACGGCACTACAGGCGTATTTTGGGCCGCTGGCCCAAGCTTCAACTACATAGGCTTACAGACTACGTCAGAGCGCTTGCGGACAACGTCATCCGCACAAGAGAGCTAATCCTTTCTTCCCAAAAACGCGCGCTCCCTCCCCTAGCTAGGCTACGATTTTTGCCGTGTGCTGCGCAGTACAGGAGAAGTACGACGGACAAAAGCCGTGGTCACCAAAAATTGCACATTGATGCACTGCGGTTGTGCGGGCGGCTCGAAAGTGCCCTACATCATCATCAGGCGAGGCTACCGTGATGGCGAGCTGAATTCAGAGGAGAAAACCGCCATACATGACAGAAATGTAATAGTAGCGATTGTTTTAAGTAATCCTTGATGAATACAATGAGTTAACCCTAGTAAATAGGTTTTCTCATAAATTGCATGAAAAGGAAATATTATGTTTAAAACAATCAAGCACACTATTATCGGCGGCTCTCTGATGATTGCGGTGATGAGCCCATCTTTCGCCGAAGAATATATTCATCAAGTTCCCACAGAAAAGGGCTATGTAACATATCCCGAACATTTCCAAAGCAGCAAGACTAAAAATGATGCGCAACTAGAGGCGAGCCAGGCTGTAAAATCTGGTGGCTCTTCACGGTTTTCTGGCAATAACTTTCCAGCCAGCAATGATTATCAAAAATCAAACAAAACTCGTCAAGATGTAATTAATGAGTTGAAGAATGAGACCCCCGCGCAACGAAAAGAAAGACTTGAGTTACTACGCGGATAAAATTCAAAATAATTCGCAACGAGCCAGAAATATTAAATACTTCCACCCTCAATGTTTTTTAAAACCAGCGAACCATATTAATTCTCATTGGGCTTGGTTGCGCGTTGATTTTGCTGCATAGCTTGCTCTACATGCGGTGCATACCCCCTCAGACAAAACACGGTCTGAGGGCATACCTCTGAAAATCGGTTGAAAAGCGATGCTCAGGATACTGATCCGAACTAGTCAAAACTGGGTCTGATATCTCATCAGATGCCTGAGTGCAAACGAGCAGACAATGATCAAGATCCGCTCGCAAAGGTTGCCGAACAGCTCGACAGCCTCTCCTGGGCCAGCAAGGTTATGGGAGTTTTATCGCGTCACGCAACTCCACGATCCATGCGGGAAAGCCGCCCTGGCTAAGATCAGGCAAAAAATGCCGATCCTGAAGAATCGGGTGTAGATCCAGTCATTGAGCAACCGTTGGTTGCTTTCGCAATTCAGCAGCCCACCCATGGCCCGAATAACACCAGGTTTAGTGAAGGCAGGTTTGTTGAATTGCAAGGCATCAAGCTGCAAGGTTTTGACGTGTTGCCGCCAATGGTTTGCCTCAGCCCTTACGGGTAGCAAGTGAGTTATCTGCCCCTGCAGCTGCTCGTGGTTAAATCCGTGCACACATTGGCAAGGTCGCCATCTCCAGTGCTCCCTTGCTCTCCAAGAACCTCACCTGTAGATGATTTCAGTTTTGTACTGCCTATTAATACTCTCCGCCATGGCGTTGCCGTAGAAATCGCTGGTACATCCAACCGAAGGCATCAGACCAGCCTCGGCCAAACGCTCGGTATAGCGTACGGAAACAGACTCACCTTCCCCTTATCGGAGTGGAGAACCAGGCCCACATCTAGGCAGTGTTCCTGGCGTGCAGGGCTTGTTCTAAAACATTGACTACAAAGTCAGTGCGCATGTGACTGCTAACCCGTCAATCAACAACATGGCGGACGTAGACGTCGATCAAAAACGCTACAAACATCTGGTCTTGCCACAGGGATACACACAGGCGAAATCTGAGTCCTACAACTGGTCAGGATGCTGCGCTTTGAGCTGGTGATGGTGCAAATCCAGCAGACTTGGCCTTGGCTGCATCCGGGGGGGTAATGTGAACCTTCTTGCCCCGTTACACGCCTTCCTACCCCCATCGGCAGATGGGTGCTGCACTACCGTAGCGGGCAATCCGCAGGCCTTCCACGGTGCATATCCCTGCCAAACTTTGGCGGATCCGTACATCTGTCAGTTGGCTTGCAAATTACGCTGCATGTGGGCACTACTGCCCTCGTTCATTTGCTTGCGCTTTCCGTGCAACCTAGGACACCCTTGCAATTGGGCTAGGTATCTGTCGCCGGACGGAGCAATCTGCAACAGCCGGCAGATTGGCTCAATCTCGCGGTGCAGGCATCACGGTGGAGATCTGCAAAATCAATCAGCTTTTGATGTAACGATTCAGCGCTGCCCTAGCAAAAATACACTCGCAGCCTTCAAGCTGCCATGGGCTCTGCGCAGCTCTTTGACTACCCACTCCAGTTGCTTAGGTCGTTCTTGCTCATCTATGGTCAGTCCTGGCCGAAGACCAATTTCACTTCTAAACGATGCACCCAATCATGCAATGTGCTGTTCGAACGGCCAATCTGGGGCGTAGTCGATTCGCAGACTATTTAACAGTGATGAATAGTCCACCCGCTACTCCTGTATCAAACGTACTGCGCTTTCACAGGCTTCAGGTGGGCACTTGTTGGTTTTGCTGCTCATGACTCAATCACTCAGGAGTTGAGCCTTTACGGAACCCGGTGTGATTCACAAAAAATTCACTTGAATGGGGAGGCAGTTCTCAGCAGCCTTCTCACTTAAGGGATGATCCACCCCAGCAAGTGCCACGGCGAAGGACTTGGTGCCAAGGCGCCAGGGAGTCCGCCGAATTCTCACTTCCACCACGTTTCCATTTGTACGCCGAAAGTGGTGGCGTTTCTACGGCCATCCGCACCGAAGCTGGCGATGTTGGCATCGCCCGCCGCCTTGTTCCAGTTGACCCGTGTGGCATAGATACGAAATTCGGGGCGAGTCCAGAAGTTCGTGTCCTGTGAGAACGCCACGGCGATCGTTCCCTTGCTCAACGTCTGCCGGGGCTGATTGTCTGTGCTGCGACGCGTGGTCGATATCTCCGCCAGCAGCTTGGTGTGTTTGGCGATACCGTAGGAGACACGGCTGCCCAGCGAGAAGTCTTTTACCTCGGAGCCGTTGTCCGGGCGTCTGCTCTGATAGGCAATCAAGCCCTGGCCGCCGAAGCGTCCAATTTGGAAATCCACCGAGTCCAGAATGCGTTGTTGCTTGGCGCCTGCTTGTGGCGTCACGACGGTGCGTTCCACGAGCGGCGCGAAGACGAACAGGTCACCCGCCCCGGAGCCCGGAGCTCGCAGCAGGCCTGTGGTGGTTGTAGTGCTGTCCAGGTTGTAAAACTTGCCGCTGATTGACGCGTGGCCGGTCGCCGCTTGAAGGATCACGGTGTTGTTCAGACCTGGTACCAGGAAGTTCTTCTGGATGTGCATGAGCCCGAGCGCACCACCGTCTCGGCCCTTGGCGAAGTCACCCGAGATCAACCCTCCCGTCACCGTAAGTGTGCCGCTAGGATTAGTCGGAATGTCATGCCACTGCAGATTGACTCGCTTGGCATTGCTTGGGCTGGTGCTCTTGTTGTCCAGGGAATCCGCGGTGTGCAGGGCAACGTTGAGCTGACCGAGGCCGGGGAGCGGAATGTCATCGATACCGGCGCCGTAGTTGTCGCCGTCTTCCATCACCCAATTGTCCACGATGTGCACGTCCCGGAGACGGCGATAGCGCTGGCCGGCCCACAGGGAGGCAGTGTTTCCGAAGATGCCATTCAGGGAGAAGTACGCCTGTGCCGTTCCGCTCTTGCCGTTGTAGATCTTGGGCATGTAGAACACACCCCACTGGATACCTTGGCCCAATTCAAATCTCTTGCCGATACCGAACTCGAGGTAGTTATCGCCTTCGTTGCCGAGGCGATATTTTTGTAGATCACCGCCCAGAGAATACCCCCCCTTGGGCTGGTTTCTGGATGCGCTGTAGAAGCCACCACGCCCATAGCCCCAGAACTCCAGACCCGTGGTCTCGTTGATTTTTTTGACAAGCTCCTGGGTCGCGTCGCCAGCCTCGGTTTGTATCTGCTCTTGCGATTGAGGCTCTTCTTGTGCCATGCCCCGTATAGCGACCAGCATCAGCGTGGCAGCGGACAGATGACTCAGCTTTATTCTCATGAAACGTCTCCTCGGTTCTTGGGGTGGAAAGGAATCGCGCGATGTCTTCAGGCAAAGGCACGCCTCCACCAGCCTTGCTGATGTCGATCGATGCCGATACAAGAAGGGGGAGGACGAGCTGCTAGCCGCTTGGCTCAGCGAGTCGTTTTTGCAGGCCCGGTTGCAGCATCCATTCATGCACCGGATCGTTCTTGAACACCCAGTAACGGCCGGGCCCGGCCATTACATTGAGGTAGTAGAGGTCGTAGCCATGCGGCGCCACTACCGGGTGGTAGCCGCGCGGCACCATCACCGTGTCATGGTTTTCGACCGCCATGGCTTCATCCAAGCTGCGGTCGTCGGTATAGACGCGCTGAAAGGCAAAACCCTGGGGCGGGTTCAGCCTGTGGTAGTAGGTTTCCTCGAGCAGTGTCTCCTCGGGCAGCGCGTCACGCTCGTGTTTGTGTGGAGGGTAGCTCGACGAATGACCGGCTGGAGTGAGGACTTCCACCACCAACAAGTGTGCGGCGCGCGGATCGTCGTGCGGCAAAATATCGCAGACATGGCGAGTGTTGCTGCCTGCGCCACGCACCGAACGTTTCATCGCACCCGAATCGAGCACGAAAGCCTCGCGCTTTTGGCTACCGGCAGGCGCTGTGCACAGGGCTACTTCGGCACTACGACAGGCTCGAATGCTGACAACCGCTTGGCCGGGCACGTAGACCGCAGCTGGCGAAATGGGATCGAACACGCTGTCGCGTGTACCAAGCCCGGTGTGACGCTGAGCATCCACCTCAACGTCCACCGTCCCGCTGAGCACCACCACGCAGAGTTCACGGTCACCAGTGGTGAACGTTTCGCTTTCGCCGGCAGCGAGCCGCAGAACCTTGAAGCCGACATGCCTCCAACCGGCGCGTTCGGGCGTGATCTCCACCACCGTGCGCCCTGCCGGCGCCGCTTTCACCAAAAGCGTGCTGCGCGCCATCAAACCACCTCTTTCTTCGAGGTCTGCGCCTGGGTCTGCAGCGCTGGCGCGCTACCGAGCCGCTCGACGATGCGATGCAGTGTGTCGTAGCCCTTTTTAGCGTAGGCATAACTGGGCGCCACCGCAGGGTCCTGCTCGGCCTCAACCACCAGCCAGCCTTGGTAGCCAGCGTCATGCAGCGTAGTGAGTACGGCATCGAAATCGATGCCGCCATCGCCGGGCACAGTAAACGTGCCGTTGAGCACACCATCGAGGAAAGACCATCCATCGTTGCGGGCCTGACAGATCACGTCGGCACGCACGTCTTTGCAGTGCACATGAACCACACGCTTGACATGCTTACGCAGCAGCGTGACCGGATCGCCCGCACCGCCAAAGTAGGCATGTCCGGTGTCAAACAGCAGCGCAACATAAGCGGGGTCGGTCAGCCCCATGAGCTTGTCAACGTCCTGCGGCGACTCGACATAAGCACCCATATGGTGGTGGTAGGCGAGTGTGATGCCGTAGGCTACCTGCAGGTGTTCACCAAAGGCATTCAAGCGTGCTGCATAGGCCTGCCATTGGGCTTCACTGGCAAAGCGCGGGCGCTTGGCCAGCGGCGTGTCCATGTGCCCCTGGATGGAGTCGGCGACCTCGCCATACACGACCACCTTGCATCCATTAAAGCGCAGCTTTTCCATATGCAAGGCACAGCGCTCGATCTCGTGGTTGAACGTGTCCTTGGCTAGGTGGCCAGAATACCAGCCTGAAACACAGGCCAACCCGTACGCGGCCAGTTTGGCCTGCAATGCGCGCGGTTCGCTGGGAAACTTGTTACCCAACTCAAAGCCGGCATAGCCGATCTGTGCGCCTTCCGCCAGCGCAGTTTCCAACGAGGTTTCAGCACCCAAGGCGGGTAGATCATCGTTCATCCACGACAAGGGGTTGATGCCGATCCGGACATTCCAAGGAGTCATGGCGTGTGTTCTTTCGGGAGATGGTTTACAGGGATTGGTTTTTTTTGCCGGCCACGTAGCGCGTGCGAGCTTGGTTAACCTCTGCGCGCGCAGAGATTTCAGGGATAGCCACTTCCCACCAGCAGCCCCCGTCTTCGGTGGTACGTTCGGCTGTGGTGTCGATCACGATTACCTGTGTGCCACTGGCGGCCCGGGCTGCACGCAGAGACTGGCGCAGTCCGGCGATGTCTTGCACATGCACCGTTTGCGCGCCCATACTGGCCGCGTGTGCTGCAAAATCGATGGTAGAGGCGTTGCCACCTTCAGGTACACAATCGTCCAGCATGTTATTGAACTCTGGTGATCCGCTAGCGCGCTGCAAACGGTGGATGCAGCCATAGCCCCGGTTATCCAGCACCACCACGATCAGCTTGCGCCCCAGCAGAACAGAGGTGGCTATCTCCGAGTTCATCATCAGGTAGGAACCATCGCCCACCATGACGATCACTTCTCTTTCCGGCCGTGCGAGCTTAACGCCCAGGCCACCGGCGATTTCATAGCCCATCGTGGAGTAGCCATACTCCACATGGTAGGCACCGGGAGCCCCCGCGCGCCAGAGCTTGTGCAGCTCAGCAGGCAGGGTGCCTGCTGCGCACACGACAATGTCGTTGGCTGGCGAATCACGAACCGAATCGCGCACCGCGCCGATCACTTCCGCGTCATAGGGGCGCTCGCCCTGTGGCGGTGCTGTGGTGGTCAGTTCGGTCACGCGCGCCGTCCAGCCGGCCGCCAGATCGCGCGCACGCGCAGTCCATTCGGGCGCAGCTTGCCAGTCGGTCAATGCGGCTTGCAACTGTTGCAGACCTGTACGGGCATCGCAAACCAGCGCAGTGCAGCCGCGCTTGGTGGCGTCGAAGTTTTGCACATTCAGGCCCAGCATGGGTACCTGACGCAGCAGGCTGTTCGAGCCGGTGGTGAAGTCCTGTAGCCGCGTGCCGACAGCGATCACCAGGTCGGCCTCACGCGCCAGGGCGTTAGCAGCCGGCGAGCCGGTCACGCCGATGGCGCCAAGCTGCAGCGGATGGTCCCATGGCATGCTGCCCTTGCCAGCCTGGGTTTCGGCCACCGGAACGCCATGAGCTTCGGCAAAGGCGCGCAACGCATCCCAAGCCTGGCTGTAGAGCACCCCACCTCCTACAACGAGCAGCGGCCGCTGTGCGGTGCGCAACAGATGGATCGCGTGCGCCAGTTCTGCGCTTTCGAGTGGAGCGCGCCGCAACCGCAGTGTCTCGGGGTGCAGAAAGTACTCTGGACAGTCGAAGGCCTCAGTCTGCACATCCTGAGGCAATGCTAGGCATACGGGGCCACAATTGGCCGGATCGACCATAGTCTGAATAGCGCGGGGCAACGCCGCGAGAATCTGCTCGGGCCGCATGATACGGTCGAAATAGCGTGTGACCGGGCGCAGGCAGTCATTGACGCTCAGATCCCCTTGCGCAAAGTCCTCAAGCTGCTGCAGCACGGGGTCCGGAGCGCGTGAGGCGAAAATATCACCGGGCAGCAATAACACCGGCAAGCGGTTGACATGAGCCAGCGCGGCGCTTGTAACAAGGTTGGTTGCACCAGGGCCGATAGAGGTGGTGACCGCCATGATCCGCTGGCGAAACTGCGCCTTGGCATAGGCCACTGCTGCGTTGGCCATGCCTTGTTCGTTGTGGGCGCGCAAAGTCGGCAGCGCGCTGCGTTCGGCCGCCAGCGCTTCTCCCAGGCCAGCCACGTTGCCGTGGCCAAAGATAGAGAACACGCCGCCAACGTAGGGGGCGACTGTGCCGTCGGCCATCTCGATGCGCAGCGCGGCCAAGTGGCGCACCAGTGCTTGGGCCAATGTGAGGCGTTGGGTTGTGCTCATGGTCGGTTCCTCAGGCAACCTTCATGGGTTTGTCGGAGGGCGATGCATGAGTAACATCCCAGGCCTCGACCAGCGTGCTGAAATTGCGGGCGACTGCGCGTACCAGCCCGTCATCGTCAATCTGGTTATTGAGCCAATGCAGACTAGGCTCCATCCATAACGTGCGCCCAACCATGAAGCCTTTGATGATCGGGTTGGTGGCCTCTGCAAAGCTTTTGACCAGGTAGTCCAGCGGCTGGCTTAGTCCAAGGATCACGGCTCCGCGGCATTGTGGGTCACGCTCAGCGATCAGGGCCGCCAGTCGGTCCCAGGCCGCTGGTGCCAGCGGTGACAGCTTCCACCACTCGGGCTTGAAGCCCAGGTTGTACAAGCGTTGGATCGAGCGCAGAACCAGTTCATCGCGCGCCGCATCGGTGTTGTCCTTGGGTAGGCGTTCTGCCGGGGGCACAACTTCCAGCAGCAATTCGTGGCCACTGGCACGCGTGGCTTCCCACAAGGTGTGCAGTTGCGTTTCTTGCTCCAGCCGCAGCCCCACGGCGTCATCTGGATGGTAGTAGACCAAGCACTTCACGACATGCTCAGCTGGCCAGTGCACAAGTTGCGAAGCGACGGATGCCGTCTGATCGAAGCGCAGCGGGCGCGACAGCGGCAGCTCTACCGGGCGTCCAATGAACCAGCCGCGCCCCGTGGCAGCGGCCAGCGCGTCGGCGCCATATATACCGTCAATCAGCACGCCGACCCGGCCGTGCAAGGCATGGCTTTGCTCCACCTGTGCAGCTGCGCTGACCAACAATTGCTTGAGTCGGGGCAGACGGGATTCATCGCTACCCGCCTCGCGCGCCAGATCGGCAAACTGGGAGCGATGGTCAAAAGCCAGCACTGCTACTGAGGGCCAGGCTACGCGTGCAACCGTGCTGCGGTGCAGGTGTGCGAGCTGCGCATCCGCATCCACCTGGGGATTGCGGCTGCCACTGAACCAATGATCGAGCTCGGCTGGTGTTGGCATTGCGGCCGAGCAGGCGTGGCGTGATACTACGATAGCGCCACAGGCATTAGCCAGCCGAGCGGCGGCCTGAAAATCCTGTCCGCGCAGCAGTCCCGTTAGCAGGCCTGCGGCAAAGGCATCGCCCGCACCAAGCACATTGAGCACCTCCACCTGCTCACCGCGTACAGTAGACGCATCCTCTAGGCGTGCTGGCACGGCACCGGGAATGAAGCAGCAACCAGCAGCGCCGAGTTTGACCACCATGGCCGCCGTAGTCGCCGCCCGTACGGCTCGCAGCGAGGCCATCAGATCGCCCGGCACGCCTCCGGCGATGAGGAATTCCTCCTCGGTGCCGATCAGAAGATCAAAGCGTGGCAGCAGAGCCTGCAACCGATCGGTCACTGAGGAATCGGGCACGAAACGGTTCGCACCTTCGCCTCGCTTTGTCAGGCCCCACAGTACTGGCCGGTAGTCGATATCAAGCACACGCAGCACGCCATGTTTTTGTGCATGCTCCAACGCTGTAACGGATGCTGCTTGCACCACCGGTGTGCTCAGATGCGTGCCGGTAATCAACAGCGCGCGACACTGAGCGATGAAAGTCTCATCGATGCTGGCAGCATCGATGGCCATGTCAGCACAGTTTTCGCGGTAGAACAACAGTGGGAAAGTGTCGCGGTCTTTCAGGCCAAGCAATACCAGCGCGGTGAGGCGCTGGGGATCGACCTGTACTTGTGAGGTGTCGCAGCCTTCACGCTGCAGTGTCTCAACCAGAAAGCGACCCATCTGCTCGTCACCCACGCGTGAGATCATGGCACTGCGCAGACCCAACCGGGCCACGCCGAAGGCGATGTTAGCCGAGCTGCCGCCCAGGTACTTGGCAAAACTGGTGGCGTCTTCAAGCCGGCTGCCCAACTGCTGGGCGTACAGATCGACCGCGAGGCGGCCCAGGCAGACTAGGTCAAAGCGTCGTGCTTGCGGGATATTGAGTGTTTGCATGATTTTTGTCGTTGCCAATCCGCTCGAAATGGGAATTTGCCTTGTGTATTCGCCGTCGCTCAATGCTTGGCGCCGCGCCGTGATTTCGCATAGGTATCGAAGGCGACCGCAATGACGATGATCACGCCGATCACCACCTGCTGGTAGTAGGCCGACACGTTCAGCATTACCAACCCGTTAAGCAGCACGCCCAGTAGCAGCGAGCCGATGATGGTGCCGCCGACCCCGCCCAGCCCTCCAAACAGGCTGGTGCCGCCGATCACCACCGCCGCGATCACGCGCAGTTCGTAGGACACGCCAGCCACCGCCTCGGCAGAACCCAGCCGGGCCGCCAATAGGAAGCCGCTCAGTCCAGCCAGTAGACCGACAATCACGTAGACGCTAACCAGGATGCCCTTGACATTCAGGCCAGAGAGCCGTGCTGCCTCTGGGTTGCCACCAACCGCGTAGACCGAGCGTCCGTAGCGGGTGTAGTGAAGGGTCACGTAGCCCGCGATCGCCACTAGGATAAACACCAGCACCGGCACCGGTACACCCAGCACATCGCCGCGCCCCCACCAACGGAAGCCTTCGTCGAAGCCGCTAATCGGGCCTCCATCGTTCAGGATCAAGGTAGCGCCACGCCAGATCGTCATTCCACCTAGAGTCACGATGAAGGGCGGCACGCTCAGTTTGGTGATGGTCTTGCCGTGCAGATAGCCGGCCGCCGTTCCAACGGCGCAAGAGACCAGCAAGGCCACCAACCAGCTCATCGGGAAGGCACCGCCCAACGCCATCACGACAGCAGCGGCGCACATTGCCGAAAAGGCGAGCAGCGAGCCTACGGCTAGGTCGACGCCGCCCGTCAGGATGACGCAGGTCATGCCGACTGCGATGATCCCGTAGATCGAGACCTCAGTCAGGATGTTCCAGATGTTCCGGATCGAGATGAAACGCGGGTTCTGCGAGGCAAACAACACAATCAGAAGCACAAGAAACAGCAGGACGCCGTAACGCTCCAGGAAACCAACGATGTCAAACTTACGCTCTTGCGGTGCACTCGCGGGTGCGGTGATGTCGGTCATAGGTGTCTCATTTTTGAAGTTGTAGATCACGCCGCCTGCGCGAGCGCAGGTGGTACATCCGCCGGCTGTGCAACGCCTAGGGCCATCAAGCTCATTAGCTTTTCTTCGGTGGCTTCGCTGCCTGGTACCGAACCGGTGATGACGCCGTTCTTGAAAGTCACGATGCGATCGCTCACGGCCATCACTTCGGGTAGCTCGGAAGAGATCACGATCACCGCAACACCTTGCGCCGCCATATCAAACAGCACCTGGTGCACTTCAGCCTTGGCACCGACATCGATGCCGCGCGTCGGCTCATCCACGATCAGCACCCTCGGATTTAGCGCCATGCAGCGTGCCAGTAACACCTTTTGCTGATTGCCGCCCGACAAGGTTCCGATCATCACTTTGTCGCTGGACATCTTGATCGAGAGCTTCTTGCGGTACTCCTCAATCATTCGTGTCTCGGCTTCTTCATCAACGAACCAGCGCATCTTGCTCAGGCGCCCAAGGCTGGGCAGCGTCATGTTCTGGCGGATCGAATGGGTGAGAAAGCAGCCCTGCTGCTTACGGTCTTCCGGTACCAGCACAATGCCCGCATCGATACCGTCGCGCGGCGAGCGCAGAATGACCTGCTGATCACTCAGGCGCACTGTTCCGCTGTCACAGGGATCTGCGCCAAAGATCACGCGCGCCATCTCGGTGCGGCCCGCACCGACCAGCCCGGCGAAACCAACAATCTCGCCGGCACGCACATGCACTGACATGTCGCAAAGCGAAGTGGCGCTGGTGCCAGCTACAGCTTTTAGGCGTGTCACACCTTCGACTTTCAGCACGACTTCCCCGATGACGTCGGGCGACTCGCGTTTGATGCCCACCACGTCGCGACCGACCATCTGGCGCACCAGGTCGTTCACGGTCACGTCAGCGATGACGCCAGATGTCACATAGCGGCCGTCGCGAAACACCGTGTAGCGGTCACAAATGGTCTTGACTTCGTTCAGCTTGTGCGAAACGTAGATGATGCCAATGCCGCGCGAGCGTAGATCGCTAATGATGCCCAGCAACTGGTCGACCTCGCGCCCGCTCAGCGCGGCGGTAGGCTCGTCCATCACAATCAGTTTGGCTTGCACCGTCATGGCCTTGGCGATCTCTACCATCTGTTGTTTGGCCACACTCAGCGAACGAACTTCGGCCTTCGGATTGAGGTCAATCTTCAGGTCCTTGATTACCCGCTCGGCATCGTCGTAAAGCTTGCTCCAGTGGATAAAACCATGGCGCAGCGGTTCACGCCCGATGTACATGTTCTCAGCCACCGACAGCCCAGGCAGCAGATTGAACTCTTGGTAGATCGTAACGATGCCACTCTTTTGACGTTGCACGGGCGTATCGGTCGACGAGAGGCTTTGGCCTTCGAACTCGATCGAACCTTCATCCGCTGGCTGAGCGCCGGCAAGAATTTTCAGGAGCGTCGATTTGCCGGCGCCGTTTTCACCCAGTAGCGCATGGACTTCCCCTGCAGCAACGTCCAGCTGCACACCATCGAGCGCTTTGACACCCGGAAACGATTTACGAATACCTCGCACCTTCAACAAGTCGGCGGTCATCATCACTCCTTTGCGTTGAAATCATTGGATAGCGTGGCGCTTTTCACAGCGACTGCGCCAGCCTGGACGGGGAATGTTGACTTACTTGACTTCGCCAAAACGTGCGGCATCGGACAGATTGGTCTTGGTAATCAATATGGGTTCGATGCCAGTGGACTGAATCTCGGTGTCGTTGCGAATCTTGGCAACCAGTGCTTGTAGCGCGGTGCGAATCTGCTTACCCGGGCTTTGCTCTACAGTGACGGCCATCTCGCCGTCGCGCACCTTTTTGAGCGCATCGGGCGATGCGTCGTAGCCCAGCACCTTGATGTCAGCCTTGACTAGACCAGCTGACTGGATCGCCTCGATGGCACCCAGCGCCATATCGTCATTGGCCGAAATGATGACTTGTGGCGGCCTGCCGGTCAGCGATGTCAAGATGTTCTGCGTCACGGTCAAGCCTTGGTCGCGCGCCCAGTTGGCAGTTTGTTCTGCGACGATTTTGTAGCTCGGGCCGGCCTGGGCGAGTGCTTCACGCACACCCTTGGCGCGGTCGATGCCGGAGCTACTGCCCGGCTGACCTGTCAAGAAGACGATGCTGGCACCGTCCGGGAAGTTTTTGACCACCCACTCAACCATCATCCGGCCGCCGGCGACGTTGTCGGCGCCCACATGCGAAACAGGCTGCTTGGCGCCATCAACGCGGCGATCCACCGTAATCACGGCCACCTTGTCATTCAGTATTTCATTGATAGCCGGAATCATTGCCTTGGCATCGGTCGGCGCAATGATGATGCCGTCCACACCCCGCGTTAGGGCATTGGAGACATCGGCGGTTTGTTTGGGCGAACTGGCTTGGCCATCCACCACGTTGAGTCTGACCTTGAGCTTCTTGGCCTCGTCTTGCAGTTCGCGATTCATAAATACAAAGAACGGTTCCGCCATGTTGTGAAAAAGGGCGGCAATGCGCTCGTTGTCGGCCCATGCGGGCGAAGAAGGCAACGCAAGCGCTGCGGCCAAAAATGTGGCCATAGCGCAGGCAACCTTGCGAAGAGGCGTTCGGGTCATCGGATGTCTCCTTGTTTGAATGAATTGATCTTAGAAAACTCACGATGATTTTGCAAATGTTTTTCTATTTAATTTTCAAGTGAAAACCCTATTCTATTTTTTTTGCATTTCAAGATAATCAAGGCTTGCACGGTGATTTTTTTCTTCTCTTCTCTTTCGTAACTATGAAACAAGCCGCTGTTTTCGGTGCTGGCCGCATAGGTCAGATTCATGCATCCAATCTCGCAGCCCTGCCCGGTGTGCAGCTAAGCTACATCTGTGACCCAATTCCTTGCAGCGCAGATTCCCTCGCGCAGAGGCTGGGCGCACGAGCGACCTCTATTGAGCAAGCGCTCAGCGATCCTGCTCTAGACGCGGTCATCATTGCCTCCCCGACGAGCACACATTCCGACCTGATAACGCGAGCGGCCCTGGCCGGAAAGCACATCTTTTGCGAGAAACCGGTGGACCTTACGGTTGTGCGCGCTCAGGCCTGTGCCAGGGCCGTGGAACAGGCCGGCGTGGCCTGCATGATCGGATTCCAACGCCGTTTTGATCCCACCTTCAACGAACTCAAATCGCGTTTGGATGCCGGAGAGATAGGTGAGCCCGAGGTGCTGATCGTCACCAGCCGCGACCCAGGTGCTCCGCCCATCGAATATCTGCAGCAGTCGGGAGGCCTCTTCAGGGATATGTTGATCCACGATTTCGACATCTTTCGTTGGATCCTCGGCGATAACGGACGTGACGAAGCCGTGTGGTTAAGCGCTACGGGCTCGTGTCTGAGCGATCCGGCCATCGCCCGGGCAGGGGACATCGACAGCGCCATCGTCAGTATTCGAACCCGTTCGGGTCGACTTTGTCAGATCAATGCCTCACGACGCGCAGCCTATGGCTACGACCAACGCTTTGAGGTGCTAGGGTCCAAAGGATTGCTTGCGGCCGGGAACCATCGGCCTACAGAGGTAACACAGATGGATGCCAGCGGTGTGCACGGGAGCAACCCGGAAGCCTTCTTTCTCGAGCGTTACCGGGCCGCGTATCGACTCGAAGTGGCCCATTTTTTCGAACAGCTCCAAAGCGGCGGTAAATTTCGCACCTCGGTGGGAGACGGAGTGGCGGCGCTGAAACTGGCCGATGCGGCCGCGCTGTCTTTTGAGCGTGGCCTACCCCTAATGATCGAGACCTTCTAATGAATACCTCCCTTCGTACACCTCCGCTTCGCATCGGCATTGCGGGTCTGGGCCGGCTCGGACGCCGCCACGCCGAAAATATTGCTTATCGCGTTCGCAATGCACGCTTGGTTTGGGCATGCAGCCCCGTGGTTTCTGAGCTCGATGAGGCTCGTAGCGAACTGGGTATTGAGCAGACCACGAGTGACTTCGACCGAATGATCCACGCACCGGATGTGGATGCGATCGTTCTTGTCACTCCCACGGCTCTTCATGCGCAGCAAACCATTGCTGCGCTTGAAGCGGGTAAGCATGTCTTTGTAGAGAAGCCACTGGCGCTAGATGTAGCCGACTGCGAGCGCGTCGAGACCGTTGCTGCGCGCTATCCAGGACGTGTGGCCATGGTCGGTTTCGTTCGCCGGTTTGACGCCAGCTATCGTCAGGCATACCAGGATATGCGCCGGGGAGCGATTGGTCAGCCCTTTCTCGTTCGCTCGCAGACATGCGATATGAATGATCCTTCAGGGTTCTTCGTACGCTATGCGGAACAGTCTGGCGGTATTTTCATGGATTGCAGCGTCCACGATATCGACCTCGCTCGTTGGATGCTGGGCAATCCGCGCGCTACGCGTGCCTTTGCCACTGGAACCATTGCCATGCATCGCGGCCTGGCCGAGCATGCCGACGTGGACAATGGTCTGGCGATTGTGGATTTTGAAGGGGGCGGGCGCGCGGTGTTCTATGCCTCGCGCACTTTCGCGCACGGACACGAAACGCAGACCGAAGTCATTGGCACTGCTGGCAAGTTGCTAATCGGGCATGGCGCTGCACGTGACCGCGTCGTCACTAGCGACAATTACGGCGTGCGGCATGTGGCAACGAGTGATTTTTTCGAACGTTTCGGCGATGCCTTCGTGCACGAGATGAACGCCTTTGTGGCCACTTGTCGCGGCGAAGCGACGTTTGGCTTGACGCTGTCTGATGCCACCGAAGCCACACGCATCGGTCTGGCGATCACTCGGTCCTTGCGTAGTGGCCAGGTCGAAATGCTTTGAGAAAACCAGATGCCGATATGTCTTGGTATCCTGCTCCCATGAGCAATCAAGATACTTCTGTTACTTCCGTTACCTCTGTCGAACAGTTACTGAAAGTTCTGAAAGATGAGTACAAGGGCTTGAGTCGGCAGCTAAAGCTGATCGGAAAATACATTGAGGCGCACCACGGCCGTCTGGGCCTTGAAGGCATCCAGGATGTGGCGGCAGCCTGCGGCGTGCAGCCTTCTGCGGTCGTGCGCTTTGCCAAACACTTTGGCTTTTCTGGCTTCACAGAGATGCAAAAACTGTTCCGTCAAGCCATTGTCCAGCAATTAGCGCCGGACCGAAATTACCAAGCACGCATCCGCGATGTGATCCATTCGGGCGCGCCGCTGATCAGTGTTGACATCGCGAAGGAGTTTCTGAAGGGCAGCATAGGCGGCATTCAAGGCCTCATCGATACCCTGGCCCAAAGCGATCTCGATACTGCGGTTGAGCTACTGGCCAACGCAGAATCGATCTGGCTACTGGGTATGCGGCGTTCATTCTCGATCGCAGCCTATCTGGACTACGCACTACAGCACACCAATAAGCGAGTCCAGTTGGTCAGCGCAATGGGCGGTATGCAGGAAGGACAGTTGCGCTCTTTACGCAAAGGCGATGTGGTGCTAGCCATTTCTTTTCCGCCTTATGCACCTGAGACATTGGAGGTCCTACGCATTGCGCATGCGCGCGGAGCCTTGATCATTGCGATCACCGATAGCCGGTTGAGCCCGCTAGCCGAGCTGGCGCAAGCGGTGTTGTTCGTTCAGGAGAGCACCACTTTCGGTTTTCGCTCGCTGACCAGCACAATCGGGTTGGCACAGGGGCTCTTCATTGCATTGGCTTATCGCCTGGAACTCAGCCAATCGCCAGATGGGGAGAGTCCTGGTGCCCATGCCAATACAAAGTCGGGCAGCTAAGCCATAAATTGGCCTAATCTAGACTTTATCTGGCAAACAAGCCATTAATCCATGGCGAATTTCGAGGTGGATGTTGGCACTGCCCGATCTAGTTGCTTTAGCAACGCCAAGTGTTTGCTCTCTTCCAAAGCTTGCCAAGGTGTCTTGCCGAAGCAGTGCTTTCCAGCGCGCGTGCATTGTGTATCGCAGACATGTATCAGTTGTCTACATGAGCTTGGAGCCGCTCTAAATTTGCATACACCTTGCACCTGAACGCGCTGTATAGAACTTGTTTTGCATGGCTTAGTGCAATCACTTTCAAATCCTGCTGCCCTGTTGAATTTTCTCGGTTCTGGCGTGCTCAATGTTCTCCAAGCCCAAGTTCAGCGCAAGCTCGTGGTGCACACGGTTGCCCCAATATCCTGGGCCTTCATCAGTGAGAATTTGCAGCAACGCGATTCCTTACGCTTCGCAGAGTGGCAGTACCCTGCCATCGAGCACGTCAGCCACTGTGATGGCGTGCTTTCTATCGTGGAGCTTGACAGCCACCACCTTGTAGGAGCTGTCGACGAAAGTCGCGGGTAGATTGGGACTCACGCCTTTAAAGTGCCTATGTAGGTGCCCTAACAGGCCCAGATAAGCAGGGTGTTGCATCACCGTCTCCTTCCTAAGCCTCATGTTCTTCTCGCACCAACTCCAGCGCCCGCAGTTGCTCTTCACTCATGGTTAGTCCACCTTGGAGCACCTTGGCTGATTAGGTTTTAGGTGCTTGGCAAAGCTCCCCTGCTCGCGGCGCAGCGAGATAAAGAGATACCACGCCGACAGAGAAAAGTACGCTCGTCTTGCGCAGCTCGTTACTCATGCGGTACTGCCCATGCGCGGGCTGCTCAATAGCAAGCTCCACCTGATTCTTCAAGACTGGTTTTTGCGGTTAGCTTCAGCCAAGGTAGCTTGATCCTAAAGTTACTTGAAGCGATAGAAGCTGCCTCAGCTGAAACGCATGACCTTGCAGGTCTTGGAGAGGCTGTTGCGCTGCTCGGCCAGCCTCAGCAAACTGATCTTG
>JAVXMM010000062.1:0-26229 GCA_036646255.1 Comamonas sp.
TTCTCGGACTGCAGGCGAAAGTGGGTGCCATTGACCCGCACATCGAGCTCGACCGGCTCGCCGTTGGCGCCAGGCGTGACGGCATCGCCCACCGAATGGTGGAACTCGGCCGAGAAAGACCAGGTCCAGGAGCTGCGATCGAGCTGCATATTGATGCCCTGGCACGGCAGCGGGTCGCCCGACAAGCTGTCAGCTCGGCGCACCTCAATTTCATTGAACATGATGTAAGTCCTAAGAGAAGGGACCACTACGAGCGCAGGGGGCAGCTCGGTGCCCTTTTGCAGGCAAACAAAGACCAGCTTGCCCGTTCCATCCCTGGCCTCGGAAAACACAAGCCTCGCCACCGTGGCCGGGTCATAGCACAGCTCTTTCTCTGGCGGCTTAACCTCGGGCGGCGGCGAGACTCCAGAGCGCGGCCAGGTGGCCTCTTGCCAGTGCGTGTCCAGCATCACACTCACCGGGCGGCCCGTTCGGTAGCCAGTGCGCAGCTCGGCACGCACGGGGATGGCCTCTTGCCAGCGCATAGCGAGCTGCACACTCAAATGCAGCGTCTCCTGCCAGGGCGCGTCCAAGCGCACGCTGCGCTGCTTGGCCTCTTGCCAGCGGGTGGCGAGCCTGGTGTACAGGTGCTCGGTTTCCTGCCAGTGCACATCAAGCCGCACGCTGCGCTGCAAAGCTTCTTGCCAATGGGTGGCCAGCCGGGAGTGCAGTCTCTCGGCCTCCTGCCAGCGGGCATCCAAGCGAGCGGATACACCATTCGCCTCTTGCCACAAGAAGGTAAGGCGCCCATTGCGCGGCTCGGTGTTTTGCCAAGGTGCGTTCAGGCGCGTTGAAACTGGCTTAGCCTCTTGCCAACCAAACTCCAGATCTACGCGCGTGCCACGGAACACGCCTGCGTCGTACTGCAGGCCAACATCACCTTCCATCTCCGGGAGGTCACCGTCAACGGCCATCTCATACGCGATGACCAGGGTGATCTCCCCGTCCATCTCCGGGAAGTCGCCGTCCACACCCAGCTCAGCTCCTGGCGCCGCGCTCGAATCGCCCTCATAGCCGAATACCAGCCGGCCGCTGCCGTCTGCCGGCGCGGTAAAGAGCAGTTTCCCGTCGATATCGGCCACAGCGCCTACCGAATGATGGCCGGCGTCTTGAGCAGCACCACGCCGCCCTCATACACCATGCCGTTGGCTGCGCCCGAGAGCCGAAACGGGCCCGCGCCATCAGCGGCCGTCACTGCGCCGCCGTTGATCTTGTTGCCGTTGCCGTCGCACCATTCGCCCCAGGTGGGGGTGCCGGTGATCAGAGCCAAGTCATTGGCGGCCGAGGTCTGCAGGCTGATGTAGCCCTCGGCCGTCAGCACGCCGCAGGGCTTGGCCAGCGTGCGCACCGCCATCAAAGTGCCATTGCGCTCGCTGTACAGCTTGATGCTCGACGGATTGGGGCCCGTGTCGGCCAGCGTGATGCTGGCCTGGTTGCGCGCCTTGCGGTGCTCGACTGTGATCTCGAAGGTGGCCATGTCACGCTACCTTTGCGGTGACAGGGCCGCCTGCAGTGCATTTGTGCTCCCCTGCCGTATCGATCCCGATGACCACATACGCCACACCCACTTCAAGGCCGGTGGCATGGTAGTAGCCCAGCGCATCGCTGAAGCCTTCCCATGCACGACGGCCATCGACCAGGCGCTGCACCCAAATGCGCGCCAAAGGCATGGGCACTTCCGGGGCGCTGGGTGAGGTCTTGAACATTGCACGATCCCGGATCTCGCCCAGCGTGCTCAGCGAGAACCGAAAATCCTGCTGCAGCGTCTGAGGACCTGAGAGCCTGCCAAGGCCCGAGAACCGAACAGGCTGCCGCCCAGCAATCACCCCAGGCGGCGGGATAACGCCTAACAGGATTGCCATCAGGACGCCCTCCAGGGGCCAGTGATGTTCACAAAATAGATGCCAACAGGCGTGGTGCCTTGATTGGTCCCCGTGGCCACGGCCATAAGGCGCATCCCCGCAAAGGGGCCGCTGCCAGCGATGATGGTGCCATCCTGAATTTGCGCGAACACACCTGACTGGGGCACAAACTGCACGCCTGGCACATCTGCTCGCGGGCCAGCTCCCGTCCTGGCCTCCACCACAAACAGACTGGAAAGCTTTATCTCACCATCCACGTCGCTTGGGCCAGCACCCAAGTAGGTCGACCCTCCGCTTATTTCGCCAGCGCCACCGGTGTATGCCTTGGGGTTGCATTGAACTGATCCACCCAAGCCAGTAATGGAACGAGCGCAGAAAATACCTGAAACCCCCGCAGAGAGAACAGCCGATTCAAGCATGCCAGAGTTCGACGTATTCCCTGCCGGAGCAACACTAATAAGTGCGCTCCACACGTCGCCAGACTGAGACCTTGCAATAGGATCACCGAACCCGCGCAGTGGGGCCGCAGTAAACACATCGTTTTGGTACGAACCCGATGCCAGCGCGACATACAGCATCCTGGTGTCTGCAAACATCCTCCAGCGCACCGCAATTGCACTAGCAGCCCCCGACTTGTGCCAGTATCCGCCACCGCTAGCCTGAGCAGCTGCTGGGAATGGGTTTGAGCCGGTATCCACATCGCTCATCGACTCATAGGCCACCACGCGGGCAACGGCTGCGCCGGTGTCGTCCACGCGCAAGAAAAAGCGTGAGCCGGCAGGGTTGGTGCTGCGAAACACGCTCACATTCGTTTTGGAGAAAACCTCTTCCCAGCCGCCGACTGGCGCATAGCGGACAGTGATGCTGCCGGCTAACGGGCCATTGGCGGCGCTCGTCGCGACGGTGATGCGATCGCTGGCTGCAGACAGCACACGAGCCTCCCCGTTGAACTCGGGAATTGTGGCTCCAGCGATCAGGACCACAGCATGCTCTTCAAAACTCTGGCCGCTGGGCAGCATGATGGTGGCGATGCCATCCAAGGCTGTGGCCGATACCGCTGCAGTGGGCGCGAAGCCGGTAATGAGAAAGGTGCGCAGCGCGCCGATCAGCGAGCCAGCGACGCCATTGATGATTGGCGCGCCGCGCATGCTGCTTTGCACCCACTTGACAGGAATGTTTGCCATGGTGTGATTTCCTTGAAGTCTTAAAGGGTGGATTCCGGGGCGCGGCCAACGTCGCCGTACTGCACCAGGATGGAGTTGTCTTCGATACCGGCAGGCGTTCCGGGCATCACGCAGCGCACACACGCGATCTGGCTTTCTGCGCCACGCGTGTCGACAAACACCGTGTTGTTGGGGATAAATCCACCACCGCCAAAACCCAGGGCCTTGATGCGCATGTAGGGCGCACCGGCGGCCCGGTTGAGTGGCAGGAAGTCGGTGTTGATGTTGCCCACACCCACGAGGCCAGACTTCTGGCCGTACAGCTCGTAGTTCTGGCTGTCCTTGAACTTGAGCGCCCAGCGCTGGGTGATGGCCCCCAAGTTCGTCACTTCAATGGCGTAGGCATCGTGGTCGTACTTGGCAGCTGCTGGCCCTATGTTGGGGTCCATGCCGTCATGCCAGGTCACGCCATCCCAGCTCTTTTGCGTGTAGACCCGCTCCACACGGGCGAAGCGATCACCTTGGCGCAGCGCGCTGCTGAACACCGCGCCCGCTGAGAAGGCATAGCCGATGGGCGTAGTGAAGTGCACCTCGCCATTGATGCGCACCTTGCTGACTTTGAGATAAACCGCCACACGGCCAATCACTTTTACCTGGGCGGGGTAGCCACTCAGGTCGGTGAACTTGACGGTACCGGCATCCAGGTCTGCTTCGAAGCCCGTGAAAATCTCTGCACCATCATCTGCCAGCACATGCAGGTGGGACAGGCGCTCATGGCCAATGTTGTAGACCAAGCCCACGGTGGGCACAAAGGGAAGCCCGCCGTACTCGTCACCAATCCAGCCCGCATCACCGTCGCGCACAAAGGGCACAAGCCCGTCAGACGGCAGCGCCGCCGGGTCTAGGCCCATCAGGGTGACATCCACAGGCAAGTAGATATAGGTGACCGCGTTGTAGCGCAACGTGGTGGGGTCCACGGGCCAAGGGCGCCAGATCTTGCCCGCTTCAACCGCACCCACGTCGGCCGCGTTGTACCACCACTCGGCCTTGTCGGCTGGTGTCAGCTCGGCCGCCAGCACAAAATCCCCAAACTGCAGGCTGACCGAGCCACGGGCAAATACCACCTTGCCGCGCATATGGGGCCCGGTGATGTTGCCTTGGTTATCCACATCGGCGCGCAGCATGCTGCCCTTGGTATCCACCACGGTCAGCACAAAGCCACCCGGGCCCGCACGCAGCGGTGCACTCTCGGTGTTAAAGAACAGGCTGGCCGTGGTCCACTGACCCTTTTGCGTCCACAAGCTAAGCAGCTGAAAGTCGCTCGGCCCCGTGCCACCCACCACGTAGTCGGTCATCAAGGCCGTGCCGCCTGCATAGTCGATATAGCCGCTGATGATGCCGGGGCTGGAGTCAGTTCGCTCCCGGTAGATCACGCCATCAAAATCCACATAGGTGGTGGCCATCCAGCGGAACATGACCGAGCCCGCAATGATGCGGTCTGTCGTGAGCGGACACAGATCCAGCGTGACCGCCGGTACCGTGTAGCTCATGGATTTATTTAACGGCACACCGACCCCGGTGCTGTAGCGCACCATCACGCTTGATGCGGCAAGCATCTGCTCGCCCACCGAGGCGGTGCTGTACTCACCGCCCTTAGCGCTGTCGCTGCTGGAGCTGCCCTCACCATCAGCCACAGTGCGCTCAAACTCGGATGCATCCTGGTGGTCTGACTTGTAGCTCTCGGTCTTACGGTTGAAATCAACCACTTTGATATTGAGCTGCTTGCCAGCGTAGTTGACGTTGCCCATGCCAGCTACAAAATTGCCCAGACCGTCATCCGTGGCGCTGCTGATAGCAACAATGCGCCCATCGCTGGTCGTACCCGTTTCTGTCGTCACTGTAGAACTTTTGCCGTTGGTGGTCTTGACGGCAAAGGGGACTGTCTTGATTTGGATGGCCATGGTCAATCCGTATGAATAGCGATGTAAGGCGGCTTGTAGCCAATCGAGGGCGGCACGACCGCTGGCGGCGCGGGCTCGTAGTACTCGGGCACAGGCTTGTAGGTGTATGACACATCGGTGTCTTTGTTGGCCGTGGTGGTGGTCAGGTTGCCGCCCGAGGTGTTGGAGACTGCGCGTGCAGTTGCCCATTGCACCCGCACGGACTTGGCAGCAGGCTGCTGCGCCAGGGTCATTTGTATAAAGCCACCCGCATCATGCGATAGGCCGGGGAAGTACTCCGTGACGGTGTTGTCCATCTGGTAGTCCAGCGCGATCTGTGCCCCGGCATCAGGCATGTGCTTGGGCCGCACCAGCAAGATGCGCCCGGCATAGTCCACTACGCCGGTTGCGTCACCACTCAAGCCTCCGTTGCTGTCATCTGTAAATGTGTATTCCACATTGGCGCTGGTGTAGCGGCCCGTGATAGAGCCAGGCCGAGCCTGGTCGCTCTCAGCATCCGCATCCAAAGTGATGACGAACTCGGGGGCGCGTACTTGCACGCCTTGGTTGCTGCGGTCGGTGTAGGCCTCCCGAGTGCCCCAAGTGATCGCAACGCTGCTGTTGATGTCGGGGATGGCGTTGGTGGTGATGCTCAGATCACCCGTCAAACTACTCACTGCGCCGCCACCCGAGCCCGTGATGCGGCCCGTGCCATCGTCTCGCATGTTGTAGCGCTGACCCAGGGCAAAGAAGTCTATAAAGGTCAGGCCGGGCTCTGGCAAGGGGAACAGGCGCTCCACAAAGTTCTTGCCTGCGTTGTTCTCGCCAATCACGATCTGCTTGGAATGCGGCGTGATGCCCACCTCTACCCGGCGCGGAGACTCGGCCAGCACGATGGTGTAGCGAGAGCTGGGGCGCTGGTCTACCAGGTTGGACTCAGTGCGGCTGTTGGGCACCACCTGCGTGTAGATCGTGGGCAGCTTGACGAACGTGTCGTTCACCGCGCAGGGCTGCTCCAGGCGTGCAGCGCTGTAGAACACACCGGCATCCACAAAGGTGGTCTCGCGCACCAAGGTCTTGTTCGCCTGCCGCGCAAACGTAATGTCAGGGGGCGAGCCCGGGAAGTCGTACAGCAGCGGGTTCAGCATCTCGCATGCAGACAGCTGAGCGTCAAACGTGCTAGCTTGCCCATTGACGATCACGGTGTACTTACGGATCTCTGTTTTTACGGATTTGATCGTGATGCGCTGGCGACATTCGCTGGGTTTTCCTTCATCAAAGATCAACAAGAAAGTGAGCCCGATACCTGGCGGCACCATCTCGGGGCGCTGCAGGATGGAGATTGAGCCCATAGTGGCATAGTGATCTTGCAGCAGGTAGCCACCAAACTCCGGGCCCGCAGCACGCATGCGCTCAATCCGGGCTGCGATATCGGCACGGGTGGCAAAGGAGTCACCGAGCGAGAGAATCGTGACACCAACACGCGGATCATTGGGCGGGCTCGACAAAATGACATTAGCGCCGCCCAGCATGGTCAGGTCGGTATTGCGCAGCACACCAAAGATGCTGTAGATCTCAACCCGGCCGTTGACACGGGAGTCCATTGAGATATCGGGGAAGATCTCGTTATAGCGCCCCGAGGTCATCAGCTTGGCCGAAGGAGGCCCGCCGCCTTCTTTGGCATCAACCATGCGAGCAGATTGGGCAAAGCGGATATCGCCGAAAAGCAGAGTCATCACTTTTCCTTAAATCGAAAATTGGGGATGTATTTGAGGTCGGAGGTGTGCTCGCCATCAATGAGCATCCAGATGGGCGTGGCCTCGAATGCCAGTCCTCCCTCCTGGTTCCAGATCACGGTACGCGCAGATCCACGGATGAAGAGGCTCAGCTCAGCGAGCGGGTCATCTGCCCAAGATTTGAGGAGGTCGCAGACACTGCGCTCGATCCAAGCAGCGCCAATCTGGCCATTAAGGGTGTAAGGGCGGCCCGCCAGGCGCTTGCCGACGTGCACATGCATGGCCCCATTGGTTGCGGTGCGGATCGCCTTATCAACCGGGCTCCACTGGTACTCATCAACCCATATCAAGCGGTCTGGCAGCTCTTGCACTACGCCCTGGTAAGTTAAGGTGATCATTGGGCAACGCCTTTTCCGGTTGCAAGCCGACGGATCAACTCATCACCCATGCGCTGACTGCCCGCATCTGAATAATTGAGAGACACGGTCGCTTGCCCGGGAATATTGATGTTGGAGATGTAGGTAGCACCGCTGCTTGCACTTGTGGTACTGCTCGATGGAGCAGGTGCAGGGCTGGAGGTGGGCTTACCCTTGGTGTCCTTGGCGTCTTTTTGCGCCTTGTCTTGGGCTGCAATGTTCTCAGCGGTGTGCTTGCCTTCACCATATTTGTAGTAGTCCACCGCGTTGGACAGCGCGTTGGACATGGTGTCGCCATTCCACTTCTTCTGGCCAGCGTTGCCCATATAGGCCACTTTGCCGTTGGCGTCTACAAAGTCTTTACTGATGTATTCGGCCACCGCCTCGTCCAGGCCCGCGCCCTTCAGCCATTCGATGATGCCCTGGCGATTGCCGGTGGAGGTGCCCGCTGTGCGGGTCTCATGGCCCATGTTGTCGCGCTTGACCATGTTGTCCAGCTCACGCTCGCGCTCTCCGTTGAGGCGCGACAAGGCGTCTGCTTCGTTGTCGATATCGCCTTTGGAAGCTTTGCGCACATTGCCCAGTCGTTCAAGTCCGTCCGCAGTTTCGCGGGCGATCTTGGCTTCCATCTGCTTGACCTTGGCCGCCTGGGTAGCCGCATCTAGCTCCAAGCGCTTGGCCTCCGTAAGCTGCCCACTTGCGATTAACTCGGCACGCTTGACTGCAATAGAAGCCAGAGCTGCAGTAGCTTCCGCATCTTTGGCCTTGGCTGTCAGAACGAGTAGCTCAATCTGCAGGCGGCGGATATTGTTCTCGGCCTGCATCTCCATGGCTTCATTGCCGGTGGCCTTGGCCACGGCAAGGATGGAGCGCTGCTGCTCAATGGCCAGGTTGACGCTGGCAGACTTCAGGTCAAAACTGGATTGCTCTGCAGAATTGCGTGCGCGGATCAATCCTTCTTGGTCGCTAAGGGCATCCTTATATTCCTTGGATGCCTTGATCAGGGCATTCTCAGCTGTTGCCACATCCTGCTGCGTCTTGATGCCAGCTGCCTGCAGATTGCGCAGCAGTTCCAGGTCTTGGCGGGCTTGCTCATACGCCTCACCCAACTGCTTTACCTTGCCACTGTTGTCTTCAACGGCGACGGCTTCTGCCTTGGCTGCCACTGCAGCGACTTCCAGCGCACGGGCATGGGCAATGGCCTGGCCAGCTGCTGACTCTCGCACCCTGACCTCGGTGTTGAGTGCGTCCAACTCCTTCTGGCGGATGGGGTCGTTCTTGAGGATTTCGGCGCCCAGAGCGGCCAGCTCGTCGCGGTGATTGCGCACGGCAGCCAGCTCCTTGCTGGCTTGCTCGGCCTGCAGTTTGGCTTGCTCCGACTGGACTACCGCTGCATCGGCAGCTGCCTGGCGGGCCTCTTTCTCAGTGCCTAACTCCTGGGCAATGCGTGCAATACCATCGGCTTCGGCGTTGCGCAATGCAACCATGGCATCGACCTGCTGGCGTTGCTGCTCCAGCTTTTCAGAGGCAGTTGTAAAGGCTGACTTGTACTGCTCCCACTTGGTTTTGGCGTTCTCGGCTGCTACACCACCGGCCGTGGTGGCTGCTGCAACGTTGGTTTGCGCTTGGGCGGCCTTTCCCGCGTTGGCAAACATGTCGGCATAGATTGCGTCAATCTCTTGCAGGCGCTGCTCCATACGTGCGGATGCAGCCTCAATGGTGTCCGACGTGAATGCAGCTTGCACCATCTCCCAGGCGCCTTGCACCATGGCCGCGCCTTTGGTGAGGCCTGCGGCCAGCGCAATGCCAGCCTTCTCAACGACCTCAAACTCTGAGCGCAAGAAAGTGCCGATCTCCCAGCCCACCCACGCTGAAAGAGCCAACTTGCCAGCCGCAGACAACGCTGCTGCCATCTTTGTGCCTGCACTGGTGGTGCTTGCCATCAAGGCTTGGGTCTCGGCGGCTGCCTGGCGCAGCTGGGCGATATAGGCCTTCAGAGCACCCACGGCCTTCACGGCCCACACGGCTACCATGACTTCACCAGCAACCGTCGCAGCCTTTACCACTGCATCAAGATTGCTGGAGAGCATGTCTACCATCTTGACGATCTGGGCCGTGGACTGATTCGCTTGGTTTGCCTCACCAATGTAGGTCTGCCAGGTGTTGGACAGGCGCTGTACGGCGTCCTTAACCGTCGTGGACATGCCTGCAGCAAGCTGCTTGTTGCGCTCCACAGAGAGGCGCAAGCCCTCATTTAGATCGGCAATGGATAGTTTGCCGGTAATGCCAAGCTGGCGCACTTCACCCGTGGTCTTACCGGTGGCGGACGATACCGCATCAATGATGGTGGGCGTCGCTGCAAGCAGCGACTGCCAGGCGTCTACTTCAATGCGGCCCGAGTTGATGGACTTGGTGTACGCGTCAATCGCGTTCTTACCCTTCTCTTGGCTGGCCGCATTGGTAGTCAACAGGTAGGTGAAGCTGTCCTGAATATCTAGCGCTTGGCTGGTGGCGTATCCCAGCTCGCGCAAAGCATCAGCCGTCTCTATATAGAGCGTCTGCTGCTCTTGCAGTGGGCGGTAGGTCAGGTTGGCCGCATCCAGGATACGCTTTTGCACCATGGCATATTCCGCCCCAATGGGCGTGGCCATCTTGATGCGCTCGGCCATCTGGCCGTAGGCGTCGGCCGTAGCGATGGCATCCAGTGCATAGTCCTTGAGCTTCGCTGCAGCGAACAGCCCGGTGACAGCAGCGGCCACACCTGTCAGTTTAGACTTGAGGTTTTCACCAGTAGTACCCAGGCTCTTGAGGCTATCATCAACTGGCTTAGCAGCCGAGCTGGTCTTACTTAGACTGGCAGCAACCTCTTTTAGCGCTGGGTCCAGTTTGGCTGCTTCTTGGGTGGTTTGGGTAATCTCAGCCTGAACACGCCCCAACGCCTTATTTGCGTTGTCGCTAGCAATGCCATGTCGCTGCAGTTCGGCAGCGGATGCTGCCAGCGCTGTCTTTTGTTCCCCCAGTTGGATAGCTGCGCCGCTCGCGGCCGCTTGCAGCTTCGCTAGGTGCTCGGCCTCTTGGACGGTAGGCGGGCCAGCGGCAGCAATCTGCTTGGCATACGCACCCGCTTCACGCTCAAGTTCTTTGAGGCCTCGCTGGGTTGTAGCCACCTCCGTGCGCAAAGATTGAAAATTCTGGATCGACTCTTGCTGCTGCCCCAGCTCACGCAACTTGGCAGCTGCTGCTTGCGCCTGGGTACCCACCTCACCACCCAAAGTCTTGGCCAGAGAGTCAAAGCTGTCCGCCAGCTGCGCAACATTGCGCCGACCTTCGGCTGTATCAGCGTTGATTTTGAGATTGGCTTCCATGGATCAGTCGGGCTGTGGTGCAAGTGATATAAAACTTGTGGGGCCAGTTACCTAGCCGGTGACTGCCCCACGCAGATGTCTTGCCCGGTCAATGCCGGGCGGCGCATCACACCATGCTGGTGCGGTAGTACTTGCTGATGCCTTGGCCGGTACGGCTAGGGTCTTGCATCACAGAGCCTTCCACATCCAGTGCTCCAAAGCCCTTGCCCAGCAATGCCAGAGCTTTGGTCACGCCTTGGCTTGCCCGGAAGATCTCGACAAGAACGGGGTTGCCCGAGTCGGCTTCGTTCAAGCCCCCAAAAGTTAGCTCCAGCTCAGCAGCCTTGGCGGTCAAGGCTTCGATCACTGCATATTCACCATACGTGTAGCTGACCCACAGCTTGTCGCCTTCTTGCAGCTCGGCAGCACCAGGGTAGACAAACACGCCTTCTGGGCGTACCTCATAGTCAGCGGCGGTGGTGAAGGCTGTAGCGCTCGAAGCGTCCGCACCTTTCTTCAGTGTCAAAGCAGTCGGCGCTAAGTGCTTGAGGCGCAGCAAGCCGCCCAGCGTCACTACCAAAGGCTCATCGGTTACCGTGCCACCGGACACGGCTTCTGCTGTACCCATCACGGCTCGTGCCAGGTTCACCACGTTGATGTCGGCGATCTTCATCTTGGTTTTAATGGCTTTGACACGGCGTACTTCAGCGTGCACGCCACCGCCTTGCTGGGTCAGATCTTCCTGGGTCTGCACATCTTCTTCATGCTCCAGCGACAGCTCCAGCACGTTGCCGATAGGAATGGGAGCGATGGCAGATCCGTATGGCCGGGCATAGACCTGGCCTACGTTCATGGACGGCTTGTAAACCTTGGTGAGAACAGTCATAAACGCTCCTAGGATTGCTTCTTAAAAATCGTTTCCACCTCGAATGCCGAGGGGATGTACTGGAAACCCGCCGAGTAGCGAGCAGCAGGTGGGGTAACCAAACTCAGTCCGGTAGCTGCACCTGGCAGGGATGCACCAGCTAGGGCAGCGGCAACACCAGCGCCTAGCGATCCAGCCTCTGCACGCGCTGCCTCGCCTGTACGCTGCTTGGCTACGTTGCGCACAGCGGCGACCACGTACCACTTGTGGCGTAGGCGCCAGGTAACGCGTAGGTCCTCTGTAACCACATAGCCGCCATAGATCACGTGGATAGCGGGCGCCTTCTGGGCGCTTTCCTTGACGTCAGCCAAGTCAGCGGCGGTCAGCACATGCACCGCAGGCTTCATGCCTTGCACGGCCTTTTGGACCAGCGCCACGATGTGCGGCTCCAGCGCCATAAAGTCGTTGACCTGGTCGACGCTCATGCCTTGGGCGCTCATGCAAACCCCCGCAGCGACTCGTCGGTGACCTGGCGCGGGCTGAACTCAAACAGCACCTCACCTTCACCGGGTTCATTGCCGGTCAGCGACACACCAGGCTGACCACCCCAGGGGCAGGTCAGCTTTACTTCGCCAGCGGCAAGGGCTTGCAGCTCCTTGGTCGCCGCTTTGAAGCGGATATAGACCTCATGCTCGGGAGCCAGATCGTCGAAGAGGTAGTAGCGCGCCACGTCGCAGACCAAACGGGTCAGCAGCGGGGGCGCCACCATCTGCACGGCACTTGCATTACCTGGCTCAGGCGCGGGCTTAGCGCAACCTGCGATCGGCAGTTGGTAGACCACGCCCACATAGCCATCGACATAGGCATGCGCATCGCCCAGGGCCACATCAGCCTTGGCAGTTTTGACCTGCTGAAGCTCGTCATGGTCGGTAAGCTGGATCAGCTCACGCTCACCAAAGCGGGAGATCAGGTCCTGGACGGTTGCGTATTCCATGGTTTAGGCGGCGTGCACGTGTTGCAGAATCTGCACTTCCACCAACTGGCCCGCCTGGGTGGCAGCACCCAAGCAGCGGCCGCAATGATCTGTGGCTGTGCCCGCAATGGCTTTGCCTGTCGCGTCTGGCTTGACCAGTGCACCAAAGGGGATGGCAGCAGCCGCTTCGACCAGGTAGGAATAGCTGGTAACTACCGCCACGGCTTCCCCCACAGCGGCGGCAGTTTCTGTCACGCCTTGGGCGTCCTTTGCGGCGCCGGTTGCATCGGGGTAGCTACCGTCATAGGCCACAAAGCGGTGGGCTGCCAGCGCTGCCGTGGCCACCAGAGTGATGGCGTGTCGCTTATCGAATTGGCGACCAGTTTTGTTTTGGGATGCCATGTGCATCTACTCCTTACTTCTTGCCAGCAGCCTTGATGGCCTTGGCAGGGGTGGCTGGTGCTGGTGCTGGTGCTGGTGTTGGTGTTGGTGTTGGTGTTGGTTCAGGTTCATTACCAGCGGCAGCGTCGGAGCCCGCTGGCTTCTCTTCATTGGCAGCAGCTGCTATCGAGGCTTGTTTTTCCTGCACCTTGGCGCGGGCTTCTTCAAACTCTTTGGCAGCTTCTTCCCGGTCTCGGGCGTCTTGCTTTGCCAAGGCAGCCGTGTCCTCCGGGTTCTCAGCGGCGCCCGATGCGACCAGCTCGCGCTCGTCGTGCTTGGACAGGTCTGGCAGTTCTTCGCCCGGCTGGATCACGGTGCGCTTACCTTCCACCATCACAGCGGTGGCAACCAGGGCAATTAGTTTCTTGCTCATGTGCAAAGTCCTTTATGGTTCCTTGGGCCCAGACCCGGCCCGCTAATGCGGGACCGGGTTTTCACAGGCTCACTGGAGGGTGTTAGGCAGGGTTGGTGAACAGGAAGCCAGCGCCTGGGTAGGCCACGTTGGCGCGACGCTCGAAAGTTCCACCGTAGATCCAGCTCTTCAGGTCGTTGTGGAAGTACGGTGTCTCGGAAAATGGATGGCCTTCGATCACGTTGGTGAAGCCGAAGGCTGGCTCAGCTAGGCTGACCTTGGCGCTGCCAGCGGCGATGATGGGCACATAAGCCAGGATGGCGTTGTTGCCCCACACGTCGTGCGCGGTGTCGTCCTCGTCCGTCCACGATGCGTCGCCCACTTCAATCTCGGCCACGTTGAAGATGGTCTTCAACTGCTCAATGGTGGCGGGGCCCGTCTGCGTGCTGGGCAGGTACGAACGTACTTCGGTGTTGATACAGACCACTGCAAAGACCTCAGCTCCCATCACCAGCTTGTTAGGGCGCTTGCCCGTCTTCTTGCGGATGATCTCTGCACCGGCACGCACATCCGTCACAGGTGTGCCCGTAGTGGCGCTCCACTTGGTGCCGCCAGCCAGGGCTAGAGTGTTGCCGACTGCATAGCTGGCACTGTTGGTAGCCAGGCCTGCCACTTCCAGCTCGTAGTCCAGGGCCAGCACATCGGCGGCGGTGGTCATGGCGATCTGGCTGATATCCAGGTGGCTGGCAATATTGAGGCGGCGCGACTCGTCTGATTCACGCACCAGCTCACGCGGGATAGGCACCTCTACCGCGTACTGATCCACAGAGTAGACCTTGCCGTCGTACTTGATGTTGATGCGCTTAGTGGCGGTGCCTGGCGCACGGCGCAGGTTGTAGCGGCGGCGTGCCGCGTCACCCATCTGGGCAATGTTCACGTTCGCCAGCGCCTGCGGCAGGCGGGGCATCAGCTTTTCGGCGATCATCGTGCCCTGGCCGATGCCCAGCAACATGCTGGTCAGGATCGGGTTCGCTTTGAGACGGATCTCTGCTGCGGTCATCGTCATGGTTTGGTTTTCCTTTCAGACCAAAGTTGTTAAGCGGCGCTGGTGAACGAGGTCACGGCACGCAGGGCCTCGCTGTAGTCCACCTTGTGCTGGGATGCATATGCCTTTGCAGCCTTGTCCACCTCAGCGTCGGACTTGCCGTGCGCAGTGCCTGCTTGCACCGAAGTGCCGCTATTGCCACCGGCAAACTCGCCGAACTCCACCTGTGGCTTGGCGTTGGCGATCAGGTCTTGCAGCCACTGGCTGGGGCTGACCTTGCGGGTGATGTCACCTTCTGAGAACTCCACCGGCTTGGCGTCATCGAGCGCCACCAGGGTGGCCACGGCCATTGCCTGGTCTTTGGGCAGCAACTTGCCAGCCTTGACTTGGCTCTCGGCAAAGCTCACAAAGCTTGCCTTGCGGTCGTTAGCAGCCTTCTCGGCAAACGATGCGGCAGCGGCCTTGGCAGCAGTGGCCTCGTCTTCTGAGGCTTTGGCTTTGGCATCCGCTTCGATGCGCGCTTTTTTTTCAGCTGCGAGCTGGTCTTGCATTGCCTTGATTTCGGCTTCAGTCATGGATAAGGACTCCTGTGTTGACGGATCGGCGGTTACGGATTCAGAGAAGGAGACGGCGCCGCCTGCGTCGTCTTCAGAAAACTCAATGTCTTTGAGCCCTGCCACGGCAGGTGGCTGGGCACCGAGGAACGCCACATGGCGCAGATACCATTTGCCAGGCGTCGGGTTGTTGGGGGACTGGGGTGGGTAGAAAGAGGCGCTGCGCTTTTTAAAGCGACCGGTCTGCACCATCTCGGAGAACTGATGCTCCACTTGGTGGGTGTTAATCGACAGCACACCGTTGGCGGTCTGGACAGACTTGACCCAGCCATATGCAGGCAGGTTGCTGGCGGGGTGCCCCACTGTCAGCGGCGCCTCGCGCAGCAAGGGGTTGTAGCCGCTGGCCATCTCTTGCAAAGCGGCCTCGGAGAACTCATGCACCGTGCCCGCGTCATCGGTGTGGCGACCGGCGCGGAAAATCTCGATGCCATCAGGCAGCGTGGCTAGCGATGGCTTTGCAGGGGCAGTTTTTTGAGGCATGGCGCAATGGTGTCGAGTCACCAGTCATTGCGCGCAATGCCGCAGTCCACAGATTCAGGGCACAAAAAAGCCCCAGACCATAGGGGCTGGGGCGGGTGGTTGTGGTGAGTTGCTGTCAGTCCAGCGGCAAGGTGCCTTGGCGGGACGCCATTTGTTCATTGCGCCATGCGCGCTCAATCTTGCGCACGGCGGACACGGTCAGACCCGTGGCATCGGCGGCAGCCTTGTAGTTTTGGCCGTCTTGCAGCAGATCAATCACGCGACAGGCGCGGGTGCTGCTCAGCACATCTGCGCCAACGGGGATGTAAGGTTGCGTGCCGCCCAGGTCTTGCGCGACCCCCATGGTCAGAGCAACGGCCAGGTGCGCAAGCGATTCAACGGCGACGGCACCCGAGCCGGGTGCCGATATCAGGGTGACGTAGTGGCTGGTGGCCAGGTCTCGCCAGGTGTCCGGCCACGCTGGCGTCATGAGTGCTTCCAGCGGGGCGATTTCGCCCAGGGTCAGCTCGGTGACATCTTTGCGATCGAACAATTGCACGTTTAATTCCTTTCCTGCCAAGCCTTGAGCGCTTCGATAAGTGTATCTAGCTGCGGGTCAGTGGCGAAGCGTAATGCGCTCACATCGACTTGGCGCAACACCCAGGCGTTGAGTGCGGCAGCGCTGGGGTTGCCGATCTTGCCGTCGCGGTTCAGCTGGTTCCACAGCGCCCACACCTTGCGCTCTTTCGGGCGAGTCTCTTTTTTAACGAGGGCGAACTGATCATGGGTCAACGGGCGGCGCTTGGTGGTGGCTTGCACCACCCCCATGCGCTCGCCCAAGCTTTGCAGGCGGTCGCGCACCTGGCGCTGCTGCTTGTCCGTCATGTCCTTGGAACTTGAGACGCCGGTCAGCGTCAGCAGCAGCGCGCGGTAGTCGTCGTCGGACATGCCTAGCTTGGACTTGAGAGCGTGGATTGCAGCCTTGTGGTTTGCCATGGTGGGTTAGTGTTGAATTGCGGGTGTTTGCATTAGGGTGAAGCGCTCGGCAGGCAGCTCCAAGGTTTGGGCCAGCAGGCCACCATCGTGGCCACGGGCCACGGCCAGCATCTGGCCCACACGGGCAGGCAGGCTGGGCGCCGTGAAGTCGCACCCGGCGTGGCGCACAATGCCGCCGCTGCGCACGCGCCGTAGGAACCAGGACGAATCCACCACCGCACGGCTTGCCTTGTAGCGTCCCCAGGCTTGCAGAATGTTGCCGGGGTCGGCTGGCCAGTAGCCATCGCGCAAACGGTAGACGGTAGCCCTTGTCAGGCACAGCTCACGGGCAACCTCGCTCGCCCCGGTTTCGCACACAAAGTGCATCAAATCGGCGGGCGCAGATTGCAGCGCCTTAGCGCGATTTTTGGGTGCGAGACTGGCATGGGTACCACTTGCCCCATTTGGAAGGCTTGTGGCCCTGTCCAATTTGTTCACAGAAGTCATTGCGGTATCCATGCGCGTCCCGGTTTAGTGAACTTGCTGGATTTCGACAGCCACATGGCGGGCTGATTCAATCCAGGCATTGCGTGTTTGCTGCGGCAGCTCATTCCAGGCTGGAAGCTTGGCTTGCGTGCCGTGAAGGCTGTTGCAGAACACCGCGTAGGCAGAGCGGGCGATGGCTTCAAAGCTTTTCATGGCGCGATGAACTCCGTCTCAAGATCTTCGGAGATCTCAACAAACTTAGCGTCTGGAACACGCGGATGCGTGCTGTAGCTGCTGCTCAGCAGGCCAATACCATCATGCGAATAGCCGCTGCCGCAGGTCGCCGCCATCTCCGCCGCATAGAGAAATACATCGTCAATGCCATCCACAGGCCAAAGCCCTTTACAAAATTCCTCCAGGTATTGCTCCTGGCTGAGCCCGGCAAACACCGCAGGTGTTAGCTCTACCTCAATCTCTTTGGTAATCGTTACGCGCACCTTGCGCTTCATTGATTGTGCTTGGTTCATACAGCCGCCAAATCCAAAGGAATAGCCCGGTACTGGTCAGAGTCCCCAATACGCTCATACACCCGTACATAGATGGCTGTGCCGGTTGTCTGGATACTGTCTTTGATTGCTTGCATCGCGCGTTTCCATTCCTCGTCGACAATCTCAACGCGCATCAACTCCAACACGCTGGCGGTTTTGAGTTGACCGTTCTTGTCTTTGCTGAAGGCGCGATCCACCAAGATACGGATGTTGTCGTTGGCGCCTTCACTCCAACGTTCAAAGCAACTGTTCAGCAGCGCTTTGGCTGCTTCAATCTCCTCCGTGAAAACGATGCGATCGGCAATACTGCGCTGAATCTTGTATTTGCCGTCATAGCTAGAGACAGAGACATTTCCCTTCTTGCCGCCCAGGGTTACGTCATATTTCTCGCCTGCGATCTTGACCAGATCGGCGATATCGCCCAGCGCTTTGAGCTTGAATGCGCGCAGACGGGCATTAGCTTCAATCGCGTCTGCGACCAGCGAACGCACGGTTTCATCACGCAGCATGTCTTGCTCGCGCACCATGTTGATAGGCACCAGATGCCCCGATGCGTTGCGCATGTAGCCGTCTGGGATAGTTTCTAGAATATTTTGGACAGACATTTTTCGCTTCCTCAGTTGATAGTTGGATGGACCGGCATGTGTTCCAGGCCATAGGTACACGGGGCAGGCGTGGTGGTAAAGCGGCCGCCCTGGATCAGCAACGCCCGGCCAAGGGGAAACCGGAGCTCGGGCAAGGTATCGGCATAGCAGGCCAGCACAAGAATCAGTGCGCCAGTGGCAATGTGGGCCGGTTGGGACTTGATCAGATCGATGATTTCCTCGGCGAGAGGCTCACAGTCTTCGTGCTTCACGTTTTTCATCAGAAACCTCCCTTCAGCAGCGCACGCCAAGACTGGCAATCTGCAGAAAATCGTTGGCACCAGGGCGCACAGGCGCAGCGGCTGCAACGGGCTCGTAAACAGGCCCATGCATCAAGTCGTAGCGGCTGGGTAGCGCCAGGCGGGCACCTTTGTGCTCGGGCTTGTCCAGGCTGCGCTCGTACTGGCGAGTACGAGCTTGGCCGCGCCGGCCGCCATCTTCGCGTCGGCGATCTCCCCATCTCAGCATGGGGTCAGGGGTCATCAGCATGGCGTTTGTCCTTTTTTGATCTGTGCGAACTTTTCCCGCAAGTGTTCGGGCATGGGGGCAGCGTTGCGGTTGCGCTCCTCCACTGCAGCGAGCGCAGGGTCTTTGCCGCCGTAGACGACGTCCAGGGCGGTGCCAATCTCCATGGTTTGGCCGCGCACCTGGACGGTGTCACGGCGCGGGCGAAGGCGGGCGTCTTCTTCGCGCTTGGCCTCAGCGGTGGCATCAACCTTGTCTGCCATGCCTGCCAAAACCGAGAACAGGTAGTTGTGGTTGCGCATGGGCAACTCCAGACGCCCCGCCTGCGCAGCAGCAAGCATCTGGTCGATGGCTTCGGCCCAGTGCGCCAGAGGTGCAGCCAGGTCGCGGCCCTTCCAACTAATGGCCCGGCGGTCTATATCCGGCAGCATTGGTGTCACGAGCTTGAGCTGCTTGCGCATCGTCATTGCGTGTTTGGGCGTCTTGAACAGCAGCGTGTAGCGCAGCATGCGATCCGAGATGCCTGGCATGCAGGTGTGCAGAAAAGCGTTTACAGCCTTCTGATCCGCTTCATCTTTGACGACAGCAAGCAGGTCGAACTCGTAAGAGCAGGCTGGGCAGGCAATCTCGGCACTCATAGGAGCCCTCCATAAACCGAGAAATAGCCCAGGAGATGGCCCGTGACCAAGCCGATGGTCAGCAAAATCATCAGAGCCAGCAGGTAGCGGCCGAGGGTATCCACCTGAGTAGGCTTAGGGTCCAAGACGTCGATGGTGGGCGACACTAGAAAATGCTCTTTCTTACGCATTGCTGACTCCTTTGATGAAGAGGACACTGACGCCACGGGCATCGGGGAAGTCCGCCCAGGTCTGGTCTTGCGCTTCTTTGGTGCTGGCAAACAGCCCTGGAAACGAGAGGTTGTTGCACCCGCCGAAGCAGACAATAATTCGGTAAATAGACATGCTCAGCACCCCGCAATCACTTGGGCATCCACACGATCCATGCCGACGTTGGCGGCGGCATTCATCGCGCGGCAGACCAGGTTGTTGACTACCTGTGGGTGGCAAATTGAGATGGCGTCCGCTGCGGTGCCGCCGCGCGGCGTGTAGATCAGGCGGGCGCGGATCGCGTCGGCCGCATCGTCTGCAAACACATCGGGGTACTTGATATCGAAGCGGGCGAACTTGTGTGCCAGGTAGGCTTCCAGATCGTTGTTAAGCGGTGCTAGCTCAACAATCTCGCAGCGCTGTGCCACTTCACGCACCTTGGAGTTCTGCGTGCTAAGGCGCTTGCGCAGCTCGGGCTGACCGATCAGTGCAATGCCCATCAGCTTGCGCATGCCGTCCTTCAACTCCAGAAAGCGCTTGAGGTGCTTCAAGGTTGCTTCGGGCAGGTCGTGGGCCTCTTCGATCAGCAGCAGATGGCGGCGTCCAGTTTGCGCGCTGGACTTGAGCAGCTCATGGATCTGCCGAAACCGTGCCTGCGCGCTAGCCCGGATGCTGGCATGCGGGTCCAAGGCGAAGATGACGCTCTCTGCAATGGCACCACTTTTTAGGGTTCTGCCCAGGCTGTCGTTCTCCGACATGCCCTGGACATAGGGGCGGAACACAACGATGTCCTTGTGCTCCAAGCGGTTGCGCTCTTCAAGGTCTTCAGCCAAGGTAGATTTGCCCGCACCCGACTCACCCACCAGCGCGATAAATCCGTTGTGCATAGCGCAATCGGTCAGCGCGGCGCGGGCGTAGCGCACGCTTGGGCTTTGAAAAACGTCAGCGGGTGTCTGTACATCATCCACAAAAGGGCTGCGTACCAGATTGAAGTGCTTGCGCGCTTCGGGGGTCAAACTTTCTTTTTGCAGTAGCATTGGGTCTTCCTCGTAGGGTTCTTGGGCTTCTTGGGGATCGGCCTCGGTGCGGTTCCAACGCACTGGGGCCAACTTGGTTTGGGGAACATGCAAAGCAGCAATCTGCTCATCCGTTGCACCCAGGGATTTCAGGTAGTTATTCACACGTAGCCTTGCACGCTGGGTCACACGGCGCGGCCAAACGCCGTCCTTCATCAAGTAGTAGACGGGCGCCATACCTAGCAGCGTTGCATGTGCAAACTCAGCTTGGGTTACGCCACGTAAGCGAAGCAACTCACCTAGCGCGCTGAGCTTCTTCTGCTTACTCATGCAGCGCCTCCGGCCACCACACGCAAACCAGCACGCACCGTTAGGCGGTCATACAAGGCTTGCAGCTGATCCTCTGCCATACCGTCCGGGTACCAGGCTTGGATCTGGCTGGACTTCTCGCGGTCCATCTGCAGGCCCATGGCGCGCAAGCGGGTCGCAATCTCAAAGCGGTTGAGGATGGCGGCAGGCGCTTCTCGCGTGGCCACAGCGGGCTGCAGCTCGGTACCTTTGCGGGGCAGCATGGTGACCGCAGGCAAGTCTTCAAGGTGCTTATATGGATCGACCGTTCCTCCGAAAGGCAGCTGTTTGGATTTACGGCTGGCCTTGGCTTGCTCGTTAGACAAGGCGCCCGTGGCTACGCGCTCCACCAGCTTGCGGTTGGCGCTGGCATCGGTATCGCCCAGCGACTTGTGCTCGCGGCCAATCAGCGCAGCGCTCTCGGCAAAGCCGTGCTCGTCGTACTTCACCTCGGGGATTTCGATCAACAACTCATTGCCGACGACGTCGCGATCCACCACATAGGCGGCGTGCTGCTTGAAAGGGTTGTAGGTGACAGAGAGCTTCTCGCCCACCAGCACACCAGGAACATCCTTGACTGACCAGACACGGCCTGCGAAACGCACCTGCAGCTCGCGATCCACCTTTGGGGTTGCGGGCTCATGGGTGAGTAGCTCGCGGGCCAATGTGCCGTCCACCAGGCGCAGCTGCTGCTCAGTGATCTGCATCCACTTGTTCCAGCGCGGCAGGCCGTGGCGGCTGTGCACCTTGACGCTGTTGTAGTAGCGCATCCAGCTTGCAGCCTGCTCGTTGATCCACGCAATGCTGGGCACGTGTGTCAGCTTGAAGCCGGACTCAAAGTTCAGCTCCACGAGGTTGTGCGCGTTCTCGACCTGGCCTTTGGCGCGTGCATTGCCCACCTCGTTAACTACGGCCTCAACCTGCAGGCGGCGCAGCAGCGCTTTGAAGGCACCGCCAATACCAGCGCTGCCGGGGTCCATCATCAGGCGGTACGGCACGCCGTACATCTGCTGCTGGGGGCGCTGCTGGATAGCCGCTAGAAAGGCTTCAGCCATGTTGACGATGGACTCACCACCAGGCACGTACAGCACAAAGATCGCGCCAGAACAATGATCGGTCAGCACATAGCGGGTCAGGCGTTGACGCTTGATTTTTTCAAAGTTCTCAGGCTTGTTCTTGTAGTAAACGGCCTTGTCCATGTCGGCCACGCCACCCTCGGGCACATAAAACAAGGTGCTGATCGAGGCGTCGATCTGCCACACATCGTTTGGATGAGCGCTGGCCAGAGCTTGTACAGGCTCGGGCTGACGCAGCTGCTCGGGGTGCAGCTTGTATGTGCGTAGCGCTCGGGCACAGGCACTTTCAGACAGCTCGCGTATCTCACCCGTATCCTGGTCAACCGTACAGGCAAAACCGGGGCGGTTGGCGCGCAGCATCGTTAGTGCCAGGCGCAGCTTGATGATGGACTTGTCGTTTGCACGGTAGCCCTCCATCATGGTTGCGCTTAACAAAACTGCGTCTGCCTGGCTGAAGCTGGTTTCGCCTGCATCGCTGCGGCGTTTGCGGTCGGGTTGCACTGTCACTTCCTTGATGCGGCGCATGAGCGTGGCGCGCGACAAGCCCAGGTGCTGGCAGGCAGCGGCGTAGACCGCTTCCTTGTTGCCATGTCCTGCTGCTTGAGCGCGGCGGTCCACGTCGAGCAAGGCTTCTATCAATGCGGGGCTCATGCGATGGGCCTTTAGTTAGCGGCGGCTGCGCCGTTTTGGGCCGCCTCTTTATCAGCCCACTGCTGCCACTCGGGACGGCTATCACCCAGCACATCGGGCAGGTTGAACTCGTCGCGCAGCTTGACCAGATCGGCTATCACCTGGCCTACCATGCCCGCCATAAATTGGGCCTTTCCTTCTTCGTCGGGTGCGTCGTTGAGCGCCTCAAGTGCTGCGCGCAAGCGGCCTTGCACAATGGCTTGCGTCTCAAACAAGTACTTGGTGGCTTCTTCGCGCAGGGCTGCGGCGGCTTCATTGGCGGGCAGGGTTTGGATGCGCTGATTGGCGCGTTCGAGTTGGTCGATACGCTTGTTCTTGCTTTCCAGCAGTTGATCAGTGGCTTGCTTCTCAGCCTTGGCTTCTTCCAGCTCTTTGGTCTGTGCTTCTTTTTCTTTGGCGTGGCGCGCGATGATCTCCTCGGCGAGGTCAAGGAAGCTGTCCTTGTCACCGCCCTTGGCCGCTTCGATTAGGGCTAGCTTCTGGTCTTCTGGTAGCTTGCGGTACTGGCGCATCTCACGGTAGCCGATGCCCATGCGGGACATGGATTCCAGAGCATCTTCACCAAAGGCACGCATATTGGTGATGTCCAGATCCACCATATCCACTGAACGGCCCAGAAGTCTGCAGAACTCTTCCCAAGTACCCGAGAACACCGAACCGTTCGGGGTCATCATTCCCTTAAGTCTTTGATATAGCTTGTTCTCCTTAACGTATGCGAGTTTTGAAGTCCGAACAAGTGCGGAAAAATCACTAAAGGCACTGGCCATCTGTGCTTGGCCGAGGAGCTGGTTAACTAAATCACGTTCGTCGGTGTAACCCTGGGTGATGGTGGCAAGCTGGCTGGCAACTTGGAAGTCACCGGCAATGGCTGAGGTGTCCACTTCTACTTCTTTGTTGGCGGGGGTTGCGGTTTCTTTGCGGGCCATGGTTTGTATTCTTTCTGTCAGGTTTAGTTAAGGGGCACGGCGTAGCGGCTGGACAGGTCTTCCAGTTCGCGCTTGGCTTGGTTCAAATTGGTGCTGACGGTCACGGCGATACGTACAAACTGCACGCCCAGACGCCAACGGTTGGTCTCTTGGATCAGTTCAACAAAGCCGGTAGTGGCTAAAGGCGGCAGGTTGATCGACACCCAGCTGGGCGATACACCCAGAGACTTGGCAATCTCCCCAGGCGAAAGACCTTGCAACTCATGGCCAGCCAGCAAGCGGTACAGGTCGCATGTCTTCTGGATCGCGCCAGACAGTTTTTTGTTGCTCATGCTGCCGCTTCTCCTTGGTTCCACTGCCACAGCTGTATGCCGTATTGCATGCCTGCGGCCCATGCATCGTCTTGGGCTGTGCCCGGCTGGAAAGGGCTGCACTGACTCACATGAGGTGACTCGCGGCGCTTAAGACCAGCCATGGTTCCGCGTTTCCACTCGGGACTACGAGGTGCACCCTTGATGGCAGCGTCATAGATTTGCTGTGCGGTTTTCATGCTCCAAACTCCAACTCAGGCGCAGCGTGGCTGCCCACATTGCGGTGGTGCCAAGCAAACTGCTCCAGGTGCAGCTTGATCGCGGCTTGGGTTTCTTCTTGGTCGGCCTTGCCGGAGTAAAAGTCGTTCAACAGCTTGAACGCCTGCGAGAACGTGGTGCTCAGCTCGACCAGGTCAGAGGGCGTAGACGTACGCCCCTTGGGCATGTCGATCACCAGGCGGTCGTTTGAAGCAGCCAAGAACTCGGTGATAAAGCTGCAGCCACAAGCCAGCTCGTAGGGCTTGATCACGATGGACGGCATGCGCCCGTTTGCGTTCCACTTGTAGAGGCAGTCCTCTGTTTGGCCCGAGAGGTCGGCAATCCGTGCCACGCTGCGGCCGTGCACGTCGAGTGCAAAGTCTTTGCAGTCACGGATGGCTCCGATCAGGCTGGTGGATCGGTGCTTTTTCCAATTGCGCTTAGACATTGGAAGCCTCCAATTCAGGGGGTGTCCAAACAAAAACCTGCTTGGAAACGCAGCGCTGGCAGACACTTGGTTTCACTGCAACAAACGCAATGGAGGAACCTATGCACACCACAGAATTTGAAGAGCTGGCCGGCCGCATCGACGCGCTATCACATGCGCTGCTGCATGTGGCGGCTGAGTTAGAAGTGATGCAGCTCATAAACGCCCCCCGTCTGACGAAGGCGTGGAGGGAGCTGCGCATGTGCAGCCAGGGCACTGATTTGCGCAGGGAGTCCGCACATACGGTACTGAGCCAGCTGGCATGTCTGCTGGAGCAATCACGATCACACCGCGACAGCCGATCAGAGCCGCAGTTGTCGGGAAGCCGTGCTCATTACTAGATTCCCGACCGTGTAAGACAAGTGTCAGGCTGCGGCCATTTGGCGCTGTTACATTACGAGAGGAAACGGACATGCGTGTCTCCCGATCAGGCAGCTGCTGCGTAAGCGGTCATCACTGGACGCGACACCACGCCTTGCTTGAGGCCGAGCGACACAGCGATGTTGTGGCTTTCGCCTCGCAGGCACTTGCGCTTGGGGCTGGCTTCGTTGTCATTGATGATGTCGCTGACCATTACCGGCGAATAGCCGTGTTGGCGAGCCCAGCCCGTGATGGACCAGCCCTTGTCGGCGAACTCCTTACGCACCTGGGCACGTGTTTTGAGTGACATGTTGGCGTTTCCTTTTATTGGCATTTGTTGCAGCAGATGCCGGTTGGTTTTGACTTGTTAGAACGAATTATGGAAACTATTGTTTCCATCGTCAAGGGGTTTTATGGAAATAAATATTTCCATTGGCGAGCGACTAAAAGAAGAACGCGAGGCTTTGGGGAAAACTCAAGGCGACTTTGCGTCTATAGCGGAGCTGGCAGGGGTGCCTGGTGCGACTCGCCAATCCCAGGCGAAATATGAAAAAGGGCTCGCAGCACCTAGTGCTGCATATCTCTCTGCAATGGCATCAGCAGGGGTCGATGTGCGCTATGTGCTAACAGGGGATAGGGAGTTCGAGCCTGCACCCCCACTTACGGCTGAAGAGCAGGTGTTGCTCCAGTACTTTCGCAAGGCCGTTCCAGCGGTGCGTACAGCCGCTCTAGGTGCACTCATGGGTGCACCAGCCATTACCCAAATAGGCGGCACCAACAGCCAGCACAGCAGCGGCGATGGCGCGATGATGATTGGCTCTATCAACAACGGGAAGAAACGTAAGTAGAGGTGGCATGGACAAGCGTGGATGGACAAAGAAGTTGCCCAAGTGGCTTTTGAGTTGGATGGCTTCGCTTTTGCCATCGCAGACCAGCCACGGTAACGGGGCAGTGCATGTTGGCAAAGTCAACGGATATCTGAAGGTCGACAATTCGCAGCGCCCAGTAACGATGGTTGTGACGCAAAATTTCTATTCGGCGCAAGTCCAGGCGCAACCTGCTGCTAACGGATCGGCCACGGCTGAGCAACGCGAGTTGCTGATACAGATACGCCGTACTCCTAACAACGGCGAGACCGTGTTTAGGTTTATGGAACGGCATTTCAATACCCGCATGGTGATTGAGCTGCGTCCAACGGATTTCAGACGTGTTAGTGCCTACGTGGCAACAATCAATAAGAGGTTGGCCAACAGGCCGACAGAGGGGGCGTGATGCAGAGAAAGTATTTAAACGCTGCCGCGCTCGCGGCGATGTGGATTGCAGCGCCCGCATGGGCAATCAATAAATGCACCGGCCCCGATGGCAAGGTGAGCTACCAGGAGCAACCTTGTGCTGGGCAAGGGGGCGAGCTAAAAATTCGTCCGCAAGGCAATCCGACGCCTACGCCAGCCCCAGCAAAGACGGCTTCTCCAGTAGCTGGATCTGCCTCTACAGCACCAGCTGCACCCGTTACACCGCAACACGCACAAGCCCCAAAATCTGAGCTGCAGATGCAAGCAGATC
>JAVXMM010000063.1:0-25699 GCA_036646255.1 Comamonas sp.
CGACCTATACCTTGGCAAGGTATCGCTCTACCAACTGAGCTATTCCCGCATTCATCACTTACCGAGTGAAGCCTCGAATTATATAGCGATTTTTGTGCGCGCGCAGATTCCAACCCACATCTTTCACAAGCATTTCAGCATTAGCTTTGATTTTATTGAGTTTTTCAACAACATTTTTACAAACCCAATGATCTTTCAGCAAAAACAAAGCCACCGCATGCGGTGGCTTGGGTGGCAAGCGGCTGGTTTTAGGAGATGCTGCGCGATCCAGGATCAGTGTGGCGTATACGATCTTCCAACTGGCCGATATAAGCGGCGTTGCTATTGTCAGACTCTTGCACGCGGGCGATCAAATGCGATTCCAGCTCGCCCAGACGCGCCATCAGCGCGGATTGGCCTGCGGCATGCTGACTCTCTAGCACCTGGCGCAGCTCGGTAAAGCGCGATGCCTCGGCTTTGTCGGCCAACTCGCGCTGAGCGGTCATCTCTTTGTTATGGCGGCGCGCCTCCATCATGACCGAGCCTTGAAGCGACAACACATAGGCAACAAAGATTACGCATAACAATACCGTCAAGCCCAGCATCAAAATGCCCAGCGGTGCTTGGAGCGTGGTAATGCCCAGGTTGACGTCAGACGGGGCGGACAGAACCTCCCAGTTCAGCGCGGCCAAGCCGCCAATCAGGATGGCGATGATGAGTAAAAGAATGGATCGCATAGTTAGGCTCCTGCTCGTGGTGCAATGCGCGAACCTTAGCACAGCGCAGGTGGGATCGCCATCTCAGCAATTGACTGCAATTTTTGCTATTATTTTTGAAAGCCATGCACACTCTAAACGGACGCTAGCGGCTGATTACAACAAAAACGCCCGATAGCAATCGGGCGTTTTTGTGTAGCACATGTTTATCTAGCGTCCGCACTGCGTTGCGGCGCACTCGTGATCAATGGCTGTCTGACAATTGATCAAGAATTGCCGGATTCTCCAAGGTACTCGTATCTTGCGTAATCGCCTCGCCCTTGGCGATGGAGCGCAGCAGGCGGCGCATGATTTTACCGCTTCGGGTTTTGGGCAGGTTCTCGCCAAAGCGGATGTCCTTGGGCTTAGCAATGGGGCCGATCTCCTTGGCCACCCAGTCGCGCAGCTCTTTTGCGATCTGCTTCGCCTCATCGCCGGTGGGACGGCTGCGTTTCAGCACTACAAAGGCGCAAATGGCTTCTCCCGTCATGTCATCGGGGCGCCCCACCACGGCGGCCTCGGCCACCAAGTCGGTCTTGGCAACCAAGGCAGACTCAATCTCCATCGTCCCCATTCGGTGACCAGATACGTTCAACACATCATCAATACGGCCGGTAATACGGAAATAGCCCCGGTCCACACTACGCACCGCACCATCACCTGCTAAATAAATGCTGCCACCCATCTCCTCTGGGAAGTAAGCTTTCTTGAAGCGCTCGGGGTCGTTCCAGATCGTGCGGATCATCGACGGCCAAGGCTTGTTGATGACCAAGATACCGCCCGTACCGTTGGGCAACTCTTTGCCAGTCTCGTCCACGATCTGCGCCATGATGCCCGGCAACGGCAAGGTACACGAGCCCGGCACCTGCGGCGTAGCACCCGGCAGCGGGGTGATGACGTGGCCGCCGTTTTCGGTCTGCCAGAAGGTATCCACAATCGGGCAGCGCTCGCCTCCAATGTTTTTGTAGTACCACATCCAGGCCTCGGGGTTGATGGGCTCCCCCACCGATCCCAGAATGCGCAGGCTGTTCAGATTCCAGTTCTTGGGGTGCACTTTCTCGTCCGAATCAGCTGCCTTGATCAGCGAACGAATGGCCGTAGGCGCGGTGTAGAAGATGGAGACACCATGGCGCTCAATCATCTGCCAAAAACGACCTGCATCCGGGAAGGTGGGCACGCCCTCAAACACCACTTGCGTGGCGCCTGCGGCCAACGGGCCGTAGGTAATATAGGTGTGGCCGGTGATCCAGCCGATATCGGCCGTGCACCAAAAAACATCACTGGGCTTGACGTCAAACGTCCACTCCATCGTCATCTTGGCCCACAGAATGTAGCCGCCCGAGCTGTGCTGCACACCCTTGGGCTTGCCCGTCGAGCCACTGGTGTAAAGGATGAACAGAGGGTGCTCAGCGTTCACCGGTACGGGCTCGCAGTCCGCGCTCTGGCCAGCCAACGCTTCGGTAAACGTTATGTCACGGCCATTCACTTTGTTCCAGGCCGATGGAGTGCGCTCATACACCATTACTTTCTTCACGCACTCGCAGCCGCCCATGGCCAGTGCGTCATCCACAATGGCCTTCAGGGGCAGCTCTTTGCCGCCACGCATTTGGTAGTTGGCGGTGATGACGACGACGGCACCCGCGTCAATCACGCGCTCATTCACTGCCTTGGCCGAGAACCCGCCAAACACCACACTATGCGTAGCACCAATGCGCGCACAAGCCTGCATGGCGACGATACCTTCAATCGTCATGGGCATATAGATCAAGACGCGGTCGCCCTTTTGCACGCCTTGCGCCTTGAGCGCATTCGCAAACGCGCCCACACGCGCCAGCAGCTCTTTGTAGGTGACCTTGGTGACTTGGCCGTCATCGGCCTCAAAAATGATGGCGGTTTTTTGCTCAACTGGCGTGCCGATGTGCTTATCAAGGCAATTGGCGCTGACGTTCAGCTCGCCATCGTGGAACCACTTGAAGAATGGCGGGTTGCTCTGGTCCAGCACTTGTGTGAAGGGTTTGCTCCACTGCACATGCTCTCGGGCCGCCTTGGCCCAGTAGCCCTCAAAGTCCTCCTCTGCCTCTTTACACAGAGCGTGGTAGGCATCCATGCTGCCGATGCGCGCCGTGTTGGCTACGCTGGCGGGCGGCGGGAACACGCGATTTTCTACCAGTACGGATTCAATCGTTCCTTGGGTACTTGCTGTCATTGGTTTGTCTCCTTTGCAACTATTGTAGGTATGAATTTGACGCGTGCAGTCCATGACATGACTACCGCGTATTGCCGCTACTGTGTACCGTGCCACTTACAAGCATCTGACAAGCACTCCACGGCTAGCGATCAGGCAGATACTATCAAATCAATAGCTGCCAGCACTTGCCTAGCGGTCGCTAGAGACATCTTCGGCCAAACACTTACGGCCACCACGGTACGCTGCAACTTTTCTAGCAAAGTCACCCATCAACTACCGGGTCAGTCGCTACAATTCGCCACGCTTTTTTGCGGCGCGCAACAGTGGGGCCAACCCGCAGCAGCAAACCCATACAACAATCGCCAGGCCAGCGAAGGAGCGCGTTCCACTTTTTTGAAGCCCCTCCTCTTTATGCCCCACCCCGAAAACGCTCCGCTACGCCCTATCCCTTCGCTGATTTTTGCCAGCCGCTGGCTGCAACTGCCTCTTTACTTAGGCCTGATCGTGGCGCAGCTCGTCTATGTCTGGCACTTTCTGGTCGAACTGCTGCACCTGGTGGAAGCCGCCTTTGGCAACCAAGAGGCACTGCGCATCCTGGTCACCGCCGTGGGCTACTCGCCCGACGCCAAGATCACCGCACTCAACGAAACCGTCATCATGCTGGTGGTACTGGGGCTGATTGATGTGGTGATGATCTCCAACCTGCTGATCATGGTGATCGTGGGCGGCTATGAAACCTTTGTCAGCCGTATGCACCTCTATCGCCACCCCGACCAACCCGAATGGTTGGGCCATGTGAACGCCTCGGTGCTCAAGGTCAAGCTGGGCCTATCCATCATCGGCATTAGCTCTATCCACTTGCTGAAAACCTTTATCAATGCGGCTAATTACAGCGAGCACGTGCTGATGTGGCAGACCATCATCCACTGCGTGTTCTTGCTATCAGCGCTGGCGATTGCGTGGACGGACCGCATCCTGCACCCACCTCACGCGGCAGAGCACAGCAAGCCTACGCACTGATCGCAAGGCCAACACACCAAGCCCCGCAAGCCGGGGCTTTTTTGTATTTGCAAGGCAAGCATTCATAGCGCATCGCACAGCAAAAAACAGCTTCTCCAATACAAAAGATGGCAAACATAGCCATTCATCATGATGCTGAGAAAAGGCTACCCATCGAAAATTTGTAACAAAATTCTCACACCATAGACGGCAGTTCACCTCGGATGCTCATCGTTTTGATAGCACCATATATGGTCAAAAATCGCTATTATTTGTATAGCAATCAGCAATCAAGTCAAATACCGTAAACGCCTAACCAAGACTCAAATAACACCGGGTGAAACCCATGTTCTTTGACTTTTACTATCTCAATCCGTATACTTAAGACGTGTTTTACAACCTGCAACGCAGGTAATTCGCGCTTTTCTAACTGCGCGAATCGTCTCCGTCGGGTCTTTGGCGCCGCGCCAAAGTCCGTCAATTAGGCCGGATTTGCTCCGGCCCTGATGCCCCGGCGTGGTGGCCTTTTTTACAGTGCCCGCCACGCTCGCGTAGTGCCCCAGTCCTCCCTGACCGGACCTCTGGGGTGCACGCACGAGAGACCTTGTACGTCGGGCTCGACCCTTGAGCCGCTCGCACCCCGAGCCGCCGCTCCTGGCATGCACGCCCGCTACAAGCTAAATATTTGTTGGTCACGCTTATGTGTTCCACCCGCCCCCAGAGGGCTTGCCTTGGTATCCATGTTGTGTGGACGCCAGGCACAGCTGTCGGCATCAGGGTTTGGCAATCACGGTCCCGTGCTGGACTGCGCTTTGTGCTGCGCATCCAGCGGTGCAAATTTCATCCCCAGGTCTGACCTGGCCCGGCTAGCAAGCTTGTTGCCATGCAGGACCCGGAGATGGAATAACAACTACTCACCGAGGGAGGCCTCTATGGCTAAACAAATTCGTATCGAGCATGTGTTCAAAGTGTTCGGTGATTCCCCAAAAGCCGCGCTCGATTTAGTGCGCCAAGGCGCCACCAAACAAGAAGTACTGGAGAAAACCGGCAACTCCATCGGCGTATTTGACGCCAACTTCACCATCGAAGCAGGCGAGATCTTTGTGGTGATGGGCTTGTCCGGCTCAGGGAAATCCACCTTGGTGCGCATGCTCAACCTACTGATTGAGCCCACCGCGGGCGCCATCGTGGTTGATGGCCAAGACATCAGCCAGCTGAGCGACAAAGCATTGCGCGCCTTGCGCCGCAAGGACATTAGCATGGTGTTCCAATCCTTCGCGCTGATGCCGCACATGACTGTGCTGGACAACACGGCCTTTGGCCTGGAGCTAGCTGGCGTGGCCCGTACCGAGCGCCAAGCTGCTGCTGCGCAGGCACTGGAGCAAGTGGGTCTGGCCGGCTGGGGTGCCAGCTACCCCGATGAGCTGTCAGGCGGCATGCAGCAGCGCGTGGGCTTGGCCCGTGCACTAGCGTCTGACCCATCCATCCTGCTGATGGATGAGGCCTTCTCGGCGCTCGACCCCATCATCCGAACCGAGATGCAATCGGAGTTGCTGCGCCTGCAGGAAATCAAGCGCCGCACCATCGTTTTTATCTCGCACGATCTGGACGAAGCCATGCGCATTGGCGATCGCATCGCCATCATGAAGGACGGTCAAGTGCAGCAAGTGGGTACGCCAGACGACATCTTGCGCAACCCCGCCAACGACTACGTGCGCACCTTTATCCAGGGTGTGGATGCAGCTGCCGTGTTTAAGGCCGGTGATATTGCACGCCGCGCCATCACCATTGTCAAAGAAAGCGACCAGCGTGGCGCCCGCGCCGCCATGCAACTACTGCACGACGAGGACCGTGACTTTGCCTATATCGTCTCGCCACGCCAAAAATACCTGGGCACGGTGTCCACCGAATCGCTGCGCAACGCCTTACACGGCCATGTGGGCCCACTGGGCCTGCAGCACGCTTATCTCGACAAAGTAGAGCCAATTGCGACTGATGCACTGGTGGCCGACCTGTTTGGCCAGCTGGCCCAAGCACCTTGCCCGCTGCCGGTGCTGCGTGAGGATGGCCGTTTTATGGGAGCCATCAGCAAAAACACCTTGCTGCGCTTTTTGGACCGCGACACGCCACCCGTGCCGCCCACCGATCCTGCCGTGATTGCCGCGCAGGCTGAAATTGCCGCCGCAGCTGAAGCCGCCAACGCCACAACAACAAACCATAACGGGAGCGCCGCATGAGCAACACCACCAACACCGTGATCACCCAAAACACCGCCGCAACGGACGACCCATGGACAGATACCATGACCTCCACGCCCAGCACCGATTCCACATCGCCCTGGGCCAACGCCGATGTGGCAACACCTGCCGCCGACCTTAGCGCCGCAGCGCAAGCCCCTGCAACGGATGACCCGTGGGTCGCCGTGGGCAACGTATCAGGTAACACAGATTGGCTGGGCGGCCCTGATGCAGTGAACGCTGCCGCCCAAACCGCAACCCCTGCGCCAGCCGTCCAAGCAGCCCAACAAGCGCATGACAGCGGCTTTCAGTTGAACCAGCTATGGGATGGATCGCTGCCCGTACAAGACTGGATCAACAACGGCCTGACTTGGGTGGTAGAGCATTTTCGACCCTTCTTCCAAGCCGTTCGCGTGCCGATTGACGGCACGCTGTCGGGCGTGGAGAACATGCTGACGGCCATGCCCATGCTCGCGATGATCGCCATCTTTGCGTTGATTGCCTGGCAGTTTGCGGGCGGTACGTTGGCTATTGGGGCCATCGTGTCGCTGCTGATTGTGGGCATGCTGGGTATCTGGCATGAAGCCATGGTCACCTTGTCGCTGGTGCTCACCTCGCTCGCTTTCTGCATCATCATCGGTCTGCCGCTAGGCATCTTGCTGGCCAGCAGCGACCGGGCACAAAGGCTCTTTCGCCCTGTGCTAGACGCCATGCAGACCACTCCTGCCTTTGTCTACCTGGTGCCCGTGGTCATGCTATTTGGTATTGGCAATGTGCCTGGCGTGGTGGTCACCATCGTGTTTGCGCTACCGCCGCTGGTGCGTTTGACCAACCTTGGCATCCGCCAGGTGCGCCCCGATCTGATTGAGGCCAGCCGCGCCTATGGCGCATCGCCACTGCAAATGTTGTTCAAGGTGCAGCTGCCGCTGGCCATGCCATCGGTCATGGCGGGTATCAACCAGGCGCTGATGCTGTCGCTGTCCATGGTGGTGATCGCGTCGATGATCGCCGTCGGTGGTTTGGGCCAAATGGTGCTGCGCGGTATTGGCCGCCTGGACATGGGCCTGGCCACCATTGGCGGCCTGGGCATTGTGCTGCTGGCTATTTTGCTGGACCGCATCACCCAAGCCATGGGGCAACCCAGCCGCGGCGCCCGCCACTGGTGGCAAACCGGCCCCGTGGGCATGGTGACCCGCATATGTACCAAGCGTGAGCCGGCGGCTACGCCAGCGCCCTCGCCTACCCATACAGCATCTACGGCGCGGCCTGCGAACCAAGCAGTTCCAGCGCACTAATGCACTCAAAACTTATAGACAAATATACCGCTAGCACCCGACCAGCGGGCGCTAGCAGCTATACATCAAGGAGCAACCATGTTTAAGACCCTCAACCCCTGCACCACATCATTCAGTCTTGCTAAGACTGTGCTGGCCACCAGCTTGCTGGCTGTGAGCCTAGCAGCAACCAGCGCCAGCGCTCAAGACCTGCCCGGCAAGGGCATCAAGGTACAGCCGCTGCAAAGCTCGATAGCTGAAGAAACCTTCCAGACCCTACTGGTCAGCCGCGCGCTGCAAAAGCTGGGCTACAACGTGCAGCCGATCAAAGAGGTGGAATACGCCACCGCCCACGTAGCGATTGCCAATGGCGATGCCACCTTTATGGCCGACCACTGGGATCCGCTGCACGCTGACTTCTACAAAAACGCCGGTGGCGCCGCCAAGCTGTACCGCGAAGGCGAATACTCCAACAGTGCCGTGCAAGGCTATCTGATCGACAAAAAAACGGCTGATGAGCACAAGATCACCAATATCGAGCAGCTCAAGGATCCAAAAATTGCTGCGCTGTTTGACACCAATGGCGACGGCAAAGCGGACCTGACGGGTTGCAACCCCGGCTGGGGTTGCGAGGCCGCCATTGAGCATCAGCTGAGTGCCTACAAACTGCGCGACACCGTCACCCACCAGCAAGGTACGTATGCCGCACTGATGGCCGACACCATTGCCCGGTTCAAAGGCGGCAAGCCGATTCTCTACTTCACCTGGACCCCGTACTGGGTGAGCGCCGAGCTTCGCCCCGGCCGTGATGTGGTGTGGCTGCAAGTACCCTTCACCGCCCTGCCCGGCGACCAAGCCAATATGAAAACAGCCCTGCCCAATGGCAAGAACTACGGCTTTCCGCTGAACTCGCAAAAGATCGTCGCCAACAAAACCTTCACCGACCAGAACCCCGCTGCCGCCAAGCTGTTTGCAGCAATGAAGCTGCCCGTTTCCGACATCAATGCGCAAAATTTGGCGATGAAGGATGGCCAGAACAAGCCTGCAGATATTGAGCGCCACACTGACGGCTGGATCAAGGCTCACCAAGCCATGTTTGATGGATGGATCAAAACGGCCCTGGAAGCTTCCAAGAAGTAAATAGGACGATAGCGCCCATCCACTGGGCGTTAAAAGCTATCACAAACATAGCTGCAATGGCACACGCCATCCTTCCACTAGTGCTGGCAAGCCATGTACAGGGCTTGCCAGCACTAGCCGCGTAGTTTTCGTTCTCTGATATCGGCATGCGTATTTCATTTATCCCCCACACCTTTCTCACCACCAGCCTTCTGGCTTTTGGCCTGTGCGCACACGCGGCAGATTTGCCAGGCATCGGCATCACCGTGCAGCCGCTGCAAAGCGCTTTGGCTGAGGAGACTTTCCAAACCCTGCTGGTTACCAAGGCCCTGCAAAAACTGGGTTATGACGTACGCCCCATCAAAGAGGTGGAATACCCCATGGCCCATATCGCCGTGGCAACCGGCGACGCCACCTTCATGGCCAACCACTGGAGCCCGCACCACGCCGAGTTCTACAAAGCCGCAGGTGGCGATGCCAAGCTGTCACGCAAGGGCGTTTACTCCGCCGGGGCTGCACAGGGCTACATGATCGACAAGAAGACGGCCGACCAGTACAAGATCACCCACCTGAGCCAATTGGCTGACCCCAAGATCGCCAAGCTGTTTGACACCAATGGCGACGGCAAAGCCGACTTGGTGGGCGCAAGCGCAGGCTGGGGCGGCGAGGCGGTGATTGAGCACCACCTCACCACCTACAAGCTGCGCGACACCGTCAGCTACACCCAGGGCAACTATCCCGCCTTGATCGCCGACATGATGAGCCGCTACAAGCAAGGCAAGCCCGTGCTGTACTACGCGTGGACACCATACTGGCTAAGCAATGTGCTGCGCGCTGGCCAGGAGGTGGTCTGGCTGGAAGTGCCCTTCTCTGCTATGCCCGGCGTGCAAGCAGGCACCGACACCAAGCTGCCCAACGGCAAGAACTATGGTTTTCCACTGAACAACGAATACATCGTGGCCAACAAGGCTTGGGTAGCGAAGAACCCCGCCGCCGGCAAGCTGTTCGAGCTCATGCAGCTACCCATTACCGACATCAGTACGCAGAACCGCTTGATGCATGACGGCCAAAACAAACCCTCCGATATCGAGCGCCACGCAGACGGCTGGATCAAAGCGCACCAAGCCCAGTTTGATGCATGGATTGAGCAGGCCAAGAAGGCCGCAGCGGACAAGTCATAAAAACCAAGCGACACCTTGCGTGTCGCTTTTTTTATGTATCGCCTTCACTGGGGTAGGCGCCCAAACACGGCCAGTACGGCCTTGTGCCCGTCAAAGGCATAAGCGCCACTGGCCCTAAAAAAGGAGCAAGACACATGACAACCTACGACACCAACAACCCCCTACTGCGCGCACGCCACCTGATAGCCTTCGGCGCCATCGCGGTCAGCGCCATCGCAAGCACACAGGCCTATGCACAAAACCTGCCCGGCAAAGGCGTCAACGTGCTGCCGCTCACATCCACGATAGACGAAGAACTGTTCCAAACCCTGATCGTGTCGCGTGCGCTAGAAAAGCTGGGCTACGCCGTGCAAGCCCCCAAGCAGCTAGAAAACGGTACCCAGCACATCGCCGTCGCCCAGGGCGATGCCACCTTCATGGCCAACCACTGGCTACCGCTACACCAGGAGTTTTATGAGCGCAACGGCGGCGCCAAGGTCTTCTACCGCGAAGGCGTGTTCTCCACCAATGCTGCACAGGGTTATCTGATCGACAAGGCCACTGCCGACCAATACAAGATCACCGACATCATGCAACTCAAAGACCCGAAAATCGCCAAGCTGTTTGATACCGACGGCGATGGCAAAGCGGACCTGACAGGCTGCAACCCCGGCTGGGGCTGCGAACTGGCGATTAACAAGCACCTCAAAGGCCTGCAGCTAGAGGGCAGCATCACCCACCGCCAGGGCAACTACGCCGCCTTGCTGGCGGACACGATTTCGCGCTTTAAATCCGGCAAGCCCGTGCTGTACTACACCTGGACGCCTTACTGGGTCAACGGCGTTCTGGTGCCCGGCAAGAACGTGGTGTGGCTGCAAGTGCCCAACATCCCCAACGCCAAGGGCGACGACGACACCCGCCTGCCCAATGGCAAAAACTACGGTTTCAAGGTGAACAACCAGTACATTCTGGCCAACAAAAAGTGGACCCACGCCAACCCCGCCGCCGCCAAGCTGTTTGCCACCATCCAGATCCCGGTGGAGGACATCACCAAACAAAACCTGCTGATGCGTGATGGCGAAAACAAACAAGCCGACATTGCCCGCCATGTAGACAGCTGGATCAAGGCGCATCAGGCGAAGTTTGATGGCTGGGTGAAGGGGGCGATGTCGGCTGCAGGCAAGTAGGCCATTCGCTTTAAAAGCAAAAGGCCCGCTTTGATCAGCGGGCCTTTTGCAGCAATCAATCGCCGTTATTGACTCTCACCCTCTAAACGCGAGAATGTCACGGTCACAGGCGAATCCGAATCCGCGCTAACTGCCACTACCTGCTGCATCAACCAGCGCTTTTTGGCATCCACCAACACCATGCTCCGTGAGGAGTTTGGTGGCAGCCCTTCCAAAGTTAGCAAACCATTCGTACCAAATTGCGGATTCATGGAGCCATCAGGCAACCACTTGGCCCACACATTAGGAGACATCACCCCAGCAGACTCCATCCCCTGTCTCGCTCCTGCGGCATCACCCACTCCATTGGTAATTTTGACCTGCATCAGCTGCGCTTGGCTAGGCGTCAAGCCCGCAAAATCCGCAACGCCATCGACGCCATAGCTACGCACTGGTTGGCCGTCCGCAGCGAACTTTAACCCTTTCACGCGGTGCTCCATGATGACTGGTGCATTTGGTTTGGCCACATTCATAACTATCATCAAAGCGCCATCATCCAACACTTTGGCGTCTGACACACCTACCATCGATCCCAGTGGTTTTTCAATAACGTCCTGCATGCTAGGACTAATTGCCCCTTGACTACTCAGCTTCTCAGCGCACAGACCCAAAATAAGTGGTGCGTTAAGTGGTGTGTTAGCCGCCTGTTGCACCGCAATCAACCACAGATTACGCTGTGCATCTTCAATAATTTTTCCGGTCGCGGACTTACAGCGCAGTTTGGCTATGCCGTTACTGGCAAAGCTCGCATCTAACGTCCCATCTGGCAAATACTTTCTCAATTCAGACCCGATGATGGGCGGATCATATGGTGGATAAAAGCCTCTAGCCCTCACCGTTCCCCAATACAAATAGCGTCCATCTGCCGTCTGAAGCGCAGGCTCCCTCCCCGTGGCCTTTTCAACACGCCAAGCGCTAGGCCACTGAGACTGATCAACGCCTGAATCCGAAGCACCCATATCCAGCTTGCCATCTGCAGCAATTTTCGCAACCACCTCGCTACTGAGCACTGACTGGCCGTCAACCAAGCAGGTAGAAATGCCCCAAGCAAAGATTCGCATTTCACATGGAACGGAAGCCATCACCTGCGCATAAATTTCACCGTTATCGCCAAGAGCGAGCTTTTGCATCTGATCCGCACCTCGTAGAGAAAATTCGACAACGCCATTGCTACCAAAGCCTGTGTCAAGCTGTCCGCTGTCCAGATAACGGTGCACAAACAGCGTGGTTTTGGTACGGCGCCAACGCCCGCCAAAGCTCATCGTTTCTAGTTTGCGATGTCCCCCAACAACCAGCTTCCCATCCGCTTGCTGAACCATCTTGGTAACCAGCCCCCCATATGGGGCAAGAGAGATGGTCAGATTACCGCTGTTACCAAAACTCGTTTCTACGCGTAGCGGATCGGGCACCGTGGGGGCTGGTGGAGGCGAGGAGGGAGTGGGTGGTTGAACGGGCGGCCCCGGCACTTCCGGTGTGGAGTCACTACCACCGCCACCGCAACCCGCCATCGATGCTACTGCCAAAAACAATGAGGCCAAATACACGTTAGAGCTCATTCGCGCCTTCTGAACCATGCGTTATCTCCTTGCTTGTTCTAATCAAACTATTTGAATTTTCAATATAAGTGCTATCGGTAATTTGCGCTACCTTCCAAAGTCCAAGCAAGAATCGAAGCCCTGCCGCCACTCTGAAACACCTACAATTTCCTGAGTTTTCTACATATCACAACCCATGCATCACCCCTGCCTAAGCTGCGGCGCTTGCTGTGCCAGTTTTCGTGTCGATTTTTCGGTTCATGAATCCGATGCAAATGGCGGGCGCGTGCCTGAGGGTCTGGCTGAAGCAGTGAATGAATTCACCTGCCGCATGCGCGGCACGGACTACGCCAAGCCGCGCTGCGCAGCACTCACCGGCGTGGTGGGCGAGAAGGCCGCTTGCGGCATTTATGAGTGGCGGCCATCACCGTGCCGCGAGTTTGCAGCAGGAAGCGAAGCCTGCAACAAAGCACGCCAACGGCATGGCATTGCAGCACTGGAAAACGGACTGTACTAGCCCGCTTTTAGACAGCCCCGTACATCACAACCGCACGATGCGCACGACGGGTGCTGAAGCCGTTTCCACCGATATACGCAGCGGCAGAAACTGCTGAATCACCGCCATATTGCTGCGCAGATGCTCAGTCACCTCGCTACAACTAAACGCTGCTGGCTGCTCGCCTTGCCATACCGCCAGCGCCTGCAGTAGAACCAGCTGATCTGCCAGGTGCGCACCCACGGCTGCGTCCGGCTTCTTTTGGTAATCACGCAAATCCTGCACCAGCTTGCGCGCTACCGCTTCGGACGATAAACCGTGCACGCCCAGGTTGCTAAACAGCTCGGTGACATGCTCATAGTTCAGTGTCACCAGCAGTACATTGCCTGAGCCCTCGTCCTGGCGCGCAGGCAGTATTTGCATGGCGCGACGCTCCCAGCCAGTCAGACGCGCGAGCTCATCTAACTCACGATGTGCAACCGATTTAGGCACGGCCGCACAGACACATTCCGCCACCACATTTAGCAGCGTGCCACGCGCCAGCAAATCAAAGCTCCGCAGGCCGTTAGCGGCAGGCATGATCTGCGCCAGAACCTCGCCGCCGCCCGCGGGGTAGAAGCCAAAGCGACGTAGCTGCATCTGCAGTTGCACGCCCATGCGCGCCATCAGGGGCGCAAACACACGTTCGATATAGTGAAAGTTGGGCGCCATGGGGTTGTGCGTACCACCCGACAAACGCAGTGTACTGGGGGCTCCCGCCATCAGCAGCGCTGGCAAAACCGTCTGCAGCACCAGCATGGCGCTGCCGGCGCCAGAGATTGGGAAGTGGTAGTCCCCTGCCCGCAGCGCACCAGGCGTGAAGCACAGCTCGGTGGTACCCAGCGCAACATCGGACAACTGTGCGCCACTGATCGCCTGAGCCGCACGCACACAGGCCAAGTGCTGACGCATCAACCCCGGCTTGGGGCGCTTGGCGCGAATGCTGTGCATATGCAACGGCTTGCCCGTGATGACGGACAGCGCGAGCGCGGTGCGCAACATCTGGCCGCCACCCTCACCTAGGGATCCGTCGATTTCCACAGTCGCTACTTCTTGGGATACTCGATCTGCGTCTAATTTCATCATTGCTTGTTCTTTTGTTTGTGACACACGTCTTGCTATCTATCCATTAGATATGCATGCCCGTGCCATCTACTCTCCGGTATACCTTGTGCAAACCAGGCCGCAGCTTTATCTCGCCGCCCAAGATACGGTGGATACGAGGTGCACACGACCTCTCCAGCTCAATACCCTCCCGCAACTCATGCGCAGCGCTGTCGCCATACTGAACCCACCACCAAGCCAGCGCCTGAGCGGCCAAACTACACATAGCAGGATCGTGCGATGCCAGGCCACCTTCAACTCGCGTACGCGCTATTTGATAGTGGCGGCATAGCAATGCGAAAACCGCCAAACACGGTGTTTGCTTCGACGGTCCTTGCAACGGCTGGCGGTGGCATGCGTACTTCCTTGCGCATCCTCGTACCGCTACTTCTGGTCTCGTGCCATCCAGACACAGCCGGCACCGCAATCACAACACCGGTACGTCTTATCTTCGTAGTTGCCTCGGTGCCAGCAAGCGCAGCCATTGTTCAATAGTGCCAATCGGTCCAGCTCAACCATCAACACACTCGCGGGCGAGAGGTTCGCCCTGGTGCTTTCACGCTGCGCCTGCATAGGCGTCCAGCGGCAGTTTCTGATCTCCGACCTGCGCTTTTTATTACTTAGCATCGTTTATCTTCCGGGGCTTGGCACTACCCCTTCACACACACCACCTGCTTGAGCGTATACACCACCTCCACTAGGTCGCTCTGTGCCGCCATCACCGCATCGATGTTTTTGTAGGCCATGGGGATCTCGTCGATCACATCGGCATCCTTACGGCATTCCACACCTTCGGTGGCCCGCATCTGATCCTCCACAGTGAACAGCTTCTTCGCCTTCGTGCGGCTCATGGTGCGGCCAGCACCATGGCTGCAGCTATTAAAGCTCTCGGGGTTGCCTTTCCCGCGCACGATAAAGCTCTTGGCACCCATGCTCCCCGGGATGATGCCTAGCTCACCTGCCTTGGCACTGACTGCTCCCTTGCGGGTCACAAACACATCTTCGCCAAAGTGCGTCTCACGCTGCACATAGTTGTGGTGGCAGTTCACCGCTTCCAAGTGCGTCTCAAACGGCTTGGTAATGACTTTTTTGAGCGCGTTAATGACGCGGATCATCATCACTTCGCGGTTGGCACGTGCAAATTTCTGCGCCCATGAAACAGCCTTCACATAGTCACCAAAGTACTGCGCACCTTCTTCGAAGTAAGCCAAGTCTTTATCGGGCAGGTTGCGTTGATGCAGTTCAGCATCCTTCTTGGCCAGCTCAATAAAGTGCGTACCAATAGCGTTTCCCACACCGCGCGAGCCCGAGTGCAGCATGATCCACACTGCCTGGTTCTCGTCCAGGCACACTTCGATGAAATGGTTGCCACCACCCAGGGTTCCCAAGTGTTTGTAGTTGTTGGTGTTCTTGATACGCGGATACGCTTCACAGATTTCTTCGAACTCTTCCACCAGGCCCGTCCAGGCGGCATCGGTTTCTTCAGGTGGCGTCTCCCAGCTTCCCTTATCACGCCCATAGCGCTTGGGCGTCATTCCCACGGGCACGGCGCGCTCAATCGCGGCACGTACACCAGACAGGTTGTCGGGCAGATCGCTGGCCGTCAGCGTGGTCTTGCACGCCATCATTCCGCAACCCAGATCCACACCCACTGCAGCAGGGATGATGGCCTTAATGGTGGGCACTACCGAGCCAATGGTGGCGCCAATACCGAGGTGCACATCAGGCATCACCGCAACGTGCTTAAAGACCACGGGCAGGCGCGAAATGTTGGCCAACTGGTTTTGAGCCTCAGGCTCCACCGGCACACCCTTGGTCCACATCTTGATAGGTACTCCGTTGGGGACCTGTATTTCGTTGTAGTTCATGTTGTTCTTCACAATCGTTGTTACTCAGCAGGCTGTGATTGCATCAACGCCCCATATTTGGGGTGCTCGCTCTGCTCTGGCCTGGTGGGAAAGCAGAGACCTCGCCCTGCTTTCCCCGACACACGCCACATGGCGCTTGCTTTGTTATTTGCGAAATGCATGCCAACTTTATCTTCGCAGCATTGAAATCCATTAAACCCTTTGAATTCAAATGAATTTTTACAAGAGACGATTTTTAGTATTTATCAAAATCTAAAATTTTTTATATTCCTAGATAGCATATGTAGAATTTGATATAAATAATTTTCTAGAAACCCGCCTCTATGAAACCCATTGTCGTCATCGGCTTCCTAGGTACCCAGTTGGACAGCGGGCGCGGCGCGGGCCGCTGGAGCAAGTGGCGCCCCAGCGTCGCCATCACCCAGCACGAGGACATGGTGGTGCAGCGGCTGGAGTTGCTCTACACCCGTTCGCATATTGCGCTGGCGCAACTGGTCAAAGCCGATATCGCTACCGTCAGCCCCGAAACCGAGGTGATCCTGACCGAGCTGCTCATCGACGACCCATGGGACTTTCAACAGGTCTATAGCGCCCTCTATGACTGGGCTGAAAGCTATCCCTTTAATAGCGAAACCGAGCAATACTGGCTCAACATCACCACAGGCACCCATGTCGCACAGATCTGTTTGTTTTTGCTGGCCGAATCGCGCGCCATGCCTGGCGTCATCTTGCAGGCATCACCACCGCGCCGCCAAACCGATGGCGCTGCTGGGAACTACACGCTGATTGATCTGGATCTGTCGCGCTACGACGCCATTGCCACCCGGTTTGCAGCCGCCCAGCAAGACGGCGTGGCCTTTCTCAAAAGCCATATCGCCACGCGCAACGAACGCTTTAACCGGCTGATTGCCGAGATCGAACAGGTGGCAGGCAAATCAAAAGCACCAATGCTGTTAGTGGGCCCAACGGGTGCCGGCAAATCATTTTTAGCCCGCCGCATGTACGAGTTGAAAAAGGCCCGCCACCAGGTTAGCGGCGAATTTGTAGAGGTGAACTGTGCAACCTTGCGCGGTGACAGTGCCGCCAGCACCTTGTTTGGCCACAAAAAGGGGGCTTTCACCGGTGCTGCTACCGAGCGCGCTGGCCTGCTGCGCACCGCCCACCAAGGCGTACTGTTCTTGGACGAGATCGGCGAGCTAGGCGCGGATGAACAAGCCATGCTGCTGATGGCAATTGAGGAAAAGCGCTTCTATCCCATGGGTTCAGACCATGAGGTAAGCAGCGATTTCCAGCTCATCGCAGGCACCAACCGCGATTTGCGTACCGAAGTAAACACCGGGCGCTTTCGCGAGGATTTGTTTGCCCGCATCAACCTATGGACCTATAACCTGCCCGGCCTGGCCCAGCGCCCAGAAGATATCGAGCCCAATATCGATCACTTACTGAGCCTGCATGCGCGCCAAACCAACCAGGTCGAGCGCTTTAATGCAGAGGCACGCAAACGCTACCTGCAATTTGCGCAAAGCCCAGCAGCGCTGTGGAGTGGCAACTTCCGCGATCTGCATGCCAGCGTGACGCGGCTGGCAACCCTATCGACCAGCGGGCGCATTACCGAGGAGCTGGTTAACGCGGAAATTGGCCGCCTTCAATGGCTTTGGCAGCGGCCCGATGCGCAAGATGCGCGGAGCATCAGCGGTGCAACCGATATTGCGCTAGAAGATTTACTGCCTGAAGGCGTCATCACCCAAATTGACCGCTTTGACCAAATTCAGCTACAGTCCGTCATCCAGGTCTGCCGCGCCTGCACCAGTCTGTCAGACGCAGGCCGCCAGCTGTTCCAAGCCTCGCGCGCCGAGCGTCGCGTAGTCAACGACGCCGACCGACTGCGCAAATACCTGCACAAGTTTGGCCTGAGCTGGGAAGCCATCACCCAAGCCCGACCTTCGCTGTGACAGCCTGCACAGATGCAAGCGCCCGCCTACAATTTTGGCCAGGCTGCCATCCGTAGCCCCATCTACCAACCCAGCAACGCCACCCGCGCTGCCTTTGCAGAAATTTTTTGTGTCCGCCTTTGAATCCATAGCCCGCCGCGAGCGCGGGCTTATGCAGCAACTCACCGCTGCCCAAATGACCATGATCGCCATTGGCGGCGCAATTGGTACCGGCCTGTTCATGGGCAGCGCTTTTGCCATTGGCTTTGCGGGGCCCAGTGTGCTCATCAGCTATGCCATTGGCGCCTTGATTGGCCTGCTGCTAATGGGCTGCTTGGCAGAAATGACCGTTGCCCACCCCACCAGCGGATCGTTTGGCGCCTATGCCGAGCACTACATCAGCCCGATGGCAGGCTTTGTCGTGCGCTATGCCTACTGGGCCGCTGTAGTACTGGCTGTGGGCATGGAGGTAACGGCGGTGGGCAAGTACATGACTTACTGGTTCCCCGATGTAGCGCAGTGGATTTGGGTTGCGCTGTTCTCGGTGATTCTGGCAGTGGTCAATGCCACCAGCGTCAAGGCTTTTGGCCAAATGGAATATGTTTTCTCCATGGTGAAGGTTATCGCCATCGTGGCTTTTATCTTGATTGGCGCCTATGTGGTGTTTGGCTCGCGCCCCGCAGGCGTCGGGTTTTCCAACTACACCTCTGGCGGCGGCTTCTTCCCCAATGGATGGTGGGGCACTTGGGTAGGCGTGATCGTGGCGATTTTCAGCTACCTTAATCTGGAATCCATCGCCATTGCGGCGGGCGAGGCGGAGGACCCGAAACGTGCCGTCACCTCGGCCTTCAAAACCACGGTGCTGCGCTTGGTGCTGTTTTACCTGTTGTCGCTCGCCTTGATGCTGGCGATTGTGCCGTGGAGCCATGCGGGCACCGACAAGAGCCCCTTCGTCAAAGTGATGGAGATCGTGGGCATCCCCGGCGCAGCGGGCGCACTTAACTTTGTGGTGCTGGTGGCCAGTTTATCGGCCATGAATGCGCAGCTCTATGTCACATCACGCATGATGTTCAGCCTGTCTCGCGGCGGCTATGCACCCACCGTGCTGGGCAAGGTCAATGCACGCGGCGTGCCCATGGGCGCGATTGCCGTATCGTGCCTTGGCATGGCGGTGGCCATGGTGGTGAACGCTATTAACCCTGATGACTCACTCGCGCTGATGATGTCAATCGCCATGTTTGGCGCCATGTTCGCGTGGTTCATGATTTTTATTACCCACTTGTTCTTTCGTCCGCGCTGGCAGCGCGAGCACCCGGGCGAGCGCCTGCAATTCCGCATGTGGGGCTTTCCGGTACTGACGCTGCTGGGAGCCGCACTGATGCTGGCCGTCATCGTGACCACCTACTTCACCGACATTTTCCACATGACGGCCATCGTAGGCGTGCCCATGCTGCTGGTACTGGCCGCTGCCTACCACTTCTGGTGGCGCAAACACGGCAAGCCAGCGCAGCGCTGATACATTGCAGGCTATGGTCCACACCTCCAACATCGCACCAAAAATCTGGGACATCTCGCCGCCCATCTACGTAGGCATGCCAGTGTTCCCCGGTGATACGCCCTACCAGCAGCAATGGGCTGCAACCATCGGCCCGGCCTGCCCCGTTAACGTGGCAAGCATCACCAGCACGCCGCATGCAGGTGCCCACGCTGATGCACCCTTACATTACGCACCTGATGGAGCCGCCATTGGCGCGGTAGATTTATTGCCGTATTTAGGGCCTTGCCGGGTGATCCATGCCATCAACTGCGGCCCGCTGATTGAGTGGCAGCACATTGCCCACGCGGTAGATGCGAGCATGCCCCAACGCGTGCTGGTACGCACCTACCCGCACATGCCACAGCGCCACTGGGATGCCGCGCTGACCGGCTATGCAGCCGACACCGTGGCCCAGCTGGCTGCGCGCGGCGTGCGCCTGATTGGCATTGACACCGCCAGCATTGACCCCGCCGACAGCAAAACCCTGCCCAGCCACCAGACCATTCGCCAGCACGATATGCGCGTGCTGGAGAACCTGGTGCTGGACGACGTGCCCGAGGGCGACTACGAGCTGATTGCGCTACCACTGAAGCTCATCGAAGCCGATGCATCGCCCGTACGTGCCGTGTTGCGCGCCTTGGCGTAATGCGTTGCCCCCGTACAATTGCATGATCTGCAAACTATAAATTTAATAGCTGCTAACGCCCTACCATCGGGTGCCAGCAGGCATTTTTAATTAAAGAGACACCCACATGACCACCTTGGAAGCCTGCCGTGAAGTCGATCTGCAAGAACCGTTAGCGCCGCTGCGCGATTGGTTTGATCTACCTGCGGGCGTGATCTATTTGGATGGAAACTCGCTAGGCCCCTTGCCTAAAGCCACCGCCGCCCACGTGGCCGATGTGGTGCAGCGCGAATGGGGCCAAGGCCTGATCCGCAGCTGGAACGATGCGGGCTGGATTGACCTGCCCCAGCGCCTGGGCGACCAGTTTGCGCCATGGATTGGCGCGCGCACTGGCGAAGTGGTGTTTACCGACACCACTTCCGTCAACCTGTACAAAGTGCTGAGTGCCGCCATTCGTTTGTCGCAAGAAGAGTTTGCCGACCCCGCACCACGCACCAAGGTGATCAGCGAGCGCAGCAACTTCCCCACCGATTTGTACATTGCCGAGTCGCTGTGCAAGCAGCACAACCTGGAGCTGGTTCTGATCGAGCCAGAAGAGCTGCCAGCGTGCCTCACCCCCGACGTAGCCGTGCTGCTGCTTAGCCACGTCAACTACCGCACCGGCCATATGCACGATATGGCGCAAGTCACGCGCGACGCGCATGCCCAGGGCATTTTGACAGTTTGGGACCTGTGCCACGCCGCTGGCGCCGTACCGGTGGATTTGAATGGCTCCAACGCCGACTACGCCGTGGGCTGCAGCTACAAGTACATGAACGGTGGCCCCGGCGCGCCTGCTTTTGTGTGGGTCAACGCCCGCCACACCGACAAGTTCTGGCAACCGCTGTCCGGCTGGTTTGGCCATGCCGAGCAGTTCGCTTTTACCAGCGACTACCAACCTGCCGCCGGCATACGCCGCTATATGTGCGGCACACAGCCAATGATTGCCTTGAGCGCTCTGAAGTGCGGCCTGGATGTGTTTACCGAGGCAGAAAAATACGGCGGTATGACCGCGTTGCGTCGCAAATCCGTCGCACTGACTGACGTCTTTATTGAACTGGTCGAGCAGCGTTGCGCAGGCTACGGCCTGGGCCTGGCCACACCGCGTGACATCTTCGCGCGCGGCTCGCAAGTCTGCTTGACACGCGACGAAGGTGCAGGCGTTGACGGCGTTGGCAGCGGCGCCTATGCCATCATGCAAGCGCTGATTGCACGTGGCGTGATTGGCGACTTCCGCAAGGGTGATGGGGGCAACGGCCCGCACAAAGACATTCTGCGTTTTGGCTTTACACCGCTATACACCCGCTTTGAAGACGTGTGGAACGCCGTCGAGCACCTGCGCCAGGTGCTCGAATCCGAAGAGTGGAAAAAGCCTGAGTTCAACCGCATCAATGCAGTGACCTAAGCCATGCCCGAACGCATCGCCATCCTCGACTTTGAAACCACCGGCATGAGCCCGGCGCACGGCGCGCGGGCGGCTGAGGTGGGCATTGTCATGGTCGAAGACGGCCGTATCGTGGATCGCTACCAGAGCCTGATGAATGCGGGCCAGTACATGCCCAGCTTTATCACCCAGCTGACCGGCATTACCACAGCGATGGTGCAGGCCGCCCCACCCGCCAGTGCGGTGATGCGCGAGGCAGCTGATTTTGTAGGCAGCGCGCCGCTGGTGGCACATAACGCATCGTTTGACAGCAAGTTTTGGCAGGATGAGCTGGAGCGCGCCGGTTGCCCGTTAATGCAGCCCATCGCAACTTTGTTCACCTGTTCCGTACTGCTGTCACGCCGACTCTACCCCGAGGCGCCTAGCCATTCGCTGGGCCGCATTGTGCGGCACTTGCAATTACCGCCCGCCGATAAAGCCCACCGGGCGCTTGCCGACGCCGAGATGACCGCGCATTTGCTGCTGCGCATGCAGACCGATTTGCGCCAGCGCTGGCACATTCCGCAGCCGGATTCCCCATTGCTCAATAGCTTGCAGCGCTGCCCTAAAAAGCAGTTACCGCGCATGCTCCAAGATACCTCGCGCCTGCAAAGCCAGCCAGCCTTGCCAGAACTAAGCAACTAAGGCCTGTGGAGATCTGATTGAGGATCTCTCGCCAGGTTTGAAAGCACTTGGCTGCCAGGCGCTCCAGCCGTAACAAGGCTCACGCCTTGCCAGGGCGGACAACGACGCAGACGAGCGCTTTCTAGCACAACCCGAAGGGTGGGCTACGGGCCGCCCGCCACTCATCGTTGCACTCCTTGTCGCTCATCTGGACTGACGGGCCGGCAGTGGCCTTCGCGATCGTAGCCAAACCTCAACAGGCTCTAATACGCTTTTGCTGACAAGCTGGCCCACAAATGCGCTGCGACCAATGCACGCCAAGGCTTGAACGACGCCAGCCATTGCTCGGCTTCACTTTGCGATACGCTGGGTAGATCCAGCAATTTAGCCAGCGCATTGCGCACCGCCACATCACCGTGCAAGCTGCCATCCAGCCAACCAAAACCACGCAGCAAGGCATAGTGCACCGTCCATGGGCCAATGCCTTTGATGGCTAGCAGCGCGGTCTCTATCTGCTGCGCAGGCACCTCAGCTTGCGCGGATTGCGCCGCCCACGCATCCAGTGGCAGGCCGCCATCCTGTATCGCTGCGCACACCCGCTCCAAAGTGGCAATTTTGCTGACTGAAAAGCCTGCTGCACGCAATTGCTCAGGCGTAAGTGCAGCCAAGGCCTGCGCATCTGGGTGACAGAACAGGCCGCTGCTGTGGCGCACACTCGACGCCTCAATCAAACGGCGGCGCAAAGCAATGGCTGCTGCCACGCTGATTTGCTGGCCAGTAATAGCCCACACCAAGGCTTCAAACGGCGTACTGCTGGCGGGCACACGCAGCCCGGCTTGCGCTTGCAGCAGCTTGCCCAGCACAGGGTGGACTGCAAACTGCTGCTCAAACTGCGGCACGCTATCGGCCAATCCAAGCATGCGGGCCAGCATCGCGTTCAAGGCAGCTTGCTGGGCCGCATTCGCCTCAGTACCGCCATCTACCTGCAGACTGGCCCTGGCTTCGGCTGGATGCAGTTGCAGTTGCAGCAAGGCAGGGCGGCCTTGCCAGGTAATGCCCTTGGTAACGGTGAAGTCCTCTACCCGCTCGGCCAGTTGCTGGGCATCGCGGGCATGCAGGGCCAGCACATCGCTGGGACGAAAGCCAGCAGGCAAACTGATGCGCGTGTTCAAGGCCAAAGACATGGTGCGAGAGAGGGAAAACAATGAACGAAGCGACCACTATAGAGGATGCGCCGCTGTGTCACCTGAGAGCGCAATCCGCTCCGTTTGGCATTGCAAGGCCCTTACTGCGCATCGTGCAACACAATCCCCAGCGTGTGCCGCTGGCCCTGTGTGATGGTGGATACGCCATGGCGGTGCTGCACGCGGTAGTAGCCACGGCTGCCAGCCACGGGCCGTTCACGCACGGCGATGATGGCGGCATCGCCCTGGTGCAGCGTTAACACTTGTGCGCGTGACTGCATGCGCGGGCGTTGCTCGGTTAGCACCAGCTCGCCGCCCTCAAAATCGCGCCCGGGCTGACTCAGCATGATGATGACTTGCAGCGGGAAAACCTGCTCGCCGTACAAATCCTGGTGCAGGCAGTTGTAGTCGCCCGCGCCGTAGCGCAGCAGCAAAGGGGTGGGCCGCAACTGCCCTGCCGCATGGCATTGCACGATAAAGTCGGCATGGCTGAGCGGCCATGCGACTTGCTCAGGCGCCAAAATGGCGCGCCAGCGCTCGGCCAACGGCTGCAGCTGTGTATAGAGCGCGCTGCGCAGCGTTTGCACCAACGGCGGCAGCGGGTAGGCCAAGTACTGGTACTCGCCCCGTCCAAAGGCGTGACGCTGCATCACAATGCGGCTGCGGAAGTGGCTAGATTCGTCATACAGCGCAGCCATATGCTGGCATTGCTGAGCATCCATAAGGCTTGGCAACACCGTCCAGCCTTGCTGATCAACTGCCGCCAACGTGGCGTGCCAGTCATAGGCGGCCAGCTTGCCACCCTCTGCAATCGATCCTGAATTAATAGCTTTTAGCGCCTGCGAGCTGGGTACTGGAGGGCAATTTTTACTTACTCCATCCATACCCTCCAGTGGCAAACTGGTTTGTATCGCCTGCACCTTAGCCATGGGCCACACGCGCCTCGCCAGGCACCAAGGCAGCCTCGTGTTGCAGCAGGGCGCGTTTGCGATCTACGCCCCAGCGGTAACCAGACAGCGCACCATCGCGCCGCACCACGCGGTGGCACGGAATGGCGACTGCAATCGCATTGGCTGCGCAAGCACTGGCCACGGCGCGGCTGGCTTGCGGCATGCCCAGCTTGTGGGCCAAATCTGAGTAACTGACCGTGCTGCCCACCGGTATGCGCCGCAGTGCCTGCCACACTTGCTGCTGGAAGGCCGTGCCACGCACATCCAGCGGCAAGCTCAACCCCCGTGTGGGCTCGTCTACAAAACCGATGACCAGGGCCATCCACAACTCAAAGACCGCATCACCACCCAGCAAATCTGCTTGTGGAAAGCGCTGTTGCAGCTCTACCACCAAGGCCTCTGCATCATCACCCAGCAAGATGGCGCAAATACCTTGCTCAGTCGCAGCCACCAGAATCGGCCCCAAGCTACATTCACCCACGCCAAAACGGATTTGCAGCGCTGCCGCCCCCCGGCGGTACTGGCTAGGCGTCATGCCCAGCACGGCGTGGCTGTCGCGATATAGCTGGCCGGTGCTGGCAAAGCCGGCATCAAAAATGGCGTCAATCACGCGTGGGGCACCGTTTGCTTCATCCACCAAAACGCGCTGTAGCTTGCTGCGGCGCTGCGCCTTGGCATAGGCTTTGGGCGACACACCGACCGCCGCTTTGAACACGCGCTGCAGATGAAAAGGACTCATATTGGCGCGTACAGCCAAGTCGGCCAGCGTAGGCTCGTCCTCGGCCGTGGCAATCCACTGACACAGCTCGGCCAGCATGTGCGCGTGCGATGGCGCGGCGGGTGCATCGGGCTTGCAGCGTTTACAGGCGCGATAACCGGCAGCTTGGGCGGCTGCGGGCGTGTCGTAAAAACTAACGTTCTCGGGCTTGGGCTGGCGCGAGCTGCAGCTGGGGCGGCAAAACACGCCAGTGCTGCGCACGGCATAGACAAAGCGGCTGTCAAACGCGGTATCGCGCGCCTGCACGGCGACCCAACGGGGGTCGGCGGTGGTGATAGCAGCGGTGGTTTGCGATTTCATGAGGTCACCTCGGTAGAATCGATGGATCTACTGTAGGCAGTACAACGGCGTGGCGCAGTCTGATTCTTGCGCTGTAATTTTGTTGTTTTGCCGCCGTTGTTGCCAACCCTTTCCCTAATCCCATTCCCATGCAAGACAAGCCCCAGCAGCCCGAATCCATTGTGCACGAGGAGCGTGCCCAGCTCGACTTTAGCCGCGACATGAGCTATGGCGACTACCTGCACCTGGACCAGATTTTGACGGCCCAGCACCCACTATCCCCCGCACACGATGAGATGCTGTTCATCATCCAGCACCAGACCAGCGAGCTGTGGATGAAGCTGATGCTG
>JAVXMM010000064.1:0-20200 GCA_036646255.1 Comamonas sp.
TCAGCGCCAGCGCAATCCAGCCGCGGCCCGACACCATGTTTTCCACCCACAGCGGGGTGTAGACCACCGATACAAATGCACCGGCCAAGCCGCACAGCGCACCACCAAACACCACAGCCATCAAGCGGATGCGGCGCACCGGGTAGCCCAGCGCATGGGCCGACTGCGGCGACTCACCCACCGAGCGCAACACCAAGCCAGCTCGCGTGCGGTAGAGGAAAAGCACCATGGCTACCGCCAGCAGCATGGTCAAGTAAACCAACGGGTGCAGCGTAAACAAGGCCTTGCCCACCACAGGCAAATCAGACAAACCGGGGATGGCGTACTTGGGCAGCGTAGGCATTTTGGCTTGCACATAGCCAATGCCTACAAAGGCCGAAAAGCCCACGCCAAACAAGCTAAGTGCCAGCCCGGTGGCGTACTGGTTGGTATTGAGCCAAATAACCAGCCAGCCAAACAAGGCGGCCAGCAGCGCGCCAGCGGCCATGCCAGCAGCGAACCCTACCCAGGTATTGCCGCTGTGCACCACGGCGGCAAAGCCAGCAATAGCGGCGCAGAGCATCATGCCCTCTGCCCCTAGATTGACAATCCCAGCGCGTTCATTAATCAACAAGCCCAGCGCCGCTAGCGCCAACACAGTGCCCGCGGTGAGGGTGGAGCCCAGTAAGAGTGCATAGGTTTCCATCACTGGCCTCCCTTGTTACGGCTAAAACGCACACGGTAAATAATCAAGGTATCGCAAGCCAGCAAGGTGAACAGCAGCATGCCCTGAAACACGCCTGTGAGCGACTTGGGCAAGCCCAGGCGCGATTGCGCCAGCTCACCACCGATATAAAACATACTCATCAAAATGGCCGAAAACACCATACCCACCGGATGCAAGCGCCCCACAAAGGCCACAATGATGGCGGCAAAGCCGTAGCCCATAGGCACATAAGGAGTGAGCTGGCCAACCGGGCCTGCGACCTCAAGCGCGCCTGCCAAGCCCGCGCAACCGCCGGATATCAGCAGGGCCGTCCATAGCGCGCGGCGCGAGCTAAAGCCTGCATAGCGCGCAGCAGCTGGCGCCAAACCGCCCACCTGTTGTGCAAACCCACCCTTGGTGCGGAACAAATACACCCACAACAACGCCGCGCCCAACAAGGCGATGATGACGCCAATGTTCATGCGCATGCCTTGCACAAGCTTGGGTATCTGGGTCACACGCTCAAACATCTTGGTTTGAGGAAAGTTATAGCCCATCGGGTCTTTCCACGGGCCGTAGACCAAGAAACCCAAAAGCAAGCTGGCCACATAAACCAGCATCAGGCTCACCAAGATTTCATTGGCGTTGAACTTGTCACGCAGCAGCGCCACAATAGCCGCCCACAGCATGCCGCCCAACACGCCGCCCAGCAACACCAGGGGCACAATCCACGGGCCAGTAGATTTGGTAGCCAGCAGGGCCACACCGCCCGCAGCGACTGCGCCCATCACAAACTGGCCTTCGGCACCAATATTCCACACGTTTGAGCGAAAGCACACGGCCAAGCCCAGTGCAATCAAGAGTAGCGGTGTAGCTTTGATCGTCAGCTCACCCAGCGCATACGGCGTTTTGATAGGCTCCCAGAAAAAGGCCTGCAAGCCTTTGACGGGATCTTTACCCAGCAAAGCAAACAGTGCCACGCCTAGCAAGACGGTAATCGTCAGCGCCAGCAAGGGCGAGCCCAGAGTCCACCAGCGCGATGGTTGCGGGCGTGCTTCAAGCTTGAGCATCTTGCACCTCCGCAGCATGTGCACGGGCACCGGGCCAAAGGCCGCTCATCCACTCACCAATTTGCGCCACGGTGGCGTCGGCCCGCGCCACGGATGGCGAAAGCCGTCCGTGCGCAATCACATGCAGCCGGTCACTGATTTCAAACAATTCGTCCAACTCCTCGCTGAGCACCAAGATGGCGCAGCCCGCATCGCGCAAGGCCAAAATCTCGCCCCGGATCTGCGCTGCCGCGCCCACATCCACACCCCAGGTCGGCTGAGACACGATCAGCAGCCGGGGTTTGGCATCAATCTCGCGGCCCACAATAAATTTTTGCAAGTTACCGCCCGACAGCGACTGCGCCGCCGCCTGCGGGCCACCGGCCTTCACGCCAAAACGCGTGATGATGCTGCGCGCCATCTCGTCAAGCTTGCCCATGCGCAGCCAACCGCCTGCGCCCAGCATGTCGTTGCGCGTCAAGATCAGGTTGTGCGCCAGGCTCATGCTGGGCACAGCACCCCGGCCTAAGCGCTCCTCTGGCACAAAATGCAGGCCCAGTGCGCGGCGCTTGCCCGGGTTCAGCCGCCCTGCAGGCGTGCCATGAATCAGCACCATGGCGGGCTGCGCACGGCAATCCTCGCCCGACAGCGCATACAACAACTCTTTTTGGCCATTGCCTGATACACCGGCAATGCCCACCACTTCGCCCGCACGTACATCTAGCGATATGTCGGCAATATCCACGCCAAACTGGTCTTGGCGTGGCAGTTGCAATTGATTCACCTGCAGCACCGTAGCGCCGACTTGAGACGGCCGCAAAGTCAGTTTGGCCGGCTCGGCACCAATCATCATGCGCGACAGCGAGGCATTACTCTCATTCGTCGGGTTACAGGTACCAGTAACTACACCGCCACGTAACACGGTGCAAGCCGTGCACAGCGCGCGTATCTCGTGCAGCTTGTGGCTGATATAGAGAATGCTGCAGCCCTGCGCTGCCAATTGACGCAGCACGACAAAGAGCTTCTCTACCGCTTGCGGCGTGAGCACCGAGGTGGGCTCATCCAGAATCAGCACACGCGGGTTGGTCAGCAGGCCGCGGATAATCTCCACACGCTGCATCTCACCCACTGACAAGGTATGTACAGGGCGCAGCGGGTCAATATCCAGACCGTACTGGCCGGCAATCGCGCTGATGCGCTCGGTCACCTCGGCCAGCGATAAGGTTTTGTCCTGGCCCAGCCACACGTTCTCGGCCACAGTCAGCGTATCAAACAGACTGAAGTGCTGGAACACCATGCTGATACCCAGGTGTCGCGCCTCTTGCGGGTTACGGATGTGTACAGGCTTACCATCGACCAGCATCTGGCCTTCGTCCGGTTTAACCGAGCCGTAGATGATCTTCATCAGCGTGGACTTGCCCGCGCCGTTTTCGCCCAGCACGGCGTGGATTTCGCCAGCGCGCACTTGTAAAGAGACTTTATTATTGGCCACCACAGCCGGGTAGCGCTTGGTGATACCGATCAGCTGTAGCCGCAAAGCGGGCTCGCCAGCGGTTGGAGTCGGGGTCGGGTCATTCATGGGGCGCAATTGTCTCTCAGAATGTTACGCAGGGCGTAGATAAGCTTCAGTGAAGCACTCACTTACATCAGTTTTTACACCAATTGGTAAATCACATTTAGTCTGCATCACGCAAAGTTTGTGCAGATTTCTTCAACACATCGCGCAGCCAGCTCGCCGCATCCGATACCTGGGTACGGGCGTGCCACAGCAAGTAATAGTCCAGCGGCGGCAAATCTACCGGGCAGGGCAAGATGGTGAGCGGCAGCTGGCCAGTGAAGCGCTCGCAAAACTGGCGCCCCGTAGTCAGCACCAACAAGGTCGATGCGCACATGGCCGGGATGGCACTGAAATGCGCGCAGCGCGCCATAATGCGCCGCTGCAAGCCCATCGCATCCAAATGCGCGTCAATAATGCCGCGCGCTCCGGGGTGGGTGGCCGTGGGTGCAATATGCTCAGCCTCCAGCCAGCTCGCGACGTCCCAGCCGCGTCGCACCGCCGGGTGCCGCGTGCTGGCCAGGCACACCACTTCATCACTCATCAGCGGCGTCATGTGCAAATCGTCGGTAGGCTGCAGCCAGTTGCCCACCACCACGTCAATATCGCCATTGGCCAGTTGGTCGTGGTAGTCGGTCTCGGGCGACAGCGGGAAGACCTCAATCGAGCACATCGGCGCCTCTGCCTTGATACGCGCCACTACGGCGGGCAAAAAGCGCGGATCAAAATAGTCGCTGGCCGCAATGCGGAAGGTGCGGGTTGCGGTGCGCGGGTCAAAGCTGCGCACATCGCTGAACAAGCTCTCGGCCGCACGCAAGATGGCTGCGGCGGGCTCCACCATGCGCTGGCCCACCTCGGTGGGCATCATGCCACTGCCCGATCGCACCAGCAGCGGATCGCCCGCCAGCGTGCGCAAGCGCTTAAGCGCCGCAGACACCGCTGGCTGGTACATGCCCAGGCGCAGTGCGGCACGCGATACGCTGCGCTCGGTCAGCACCGTGTGCAGCACCCGTATCAGGTGCAAATCAATTTTGTCGAACAGAGCTTGGTCGCGCATGCAGGCTGGGCACGCAGCGCATGCCTCAAAGTTGGGGGTTACTGCTGCCGAGAATAACAGCAGCCCGCCTTGCTGCAGTCCCGTTCTTACCCTGTAGCTATCAACGTGCAGCTTGCTCTAGCGGGCGGGGCACTGCGCTCCAGCGGGCGCTGTTGCCCCCGTGGCGCTTGGCGTCGTAGCAGGCCATGTCAGCCGTGCGAATGATTTGCTGCGCATCGACAAACTGCGGGCCCAGGCGCAGCAGGCCAATACTGACGGTGACAATAAAATGGCGACCCCGCAGCTCGGGTTGCCAGTTTTGCAGCGTCTCGCACAACTGGGCGGCCAGCTCATCGGCCTTTTCACGACTGCACTGGCGCAGCACCAAGGCAAACTTGTCGCCTGCCACCCGTGCCGCAAAACCATGAAAGGGTTGCAACAGCTGCATTTGGTGGGCCACATGCTGCAGCACGATATCGCCCTGCGCGTGCCCGGCCAGTGCGTTCACGGCCGACATATTGTCCACGTTCACATAAAAAAGGACCGGTGCGGCATCTGCTGGCGCATCGCGCAGACCTTGCAGCACGGCGCCCAGGTGCAAAAGCAAGGCATCATAGTTAGGCAGCTGGGTCAGCTTATCTAGCCGGCCGATGGAATGCGCATTGACCTTGGTACCGCCCGGCCGCACAAAGCACCACAGCACACCGGGCCCACCGTGCGACACTTGCACCAGTTGCACGGTAGCTGCCACGGTAGCGCCAGATTGGTGGCGCAGCGCAACGGTGGATTCAGCCGATCCGTGGCGCTGCAAGCTGGGGGCCATCTGCAGCCACAGCTCGTCAAAATCACCATCGGCCGTTGCCAGCAAGTGCACGGGCTGGCCCATCAGGTCTTGCCTGTCATAGCCCAAAAAATGCGCTAGCGCTTGCGATACTGCTGCTATTCGCTCATTTTTTAGCAGCAGAAATGCAAAAGGTGCATGCTCCAGCACCCCTTCATTCAAACGCATCTGGGCGCGCAGGCGCTGCGCCAAAATGATTTGCTGGTTATCCAGATATTGCAGGTGCTGGCTGATACGGGCCAACTCGTCATCGGGGGCTGACGGATCCACCTCAAGCGGTAGCGCCACCCTTGCCGCCAGTTGCCGCAACTGCCGCGTATGCCACCACAGCCAGGCCAGCGCCAGCAGCGCCAGGCCAATTGGTGCCGCAAAAATCCACCACGCTGCAGCCAGTTGCGTAGCCAGTGGCAGCATATGGGCGCGCTCCACCACACGCACCACCAGCCAGCGGGCAGAGGGAATATCGGCAACGCTGATCAACGTTGGTGCGCTCCACTGCGCTAGCGCCCCCGTCTTGGAGGCGGCGGCCGGCCGGTCGCGCCACAGCTGCAGGGCTTGAGCCAGCGCAGGCTCGTCATCCGCCTGGCCCAAAATACGAGCCGGATCAGGGTGTGAGATCACTACGCCACCGGCCGTCATCACCACCAACTGGGAGCCGAACGACTGCCCCGCCAGCGATGCTGGCAACAGGCTTTGCGACTGCAGGCGCAACACGCCCGCCATGGCTCCCTGCACATCGCCACTTTTGTCGCGCAGCGGCATACCAAAGGCAATGCCTGGGCCACCTACCGCATTTTTCATAGGCTCAGACACCTGCAGCTTGCCATCCACCATGATGCGGCGCAGCAGATCGCGCTCGGCTGGTTCTACCTCGCTGTTGCCCTCAACACCGGTGCGAAAGTTCAGACGAAACACCCGTGAGCCGCGCGCAAACACCAGGCTGTCAAAGTAGCGTGTAGCTGGCAGTCCTTGGTCAATCAACCATTCCAGCGTGGGTTTTGAATCTAAAGCCCACGGCGCAGCCGCTTCGGCCACCGTGGCGAGCACTTTTTGGCTTTGCTCCAGCTTGCTCCCAATCAGGCGGGCAATCAGTTCGGTCTCTTCCAACTGCTGGGTCTGCATCTGCGCAATGGCGGCGGCCTGGTTGGCGCGCATCACCATCCAGGTGGAGAGCGCCGCCGTCGCCAGTACCAGCAAGGGCACCACAATCCACAGCTGCCACACCCAGGGCCCGGCACCATGGCGGCCTGGCTCGGTGTGCGCATCAGCGCTGCTGGGGGATGGCGACGACCACAAAACCATGCTGCACCTCAACTAGCGCAGCGGCTTAACTAACAGTGGCGGGCGCTGGCGAACCGGCGATCGGGGCATTTAGCAGCTCCTTGAACAGATGCCCCCATATTCGCCAATTTCGTCGCCCTCGCCTATCGGGATAAGGCCGTAAGGAAAACACCTTGCTTTGCAGGCACTCTCCTACATCAAGCTACCACCAATAGCATTTGGTAACTCGCCCAATAAGAGCGACTAACACAACCTTTGAGGCTTGGTTGCTTTGCTTTACCTTGTCGCAGCGCAGGCGCTGGCTGCGGCTTCACGCCTAGCCTCAACCCAAAACCTGCGATGCTCTGGGGCGTGTTAGCCGCTCTAAGACGGTAATGTCAGGCTTTGGCCAGTTGGCGCAGCGATTCCGGCTGCGGCAGGCGCAGGGTTTTACCCAAGCCATCCAGCAACCCTTGGTCGCGCAGCTGGCGAAGCACCCGCGACAAGGTCTCAGGCGCAATGCCCAAATGGGCTGCAATCTGGCGTTTGGACTGGGCTAACTGCACCATCAGCCCACCTTCATCCGGCTCGGCATGCTGTAGCAGCCACTGCGCGCAGCGCGCCACCGCGTCTTGTGCCACACGGCTGACCGTTAGCGCAGCTTGCTGGCAGTAACCCTGGGCCATGCTTTGCACCAAGCCCTGGGCTTGCGGCGGCCATTCTTGCAATTGCGTACGCAATTGCTCCACCGGCACCGTGCGCAAGCGCACCGGCGTCTGGGCCACCATATCTACCGCGCAAGGCTGGCCTGCCAGCGCGGGGGCAGCGTCCAGCCAACAGGGTGCTTCCATCACGCCAAGCAAGTAGCGCAATCGGCCTTCTTCGCGCACACCAAAAGCCACGGTGCCGCTTTCCAGATGCAGCACATCGTGCAGCGGCTGGTGCCGCTGGCGTACGACCGCACCCGCAGGCGCATTAGTGGTCGTGTATTCATCCAGGGAGAGCAGGTCGAGCATGTAGGTGAATGTGCCCCAGCCCGCGCTGCCACGCATTGAGCTACATCAATGGTCAGAGGCATGCTAGACACGTGCTAAGTTGTATTCATGCAATCGAAGATCCGTGCATAGCCCAAGCACAACATCCCAAGCGCGTTGTTTGTAACACGAAGACCCGACTTTCTTACTGCGGTTTGCCAAACCACTGGAGCCAAAATGTTGGTGTTCACTTCATAATTTCAAATAGAACAATTCCAAACACTTCTAACAATTACCCCCATGCATAACAAAAAATTGCTCGCCTTTGCGGCCTTTTTCGCCTGCACAGTAGCTGCGCACGCTCAATCCTCCGTCACTGCTACTGGCTTGGTCGACATGTATGTCGGCTCCCTCAAAGCTCCTGGCGACACTGGCCGCAACAACGTCGTAGGTAGCGGCGGCATGACCACTTCATGGTTCGGCTTCAAAGGCACCGAAGAACTGGGCGGTGGCCTCAAAGCCAACTTCGCACTCACCGGCTTTATGCGCGCGGACACCGGCACCCCCGGCCGTTTTGATGGCGACAACTTCTGGTCGCGCGACGCTTTGGTATCGCTGTCCGGCAACTTTGGTGCCGTGACGCTGGGCCGTACCGTAGCGCCCAATTTCGTCCCCACCATCTCGATGAACCCGTTTGGTGATTCGTTCACCTTCTCGCCTTTAGTGCTGCACCAAAATGTGTCGCTGTTCAACCAAAGCGGCTGGCGCGCATCCAACCCATCCGATACAGGTTGGAGCAACCAAATCATCTACAGCAGCCCCAAGATAGGCGGCTTTAGCGGCAATCTGCACTACCAGTTTGGCGAGCAAGCCAATCAGCACAACAAGAACAACGTCGGCCTGAACGCCAGTTACGCTAGTGGCCCCTTCGCAGTTACCGCCTTCTACGAAGACGTGAGCATGAAGAACCCCGTGCCCAGCGTGCTGTCTGAAAGCCACAAAAACTGGATGCTCGGCGCCAGCTGGGATGCAGGCTTTGCCAAGGCCTACGCTACCTACGGCCAGACCACCGGCAAAGACACCGACTACAAGATCAAAACCGCCAGCTTGGGCGCCACCGTGCCCCTGGCTGCCAACAGCCGCATCCTGGCCGCTTACGCCCACAGCAAACTGGCCGACAGCACTGCCAAGCGCGACACCGTATCGGTCGGCTACAACTACGACTTCTCCAAGCGCACCGACGGCTATGCCATCGTGATGTACGACAAGGTCAAGAGCTACAGCAGCGGAACCGGTTTTGGCGTGGGCGTGCGCCACCGCTTCTAAGCTGATATAGCTATCACATCAATAGCTGCTAGCGCCCACTGCATGGGCGCTAGCAGCTTTTTTATGCCTAAGATCTACACAAGACATCAAGCCCACTACTAACGCTGCCCGCGTTAGGCACCTCAGACAAAGGTCTGGGTGTTATGCAAACAGCACCTGCACCTCTGACTACTATTTTGAGAGCTGCTCGCGCCCAATAGAAAGGCGCTCACTGGCCAAAGCCTATATCACTGAGTGTCAAGAGGCCGAAAAAAGAGGGCAGACCCAGGGGTAAAACGAGCCTGCTCAACTCAAGGCTCTCTAGTGGGAGCGGCGAGCACGCCGAAGCCCTAAAACGCCCAGCATCATGCTCATCGCTATCAAGGCCCATGCACCCAGAGTAGGCACGGCGGATGCCACGGGCGCAACGGTTGCACTGTTGGTCAGATTCAAAGTGACTGGTTGCGCGATGCCTGGTGCGCTCGCCTGAATCCCATATTTACCGATCACACCGTTGGCTATTGCAGTAAAACTTGCGCGGCCCATGTAGTCTGTCAAAACGGTCGTTGTCGCCTGCGTGGTTGAAGCACCGCTAGCAGGTGCAGTGAAGGTCACCGGCACGCAGGGCAATGGCGCGCCGTCAACATCACGAGCCTCGACAACCAGCGGAGAGCCGAACGAGCTGCCAGCAGGCGCGCTTTGGCCATTGCCACTTGAGACAGCGACCGAACTTAGCTTGCCTGCACCAACATTGCTCCAATGCACGCTGTAGTCAGCACCAGAGTTATAAGTGTTAATGACAAGGCGGTTGAATCGATCGGCGTTTGCGCTCGGAAGACTCAAATCCGTTTGCGTATAAGCCAACGGGCTCTGTCGCAGTAAAGTCGCAAGGCTCCAAGAGGCCTTGCCCCTCCTCCTTTTAGAAGGCCAACGAGTAGAACTGCTCTGCTGCGGGCGCGGCTGTGCCTTCTTGAGACAACTGTCCTTTTTTGATCATGCGTATGGTCTCGATACCGGCAATCAAGATACATGCGCAAGGCCAGGATTTGAATCCCAGCATGGGCCTGGTGATCCGCTTTATCGCCCGGTGGTTTTGCTCAATGAGGTTGTTCAGGTATTTGATTTGGCGTAGCTCAATGGGCTTGGCTGCGGAAGCTGCTAACTCCAAGATGGTTGCATTACTGGCAGGACTGCCGTCAATGGGCGTTGTTGCATAAATCAGCTCAAGGCCAAACTCCCCCAACCCCAGACGTGACTACGGCACAGCCACCGTCTGTGTACAGCCTAGTTCAGTAAACCGATTGAAGATGGCGGCTCGAATGTGCAGTTCGTTGACCTGCCACTCGAGCGTGCGTGACATCACTCGTTCACCGAGCCGTTTGATGCAATTCATCTTGCTCTCTACCAGGCTGCGCCGGTGCTAACCACTGCGTTTTTTCCAAAGCTTATGAGCGAAGCGCCCGCATGCGGCGATAGCCGCATTGCGGTGCACAAAGGCAGTGCCTTTGCACACCCTGGCATTCTTTCTTGGGGGAGTAATGGATGTGGCATTGCGTTGCATGACCGCTGCATGCACTGGCTGAGCGTCATAAGCTCCATCGCCTGTCACTCTCAGCAACGGCTCCTCCGCAGGAGCTTGCTCCAGCAAGTGCGGCAACACTGCTTTGTCAGTGACATTGTTCGAAGTAACGCGGATAGCCCGTATCTGCAGCGTTTAAGCATCAATGCTGATGTGCAGCTTGCGCCATTGTCGGCGATGCTCTGGTCCGTGCTTTTTGCACTTTCACTCGCCTTCGCCCAGGAACTTGATGCCCGTGGAGTCGAGCAGCAGGTGCAAGCCGGTAGCGCTACAGCGGTACGCCACCTGCACGCCCAGACTGCGTTGACGGCGGCATAGCGTGCTGAAGTCAGAGGCTGGCCACAGCAGCCCGGACAACTCCAGCAGTGACTGAACAAAGCCTGCGCTCTGGCGCAAGGCCAATCCAAAGAGGTTTTTGATGCTCAGGCAGAACTGAATCGCGGCAACCGAGAACTTCGTGCTGCGCCCGCGTTTGCCGCTGGCAGCGGCAAACCAAGACATGCCCTTGTCCAGTCAGATGGTCAGTGAGCGCCGCACTTTGAGTGCTGCGTTGTATTGCTTCCAGTTGGTGGTGCGATAGCGAGGTTTGGGCTGCGGGGACGGACTCATCACACGAGGCTACCTGACTCTAGCCAACGATTTATGCAACAACCGCCCACCAGAGCCTACTCTAGCTGCGACCGTGATTTATGCAGCAACGCCATCGGGCGCCAGAATGCAAAAAAGGCCTCCAGTTCTTGGAGGCCTTATCTATCTATGGCTTACCCCTTTAAGGTGCGGTGCTGCCGCCGCTTTCAAACCAACGCTTGACCAAGTCTCGCTCGTCGGCGGAGAGACCCTCAGGATTGCCGAAGGGCATTTTTTTGAGCACCACCACCTGCTGGTAGATCTGCTGGGTATGCGTGGCGACTTCGTGTGGAATGTCTAACTTGACGTTCTTTTGCGCCAAGCCTGTACTACTGTGGCAAACCACGCAATGCTGGGCAAAGACTTTGGCCACGTCACTGTACGGAACAGCGCCTGTAGGGGCATTTTGGGCGGCAACGGGCGCGGCAGAGGCTATAGCCGCTTGCGGCGCAGGTTTGAGCCAAGCTATCACGCCCAGAATGGCGGCCACGCCGATGACAGCATAGGGCCAGGGGTGCTTGTTGCGGCCGAGTTTGTAGCCGTGGCGCAGCACAAAGAACTGGCGGATGGCAGCGCCGGCAAACATCATGCCGATCAACACCAGCCAGTTGTACTTTTGGTTGTAGAGCCAGCCGTAGTGGTTAGACAGCATGGCAAACAGCACCGGCAGGGTGAAGTAGGTGTTGTGCACGCTGCGTTGCTTGCCGCGCTTGCCGTGAATAGGGTCAACCGGATCACCGTTCTTGAGTGCGCGCACGACGGTGCGCTGGCCGGGGATGATCCAGAAAAAAACGTTCGCGCTCATCGAGGTAGCGAGCATGGCACCCATCAGCAAGAAAGCGGCCTGGCCGGGGAAGATGTGGCAGGCCAAATAGGCGGCGATACACACCAACACCAATACCAGTGCGCCGACGATGCCGTCCCCATTCTTCTTTTGGCCAAAAACGCGGCAAATGCTGTCATACAGCACCCAGAAGACGACGAGGAAAGCCAGCGCCGCAAACACGGCTGCCATGGCGCTCATGCCATTGGGGTTGGCGGGGTTGACCAAGTAGATGTTGGCGTTCCACAGGTAGGAGACAGTCAGAAGCGCAAAGCCGGACAACCACGTGGTGTAGCTCTCCCAATAAAACCAGTGCAGATGATCGGGCAGCTTGGGCGGCGATACTGCAAATTTGACGGGGTGGTAGAAGCCTCCGCCGTGCACGGCCCATAGCTCACCGCTGACGCCTTGTTTTTTTAAATCTTCGTCCTCGGGCGGCGTCAAGCTGCTGTCCAGGAACACAAAGTAAAACGACGAACCCACCCATGCAATGGCGGTGATGACATGCAGCCACCGCAACAACAGGTTGGCCCAATCGAGGATATAGGCTTCCATCGCTCTCATCCCAGGCAGCGTAGGGCTGCCAAATCGGGGGTGCCAGTGGCGCGCCCATGCATTGCGCCACGCCCGGCACCACTACCGGAAACCTGCTCACCACTGCGGGCGCTCTGAGCAGCTAACTGGCCGCGCACCACAATGCGGCAGATGAGAGCCCTACCGCATTGAAAGCACCGCTGCGACCGATGTTTGTAAACTCAAAGTGTATGCAGTTTTTGGCTTCTGGCGGGCACCTCGGCACCAGCTCTGCCCTAGATAAAACCCTGATGCGGTGCAGCAAATCATTAGCCTTTAAAGCGTCTAACGCCCGGTGGGTGGGCGCTAGCAGCTATTGCTTTTGATGGCTTAAATATTGCAACAACTGCGCGGCAGCGGCAATGGCAATCACCTCGGGCTCTTTGCCGCCGATGCCGGGCACGCCGATCGGGCAGGTGATACGGGAAAAATCAGGCTCCCCAAACCCACGCTCAGCCAAGCGGTGGGCGAAGCTGGCACGCTTGGTAGCGCTGCCAATCAGGCCGATAAAACCCAAATCACCCGTGCTGCGCAAGCGCTGCAAGCAGGCCTGGCTAATGTTTAGATCATGCTGGTGGTTGTGGGTGAGAATAAAGACGCTGCTGCCCGGGGCCAAACTGGCCACAGCGGCAGCGACAGGATCTGAATGCTCGGCCACCACGTTGGTTGGAAGGATGGCTGGGAAGACAGTATCGCGGCTATCGACCCAGGTGATATGCAGCGGCAGCGTGCTGAGCACTTGCACCAGGGCCGCGCCCACATGGCCTGCGCCAAAAATGGCGACGGGAGCAAAGCTTTCTGCCAGTTGCTGCTGCAACTCGGCGCTGTCAGCTGCGCTGATGCTTCGAAAGTGCAGATGTACCACGCCCCCACAGCACTGGCCGAGCTTGGGGCCTAGAGGGTAGCGCTCATGCGCCTCGTGCTCACCCTGCTGCAACAGCTGGCTGGCGCGCTCTGCGGCCAGCCACTCCAAATGGCCACCACCAACCGTGCCGATCTGCCCGTTGGCAAAAACCGCCATCCATGCACCACGCTCGCGCGGTACCGATCCCTGTGTAGACTCTACGACTACCAGGCAGGCAGATTCTGCCGCCAGGCGTGCCACCAGTTGCTGCAATGCGCGCATGCTTTTCGCCCTCTATTGATTGCCGCGCTGACAGCGCCATTGACCGATATATCTACCATGACTGACAGCAATACCAGCGCCTGGCAACGATTGTGGCGCAAGCTCACCACCCTGCCTGACACCAAGGCGCCGACTAGCATCGCAGCTCCTGATGAGTTCATTGATTTGCCTGCGCCCGCCACTACAAAGACAGTGTCGCCGCTCACTTTCTCAACAGCTCGAACTGCAGACGAATACCGCCGCGAGTGCGCGCGCCATGTTTATAACCGCTATACAAAGCGCATCTACCAAGGGGTGCTGCCACCGATGCTGTACGCGATAGGTAGCCTGGAGCTGTATCTGGACACGCAAGGCAATATCCAAGGCCTGAACTGGCTGCGCGAACCCAGCCATGCGCCCGAGGTGGTGCAGCAAATTGAAGACCTGGTATATGAGGCGGCCCCCTTCCCCGCCGCGCCGCTGCTGGCCGAAACCGTCTATACCGATACCTGGCTGTGGGATGAGAGCGGGCGCTTTCAGCTGCACACACTGACAGAAGGCCAGCGGTAAGAGCGTGTTTACGATCTAACGCATGCACTCATAAAAAAACCGGCCAGTGACCGGTTTGATTTTGTGCAATGGACTGCGCGTGCTGCCCAACAGGGTCGCAGTGTATTGATTATTTAGTCACCTTGGTGATCTTTGCGCCTTGCAGCGACACACCGGCTTCCAAGCCCACATTGTTTATCACAAAGCTGGTCACAGGGGCTTGGCCCGAGGTGGTGTCAATGCTGCCATTAGCGCCGACCTTGCCCGCTGCCACATTGGCATCGGCACCCACCGACCAGCCATTGCTGTCACGGAATTTTTGCAGTGCTTCAGCCGTGTTGAACACGTAGATCACCGCCTTGGATTGACCACCCGCCTGCCAGCCGATCGAAGCGCCCGTAGTACTGTACTCGCTCACGTTTTTGCCTCCCACACGCAGCAGGCCACGGCCATGCTCCACACCCACCACAAAGCTGCCACCGATCACCGATGGGAAAACCAGCACGCCCTTGGCGTTACGAACCAGGTCCTTGGAGCCAGGAGCCGTTTGGTACAAGCGCTCCAGCGCAGCATCGGTGCGTGTGTTCAGCGTGGTGGAATCCGCGCGGGGAGCAGATGCCGTGTCTGACTTGGTCACAGTACATGCGCTCATAGTGAGAGCGCCAGCCACAACAGCAGCCAGACCGAGAGTTCGCAAAGAGATTTGACGCATGGTGTTTTCCTTTCTAGTTGAATGCACTGTGCACTCCATCAATCAAAACCAACAACCGCCTAAAGCGGGATGAAAGAAATCCTAGAGCCTCATTGATAGAAAAATTCGAAAAAAATATCAAATGCGACTTTAGCCTACACGCTACGAGGATGAGACGCGGCGATGTCCCACACATGTGTTAGCCGAATTCCGGCGGTAACAGCACATCTGCACCACACCGCAGAATGGCAATCACGAACCGCGATAGGTAGAGTAACTCCAGGGGCTCACCAGCAGCGGCACATGGTAGTGCTGATCGGCATGGGCCACACCAAAATCCAGGCTTACCACGTTCAAGAAGTTGGGCTCGGGCAGCTCTACTCCTTTAGCGGAAAAATAGGCCGCGACCTCAAACGACAGGCGGTAGGTACCGGGCTTCAAACTGGCGTTATCAAACAGCGGTGTGTTGGTGCGGCCATCGTGGTTCAAGGTCTCACGCTTGATCAAGCTCGCCTTCTCGCCATTGGTGGCGTACAGCGCAATTTGCATGCCCGCAGCAGGGCAGCCGTTCATGGTGTCAAGGACGTGGGTGCTGAGGCCCATAGGGAAATCTCCTGATGATTTTGGTGCAGTGAGTCTTTTGATGTGCACTGAAAGTGTATACACTTTTTGTCATTCGATCTATCATCGCAAGCATGGAATCCACTTCAACCACCGCCATTGCACAGGCCTTGACCCGAGCCATTGTTGAGCACAAGCTGCTACCTGGCACCAAGTTGGCCGAGCAAAAGCTGGCCGACCACTTTGGTGTCTCGCGCACCCTCGTGCGCCAAGCGCTGTTCCAGCTGTCACAAAACCATTTGGTCACCTTGGAGCCAGCACGCGGCGCGTTCGTTTCCACTCCGTCTGTCGAGGAAGCACGCCAGGTTTTTGCAGTGCGCAAGATGCTGGAAACCGAGATGACGCGTAGCTTTGCACAGAACATTACACCCAAGCAAGTCAAGGCGCTGCGCGAGCATGTTAAGCAAGAGGCCGCCGCCGTAGACCGCGCCGATGTCAGCAGCCGCACAGAGCTGCTGGGCGACTTTCACGTGCGCATGGCCGAGCTGATGGGCAACGAGGTGTTGGCCCAACTGCTGGGCGATTTGATATCACGATGCGCGTTGATCACCCTGATGTACCAGTCTGCCAGCGCAGCCGCCCATTCGCATGAAGAGCACGAAGCCATTGTGCAAGCTTTGGCCGCCAAAGACGCCGAGCGCGCAGTACAGCTGATGCTGGAGCACCTGGAGCATGTAGAGGCTGGCCTGCAATTTGAACGCGACATCCCTAGCAACGACCTCTCCATGGCTTTGTCCACGCTATCTGTATGACCTACGACGCCACCGCCCCTTACCCCCGCGATCTGATCGGTTACGGCCCCAAACCGCCGCATGCGCAATGGCCTGGCCAGGCACGCATCGCCGTTCAGTTTGTGCTGAACTACGAAGAAGGTGGCGAGAACCATGTGCTGCATGGCGACCCGGCCAGCGAGCAGTTTTTGTCCGAAATGTTCAACCCCGCAGCCTACCCGGATCGGCATATGAGCATGGACGGCATCTATGAATACGGCTCACGCGCAGGGGTGTGGCGCATCTTGCGTGAGTTCGAAAAACGTGGCCTGCCACTGACCGTTTTTGGCGTAGCCACCGCGCTGCAAAAGCACCGCGAACTGGCCCAGGCCTTTGCTGATTTAGGCCATGAGGTAGCCTGCCACGGGCTTAAATGGGTTCACTACCAAAGCACGCCAGTCGAGGTGGAGCGCGCCCACATGCAGCAGGCTATGGAGATCTTTGACGAAATTTATGGCAGCCGCAGCGAGCATGGCCTAGGCTGGTACACCGGGCGTGACAGCCCCAACACTCACCGCCTGGTGGCCGATTTTGGCGGCTTTGCTTACGACAGCGATTACTACGGCGACGACCTGCCGTTCTGGATGAAGCTGGCCAAAACCGATGGCAGCACGGCACACCAGTTGATCCTGCCCTACACCCTGGACTGCAACGACATGCGCTTTGCGCTGCCGCAGGGCTATTCGTATGCCGATCCCTTCTTCCAGTATCTGAAGGACAGCTTTGATGTGCTGTATGCCGAGGGCGACCCGGGAGGTGACAACGCCCCCAAGATGATGAGCATTGGCATGCACTGCCGACTGCTTGGCAGACCCGGGCGCATCACGGCTCTGCAACGTTTTCTGGATTACATCCAGCAGCGTGAGCAGGTATGGGTATGCCGCCGCATTGATATTGCACGCCACTGGGCACAGCACTTTCCCGCCCCCGATTTATAAACAAAAGGGCCTGTTGCGCCCGCCTGGTGGGCGTTAGCAGCTATTCATTTGATAGGAGACAACATGGCATTGACCTTGGACCAACTCAACAGCGCAACGCATGCCGATGCGCTGGCCATGCTGGATGGCCTGTATGAGCACTCACCTTGGATCGCAGAAGCCGCGCTGGCCAAACGCCCTTTCACATCGCTAGCTCAGCTCAAGTATGCGCTGGTACAAGTGCTGGCAGCCGCGCCCCAGCAGGCCCAACTCGAGCTCATTCGCGCCCACCCAGAGCTTGCAGGCAAAGCCATGGTCGCCAAGACCTTGACGTCCGAATCGACCAATGAGCAAAACAAGGCGGGTCTTACGCAATGCACGCCAGGTGAGTTCGCACACATCCAGCAGCTAAACGCGGACTACAACGCACGATTTGACTTTCCCTTCATCTTGGCGGTGCGCGGCCCGCGTGGCCTGGGTCTACCCAAACAAGAGATCATCGCCACCTTTGAGCGCCGCCTGTCCAACCACCCGGATTTTGAGCGTGCCGAGGCGCTGCGCAACATCCACCGCATCGCCGAGATCCGCCTGAATGACAAGTTTGGCTACGTGCCAACTCTGGGCAATGATGTATGGGACTGGCAGGAAAAACTGGCCCAGCACAGCGACGAAGGCTTTGCCGAGAAGGGCCAGCTCACCGTTACCTATTTGACCGACGCCCACCGCGCCTGTGCCCAGCGCATCAGCCATTGGATGCGTGACTGCGGATTTGACGAGGTCGAGATTGATGCCGTCGGCAACGTGGTGGGCCGCTACCGCCCTGCTCGCGCTGAGGGCAAGTACCTTTTGACAGGCAGCCATTTCGACACTGTGCGCAATGGCGGCAAGTACGACGGGCGCCTGGGCATTTTTGTGCCCATGGCCTGCGTGCGCGAGCTACACCGTACAGGCAAGCGCCTGCCGTTTGGCATCGAAGTCGTCGCCTTTGCTGAAGAGGAAGGCCAGCGCTACAAAGCCACCTTCCTGGGATCAGGCGCGCTGATTGGCGACTTTAACAATGCCTGGCTAGAGCAGAAGGACGCCAATAACATCACCATGCGTGAAGCCATGCAACACGCCGGTTTGTGCATTGACGACATCCCCAAACTCAAGCGCGACGCCGCGCAGTATCTGGGTTTTATCGAGGTTCATATCGAGCAAGGCCCGGTGCTGAACGAGCTGGATATACCGCTGGGTATTGTCACCAGCATCAACGGCAGCTCGCGCTATGTGTGCGAGACCATTGGCATGGCCAGCCACGCTGGCACCACACCCATGGACCGCCGCCGCGACGCCGCCTGCGGCGTGGCTGAGCTGATGCTATTTGCCGAAAAGCGCGCCGCCCAGGATGGTGATTCGGTAGCTACTGTGGGCATGCTGGAAGTACCTACCGGATCGATCAACGTGGTGCCAGGGCGTTGCAAATTCAGCCTGGATATGCGTGCGCCTACCGATCCTCAGCGCGATGCCCTGGTGCGCGATGTGATGGATGAGCTGGCAGCAATTACCGGGCGCCGCGGCCTTCGTTACACCGCCGAGCTGACCATGCAAGCAGCCGCTGCACCCAGCGCCACTGCATGGCAAAAGCATTGGGAAAGCGCAGTCGATGCACTGGGCGTGCCACTGTTTCGCATGCCCAGCGGCGCTGGCCACGACGCGATGAAACTGCACGAAGTGATGCCGCAGGCCATGCTGTTTGTGCGCGGCATCAACAGCGGCATCAGCCACAATCCGCTGGAATCTACCACCGCCGACGACATGCAACTGGCCATAGATGCCTTTGGCAAAGTACTACAACAATTGGAGCAAGAAACCGCATGAGCAACACCACCACCTACCAAGCCCTGGATCAATGGATTGACCAGCACTTTGATGAGCAAGTGCAGTTCTTCCAGCAACTGGTGCAGGTGCCTACCGATACGCCACCCGGCAACAACGCACCACACGCCGAGCGCACTGCCGAACTGCTTGCAGCCATGGGTTACGAAGCCGAAAAGCATGTAGTGCCCGAGGCCGATGTCAAAGCCTATGGCATGGAGTCGATCACCAACCTGATCGTACGCCGCCCGTTTGGCGCCAACGGTACGGCGGGTTCCGGCAGCACGATTGCGCTGAACGCTCACGGCGATGTCGTGCCGCCCGGCGAAGGCTGGGCGCATGAACCTTATGCCGCCAAGATTGTGGATGGCAAGCTCTACGGGCGCGCCGCTGCCGTCAGCAAATGCGATTTCTCGACCTTTACCTACGCACTGCGCGCGCTAGAGGCCGTGGCCCCACCCAGCCAAGGCGCCGTCGAGCTGCACTTTACCTATGACGAAGAATTTGGCGGCTTGCTAGGCCCCGGCTGGTTGCTAGAAAAAGGCCTGACCAAGCCCGATCTACTGGTAGCCGCAGGCTTTAGTTATGAAGTGGTGGTGGCGCATAACGGCTGCCTGCAGATGGAGATTACTGTGCACGGCAAGATGGCCCACGCCGCTGTGCCGCACACCGGTGTAGATGCGCTGCAAGCCACGGTCGCCATCATGAACGCTTTGTACGCCGAGAACGACAAGTACCTGCAAGTCACATCCAAAGTCCCCGGCATCAAGCACCCCTACCTCAACATTGGTCGTATTGAGGGCGGCACCAACACCAATGTAGTCCCCGGCAAGGTGATGCTGAAGATCGACCGTCGCATGATCCCTGAAGAAAACCCGGTAGAGGTGGAAAAGCATATCCGCGCTGTGATGGCGCAAGCAGTGGATCAGTTCAACCAGCAGCACGGCTACGGCGCAGATGATGCCATGCGCATCGACATCAAGCGCCTGCTACTGGCCAAGGCCATGACACCGCTGGCTGGTAACCAGCCTCTGGTGGATGCTATCCAAACCCACGCGGAGGCTGTGTTTGGCGAGAAACCCCCAGCCGTTGGCACACCGCTGTACACCGATGTGCGCCTGTATGTAGAGCGCGGTATTCCCGGCGTGATCTATGGGGCTGGCCCGCGCACGGTGCTTGAATCCCACGCCAAACGCGCCGACGAGCGCCTGGATCTGCAAGACCTGCGCCGCGCCACCAAGGTGATTGCGCGCATGCTGCACGACTTACTGGCGTAACTATTCGCTGTCGGCTCAACCCAAAAAACCTCCATACGGAGGTTTTTTGGGTTTAAAAGGGGCAAACACAAGCTCGCAAACTGCAAGCATGCATTCGAGGCGAGGC
>JAVXMM010000064.1:20300-25504 GCA_036646255.1 Comamonas sp.
AGGCGAGGCAACAAAGTATCAAGGCTTGTATTAGCCGCTCTAAAACCCCTTTCTTTGGGGGCTAGATCAAGCAGCAGCGAGCAAGCCTTGCCATGATTGCTGAACTGATCGTTCAGCGTTCCGCGTCAGCCATCCACTTGTAAGCCACGCCGTCGCGCCCCGGGTCTGCGCCGCCGTGCAGGCCGTCGGGTTGTACCTGGATGCCATGCACCCAAGCGATGGTGTAGTTGTAGGGATTACGGCCAATGGCGTAGCCCTGCTCCTCCAGCGCGCGGGTCGTGTAGCGCGGGATACGGTTGCATACGTCGATGGAGTTGCTGGTAGAAGAGAAGCGTGGAGCCGAAACGGCGGCCTGCATTTCCATCTGGTGATCGATCACGTTGAGCAGCACATGCAGCACGCCCATGACGATCTGCGTACCACCGGGCGCACCTAGCACCACATCGAGTTCTCCATCCTTGAACGTCATGGTCGGGCACGAAGCAGTGAAACGACTCTTGCCCGGTTTAATACTTCCAGCGCGACCTGGGCGCGGGTCGAAAACGCCCATGCAGCCGTTGTACTGGAAGCCCATGCCCGGCGTGATGATGCCCGAAGGCATGGCCAGCGAATGCGTCATTGACACCGCATTGCCGTCCGCATCGATAACGCTCAAGTGCGTGGTGTCGCGTGGCACGGGGGCACCGGGGTTCACCCGCTCCACCGCAAAACGCTGGCCGGCACGGATTTGCGCGGCAATCTCTGCGGCAATATCTTTTGACAGCAGGCGCTCCAGCGGCACCTCAAGGAACTTGGGGTCGCCAATATAGCGGTCCTTGTCCGATGTAGCTTTTTTCATCACTTCGCAAACCAGCTGGATGTATTCCGGGCTGTTGTGCTCCATACCACGCAGATCGAACTGTTCAAGAATATTGAGCATCTCCATCAACATGGCACCGCCGCCCGGCGGCTGGTTGGTGGTGACGATTCGGTCGCGGTAGCTGCCCACCAATGGCTGGTTGCGCGTTACCTGGTATTGCGCCAGGTCTCCCATCGTGATCAGCGCGCCCAATGATTGCAGGTGCGCCACCATTTTCTGCGCCAGATCTCCATGGTAGAACGGGTGCGTGCCCTCTTCGGCCACTTGACGCAGCACGCTGGCCATGCCCGGGTTGCGCAACGGCGTACCGATGGCTTTGGGCCTGCCGTCAGGGCGGCAGTACAGTTGGCGGCTTTCTTCACAAAACTGCAAACGCTCCAAGTTACCAACGCGGCCCATCGTGGGCTCATCAATCCAGAAAGCGTGCATGCCGGGGCGGACAAAATAACCGTCTTCGGCCCAGCGGATGGCGGGCTCAACCACTTGTTGCCAAGGCAGTCGGCCGTGGGCCTGGTGCATGGCTTCCAAGCCTTTTAGCGTGGCTGGCGTGCCGATCGATTGCGGGCCGATGTCATTGACGCGCCCAGTCAGAATAAAGCCAAAACCATCCTTGGTTTCGCCCTCCAGCAGATGCTCCCACATGTCCTCGCGAGCGGCCAGTGGTGCGGGTGAGTGAAAATCAAAATACTCGTGCACGCCTTTGCCTGGCATGTAGACGCCCGCCGTTCCAAAGCCGGCGATGCCACACATGATGGGGTCCACCACAGTCTGCGCCAGCGCAGTGGCTACCGCGGCATCTACGGCATTGCCGCCAGCGCGCAGGATCTCAATGCCCGATTCAGCAGCTTCAGGCTGCGGGCAAACGACCATTGCTTGTTTTTTCATAGATTCGAAACCAGAAAGCCCCTGACGACAAGGGGCGAGTTGCTAGGGAGGTAATGGCCAGGCCCAGTTACTTGGCGCTGAGGTTGAGCTTGTCTATCGTTGGACCCCAGGCTTTGGCGTCCCGCACGGTGGTCTCCATCACCAGCGAAGCGGGGCCGGAGACCGGTATCACACCCAAGGTGCCTAGCTTGGCCAATACATCTGGGCTTTTGTGAAAGGCTTCGGTAGCCTTGTTGAGCTTTTCCACCATATCGGCTGGCGTACCGGCGCGCGTCACCACGGCGCTCCAACCCATGGTGTCGAAGCCCTTCACACCCAGCTCGCTCAACGTGGGCACCTCGGGCAGCTCGGGCATGCGCTGGGGCGAGAGTACGGCCAAGGCATTGAGTTTTTTTGCCTTGATGTGCGGTAGCGCCGTGCCATACACGGGCGCCATTACCTCGGTCTGGCCAGCCATGGTGGCGATGATGCCGTCGGCTTCGCCTTTGTAAGGAATGTGCGTCATCGAAATGCCCAGCGCATCTGCCATCAGCTCGACCGCCAGGTGGGTCGAATTACCCAAGCCTGCCGAGGCGAAGTTCAATTTACCAGGTGCCGACTTGGCCTTGTCGGTCAGCTGCTTGAGCGTCTGGATACCGGTGGCTGGGTTGGTGACCAACGCGAATGAGTTGGTGCTCAGCATGGCTACGCCGGTGAAATCTTTCTCCGGGTTGTAGGGCAGCGGTTTGTAGGTGAACTGGTTCAGCACCATCAGCGACACGCTACCGTACAGCAAGGTGTAACCATCGGCTGGTGCGTTGAGCACGCTCTGCGCCGCGATGATCCCGCCGCCACCGGGCTTGTTCTCCACCACGATGGTGGCTCCCATGGCCTTGCCCGCATGCTCGGCCCACAGGCGGGCGATAGTGTCGGAGCTGCCGCCCGGAGCTTGCGAGACGACCAGCTTAATGGGGCGGTTGGGGTAAGCAGTTTGCGCTTGGGTGGGCAAAGCAGCCAAAGTGGCGACAGAGGCAACGGCAAGCCCAGACAGGAGCTTGGAGACAGGGTGCAGAAGTGGAGACACAAGCAGTTCCTAAAAAGCGGGGAAAACAACGATGACCCATGCGATTGTCATGAGGATTGCCACATGTGCCTAATGAAAAGGCACAATGGACACATGAAGGTTTACTCATGATTGAACGCTCTGGCGGGCTGGCCTGGGCCCGGCGACTAAAGGTGCGGCACCTGGAATCGTTTCTGGTGCTGGACGAGGCCGGCACGCTCACGCAGGCGGCCGAGCGGCTGCACATGACGCAGTCAGCCATGTCCCACTGGTTGGCAGAGATGGAAAGCGTGGTCGGCACGCCTCTGGTAGTACGGGGGCGGCGCATCCAACTGACACCTGCGGGACAATTGCTCAAGCGACTGGCAGTCGGCGTCTTGGGCGACATTGCCCGCGCCGGCCACGAAATGCATATGGCGGCTGCTGGCCGCGTACCGCGTATCAATGTCGGCAGCGTCTGGGCCGGCATTGCTGGCGGCCTGCCCGAAGCGGTGAGCGCCTTCCAACTGCAGTACCCGGATGTGGCTGTCGCCATCCACGACGGCCCTTTCGACAACCTGCTCAAAGGCTTGGAGACCCGTGCCATGGACGCCGTGGTGGGCGTGCTGGATGCACGCGCCCACCGCCCCGGGCTAGAACACCGCGTGCTATTTGAGGACAGCGTCGCTATCGTCATCGGCCAGGGCAGCAAGTTCTGGCAGCACCCAGGACAATTGGGTTTTGCCGATGTATTGCATGAGCAATGGGTCATGCCGCCGGGCGGCACACTAACCCGCATCCAGATGGATGCTTTCCTGATTGAACAAGGCGCCTCCTGGTTGCTCCCCCGCGCCGAAACCGCTTCGTTGGCCATGATGCAAGCCCTGCTTCACAAGGGCGACTATGTAGGTGTTTGCTCGGAATCGATGGCCGACTACATCGCAACGCAGGGTCTGTTCCGCAAGATCGCCATCGACTCGAACATCCGCTTTGGCCCGATCACCGTGATGTGGAGCCGCGAGCACGTCACCCCCACGTTGATGGATTTTGTGGACTGCCTAGAGCGAAGTGCTCACACCCGCCGTTAGCCGAAAAGCACCGCCGTGCCCTACCCTCCAGCTACCAAACGGTTGCTGCTGCGAACTCGCTTGCAGCCGAGTCTTCGCTGCGCAATATTTCTTGAATTCAACGCCTAAAGCTCACCCAGCACAGCGCTAGAAGATTTAATAGCAATTTTCGGCAAGACACGGTTACACAGTTTCTTCCTTCTTCAGGGTAATCAAGGAGTCGCAGCGCACAACGATTTGTATACACTTTTTGTATGGATTTTGCACACTGCGAATCTGTTCAATGATCTCGAATTCCTGCGATAGGAGAGAACGAATGCAGCCATCCGTACACCCCGTGGACGAGAAGCTGCCGCTGGGCCGATTGACGGCCCTCGGGCTACAGCATGTGTTAGTCATGTATGCGGGAGCCGTTGCGGTACCGCTGATCGTGGGCCGCGCCCTGAACCTGGACCCTGACCAGATCGCCAAGCTGATTTCAGCGGATTTGTTTGTCTGCGGCCTCGTCACCCTCATCCAGGCTTGGGGCGCCACGCGCTGGTTTGGCATCAAGCTGCCAGTAATGATGGGCGTGACTTTTGCCAGCGTTGCGCCAATGATCTCGATGGCGCAAACCAACGGTGGCACCTATGGGGCGGGGCTGATTTTTGGCTCCGTCATCGGCGCCGGGGTGATATCAATCGTGATATCCCCGTTTATCAGCCGCATGTTGCGCTTCTTTCCGCCCGTCGTCACGGGCACCATCATCACGGTCATAGGCATCAGCCTTATGCGCGTGGGTATCAACTGGATTTTTGGCAACCCGATCGGCCCTACGGCGCCTTCCGTGCCCAACCCCGAGCATTTGAAATGGCTACAAGATGCCGCAGCAGCATCCGGCGCACCGGGTTCATCACTGCCACCCATCCCCAAGGGGCTGGCGATTTTGCCCTCTATCCCCAACCCCAAATATGCTGACCTGAGCGCCATTGCCATCTCGGGGATCGTACTGGCGTCTATCTTGCTGATCACCAAGTTTGCCAAAGGTTTTTTCGCCAATATCGCAGTACTGGCAGGCATTGTGATTGGCGCGGTAATCGCATCTGCCATGGGCTTGATGACCTACGAAAAAGTGACGCACGCCGAGTGGTTTGATTTTGTGATGCCGTTCGAGATTGCCAAGCCCGTTTTTGATCCAATCCTGATTCTGACCATGTCGCTAGTGATGATCGTGGTGATGATTGAATCGGTAGGCATGTTCCTCGCGCTGTCGGACATGACAGACCGCCCCGTCAGCCAAGACGACCTGACACGAGGCCTGCGCACCGACGGCCTGGGCACCTTGCTGGGCGGCATATTCAACACCTTCCCCTACACCAGCTTCTCGCAGAAC
>JAVXMM010000065.1:0-24572 GCA_036646255.1 Comamonas sp.
GGCATTCGTTTTGTGGCCAATTTCAACGGGCTGATTGTGTTCTTTCAGTTGCTGGTGATTGCCATCTTCGCCGTCATGGTCTGGCAGAAGTTGAATGCAGGCCAGAACGCGCTGGGCACGATTGCGGACCAGGGCTCTCAGGGCTTGTGGAGCCTTGCGCCGTTCTGGAGCTCGCAGGCAGAGATTGGTGCGTTAATTACGGGTGCCACGATTCTGTGTTTCTCGTTCACCGGCTTTGACTCGCTCAGCTCGCTGGCCGAGGAAACCCACGACACAGAAAACACACTACCCAAGGCCATCTTTCTGACCGCACTGATCTCTGGCGTGATCTTTATTGCCGTCACCTATTTTTTGCAGCTGTACTTCCCGGGCGACCCGCATCAGTACTTCAAAGCGGTGGATGAGACTCAGCCCGAGATGTTGCACTTGGTGGGCGGCTCGCTGTTCCAGTCTGTGGTGCTGGCGTTTGCGATTGTCACCGTCATGGCCTCTGGCATCGCGGCGCACGCCGGTGTGTCGCGGCTCATGTACGTGATGGGGCGTGATGGCGTCATTCACAAGCGCTTTTTCGCCCACATAAGCCCCAAATCCTTCACGCCTTCGTACAACATCTTGCTGGTGGGCGCGGTAGCACTGACGGCAGGCTTTTTGAGTCTGGAATACGTGGTAGCGCTCATCAGCTTTGGTGCGCTCACGGCCTTCAGCTTTGTCAACTTGTCGGTGCTGGCCGAATACGTGTGGCGCCAGGGCCGCTGGCACACCACGGGCGATGTGTTGCGCTACGTCGTTACGCCCGTACTGGGCTTTATGAGCGTGGGCGCCATGTGGCTAGAGGTAGAGCCTACCTCGCTGACCTCGGGCCTGATCTGGGGCAGCATTGGTCTGGCCTATCTAGGCCTGATTACCAATGGCTTCAAGCAGGCCGCGCCGCAATACCGAGAAGATATTGGGTAAGGCTTGCTGGATTGATGAAGATGGCGTGCTGCGCAAATTGCACGCCATTGCCATGCCAAGTTCAGGCCAGCCGGTCAATCCGCATCTGCGCCGCTGCCAGATGCGCCTGTGTGGCCTCAATGCACGCCGCAAAACGGGGGCTGAATCGCTCTTCAGCTACCAGCTGCTGCGTATAGCGCTGCGCCAACTCCAGTGCCTTGCGCCAGATGGCACCGCTGATAGTGGGCACAACCAGCGGCGGGTTCAACGCATTGTTCATGGCGCCGCCGCTATTGGGTGCAAAACCCATAGGGGTCATATCGTAGGCAGGCGCCAGCCGATAAGGGCGACCTTGGTCTGAAGTAAACGACAGATTGCCGTTGTGCTTGTCCGTATTACCAATCAGCGCGCCAAAGGCCCAGAGCAAAGCCACATCCGGCGCTGCTTTGCCTACCACGCAGTCCTGCGCAATCAGCGCCTGCGTCACCTCGTGCCAGGGGCCGCCACTGCCGACAAATTCAGCATCCAGCGCTGACAAGGACAGCAGCGCAACGCGGCCCATGGCGCCTATGCGGTCAAAGCGCTCCACTTCCAGAAAACGCTGTCCACCATAGTCGAGCACCGCACTGCGCGCGGCGGCCACACCGCCCTCGGCCAGCACACGCAGGGCAATGTGCTCGGCCAGTAGCAAGTCGCGCCAGCGTTCGCTCACGGCGTTGTCTTCTGCAGTGCTGAATTTAACGATGACGTGGGCTGCCTCTGCAAGGTTGGCGTCATCCTGCAAACCCGTCTGCACATAGGCTGTGAACTTGGGCTGCTCACCGCCCGCAGATGAGCCCGGCAGCTCCCCCGACTCGGCCGCGCCCGCCAGTTGGGCATACGCAGCCAGCTTGTCTGCCAGCGCTACCGGCTCGGGCAATGGGGCGTTGATGAAGCGCTGCTCAGCCTGCTCCCCCATCAGCAGATTACCGGGCAAGTCGCCGCCGCTTTGCTGCAGCGCCTGAATGACGTGCGTGTCTGACCAGTCACTCAGCCGCTGCGGCAGCGACAGGCGCTCGGCGTTCTGCCGCGCATAAGCCCGGCCCAGATAGCCCTGTGGCCGCATGTCATACAGCCACCACGGCAGGCCTTCGCTGTAGTTGTCAGAGCCATATTCGGCCTGCAGTGCAAAGCCTTCTGGCAACACTGGTACCAACTGGCCAAGCCGCTGTAGCCGCCCTTGCCGAGTAATACGCGATACAGAGGACTGCAGGCCCGCACGACGTTCATCCCGCAAGGCGTATTGAATAGATCCTTGAATAGATAAACGAATAACCTCAACACCTAATATTTTAAGCAAACGCGAAACTGTTGGCTGGCTGACTCCCAGCGCAGCAGCAATGTCTTTGCTCGTGCAGGCCCCTGCAGCCAGCATTTTCCTGAGCTGCTCTACGGTGGTTTCTGCGGTGACTGACATGAATTATGAATAAACAAATGAATAGATATACGAATTACTCTATCACCGATTGCATTCAGGCGTCTGCACCACCGGCAAAGCGCGGGTGGCAGATGCACGCCTGAGCACCTGCAACACCCAAGTAGTAACGCTTGCATCACCTGCCAAGCGGGCGCTAAAAGCTCATTTGTTAATAGCCATAACCATCAGCAATCAAGACCCTGCCCGGTATACGGTGCGACCTTGCTTGATGGTTTCTACCACCTTCAGTGACGCCAGCTGATGCGGCTCCACCGTCAACGGGTTGCCGGACAGCACCGCAAAATCTGCCAGTTTCCCAACGTCGATCGAGCCCTTGCTCGCCTCCTCAAAATGCTGGTAGGCCGACCACAGGGTTTGCGCCTGCAAAGCTACCCAGGGCGATACGCGATGTTCAGGGCCAAGCACTTGTCCGCTGCGAGTGATGCGATTGACCGTTGCATCTAGCACGCGCATGGATGACGGCAGCGCCACCGGTGCATCGTGGTGCGATGTAAACCGCATGCCTGCCTGCAGCACCCAGCCGGTGGGCGATATGTTTTGCGCACGGGGGTTGCCCAGCACGGAATCACGGTGCCAATCGCCCCAGTAAAAAGTGTGCATGGGGAAGAGCGAGGGGAAAATCCCCAGTTCCTTTAATTGCGCTACCTGGTCCCTTCGCAAGGTTTGCCCGTGGATCAGCACCGGCCGCAGGTCTTGCGCTTTCACCTGCGGCCCCGCTGCTCGCACGGCTTGAATGAACTGGTCAATCGCCGCATCGCCGTTGGCGTGCACCAGGATTTGCCAGCGGTTAGCCACGGCCTTGGCCACTTGCACACGAGCCTGCGCATCGTCCATCACGCCATAGCCTTTGTAGCCCGGCGATTGGCCGTCAGGCGGTAGCAAATAGGGCTGCGTCAGCCAGGCAGTTTTGCCCTGGGGCGATCCATCCAGCGTGAGCTTGACACCGCCTATGCGTAGATGGCCGTGGTACTGGCGCCCGTAGTAGCGCCCACGCATGAAAGCACCCTCGCCCATTTGCAAAATGTCAGGGTAAGACACCACATCAACCAACAGCTTGCCTGCCTCTGCTGCAGCAATGGCCGTAGCCACGCCGCCAGGATCTGCACGCCCATCTTGTACCGTGGTGTAGCCAAACTGCAGGTAGAGCTGCTGGGCTTTTTCCAGCCAGCTAATGGCTTGCTCTTGGGTCAGCTGAGGCATGATGCGCGGCAGCGCGTGAAAGTAGGCGTTTTCCTCCAGCACGCCATCAGGCTCGGCGCTGCCTGTGCGGCGGCGGATAACGCCGCCCTCCGGGTTAGGCGTGGCGGCGCTAATGCCTGCGCGGGCCAAGGCAGCGCTGTTCAGCACCGCAAAGTGGCCAGACTGGTGGATGGCGACAATGGGCAAGTTGGTCGACACCGCATCCAAATCATCACGCGTGGGGTGCCTGCGCTCTGCCAGCTGCGAATCGTCATACCCAAAGCCAAAAGCAATGCCCAGCGCTTTGGGTTCGGGCGATTGCTGCAAATACTGGCGGTAGGTGGCCTGCAGATCGGCGATGGACGAATTGCCACCGTCTGGCGGCGGCAACAAATTGGCCGATATAGCCTGCAAACCAACGCCACCCAGGTGGCTGTGCGGGTCTACAAAGCCGGGGATCATGGTGCGGCCCTGCAAATCGACGACCTGCGTGGCGGCACCGCGCAGCGCCATCACCTGCGCATGCGTGCCCACAGCCACAATACGCCCGCCCGCCACAGCCACGGCCTGCACCTGTGGCTGGGCGTCGTTCATCGTCAAAATGGGGCCGCCGATGTAAATTTGCTCAACCGCCGCCTGCGCCGTGCTGGCGCATGCCGTCAGCAAACTGGACGAAGCCAGCGCAGCCCAGGCAGCGCCCGATGTGGCGGTGGCTAGAAACTGGCGCTTGTGCATGGTTTGCATAGCTAATTCCTCACGCAAAAATATAGAGCAAAAAATGATCCTGGCGCCCTACCATCGGGCGCCAATAGCTACCAATACAATAGCACATCAGGATTGAAGCCTACGCCACTGCAGCTGCACCAAGCCTGCCAGCACTAAGCCGATGACGCACAGCGAGCCGGTTAACGACCAGGTCCACTGCCAGCCGCCCACGGCGGTGGCCAGCGCCGCCACCAAAGGCGGGCCCACAAACTGCCCAATGCACGACAGCTGCTGCATAAAACCCACCGTGGTCGACACGGTCTGTGTGCTGGGCGCTAGGTGTACGGCACAGGTAAACAAGGTGGCAGGTATCAAGCCACCTACGGCAGAAAACCCAAACACTGCGGCAAAGCGCAGCGCCAATGGCAAGCCCGCGCTGCCCCATTGCCCAAAGGCCAGCAGCGCACACAGGCCCATGCCGATAAAACCGATCTGCAAGCACTGCCGCACCATAAAACCGCGCGCCAGCAACTGGCCCGATGCCACATTTCCCAGCATATTTGCGGCCGCTACCAGCGCCGTCAATGTGCCGGCCACCTGGGCGCTCAGCCCCGCCTCGCCATACATGGCGGGCAAAAAACCAACCACACCCATCCACTGAGCCGAATACACGGCAAAACTACCTGCCACCAGCCACGGACCCGCGCTGCGCAAGGTCAGCGCCAAACGCGCCCGCCAGCTACTATCTGCCGACGGTGCTGCTGCAACAGGCGCATCGGCAGGCACCCAGCGCCACACCGCCAAAGCCGCTAACACTGACAAAGCCGCCGCCATCAACCACCACCGGGGCCAGCCCAGCGCTTGCAGCACCCACGGGCCCAGCAGCAGGCCCAAGGCGCTGCCCAGTGGCATATAACTGCCCCACCAGCCCATGCGCTTGCCCAACTCGTACGGCGGCACGCTGCGACGGATCAAGCTTGGCCCCGGCATAACCACCAGCAAAAACCCCAGGCCTTCTACAGCGCGCAGGCCCAGCAACCAGCCAACGGTGGTGGCGCTGGCACCCAGTGCGCTGGCCATGGCGAGCAGCAGCAGGCCACACACCATGCTGCGGCGAAGGCCCACGCGGTCGGCACTCAAGCCCACGGCCAGGCCTAGCAACATGCCCGCCACTTGCACGGTAGACAGCAAAAAACCCGCTTGCACCAAGGTGACCCCCAGTTGCGCCTGTAGCACCGGTATGGCCGGCGGTAGCTTGCCTACATGCAACGCCGCACAAATGCCTGCGGCCACCACCACGGTGGCGGGGTGCGGGCTACGGGCGCGGCTAGGTGGCGAAGGTTGGGCAGAGCTGGTGGCAGGCATGGAGAATCGTGATGCTAAAAATCTGCAAGGCAGTTGGCGCGCTTGCTTGGGGAAGGAAGCGCTGATCCTACTCCCGCCAGAGGGCTTACGCAGTCAACTGCCCCAGCTGGCATAGGCCGGTCATGCAGACGCGCTATGCTGCAGGTTTGCTCCCCAGCTTGGTTTTGTAGATTCATTCGCCCCATGCCTGCCTCGCCTTTGCCGCCCTCATCCACCACCCCCACCAACAGCTCGCCATCTGCCTGGTCCGTGTTTTGGGTGTTTTTGCAGTTGGGGCTGACATCGTTTGGCGGGCCAGTGGCGCACCTGGGCTACTTTCGTACCGCCTTGGTAGAGCGGCGCGGCTGGATCAGCGACGCGCAGTATGCCGATTTGGTCGCGCTGTGCCAATTTTTGCCCGGGCCTGCCAGCAGCCAGGTAGGCATGGCACTGGGGTTGATGCGTGCAGGCTGGGCGGGCTGCTTTGCCGCCTGGGCTGGCTTTACACTGCCCAGCGCCATGGCCCTCATTGCACTGGTATTGGGGCTAAACCACTGGCCACAACTGGCTGATGCAGGCTGGGTTCATGGCCTCAAACTGGTGGCCGTTGCCGTGGTGGCGCATGCGGTGCTGGGCATGTGGCGCAGCTTGTGCAAGGGCTGGCTGCGCAAATTGGTGGCTGTGGCCAGTGCAAGCCTGCTGCTGCTGTGGCCTAGCAGTGCGGTGCAATTACTGGTGATGCTGATGGGCGCCTTGATTGGCTGGCAGTGCCTGCAAATGCCGCCACCGGCGAGCGCGGCTAACGCAGCCCTACCGTCGCTATCACGTCGCACCGGGCTAATGCTGATAGCCCTGTTTACGGCCCTGCTGGTGCTGCTGCCCACGCTGGCCTGGTGGGTGCCCGGTGTTGCCACACAGGCCTTTGCCGCCTTCTACCAAGCAGGAGCCCTGGTGTTTGGCGGCGGCCATGTAGTGCTGCCGCTGCTGCAAGCGGCCGTGGTGCCACCCGGCTGGTTGAGCGATGCGCAGTTTTTAACCGGCTACGCCGCTGCCCAAGCCGTGCCCGGCCCGCTGTTCACCTTGGCCGCCTATTTGGGCGCCTTGCTGCCATTGCCCGCGCCTTGGGCGGGCTGGGGTGGCGGTTTGCTGATGCTAATCGCCATCTTTTTGCCCGCCTTCTTGTTAGTAGCAGGCGCCCTGCCCTGGTGGCACAGCCTGCGCCAGCATGGCGGCGTGCAGCGTGCGCTGGCCGGGGTCAACGCCGCTGTGGTGGGGGTGCTGCTCGCAGCTTTTGTCAGCCCGGTGTGGGCCAGCGCCGTCTACCGCGCAAGCGATGCGCTGATTGCCGCAGCCGCATTTGCCGCCCTGCAGTGGCTGCGCACTCCACCCGTGCTGGTGGTGGCAGGCACCGCTATCGCCACTTGGCTAGTATCACTTGCTGCATAATGCCAAAAACTGCTTCTAGTGCCCGCTAGACGGGTGCTAACAGCTATGATTTTTATATAAACCACAAACCCCAAGGAGCACGACCATGGCCTTTGCCGACAACCTGAAAACCCTGCCCAGCATCGCCCACATCGCCGAGCTGCAACTGATCGACGACACAGGCAACACCGCAGCCACCATCCCCAACGCGCCAGGCAAGGCAGGCTCGGTCACTGTCTACAACGCGCTGGCCACCAAGCACGGCAGCATCAACGTGGCAGCCGCTGAGGAAGGCCTGCAAATCTTCGCCGAACACACTGAAGACGCCAAAGCCCACCCCGGCGCACACCCAAATATCGACCGCTTGCTCGACGTAATTGCGACCGGCAAGGGTTATGCGGTGAAGGTGGTTGCAGCCTGAGGCCTGCTGGTACTTACTGGAAGGCGCGAAGGTATCGGCTGTTTGCCGAGTGAGGTGCGGCCCGTGAGCAAAGAGTCGACCTCGCTGTACAAGCGCTAGCCGAGCTCAATATCCGCGCCTCCATCCTCAATCAATTTACTGCTCTGAGCACGCCACAGACGGCGGTCGTGGCATCAATCCGTCTCGGGGTGGGATAGTTAGGCCTCGGGTCGATTTATGCAACAACGCCGCCGATACTTGAGAGGAAAACTCTCATAGAAACCAAAGATTGAGAACCTGTGAGCAACCAGGAAATTTCATTTGATTCCAAACTGAAGTAAGTATTTTTCTTTTGGCACGCCAGATTGTTTGAGAACTGGCCAATGATTGACATGAGACCAGCCCCTAAAACCATTCCAAGACCTACCCTTTAAACCACTCTGAATCCGAAACTGTAATTAACTCGCAGGCGGATGTCGCCTTCTTTGGTGGTGATTTTAATATTTCCGGGGACATTGCACGTATACAATCCTGGCGCGGTTGGTTTTTCGTTAAAGCAATTAGGTGTACTTTGCGGGGTGATATTAAGACTCCAGTGAGTTCGATAGATTCGACCACCGCCACGCAACACATTCCCCAAACTACCGTACATCGAGACTAATTGCTTTGTACTAGAGGCATAGAAGAATGCCCCTTTGGTTCTAACCGCAATGGTTTGTAATGCTGGTAAATCCTGATCAGCCCCATCTAATGCGAAAGTGTAAACCGGAACAGAACGACTCACAGAGGATTGAATTGCAGCTTCCATTGTATTTCTGCTAGAGGTATCTTTCCCATCAGAGAAAACAACCACAGCTTTGTTTTCATTGGCGCCTCTTTCTTTGGCAAGTTGCGCGGAGTGTACAACTGCATCATATAGAGGCGTGCTTCCTCCAACCCTATCCTTCAAGGCAGCTAGGCCACCACCCAGGCCATCAGCAATAGGATTCGTTGAGAAAAATCCACCGTTTACTTTGAAGTATTGAGTATCTTGATTTTGGAAGAAACCAATAGCCATTTCATCGGGAGATTTATTTTTTTGGAGAAAAATACTCCCCGCGGAAAGGCGTGTATTGTTGGGATCCGTATTGCTAATACTCCCACTTTGATCAAACGCCAGAACCACGGAGTAAGGCCCTTTGACTGAAGAAGGCAAATCTCTTACAGATTGCAAAAAATATGCCTTATCAATTTTCGCCCCAGAATTACCTAAATCTTCACTGAAGCCTGTAATTTCCAGTGGATTGCCATCTTTATCAAAAGCGGCAATATCAAGAACAACTGCATCACCAGTCGGTGATTTACGCCTTCCATCTTGGCAAATTGCTCGATCTGATTCATTCAAAGTATTCGCAGCTATGGAGTAATCATCGCAATGCACCAAGCCTGTGATGGCGGCAGCCGATTGCCCGAACTCAGCCGGAGGATTTCCTCCTGGTTGAGAAGGCGGTGAAGTATTGTTATCATTACTATTATCCCCACCACCACATCCCGCCAATAATGCAGCCGTAGCCATTGTTGCCATAATTTTTTTCTTGCTCATTATGCACTCCTTCTAGGTAATAAAGCTGGACTTCCCCAATGAATTAAATATCTGCGCCTTTTGTAGGCGGCACCTCAGATGTAGTTCTTATCGGGTTAACATGCTTTCATTACATCGACCTAAACCCTAGTCCGCATCCTCAAAATTTGGGATACGCTGACATATCTCACATGCCTCAATATTCTCAAAAGCATGAGAAAACAAATTCATCATGAATTTTGGTGATAAAGAGAGTTGAGAACCTTGGTCAATGGCATTTATGCCGCTGCTTTAGGTAATGTGTCTTGGTCAGAAGCCATGCAAAGGTTGAGTACGCATGCTGGGGCACGGCTTACAACCTGGCTATGACATGATCTGGAGACAGGCAAAATGGGCATTCGTGGAGCTGGTGCCGACGATTCCACATGGAAGAGTCAAATGCTGAGCAGCTACGCTCACGAGTTCGATACCTACGATCCAGCCCGAAAACCGATTTAGGGCTGGTCTGACGGTCACTGGCTCGATGACCAACAAGAGTTTTCTCTTGACATGCGTGAACCGGGTGTGTTCCATCAAGAGTTTTTGTGGGCGTTGTTGCATATATCCCAGTCTCAGCTGGAGTAAGCTCGGGTGATGAGTGAGATGAGTTGGGGTCGGCGCAAATATCGCACCACAAACTGCAAGGCATACAACGCAGCCTTGAAGGCGCGAGGCGACCTGACCATCTGGCTGGATAAGGACATGCAGTGGCTGGCCCAGCCCCAGCGGTAAGCGCGGGCGCCGCCAGATGTTCTCGAACGCTCCCATCCAGTTTTGCTTGTCCATGAAATGCTTTTTTGGACAGTCCCTTCGCCAGGCACCGGGTCTGGTGCAATCGCTGCTCAAAAATGGCTGGCCTGCCTTGGGTGGCTCCGGACTACAGCACGGTGTGCCGCAGGCAAAAAGACTTGGATGTTCGAGTGCACCACCGCCCAAGCCGCAATGGCCTGCACGTGCCTGCAGACTCCACGGGTATCAAGTTTTTGGGCGAAGGCGAGTGGAAAACCCAGAAGCACGGCGCAGAGCACCGTCGCCAGTGGCGCACTAGATATTGATGCCCAGACACAGCAGAAACGCCTGCCAAATTCACCCAGTCGGGCACGCTCACAAACTGGGCTACCAACTCTCCCTATTACGGACAAAACAGCTTTAACGCTGCTACAGGCCAGTTCACGGTACCCAGCGCGGGCTGGTACAAACTTAGCGGGGTTATCAACTACCAAACTGGTGCGGCAATGTCGATATCGCTCGGGGCCACTGTCAATCCTGCTTTTCAGATTTACCGCGGGGCACCCACAGCTACCGCTCTGGCCAGTAGTCCGCTACCAGTTCTCGATGTCAATATGGCCTTGGTACTGACCATGCGCACAGTGCTGGGCAGCGCCTCGGTACCACTGGATGCAGAGCTGCACTTGGATGCTGGCGACATTATCGAGCTGCGCTATGCCGCCGATGGGCTCACAGCACAGACGATCCGTGTATGGGGCAACTGGGCGATTCGGCAGCTACGCTAAACCGTGGCGTTGGTGCATTTCACTAATTTTTAATAGCTGCCAACGCCCACAAACCGGGCGCTAGCAGCCATTCACACTATCAATTCCCACGAAAGCGCAATGTAGATTGCCTCACCACCTCGGGCAGTTGTTGTGCGGCGGCGTAGGCGTCGCGCAGGCGGCGGGCATCGTTCATGCCTTCGTTCACAGTTTTGCGCAGCTCTTGCAGCGCGGCTTTACTGCCTTCTGGCACATGGCTTTGCAGTTTCTGCATGGTTAGCAAAATATGCTCACGCAGGCCAAATTGCTCGCTGGTGGCGGGATCTACGTAGGTGCCGTCCAGCCCAAAACGGCAGGCCTGAAAGCGGTTGTAGGTGTAGACGAGGTAGTCGTCCTCGCTGGGCTCAAACGGGTCATCGGCCAGAAACCAGGCCCCCAGCGCCTGCACATAGGCCGCCAGTGCGGCAGCACGCTCTATGCTTAGCGGGGTGTCGAACACCCGCACCTCTACGGTGCCAAACTCGGGTTTGGGGCGAATATCCCAGTAAAAGTCCTTCATGCTGTGGATGACGCCGGTGGCCGTCATTTTGTCAAAGTAACGCTCAAAATCCTCCCAGTGCAGGGCGAACGGCGCACGGCCAGATAGGGGAAAGGCGAACACCGAATTGAGCCGTGCTGAATCAAACGCCGTATCTTGCCCCTGCACAAAGGGGCTGGATGCAGACAGCGCAATAAAGTGCGGTATGTAGCGCGACAGCCGGTGCAGCATGAGCAGCGCAGCATCCGCGCTGGGGCAGCCCACATGCACATGCTGGCCAAATATGGTGAACTGCTTGGTCAGGTAACCGTAGAGCGCCGTCAGCTCTTTAAATCGCGGTTTGTCATAAATGCGCTGCTGGTGCCATTGCTGGAAGGGATGCGTGCCGCCGCCTGCCAGTGCGATATTGAGCTTATCGGCCGCTTTGACCAAGACATCACGCGTGACAGCCAGCTGCTGATAGGCGTCTTGCGCGTCTTGGCAGATGCCGGTGGATATTTCGATCATGCTGGTCGTCACCTCCGGCACGATGGAGCCGGGCACCTGGGCGTTTTTCAGCAGGGCCAGCATGTCGGGTGCGTACGGTGTCATATCGTAGTGGTGGGTATTGACGAGCTGCAGCTCCAGCTCTACTCCCAAAGTCAGCGCGTCGGATTGGTGGAAGGCTTCAAGCGTCATGGCGTTTCTCCGAGTTATTGCGGGCGCCGGGGCCAATGCCACGGTGCGCCTCGCCGCTGTACCACAGCGCGGTCGATGCCAGCAGCACGCCCAGCACCTCACTCACCACCACCATGGGCAAGGCAATAGCCGCCACGGTGGCCGCCACCAGCGGCAGCGCACCCTGCCACTGCAAGGCAAGGCCAGAAACCAGTAGCAATGCCAGGCCCGACAACGGCGTTTGCGCACAAGCCACTGGCCACTGGCGCCGCCAGCCAATACCCGTACCCAGCCCCAGCAGCAGCACTCCCCCCATCTTGGCCGCCATGCGCGCAACGACGACAGCGGCTACCACCACGGCCAGCGTGCCCAAATTGGCCACTTGTGCGGCCATGCTGGCCACCAGCACAAACATCAGCACATTGAGCATGGCATTGGCCGACAAAAATGCAGGCGGCCAGATCAGCGGCATAGGGCTTAAGTTGCGCAGCAACGCGCCCGCCAGCAGCATGGCCAGCAGGGCTGATCCACCCCACTGCGCGGCCAGCAAACACACCGCCACCAAGACAGCTAACAAATAGAGCGCCGTGGTATCGCTGCGCGAGGATTGCCAGCGCAACACCGGCCATAAAGCCGCCGCAAGCACCACTGCCAGCAGTGCCGTCATACCTGCATGCAGCAGCAATTGGCCCATGCCTGCTGCGGATAGCTGCAGGCTGGCGATGGTGCTGTCAGCCGCATTACCAACCCCATCTGCTGTGCTGGGCAGTACGGCTGCACTCAACGCCAGCACCACCAGCATGGCATACAGGCTGGCCAAGGTGGCAAGCAGCAAGCTGCGATCCGTCACCGCACCGCTGGCGCGTAAATCTGCGGTAATGCGCAGCAGCACGGCGGGCGACGCTGCCATGGCCACTGCACCCACGGCCAGTGCCACAGCCCAGCCTTGCCCCAAAGCCAGCAAGGCAGCCGTGGTGGCGACCAAGGCCAAGCTGGATTCCGCCACGCTTTGCAGCAGCAACCACGGCTGGCGCGCCAGCCAGCGCAGCGGCAACTGGGCACCAGCCATCAACATGCTGGTGCCAACCGCCAGTTGCAGCAGCAACAGTGGGCCACCTGCCAGTGGCCAAGCCACATCGCCCACGCTGGCCCAGCCCGCCAGCAAGCCCACAGCCGTATAGCCCAGCATGCGCGGGAAGCCTGTAAAACGGTGCACCAAGTGCCCCGCCAACGCAGCCACGCCCGCTAGCAGACACAAGCCCAGCAGCGGCGGTAAGTTGGATAAATGGTGTAGTGGCATAAGCGCCCTCCTGTATCAAGGCAGGATCGGCTGGCGATGGAAAACCGGCCAGCGCACCCCGTTTGGTGCAGGCAGCGTTGCGGTGGGTAACGGGGAGTGAGTGCCCCAAGAAAAGTGCAACACCTGCAAGACAGCTGACACAGCACCCCTTGGTGCACAACTGCGTCAGGCAGAGAAAGTAGCTTTGATGATACGGAAGGAGCTTGTGTCGTCCAGCCCTGGTAGCGGGATACAGCTTGTAGTCCTACAGCAAACCCTGCATTTAAATACAAAAACTATGAATGCGATATATCTCATAGCGCACACCCAGTAAGCGCCAGCAGCTATTGTTTGTATAGCAACAGAGAGCGTTACGCACCTCCAGCAACCGCAAGCATATAGGCCTGCAATCCCTCATCTAGCCCCCCGGAAGGTGAAGCGGCGTAAAGCCCCGCAAGAGCCGTATTTGCCCTGCTAAAACCGGGCTACACAACCCAGCCCAACCCACCCAGCAAACCGCAGGCTGCTTGTGAGACAAGGAAAAGCAGCGATACATCAAGGGTTGTGATAGCCGCTCTGACCCGACAAGATCACCGGCAGTTCAACCTGCGTTGTCGATAACTCTGCTCATATGGATCTTGCTGGCGTTTTCGGCATTTTGGCGGCTCATCTCCCCGCAACCACCTGTCTAAAACAGCGTGCTGTGTGGAGGTGTGGGATTGCCCCCGCATGCGAGTGGCCCTGCTTTACTGCATCTGAGCAGGTGCCGGATCATGCATAGCACGGGGCTCTGCTAGCGGTATTTACTGCCGCCCTGGCTGACCAAGCCCTGCAACTCGCTGTGGCGCAAAAAGACACTGGGTGCTCCACCGCGACAAACAGATGGCATGCGTGCACAGCCCCACCTCAAAACCGTGGCGAGCATCGTATTCACGACCAATCAGCAAGCGAACCTGACGCATACCAACATGTACTGGTACCGCTAGAGAGCGGCCAGAGGTGACCGTAAGGCCGTGGCGCTAGACACCCTCTATGGCATGTTCATCTACTCGCGCTGCCGCTGTTACACACCGAGGTCAGCGACCTGGTCGAACCCCAGGTGCACAACATCTACATCAGCGAGCATCTATGCGCCTTTCGCGACTGGCATTGCTGTATTTACGCCCAACGACTGGTATTTGAGCCAAACACCCGCTGCTACACTCAAGTCGCTTTGCATATATCAATTATTAAGGGGATTAAGCACGTGAAAAAACTAGTAAAAGCAAGCGTTAGCGCAGCACTGTCACTGGGCATGGCCTGCACAGCCGTGGCAGATACCGCCTGGCCTAGCAAACCGATCAACTTGGTCGTGCCATTTGGCGCTGGCTCCAGCCCAGACATCATGTCGCGCATCGTGGCTGAAGAGGCTGGCAAGACGCTCAAGCAATCCATTGTTGTGCAGAACAAGCCAGGTGCCAGCGGCAACTTGGGCACAGATGTGATCGCCAAATCCAAGCCGGACGGCTACACCTTTGGTGTCTCCATCACCGGCCCTATGGTCAACAACGTAGCGCTGTACAAAAACCTGCCCTACAACCCAGAGAAAGACCTGACGCCGCTGACACTAGGCGTGCACCAGTACAACGTGCTGGTGGTGCCCGCTAGCTCGCCCATCAAAACCCTGGCTGACTTGGTTGATGCTTCTAAAAAGCCAGATGCCAAGCTGAACTTCCCCAGCACAGGTGCGGGCACGGTATCGCACCTGGCTGTAGAGCTGTTGCTGGACCGCGTAGGCGGTAAAGCCGTACATGTACCCTACAAATCGTCGCCCGACGCGGTGACCTCCCTCGTCAGCGGCGATACGCAATTTGCCGCCCTCCCCCCAGTCGCCGTGGTGCCCATGATTACCGATGGCCGCCTGCGCCCCATTGCCGCAGTTGCCGCCAAGCGGCTGGATTTTTTGCCTAATGTACCCACTGTGGCTGAGCTGGGCTACCCCGGCGTGGAAGGCTCGGGCTGGATTGGCTTTGTAGCGCCCGCAGGCCTGGCGCCAGAGATCCGCACCAAGCTCAACGCTGCGCTGGTAGGCGCTTTGCGCTCGCCTGAGGTAACCCAGCGCCTGAAGACCATGAACATGGAAGCTGCACCAACCACGCCTGAAGGCTTTGCCCAGTACATGAGCGAAGAGCGCCAGCGTTGGTTGCCACTGATCAAGCGTCTGGGCATCAGCGAGAACTGATCGTTTAAGGCCTGTTGAGATTTACGCGGGGATGGGGTTGCAACAATAGTGGCCTGGATGCAAGGCTGCAAGCGCATGACCAATGCAATGCCCATTTCTTGCCAAACCACTTAACAACGCTGGCAGCCCTGCATCTCCTCAGCCCGAAAGGAAGGTGTTCGGCTGCGCACCACTCGTCCTCACGCAGACTGATGCAGATTGACGCGCCTAGATTCGCGGGCGGCCGGCAACGCACCCTCGCCGCTTCAGGTGGTCGTTTTATGCTTGTCCATTGATTTAACGAAGGATTAACACCAGGCGCACCAACTGAGCCAAGGTATTGACCCCCATCTTTGACTCGACAATCTTGATTTGAGAGCGGATGGTGTGGATAGACACGCATCTGGCGTCTGCACACTCTTGGGGGCTTAATCCTTCGAAAGCGAGCATGACGCACAGCATGGCTTCTGCATGAGTGAGGCCATAAAATGCCCGCAAATGGCTGACCCTCTCCATGCCCACTGGAGTCGCCAACCCAGTCATCAGCAGGAGTGGCTTTTGCCACTGCCGTGCAAGTTGAGCTGACGGAGGTATGGGTGTCAACGCCAACTCCAAAAGAGCGCCTGAGCGGAGCCGCAATGACAGCGAACCCCGTGTGCATGCGGCTTTCCATAGTGCAGGCTCTTCACAGCCATCAGGTGTAAATCGCCCTGAACGAAAGCGTATGGCAGGCTCGTTGGCCATCAATTGGTGGGCGGCCGCATTCGCCAAGAGCAGTCGGCCCGCTTCATCCAGTACGAACACTGCTACAGCCAAGCCATCGAGTGCTGATTCAGCCAAAGCGGATCGTTCCTGTGGCAGCGCCAGACGTTGTTGCAACTGGAGTGCTCTCCCCATATGCGAACGCAGTTCGTCCACCTCACGCCGACGCCATAGCTGCCGGGCAACCCCAGCTACTTTAGGCTGACCGTGGTAGGCCAGAAACTCCACCTGCTTTGGAGTGCGTGAAATCACTACTCCTGACCAGCTTCCTACACCGTTGGGCCGCAGGTATTCCTGATAGAACACACCGTGATCACGCATCTCGGGAGAGAACTCCTGCAAGTCATCCAACCAGTAGCCTTCGCTCCAGTTTTTTGATCGTTCCTGCGCAGGGTCATAACGAACAAACTCTTGCGTGTAGCTGCTCAGCATGTGATGCATCCATGAAGAATCATCAGCAGCCAAACCGCGAATACCCGTTGCGCCTGTCTCTAGGTCATGCCACAACCAGGTTGCTAGTCGTGCCCCTGAGTGCGTGAGCAACCCCTCCATGGCATCTGACCAAGATACATCCCCCAATGCAGCGGCATAAAGGTCATTGACCATAGCTCCAGATTCATTTTTATCACCAGAATTCATGATGAATAGATTTTTACTAAAAAATCAGAATAAAGAGTCGCGTAGAAGTACTCAGCTTATCCCAAATTTTAGGGATGCGGACTAGTGCGCAAACCTATGCAATAGAAATAATTGCACTCCGTTCTATTCCGGCATCTGGCCAAAACATCCACCTGCTTTAACCAAGAAATCGCAATTGCAATTTAAATATATTTACCTTACAAACAACTTCATATAAAATTTATCAAGCTATTTTTTTAAAAAATACCCAGGATTAAAATCATGAATAATAAAATTTTAAAAATCGCATTTTTTTCAATTTTTTTAGCAGGCAGTGCTCATTCTCAAAACAATGCCATATCACTCAAATCGGGTGAGAGTGCAGATGTCGGAGCCGTGTACTGGGTAAAGAACTGCCAATCAAAATTAAAACAAATACTGGGCGTCGAGGTACTTGAGGGGAACAACCCTGCTTTACAGCTCAATGTACGAGACGAGTTAGTTACTGCATCAAGACAAAATTGCACAGAAAAAGTAATGGGTGGTGTTGTATATGCGACCGCAGGCCAGGTAACAGAAAAGCAGAAGGCAATTATCAAATACCGCGTAAAGTATGAAACCACTGAAGGCCCGCAGCAATCGACTCACTCCGTTCAATTCGATTTGTATCCATAACAGTAGTTCTGGTCAAATTTAAGTCTCACCTAAATTTTGATGGAGGCACTATGAAACGATTAAATTCCTCACTTACCTCTACTGCATTATTTTTGGCTATAGGGGTGCACACTACCACCGTTCATTCGCAGGTGGCCTTCCCAGCCACCTCCGCAGAAGAAATTTTTTATTCAATGGAAGATACTGATTGGGGGGTAAACCCAACTTCCAGTGTGAAAAAGAAACCATATCATGCGCCAACACCAAAGAGCATTCCTGGGGCAAGAGTCATTTCCACAACGGCTTTGAAACAACTCCTCATGGAAAATAAAGATATCGTTATTATTGATGTCCTGGATTCAAAAACCCGAAAGTCTATTCCTGGTGCGGTATGGATGAATGGAGCGGGAAGTGGAGATTTTTACAACGCGGAGAAAGAAAGATTCGCAATGGCAATGGATAAGCTCACCAATGGAGATAAATCCAAGCCAGTTGTTTTTCTATGCATTAGTTCTGAATGCTGGCTTTCATACAATGCATCCCTTCATGCGTTAGACGCTGGCTACAAGGACGTCATTTGGTATCGTGGGGGGACAAATTCTTGGCGCGGTGCAAACCTGAGTTGGAAAGCACCAGTAACTGTTGATTGGTAATGGATTGATTATTCTTGGAGTGGCTAGCATCGCTCCCCCGGAGGCCTGCACAGAGCAGTTATGCCTCGTGCCCTCATGGCTAGAAACCCGTTAGCAAAGAACTGTGGCAACAGTTGCCCCCTTGTCCTACCCTTCATGCCATCGTCCAAGAGAAAAGCGATGCTCGCAAACTCGAAGTGCGCGATCAAGCCGCCTTTACAGTGTCTTGTTCGTGCGGTAAACCGGCATTCCAAGGGAAGCCCCTTCTCTGGGTACCGGTAGTGGCATAACTTCAGGATGTTCGAGAACTACCAGAGTGCGACCCCTGCTGTTATGAGCATGCCAAGAGGTGTTCGTAAAAGACCGGAGTGCCGCACGCTGGCAAAAAACTAATGCCACAAGCGTTGTCATGAGCACCTGATGCAGCGAAGCATCGCCAGTGGCGGATTAACAAACGAGGCACTGAAAGCCGCGAAAGGCTGGGCAAACAGTGCCGGGTTATCGAGAGAACATGCTAAGGGTTTGCAGGCTTTGGAAAGCTGCGTATCCGCCTTGAATATATCCACGAAGCCCCTGCTGATGCAGGCAGGGAATCTGTGCACGCTTCGTGGATCGGTGGTGCTAGCCGCTCTTAGCTGTTCAGCCCGCTTTATCAGGCAATCGCGCGCATAAAGGTTTCCATCTTGGTCGCGGTCTCGCGGATCTCGCTGTCTGGGTCAGAGCCAGCCACCGTACCTGCACCCGCGTACAAACGCAGGCTGCGATCGCCGTCGTACTTGGCGCAGCGCAAAGTCAGCGCCCATTCGCCGTCCCCGCTCTCGCGCTGCCAGCCCACCAAACCTGCAAAATACTCGCGGTCAAAGGGCTCCAACTCGTGGATATGCTCAAACGCCACAGCGGTGGGGAAGCCACAAATCGCAGGCGTGGGGTGCAATGCACAAGATAGCTCCAGCGCCGTCATCTCCGGGTTCTTCAAGGTACCGGTAATGAAGGTGGACAGGTGCCACAGTGCATCCGTTCCAATCACCGATGGGCCATCAGGCACCTCCAGCGCTGCGCAATGCTCGCGCAGAATGCGCACGATGTCATTGACCACATAGCTGTGCTCACGCAGGTCTTTTTCAGAGATCGCCAAGCCTTCACGGCGTGCCTGGTCTTGTATTGGGTCACTATGGCGGGGGATGGAGCCTGCCAACGGGTTGATGAACACCTTGTCGCCTTCGCGGCGCACCAGTAGCTCAGGGCTTGCGCCTAGCATCACCGCTTCAGGCTCGCCCTCGGCAGCCTCGTCCCAAGCGGGGACCGCGAAGGTGTAGCCATGGGCATTGCGGCGCAGCAAGTCGCCCAGCACAGCGTCATACGCGATGGGTGCATCTAGCTCCACATCCATAGCACGCGACAGCACGATTTTGCTGACACCGCCCGCGTCATACAGGCCAAGCGCCTTGCGCACCATATCGCCATATACCTCAGGGGCAGGCACAGGTTTGCGGTTGACTACAGCGGGGCGCGTACCGCTGGTAGCGGCCGCGGTGCCGCGCCCGGGTACATCAGCTTCTTGTACTTGGGCAGGTACGGTAAAGCTGGCTTTGCGGCTGCTGTCAAATGGCACAACACCAAACATCACAGGTGCCGTGTTGCCATTTGCTCGGGCACGCTCAAACACACTGTTAATGGCGGCCGCTGTGGCCACCTCGCGTGCACGCACGGCGCCAGCCAACCCGCGCGAGCGGAACTGGTGTGTGGGCGACGCAAAAAACACATCGCCATTGCGCATGTCATCCAGCAGCCAATGGCTCTTCTCGGTACTCATCCGTATCTCCTTGTTATTGCCATATCAGCAATCTATATATAGTTTCGGCCGCACTATTGTAGGCGGTGGCATCTGCTGATTGCCGCAGAAACAGAACAAGCGATAACAAATCAAAAAACCCCTAAGCGCCCAGCCATCAGGCGTTACCAGCTATCAATTCAGGAGTTTTCCTTGCGCGCATGCACCGCAAGCATGTGGCCCGTACGATGTGTGGCGCTGGCTACCATGCTGCTGATGAGCTGGGCCTCGGGCAGGTTCTTCCAGTAGCGGCGGGGCATCTCGCGCAACATCGCTTGCTCTTTCAGCCGCGCGGGGTTGAAGGTGGATTGGTAATAGGCCAGCCACAACGCTTCACCCGCATCAGGGCCTGGCGCGTCCGCCTTGCTGGCGCCGGGGGCAAACTGCAACTGGTGCAGATCCCATAGTGCACTACAGTCGGGCGTCAAAATTGCCCAGCGCATATTGGGAAAGCGCCGCATAAAAAAGCCCGCACCAGCGCGCACGATGTAATGGTCTGGCTCAAACCAGGCAATGTGCAGCGGCTCAGCACCTTCTTGATGCGCAGGCCTAAAGCGCACAAAAGCATGCATCTTGTGGATCTCGCGCCCCACCGCCTTGGCCAGGCGCTCAATGTCGCGCCAGTCCGCATCCAGCACATCAGCGGCTAAGTGCGGCGCCTGTTGCACGCGCCACAGCCAGCGGTAGCACAGCGCAAAACGGGCGGGGTTACGGTGGCAGCAAGCTGCGCGCAAGCTCGCCAATTGCGGCTTTTTGATGTGCACGGGCGCGCTGGGCGGCACTGGTAGCTGGTCTAGCGCGTCAGGGCTCAGCGCCTGGCCCGCTGCGCTGTCAGCCGCATTGCTGGCAAACAAATCTGTCTCGAGCATAGGCGCCTCGGCAGCCGCCAACGGGGCGGCATAGCGCCAGTGGATGGCGTCCGGCTCAGCGCCCATGGCAAGCAGTACCCGTGCGGCTTGCCTGAACCCGGCAAAGTCGTCGGGCGCATCAAGCGCGATCACCAGGGTTTCAACTGCGGGGCGCATCACCACAGCCGCTAAAACAACGCCAGTTGCGCAGCAGGCGCGATCTGGATGCCGCTGTGCGTGCGCTGCGACGCGGTGGGTGCCATGCGGCTGATGAGCTGGTCGCGCAGCAATTGGCTCTCTAACGCACCACGTGGCGGGTGGTAATCGGCCAGCTCTACAAAGGCCAGCACCTTGGCGCTTGCTACGTGCAACTGCTCCAAATCCGCCCTGCGCAGGCTGCGCACCCGCCGGGCCGCCAGCAAGCGCTGTACGCTGCGCACACCAAGGCCCGGCACGCGCAGCAGCCACTCCTTGGGTGCACGGTTCAGGTTAACGGGGAAGTGATGGCGATTGGCCAGCGCCCAAGCCAGCTTGGGATCCACCTCCAAATCCAGCATGCCTGCACTGCCCGGCGTGATGATTTCCTCATGCGCAAAGCCGTAAAAGCGCAGCAGCCAATCAGCCTGGTAGAGCCGGTGCTCGCGCAGCAGCGGCGGCGCCTGCAGCGGCAGATCACTCGATGCATCGGGGATGGGGCTAAAGGCCGAGTAGTACACGCGCCGCAGCTGATGGCCACTGTAGAGCGCGCTGCTGGTGCGCAAAATGGCGGCGTCATCAGCCCCGTCTGCACCCACAATCATTTGTGTGCTTTGACCGCCGGGCGCGTAACGCGGTGGCTTGGCGCGGCGTGCAACCATACTGCGACTGGCACCGCTGGTGCTTGTTACCCCTGGCAGCGACACCACGCCCTGGCGCGCAGCGGCCTGCCGCTCTTGCTTGGCCACGGCTATATGCGAAGCCACTTGGTGCATAGCCAGCTGAATGCCCTGTGCGCTTTTCTCAGGTGCTAATTGCTGCAAACCCAGCTCGGTGGGAAGCTCGATATTGATGCTCAACCGGTCTGCATAGCGCCCAGCAAGTGCTAGCAACTCGGGGGCCGCATCAGGGATGGTTTTAAGGTGGATATAGCCGCGAAAATCATGGTCCTCGCGCAGGCTGCGCGCCACCTCTACCAACTGCTCCATGGTGTAGTCAGACGATTGGATGATGCCGCTGGATAGAAACAAGCCTTCAATGCAATTGCGGCGGTAAAAATCCAAGCTCAGCTCCACCACCTCGGCCGCCGTAAAACGCGCACGCTGCACGTTTGAGCTTTTGCGGTTGATGCAATAGCGGCAGTCGTAAATGCAGAAATTCGTCAGCAGTATCTTGAGCAGCGACACACAGCGCCCATCCGGCGTGTAACTGTGGCAAATGCCCATCCCCTCGGCCGAACCCATGCCCTTGCCGCCACGCGAATCCCGCCCCTTGACACCGCTAGAGGCGCAACTGGCATCGTACTTGGCCGCGTCGGCCAGAATCTGAAGCTTGGCGATGGTTTGCATAGAAATACTGTTATTAATTACAGTATTCTAGCAAACCTCATATTTACACCGACTCCAGCCACCCATGCGCTTGGAGCGGCCAATACCAGCTTTGATACCTTGTTGCTTCGCCTGGTGGTGGATGCACGCTTGACCTGCTTGCTTCTTCTCGCCCCGCCTCAAATGCAAACCTGCGCTTTGCTAGCTTGCATGAACCGCTATTTTTAGGAGAAATAGCTGCTAGCGCCCAACTACCGGGCGCTAGCAGCTATCAATTGAGGAGTAATTAGTGCAGCAGAATCGGGTCGCGGTAACCGGCCTCCTCATGCAAATCCCAATACGCTGCATGCAATTTTTGTGTGACTGGGCCTGGGAAACCGGCCAGCGCTGCACCATTGATTTTGGACACTGGCATCACCCCACCAGCGGTGGATGTGATGAACACCTCATCCGCATTGCGCAGCGCATCTTGCGTTACAGGCGCTGCCTGCGCTGCAATGCCTAGCCGTGCGCACAAATCCAGCACAGTCTGGCGCGATATGCCATGCAGCACGCCGTGCGCGGGCGTTGTGACTGCGCCGCTCTTCACCATAAACAGGTTAAAGCCCGGCCCTTCGGCAATATGGCCTGCGCTGTCTACCACGCAGCTGGTGTCATGGCCTCCATCGTAGGCATCAAACAGCGATTGCACCAAGTCGAGCCAGTGGTAATTTTTGACTGTTGGGTCTACCGATTCGGGTGCAATGCGCACGCGCTGGCTGATATACAAATCCAGCCCCTCGCGCTGCTTCTCGGGGTTGGCGATCCAAACATAGGGCACTGCGTAGGCATAGAAACGGTTCTCTGCCAAACGCGGATCGCGCACGCCCTTGGGCGGCACGCCACGCGTGCACACCATGGCCACATAAGCATTTTGCAGGCCTGCTGCCCCTACGCAGCCATGCAAGATCTCGCGCACCTCAGCCTTGCTGTACGGGATCGTCATGCGTAGCGCCGCCATGCTGGCAAAAAAGCGGTCGATATGCGCATCAAGCCTAAAGAAAGCGCCCTTCCAGGTACTTGCCACGTCATATGTCACGTCTGATCGGGTAAAGCCCCAGTCAAACAGCGAAATCTTGGCCTCCGACAAAGGTACAAAAGCGCCATCGGCAAAGGCGCAGCCGCCCTCCATACTGGCGGCTTGGGGCGGTGTTGGCATGGGCATGGAGCGCTCCTTGGTAGTGCGGGTTTGTGGCAATCCAAACCAGCTTAGCGACACCACCGCGCTAGCGGTGTCACCTCTACAGCAGCACCTGGGTGTATTGCAAGCAAAAACAGCCACCAGCGGCCAACTAGCAAGCGCTGGCAGCTATCAATTTAGAAAGTAAGAGCCCGCATTTAAAGATGCTCTGCCCATGATCAGCACCCATATCTGTATAAAAAATGCATCCAATTGCGATCCAGAGGCAGGGCCGAGGTTATCCAGGCGACATCCCGCGTGATCGATATCAATACCTTCGCCCCACAATGCCAACACCTGCTTTGCTGCAGGCGTTCAACAAACTATTAAAGGGGACAACCCATGCCTAACTTCCACCGATCCATGTTGACGGCATCGATTGCCAGCTGCTTGGTATTTGGCGCATCGTCATTTGCACAAGACAAACCTACCGTCCAGTTCATTGCCACTGGCGGCACGATCGCGATGAAGATTGACCCGGTCAAAAATGCGCCTGTACCCGCAATCTCGGGCGACGACCTGCTGGCCACCGTCCCGGACGTGGGCAAGTACGCCAAGATCGAGGTTAACAACCTGTCAAACGTACCCTCGGATTACATGGACCCCGCACGCTGGGTCCAGCTGACCGCTGCTGTGCAAGCCGCACTCAACAAGGACAGCGTAGCCGGCGTCATCGTCTCGCACGGCACCGACACGTTGGAGGAAACCGCGTATTGGCTGGATTTGACGGTGCAGTCCGCCAAGCCCATTGTGCTGATTGGCGCACAGCGCAATGCCTCGGTGTCGGATTTTGACGGCCCGCGCAACCTGCTCAACGCCGTGCGCATTGCGGTCGATCCCCAGTCGCAGAACAAGGGCGCGATGCTGGCCATGAACAACCAGATCAACGCTGCGCGCTATGTAACCAAGACGCACACCGCCAATGTGGAAACCTTCCGCTCCGGTGAGTACGGTTTTCTGGGTGAGGTCTACCCCGACCGGGTGATCTACGGCAACGCACCCGCGCGCCGCCAGCACATCGCCATCCAAAAGCAAACCATGCCTGAAGTTGAGATTTTCCCCATGTACGGCGGTGCAAACGGCCAAGCACTGCGCCAAGCCGTTGATCGCGGGGCAAAGGGCATCGTGATCGACGCGCTGGGCATGGGCAACATGAATGTGCCCATGCTGGACGCCGCCAAATATGCCATCGGCAAAGGGGTGCCCGTGGTGGTGACCACCCGTGTGCACAACGGCCGCGTGATGCCCAGCTATG
>JAVXMM010000066.1:0-23412 GCA_036646255.1 Comamonas sp.
GGATGCTTTCTTCCCCTTCCGCGATGGTCTGGATGTGGTGGTGGATGCGGGCGCGACCTGCGTGGCACAGCCTGGCGGATCGATGCGTGACCAGGAAGTGATTGATGCAGCGAACGAGCGCGGTGTGGCCATGGTCTTCACCGGTGTTCGCCACTTCCGCCATTAATGGTGGTGCGCAACGAATACAGGGCTTCATACGTTGTTGCACAGCTTCACTGTAGCGCTGCTACTGTCTGCACCTGTGCGCTACGTCTGGAGTGCGTGTCTGGCGATGCGCCGGCCTGCCTTCGTTGCTCCTAACAGCTGGGTGACATGAACAACAAAATAGACAACGACGACAATGAAGACAGCCCGCCTCGGTCGCGCTGGATTGGCGTGCTGATTGTGGTGCTGGCACTGGTGATAGGGCTGGGCATGTTTAATATTGGGCGGTTGATCAGCCGCCCTAAGCCTGAGGTCACGGCTGCCCAAGCGGCTGTGGAGGCTAACCCTGCACTGCTGGTGGGGCGCGACCTGGTTACCAAGGGCAGCGACTGCATGCGCTGCCACACCATGGAGCTTGATGTGGTGGGCCCCGCCTTTTTGAGCATTGCCAAGCGCTACGGCGACCGTCCGGATGGTGTGGAGTACCTAGCCGGTAAGATCCGCAGCGGTAGCGTGGGTGAGTGGGGCCGCATTGTTATGCCGCGCCACCCACAGGTCACGCAAGAGCAGGCTGTGGAGATGGCGACCTGGATGATGGCCTTGAAGCCCAAGCTTGCCGCGCCGGCTGAGCAGGCTGCCAAGCCCTAGTTGGCGCAGCCTTCACTAGCGCACTGATAAAAAGCCTGCTGTGCCAACACAGCGGGCTTTTTTACTGGGGTGTGCAAAAGCCCGCAATCCTGCGTCTGAAATGTGAATCGGTTTTGGGGCGAATCTGCGATACTTTGCGCACAGGGGGTAACTATCGACCGTGATTGCTTGATAAAACCCGCTGCAACGCTGATAAAACTTGATGGAGGATGCATGAACTACCCTGAATACGCAGGCCACGGCGGTGGAGTGCCAGAGGCGCAAACCCGCGGCCAATTTATTAAAGCGGCCTATAGCCACTTGGCGGTCGCTATTCTGGCCTTCGCTGTGTTGTCGTTTGGCCTGTACACATCGGGCGTGTCATTTGCCATGCTCAAGATGCTGGGTGCTAGCAAGTGGAGCTGGCTGGCTGTCATGGGTGCCTTCATGGTGGTGGCTTGGTTGGCTAGCAACGCAGCTGATAACTCCGACAGTACAGCAGTGCAATACGCTGCCCTGGGTGGCTATGTGGTGCTGGAAGCACTGATTTTTGCCCCGATGTTGGCAATGGCGAGCATTATGGCTCCGGGTTCTATCCAGGCTGCGGCGATTGCGACGCTGGCCTTGGTGGCGGGTTTGACCTTTACGGCTTTCACCAGTGGCAAGGATTTCTCCTTTTTGGGGGGCTTCCTCAAGATTGGTGGCCTGGTCGCCATCGGCATGATCCTTGCGGGCGTGATCTTTGGCTTCAAGATGGGTATCTGGTTCTCGGGTGCGATGATCCTGTTCGCAGCTGCTTGCGTACTGTATGACACTTCGCAAATCATCCACCACTACCCATCTGACCGCCCTGCAGGCGCTGCACTGCACCTGTTTGCGTCGATTGCGCTGATGTTCTGGTATGTGCTGCGTTTAATCATGTCGCTGAACAGCGATGATTAATCACCGTTGCTAAAGACAAAAAACCTCGGCATGCCGAGGTTTTTTTATGACGCTGAAATGCCATTGATTCAATAGCATTTGACGCGCGTTTATTGGGCGTTGGAGGCCTAAAATACCAATAAATACTGTGTTTACAGCGTCTTAAATACTTCTTTCGCCGCTTCAATCGTGCGGTCGATGTCATCGTTGGTGTGGGCCGCGCTCACAAAGCCTGCTTCGTACAGTGCAGGCGCAAAGTAATGGCCGCGCTCCAGCATGCCATGGAAGAACTTGTTGAAGACCTTGCCGTCGGTCTTCATCACCTCATGGTAAGTGCTGGGTAATTCGGGCAGGAAGTAAAAACCAAACAGGCCACCTTGCCAATCTACGCTGAATGGTACGCCAGCGGCGTTGGCTTCAGACTTCAAACCTTGCATCAAGTGGCCAGTCTTCATGTGCAGATCGGTATGGAAGCCGGGGTGGCTGATTAGCTCCAGTGTTTTTAAACCGCAGGCCGTGGCAATTGGGTTGCCGGACAAAGTACCCGCTTGGTAGACCGGGCCGAGTGGCGAGAGCTTTTCCATGATCTCGCGGCGCGCACCAAAGGCGGCCATGGGCATACCGCCGCCAATTACCTTGCCCATCACCGTGATGTCGGGCGCAAATCCGTCGATGTCCTTGGCGTACACACTTTGCGCGCCGCCCAAAGCCACGCGAAAGCCTGTCATGACTTCATCGTAAATCATCAGTGCGCCATGCTCCCTCGTCAGCTCGCGGATGCGGCGGGTGAAGTCAACCGAGGCGCGTACAAAGTTCATATTGCCAGCAATAGGCTCCATGATGACGCAGGCCACTTCACTGCCGATCTTGGAAAAAGCTTTTTCGAGCTGGGCAATGTCGTTGTACTCCAGCACGATGGTGTCTTTGGCCACATCTGCGGGAACGCCAGCTGAGGACGAAGCGCCAAAGGTGGCCAGGCCCGAGCCTGCTTTGACCAGTAGCGCATCGGCGTGGCCGTGGTAGCAGCCGTTGAACTTGATGATCTTATTACGGCCGGTAAAGCCGCGCGCCAGGCGCAGCGCGCTCATTCCAGCCTCTGTGCCAGAGCTGACCAGGCGCACCATGTCCATGCTGGGCATCAGTTCGCGGATTTTTTCGGCTAGCACCACTTCGCGTTCGGTGGGGGCGCCAAAGCTGAAGCCTTCGAGCACGGCTTTTTGCACGGCCTCGATCACCTCTGGGTGGCCGTGGCCCAAAATCATCGGGCCCCAGCTGCCAATGTAATCGGTGAACTGCTGGTCGTTTTGGTCCCAAAAGTACGCGCCTTGTGCGCGTTGTACAAAGCGGGGAGTGCCGCCCACAGCAGCAAAAGCACGCACGGGCGAGTTCACGCCGCCAGGGATCACCTGCTTGGCACGTTCGAACAGCTGGGTGTTTTTATCAGTAGTCATAATGATTCAAAATTATGTTGAACGAAGGCATTGTCGGTCAAATGGCAGCAAACGGCTGTCATAGTGGGGATCGCAATCCCCGGGTGCCATGCGGGGCACCGACAGGGCTCAATCCTGCGCAGCGGCGTCGCCTTCTTCGCCGTCCGCATCATCTTCGTCTTCGTCGTCGGTGGCGTTGACCCAGAACAGGCGATCAGGGATGGTTTTACCCATGCCAGGGCGCAGGCCGCCTTCTAGGCATTTGTCCAGGTAGGTCATGGCTTCGGCGGTGGCGTCGCTCAGCGGGGTTTCGGTGGCGAGCAGGGCCGTCAGGGCGGCGGTGAGCGTGTCGCCGGCGCCAATGAACTCAGTCTCAAACAGCTCAAACTCGCCGCTGCCATAGATGGTGTCGGCCGAGGCAAGCACGTTTTCTACATGTTGGTTATGGGCGGGAATGCCGGTCACCAGTACAAAGGGCACGCCGTGCTCGGCCGCAGCGCGGGCAATGTCACGGGGGGTTGGTGGGTGCTCCGAAGTGCGGTCGGGTAGTAGCCAGCGCCATAGTAGGCCGTACGCTCCGACCAGCACGGTGACCTGGGGTAGTAACAATTCCTGGTAGGCATCGAGATAGTCTTCGATCAATTCACCATCCCACCATGCCATGCTGGCTACGTAGGCGACTACTGGCACTTCGGCGTAATCGTTCGTCACTTCGGCGCAGACGCGGATGTTTTCAATCGAACCCAGGAAACCGATTTTTATGGCGCGGATGGGGATGTCTTGCAGCACGGTCTGTGCTTGCTGTAGCACCGCTTCATCGGACAGTGCATAAAAATCCAAAGTATCCAAGGTGTCGCGTATCAGCGTGCCTGTGACCACGGTGCAGGGGTGACCACCCATGGAGGCCACGGCCAAGCTGTCGCAGTTAATGCCGCCTGCGCCGCTGGGGTCGTTGGCATTGATGCATAACACGCTGGCCGTATCAATGGTGGCGGCCAAGGTGCTTTCGCTAGGACTGGATTCGGGCACAGAGGAGGGGGAAGATGTCATAGGTCAAGGGTGTATGGCACAGTGCCGCAAGAACCGCAACCCACGGTGTCGAAAAGCTACAATCGTTGCATTCTATGTAAAGGCTCTGTAAGCTTTTCAAAATTAGGAGCAGGGGCGATGGGTCAGTGTAAGCGCTGTGGTGCAAAATGCGCCGCAAACGCATGCCGATTCGTCGAAAGAAATTGCCTTAGGGCATGCATGAATTATGCATACGAGTGGGGGAGGGGGATTGTTGCCTTCGCTGCCGCGTGCATCCATATTTATATTGGTGAGGAGAGTGGCCGGTGACAGCATCTGCAGAAAACTTCAAAGTCTTGGTGGTTGACGATAGCAATACCATCCGTCGCAGTGCCGAGATCTTCCTCAAGCAGGGTGGCTATGAGGTGCTGCTGGCCGAAGATGGCTTTGATGCCCTCTCCAAGATCAATGACTTCAAGCCGGATATGGTGTTTTGCGACATCCTGATGCCCAAGCTTGATGGCTACCAAACCTGCGCTATCGTCAAGCGCAATGATGTATTTTCCTCAACGCCTGTTGTCATGCTGTCTTCCAAAGACGGTGTGTTTGACAAGGCGCGCGGCCGTATGGTGGGTTGCGAAGACTACCTCACCAAGCCATTTACCAAAGATCAATTGCTAGAAACCGTCGAGCGCTTTGTCGCCGTTCGGTAAGGAGGGGTCGTGCCTATTCAAAAAGTATTAATCGTTGATGACTCAAAAACAGAGTTGATGTTTTTGAGTGATCTGTTGGTGCGTCATGGCATGGTCGTGCGCACGGCTCAAAATGCCGAAGAAGCGTTGCAGCGCCTGCAAGATGAGCGTCCTGACCTGATCTTGATGGATGTGGTGATGCCGGGTCAAAACGGCTTCCAGCTGACGCGCTCTATCTCGCGCAATCCGGATTACGCAGATATCCCGATCATCATGTGTACCAGCAAGAATCAGGAAACTGACCGTGTCTGGGGTATGCGCCAGGGCGCTAAGGGTTACGTTACCAAGCCTGTAGATCCCGCAGAACTTAAGGCCAAGATCGAGGCGCTGGGATAAGGCATGGCACAACGCGAAGACTTACGAGATCTGCAGGCCAGACTGGCCGACCGACTGAGCCAGGCGCGCACCCAGACAGCGGTCGGCGCCTCTTGGCTGGCAGTCAAAATCAGTGGAAAGAATTTTCTGTTGCCTCTCAGCCAATCGGGTGAAGTGGTTGGGTGGAATGGCGTCGAGCCTGTGCCCTATACCAAGCCCTGGATGCTGGGAGTCACCAGTATTCGGGGCATTTTGCTGACCGTGGTGGACTTGGTCCGCATGCTGGGTTTGCCGGTTGCGCGTAGCGAGCAGGTGTTTGCTGCGGCGTCCGTGGTGGCGCTCAATCCCATGATGGGCGTAAATGCAGCCTTGTTTGTAGAGCAGCTGGAAGGCTTGCGCGGTACGACGGACTTTGCAAACTCCGCGGACACCCCCCATGACTCGCCAGCGTTTTTTGGCGCGCTATACACCACCGCCAGTGGCGAGCAGTGGCAGGAGCTGAATTTGCAGCTGCTGGCCAACGCCCCTGATTTTCTCGATATCACGGCATAGCGCGGGTTCGCCGCCGCCCCAGACCATTCACGACTCTGTATGTTCAGCAAACTATTCAAACGCAAAGAAGAGGCGACGGATCCTGGTGTCAGCATCTTCCCCGATGGTGACCAGGTGATGCTTTCTGAGGGCTCGACCGGAGAGGCCGTGGCCGCTGCGGCTGCGCCCATTACGGCGGCTGCCGGTGCCAACGATTACATGGAGCAACTGGTAGAAGGTGACGCCAGCGGCGATGACCTCGTAACATTGCCCGTGCTTGGAACTGCGCCCGCATCCAAGCACCAAAAAACCCTGCTCGCCGTGGTAATCGGCGGGTTGGTAGTGTTCTTTGCATTGGCAGTGTGGGCCATTTTGCAATCGCGAACCACCAGCGGCCAGTTGTCGGCAACCGGGCAAGCGCTCACACAGTCGCAGCGTTTGGCTAAATCGGTGGGCTTGGCGCTGAACGGCAATGCACAAGCCTTCAACGATGTGGCTGAAAGCTCGTCGGTTCTGAAGAAAAGTATTGATGGACTGAAGACTGGCGACAGCGAACTGGGCATCAAGGCATTGTCTAGCTCGTACGACGAAGTCTTGAATCCCTTGGTGGAGACTGCGGAGCGCACTGCTGCTAAGAGCAATACCATCATCAGCCAAAAAGCATCGCTGATGGCAATGAGCCAAGCGCTGCAAGCTATCCACAAAAACACGCAAACTTTGCTGGAGCAGAGTGAAGCGGTGGTCAGCCTCAAGCTACAGCAAGGCGCTCCCACCGCAGAAATTGCGGCAGCCAGCCAGTTGACAATGCTGAGCCAGCGTATTGCCAAGTCTGCCAGCGATTTCCAGACCGGATCTGGCGCTAGCGCTGAGGCCGTGTTCTTGCTGGGCAAGGACTTGAACACATTCAAGGAAATTGTGGGCGGCCTGCTCAATGGTAGCAACGAGCTGCGCTTGACTGCTGCCCGCGATGGCGCTGTACGTGAGAAGTTGCAAGCGCTGTCCAGCCAATACGAAGCAACCCTCAAAGACGGCTCGGCTGTGCTGGGTAATCTGAAGGGTATCTCTGAGGCGCGTGAAGCCGAAGTTGCAATTCAATCCGACAGTGAGCCGCTGCGCCAAGGCCTGGGGACTTTGCAGGCTGAGTTGAACAGTGGTTCTGACCGCGTATGGCTGTATCTGGTGGGCATTGTGCTGGCAGCTTTGCTGGTGGGCTTGGGTGGTTGGGGTCTGGTGCGCTTGCAGCTGGTCGATAGTATTAACCGCCGCCGTGCTGCTGAAATTTTGCAGCAAGATGCTAAGCACCAAGAGCAAGAGGCTAAGCGCCTGAATGATGCTAATCAAGCTGCTATTTTGCGCTTGATGAACGAGTTGCAATCGGTGGCTGAAGGTGATTTGACTCAAGAAGCCACGGTGACTGAAGACATCACTGGCGCTATTGCTGACTCGGTGAATTACACGGTGGAAGAATTGCGCATGCTGGTAGGTAGCGTGCAAAACACGGCAACCCGCGTGGCGCAAACCACATCGACGGTGGATTCGACATCGACTGAGCTGTTGGCAGCTTCAACCGAGCAGTTGCGCGAGATTCGTGAAACAGGTAAATCCATTCTGGACATGGCGACCCGTATTAACCAGGTGTCGTCGCAAGCACAGGAGTCGGCTTCTGTAGCGCGTCAATCGCTGCAGGCTGCTGAGTTGGGCTTGAAGGCGGTGGAGAACTCCATCGGTGGTATGAACTCGATCCGTGACCAGATTCAGGACACCTCCAAGCGCATCAAGCGTTTGGGTGAATCGTCGCAAGAAATTGGCGAAATTACCGACCTGATCTCGGACATTACAGAGCAGACCAACGTACTGGCGCTAAACGCTGCTATTCAAGCCGCGTCTGCTGGTGAAGCGGGCCGGGGTTTCTCGGTGGTGGCGGAAGAAGTGCAGCGTCTGGCGGAGCGATCTGCCGATGCAACGCGCCAGATTTCGGTGCTGGTGCGTGCAATTCAGACCGACACCCAGGATGCGGTCGCCGCTATGGAGCGCTCCACCCAAGGTGTGGTGGAAGGTGCGCGTCTGTCTGATAGCGCAGGTACTGCCCTGGCCGAGATTGATCGCGTGTCCCGCCGTCTGGCGGAGCTGATTTTGCAGATCTCGCGCTCCGCCTCGGATGAAGCGGTGCAGGCGAATGAAGTGGCCGAGAACATTCAGCACATTTTTGCGGTGACGGAGCAAACCTCGGAGGGCACCCGTACCACGGCACAGCAGGTACGTGAGTTGTCACAAATGGCAGAAGAGTTGCGACAGTCTGTGTCTCGGTTCAAGATCAGTTAATCGCATTTGTTGTAATTTTTTGACCCGCAATCGGGGACTGTTGCATGTCTATAGCTATCGAAAATAAAGCAAAAAACACAATGTCAACAGAGGAGAGGGATCTCGGGCCACTGGCGTGGATTAGCGACGAGGTGCGTCGCTCGCTGGAGGTCACGATCAAGGCGCTGAACCGCTACATACGTGATGTAGAAGCGGCTAAGGCGTCTGATCTGGAGGCGGTTGACTCAACGGGCATTCGCATGGCCAAGCAAAGCCTGCACCAAGTGCAAGGCGCATTGCAGATGGTGGGTGGCGAGGAGCCGGCTCACCTGGTGAGCTTGATGGAGGCTGCAGCACAGCGTTTTGCGCAAAAGCCGCATTTGTGCACTGAAAAATCAGTGGCCTTGATGGAGCGTGCATCCTTTGCATTGCTGGAGTATTTGAGCCATGTACTCAAAGGACGAGCGATCTCCTTTGTTGCGCTTTTTCCGCAGTACAAAGAGTTGCAGGAGCTAGTGGGTGTAGACCGTGTTCATCCTGCCGATCTATGGCATGGCGACGCCACGCAGCAAGAGCCACAAACGCCTGTGGTCGCTGTCCTGGCGCTGGGCCGGGCTGCGCGTGAGCGACTTGATGTGGGCATGCTGCACATCATTAAATCGGCAGACAGCAAAGCGGCCACTGATTTGACCCAGGTGTGCTTGGGCTTGGCGCAAGGCCAAGCACAGGCCCCTTTGCGTCTGTTCTGGAAGGTAGCCGCAGGCTTTTTTGATGCATTGGCCCATAAGCTATTGTCTGCTGACCTGTATGTAAAGCGCTCGGCGTCGCGCGTCATCATGCAGTTTGCGATGGAAGCTAAGGGCAGCACGGATGTGGACAAAGCGTTGCTGCACGAGTTGAATTTTTTCTGCGCGGCAGCACAAGACCCAGAGGAAGAGCAAGCGGTAGTGCTGCAAGCAGTTCGTGCCAGTTTGCAAAGCGCTGATCTGCAAGGTGTGAACTACACACAAGAGCGTTTTGGCTTGTATGACCCTGCGGTGCTGGCGCAAGCTCGCAAGCGCATTGAGTCCGCTGCAGAGCTGTGGTCATCGCTGGCCGATGGTGATCGCTATAAGATCAAGCCGGTCTCGGATCAGTTCCACCTTCTGCGTGAGTCTTTGCACAAGCTGCATATTGGTGCGGATGAGCTGGGTGCCGCACTGGGGCGCGTGACTGAAAACTTGGTCAGCACGGGTGCGTCGCCTTCTGCATCGTTGGCGATGGAAGTGGCAACGGCCATTTTGTACCTGCAAGCCAATTTGGAATCACTGGATGTCAAGCCTGACTTGATGCGTGAGCGCGCGCACCGCTTGGCGCAGCGTCTCGATCACGTGCTGGCTGGCCAGCCAGCCGAACCGCTGGAGCCTTGGGTGGACGAGCTGTACCGCAAGGTGAGCGATAACCAAACCATGGGCAGTGTGGTAGATGAGCTGCGCTCTACTCTGAGTGATGTGGAAAAGCACCTCGATCAGCATTTCCGCAATCCAGAAGATGTGTCCATGCTCGCTGGTGTGACGGGCTCCATGTCGCAAATGCGTGGTGTGCTGTCAGTGTTGGGCTTGGATCAGGCTGCGGCAGCCACCCAGTACTTCCGCGGTGTGGTGGAGCAGCTGGCGGTTGGACAAGTGGCAGATGATGACAAGCCTGCAGTGTTCGAGAAGCTGGGTAGCAGCTTGGGCGCGCTGGGCTTCCTGCTCGATATGCTGGGCTACCAGCGTACCTTGGCGCGCAAGCTGTTTGTTTTTGACGCAGCTGCGGGTGAGCTGCGCATTGTCATGGGTACGCAAAAAGAAGGCGATGAACCATCAGTTGTGGCGCCCGTGCAGGATATGGTGGCGCCTGCTGCGGTGGTCATGCAAGCGATGCCTGCCCCTGTGCCCATTGCCGAAGAGGTAGACGACGAGCTGCTCGATATCTTTTTGGAAGAAGCGCAGACCGTGGTGCAAACCGGTAGCCAAGCGCTGCAAGCACTGCGCCGTGATCCGAATGATGCCGAGGCATTGACGACGGTGCGCCGCGCATTTCATACGCTCAAGGGCAGCTCACGCATGGTGGGGCTGATGCAGCTTGGCGAGGCTGCGTGGTCGATGGAGCAGGTGATGAATACCTGGCTGGCGGAGCACCGCCCCGCCAGTGGGGCTTTGTTGGCCTTGAGTACCGAAGCCCTGGGTGGTTTTGGCCGCTGGGCTGAAGATATTGGCGCGCAGCGCAATTTGACTTGGAACCCGGATATCTTCCGCATATCGGCCGATGCCATGCGTTTGGATGGCACGCATATCCCATTGGTTATGCCTGCGTCTGCGTTGAGTGAGTCGGCTGAATTGCAGTTGAATGATGCGGTGGAGGCGGAAGAGTTTGCTGCTGACCCAGATCGCACGATGATGCTGGCGCTGCCTGAGCTGTCGATGGATGATGAGATTGAATCCAAGCCAGTGTCTGTTGAAGCAACGCCGGAGCTTGAGCTGCCGGAGCCTGCAGCGCAAGACCATGTGATTGCCAATGCACAGCAAGATGCAGGTGCTGCACTTGCATTTGAATGGCCGCTGGAGAGCGCTGACCTAGATCTGAATGCTGTGCCTGCAGCCGCCGCTGTGTCTGTCAGTGCATCGCTCGCACCGGATAGTGCAGAGGAAGTGGATTTTGCCGAGTTTGCCCAAGCCGTTGCAGACAATAAGCTGGAGGATGCTCCCGCAGTTGAGCCGCTGGACATTGGCGTGGGCTTTGTGGGTGTCGATGATGCTATTGAGTTTGTGGCGCATGATGAGACACCTGTTTTTGAGGCGGAAACCAAGCCTGAGAAACTGCTGCTGGAGTTGCCATCACTGGAGCTAGTTCGAGCGCCTGAAGTGCAGTTTGACGTGGTGCCCCCAGTTCAGATTGAAGTGGTTTCAGAAACCACATCAGCGCCTGCGTTAGAGCCGCAGCTTTTGCTGGCTGAACCAGGTGAAGAGGGAAGTCTGGCGACAGAAGAGACCGAGAACGTCTTGGGTGTCAGCACCGCGTTGTTCAATGTCTATTTGACCGAGGCAGAAGAGTGGTCGCACAGCCTGGAGAAGGCACTATTCGCTTGGGGGAATGATTCCCGTAACGGCTTCCCAGGGGACGCAATCGCGTATGCGCATTCGTTGGCAGGTAGCTCGTCCACGGTGGGCTTCTCGTCACTGTCGGAGCTGGCGCGCGCCTTGGAACATGCACTGGCTCACGTGCAGTACGCGTCCAACCCTGAAGTGTCCTGGCTCAATACTTTCCAAGCTACAGGGTCAGAAATTCGTAAACTGCTGCATCAAGTGGCCGCAGGCTTTGTGAAGCCAGGCAATGAGATTGTGCTGGCCGATCTGCAGCAAATTGCACAGCTGGATATCGACTCCTCGCTGCATCCTCCTTATGAGCATGCCGAGGCTGGCGCATTTGCGGATCCATCAGAGATGGGTGAGCTTGCTGCCATGGTGGAGGCCGCCGCTGCAAGCGCTATACCTGCCCCTGCGCCCTTACCCATTTCGCTGGATGTTGCGGTAGACCACCAGGCTGAAGCAGTCGACATCGACGATGTGATCGACCCTGATTTGTTCCTGATCTTTGAGGAAGAAGCACAGGAGTTGCTGCCCAAGCTGGGAATGGCACTGCGTGAGTGGTCGTCTGACCCAAATTACCTGCTACCCCGTGGCGAAGTGCTACGCCATTTGCACACCTTGAAGGGCAGTGCACGTTTGGCGGGCGCTATGCGTTTGGGAGAAATGTCCCACCGCATGGAATCCGAGGTGGAGGACATCGGCATCGAAAACCTGACCCATCAGGATATTGATGTCTTACTGACCCGCTATGACGGCCTGCAGTACGAGTTTGTTGGCCTGCAGCAGCGCGGCAACCAGGTGCTGGCCGAAGGTGCATTGCCACAACACGCCGCTGCCGCAACCGACATGGGGGCGGTGGTCGCTGAGGTGGTGGCTAGTGCTCCCGTGCCGCAAGATGAGTTTGATGCTCCGGTTGCCGAAGGTGATGCAGCGCAGGCGGATAAGGGCGTACACCACAAGCCGTTGGTGCTGCGAATGGCACCTGTGCGGGTGGCTGCGGGCCAGTCGGTGCGGGTGCGCTCGCAGCTGCTGGACCGTTTGGTGAACGAGGCAGGCGAAGTACTCATTGCCCGTTCACGTCTCGATATGCGTTTGTCCAGCATTCGATCGTCGATCAAGGACATGTCGGCCAACTTGGAGCGTCTGCGTAACCTATTGCGCGATGTGGAAGTGCAGGCCGAGTCACAGATGCAGTCGCGCATGGCGCAGGCCAAGGACACCGATTCTGGCTTTGATCCGCTGGAGTTCGATCGCTTTACCCGTGTGCAAGAGCTGACGCGGATGATGGCCGAGTCGGTGAACGACGTGGGTACTGTGCAGCGTAACCTGCAGCGCACCGCTGAAGGCGCCGAAGATGATTTGATCGCTCAAGGCCGTCAGGCGCGTGAGCTGCAGCGCGATCTGCTGCGCACCCGAATGGTGGAGTTCGATTCTGTCTCCGAGCGCCTTTACGCTATCGTGCGCCAGATCTCCAAGGAGCTGGGCAAGCAAGTCAAGCTCGATATCACGGGTGGCGCCATTGAGATTGACCGCGGTGTGCTGGATCGCGTGACCCCTGCATTCGAGCACTTGCTGCGTAACAGCGTAGCCCACGGTATCGAAACGCCCGAGCTGCGCAAGCGCCAGAATAAGTCTGCCACTGGCACGATTGCGATTGAGGTCAAGCAAGAAGGTAACGACATTGCGGTGTACTTCAAGGACGACGGTGCAGGTCTGCAGCTGGAGCGTATTCGTCAAAAGGCAGTGCAGTCTGGCTTGATCACATCGGATGAGGCAGTAGATGTGCAGAAAGCTACGCAGCTGATTTTTGCGCCCGGGTTCTCCACGGCTTCTGCAGTGTCTGATATCTCTGGCCGCGGTATTGGCATGGATGTGGTGCGAACCGAAATCCAGTCGCTGGGTGGCCATATCGTCACCACATCCGAGCACGGCAAGGGCACCACCTTCCAGATGGTGATGCCACTGACCACGGCGGTGACGCAGGTGGTGATGATGCGTGTGGGCGATATCCGCTTCGGTGTACCAGCCAACTTGGTGGAGTATGTGCGCCGGGTCTCGCAAGAGTTGATTGACGATGCACATATCTCTGGCATCTACAAAGACAACGAGGATGAGCTGCCCTACTACTACGCAGGTGCCTTGCTGCAAAGCAATTTGCGCAGTAACGAAGCGCCAGAGAAGACTAGTGCCGTGGTCATCTTGCGCTCTGCGGCCAAGCGTGTTGCGGTGCACGTGGATGAAGTACTGGGCAACCAGGAAGTGGTGGTGAAGAACCTGGGCCCGCAGTTGGCGCGTTTGCCTGGTCTGGCTGGTATGTCAGTGCTGGCATCGGGCGCGATTGTGCTTATCTATAACCCGGTGGCCCTCTACACCGTGTATGGCGCGCAAGTGGCAGAGCGCATTGCCGAAGCGGCTGTACGCCCCGAGGTGGCCAAAGCGCCGGTGCGGGCACTGGCTGAGCAAGTGTTGCAGACGCCGCTGGTTCTGGTGGTGGACGACTCCATCACTGTGCGCCGTGTTACCCAGCGTCTGTTGCAGCGTGAAGGCTACCGTGTGGCGCTGGCTGCCGATGGCTTGCAAGCGCTGGATCGCCTGCGCGAAGAGCGTCCGGTCATGGTGCTGTCCGACATTGAAATGCCGCGCATGGATGGCTTTGAGCTGGTGCGTGAGATCCGTGCGGACGATGCCTTGAAGGATCTGCCGGTGGTGATGATCACATCGCGTATTGCCGACAAGCACCGTGAGCACGCAGCGAGCCTGGGCGTTGATCACTACCTGGGCAAGCCTTACTCCGACGATGTACTGCTATCGCTGGTGCGTCAGTATGCGCTAGAGGGCGAGATCAAGGCTGCCGATGCAGCCAGCGAAGTCGCTTCGTCGGATCTGCACTAACCGCCTTCATGGTCGATACAAAAGGGCTGCATTTATGCAGCCCTTTTTTCATGCCTGCCCGCTTGTACCTGCGGCCGCCAAGGCTGCTGTGCTGCCCGTACAATGGACGCATGAGTGCCGTGATTGAGACCCCTGAGACGATGAACCTGACACACCACTTCCTGATTGCCATGCCTGGCATGCAGGATGAGATGTTCAGCCGCAGCGTGGTCTATGTGTGTGAGCACAGTGACAAAGGTGCCTTGGGCATCATCATCAACAAGCCGTCCGATATCACACTCGATAAGCTGTTCGATAAGGTGGATTTGCTGCTGCGCCGCGAGGATTTGCAGCAGTCACCGGTCTTCCAGGGCGGGCCGGTGCATACCGAGCGCGGCTTTGTGCTGCATGACCGCATTGTGCTGGAAGCCAGTGCAGGTGATGAGTCGGCTTACGCATCTACCCTCACCATCCCTGGTGGCCTGGAGATGACTACATCGCGCGATGTGCTGGAAGCCCTGTCCACTGGCGCTGGGCCGCGCCGCGTGCTGGTGTCGCTGGGCTATGCATCATGGGGCGAGGGACAGCTTGAATCTGAGATCACCGAAAACGCGTGGCTGACCGTGGATGCAGATGCACATGTGATTTTTGATACCCCCGTAGAGCAGCGTTACGACATGGCGCTGGGCTTGCTGGGTGTCCAGGCGTGGATGTTGTCCGCATCGGCGGGCCGAGCATGAGTGGATTGCCCTTGGTGCCGGATGCCCGGCTGCTGCAGTGCTTTGTGGCCTTTGACTATGGCATGAAGCGTACAGGTGCCGCCTACGGCACACGCATGCTGGGCACAGCGCGACCGCTGCCTACCATCAAGGCCGAGGGCAAGGCCCGTTTTACGCCTATGGAGCAGTTGATTAGCCAGTGGCAGCCTGATGCCTTGGTGGTGGGCGTTCCCTACCACCCCGATGGTGCGCCGCATGAGAACACCACCAACGCACTGCGTTTTGCCCGCCAGCTGCGCGGCCGCTTTGGTCTGCCGGTGTATGAGGTGGATGAGCGCTACAGCACCACCGAAGCCTTGTCCAACGGCGCGCGTGATGCGGATGCCGCATCGGCTTGCATCATCTTGGAGCAGTTCCTGCGCAGCCTGGATCTGCCGCCAGTAGCACCACCGTCGCCTGACGAGCCCGATCTCTCTGAATAAATAAACGATGCCAGCTATCTCCCGTTCCGTTCTTGGTGTTGTGCGCCTAGGGCGCATGGGTTTGCATATTGCCGTGGGTATCGTCACCATCTGGGTGCGCTTTGGCAAGCTGGGTCATGCTGAGCGGAACCGTGCCGTAGAGCGCTGGGCAGGCAAGCTGCTGCGCCTGGCGGGCGTTGAGCTGAGGGTAGTGGGCCCGGTGCCGCAGGCGGGGCCGCTTTTGATTGTGGCCAATCATTTGTCATGGCTGGATATTCCCGTTATTCACGCCTGTAAACACTGCCGCTTTGTCTCCAAATCGGACGTTAAAGCCTGGCCGGTGATTGGTAACCTAGCCAACGCCGCTGGCACGCTGTTTATCGAGCGCAACTCGCGCCGTGATGCGATGCGCACGGTCACCCGCATGGAAGAGGCCATACGCAGCGGCGATATGGTGGCAGTCTTCCCTGAGGGAACAACGGGTGATGGCAAGGCGCTGCTGCCCTTTCATGCCAATTTGCTGCAAGCGGCGATTGCGGCGGAATCTGCCGTACAGCCGCTGGGCCTGTGCTTTTACGACAAGCAAAGTGGCCAGATGAGCAGCGCGCCCAGCTATATAGGTGATGAAAGCCTGATGGAATCGATCTGGCGCACCGTGACGGCACAGCCGCTGGTGGCGCAGCTGCACTACGGCACCCCGCAAATGGCCGAGGGCCGCAGCCGCCGTGACTGGTCAGACGCCTTGCATGATGAGGTCGACCAGCTGCGCAAGGTGCAAGCGTAGGCTGCTATTAATTTTGAATGCCAATAGACCGTCAGGCGGGCGCTAGTGAGTGTTTTTTATAAATCAAGCCTGCGGGGCAAAGCTTACCAAGTGGGCAGGCTGGGCGCGCAGGTTCACTGATTCACCAATCGCGTGCCGCATATCGCTAGGCGCTTGGGCGTAGACATGGCGCTTGTCCGCCAGCTCTAGCGTGTACAAAAATTGAGATCCGCGAAATGACTTGCGCACCAAGGTGGCGCGGTAGGGCGATGCTGCATCCACCACCACATCACCCGCGCGCAACAGTACATCGCAGGCGGGTACGGCCTTTTCAGTGGCGATAGCGCCCAACGGTGTATCCAGTTGCCAGCCTTGTGCGTTTTGCATGGGTGTGGCGGGTACAAAGGCGCCATGGCCGATAAAGTCGGCCACAAAGCGCGTGGCGGGCAGGTGGTAGAGCGTGGCGGCATCGGCCCACTGATGTAGTTGGCCTTGTTGCATCACGCCAATTTGGTCGCCAATGGCAAAGGCCTCCAGCTGGTCGTGCGTCACAAAAAGCGCCGTGGCGTTGGCGGCTTTCAAGATATCGCGCAGCTCATGCGCCAAGCGCTCGCGCAGGTCTACGTCTAGGTTAGAGAAGGGTTCGTCCAGCAACATCAACTGGGGGCGCGGTGCCAAGGCGCGGGCCAAGGCCACGCGCTGCTGTTGGCCGCCTGATAGCTCATGCGGGTAGCGCTGGGCACTGCCTTCTAGCCCGACCAAGGCCAATGCCTCGCTCACGCGTTGCTGCTGCTCGGCCTTGGGGAGGTCATGAATGCCAAAGGCCACGTTCTTGCCGACGCTCAGGTGCGGGAAGAGGGCGTAGTCCTGGAACACCATGCCGATGCGGCGCTTCTCAGGCGGCAAGCTGCCTGCGCTGGAGCTGACAATGGCCCCGCTCAGCTTGATCTGCCCAGCGCTGATGGGCTCTAGCCCCGCTACGGCGCGCAATAGTGTGGTTTTGCCGCAGCCGGATGGCCCGATCAGTACGCCAATATCGCCAGCCTGTAATTGCAGCGAAACCTGCTGTACAGCAGGCTGCGCGCGGTTGGCGTAGCGCACATCGAGTTGGGAGACCTCTAGAAACATGGTTTGTATTGTAGAGGTGGGACGGCGGGGCAGCACGCCCGCGAGTAGAATCGCCAGCTTTTATTCAGTCTGATTCGCATTTGCAAAACCTCGCCCGTTATCGCCGTCAGTGCCTGCTAGTCATCATTGCTTTTGTGCTGGTGGTGCCAGTGGTCACCGTTTTCAGCGCCTGGGTGCCGGGTGCCAGTAGTGAAGCTGATGCCTTTGCCATCGTGCGCGAGATGTTTGCAACCGTGCTGCCGGGCTATATCCGCACCACGATTGCGCTGGGCCTGATGGTGGCCGTAGGCGCTGCTGTGGTAGGAACCTTGTGTGCGGCGGCCGTCACCTTGTTTGACTTCAAAGGCCGCAGAACGCTGGAATGGTTGTTACTGCTGCCACTGGCCATGCCGGCATATGTAACGGCTTACGCGTACACCGATTTCCTCCAGTTCGGCGGCCCCTTGCAGGTGGGATTGCGTACCCACTTTGGGCTAGAAGGCCGTTTGCTGCCCGAGGTGCGCTCGCTAGGCGGCGCAGTGTTGGTGTTTATCGTCTCGCTATATCCCTATGTGTATTTGCTGGCGCGTACTGCCTTGTCTGAGCGCGCTGCGCATCTGATGGAGGCTGCGCGCCTGCTGGGCGCACCAATGGCGCGGCGCATTCGCACAGTGGCCTTGCCGATGGCGCGCCCTGCCGTCGTAGCAGGTGTGGCCTTGGTGGTGATGGAGACTTTGGCAGATTTTGGCGTGGTGAGCTACTTTGGCATCCAGACCTTTACCACCGGCATCTACAAAGCCTGGTTGTCAATGGAGAACCGCACGGCTGCCGCACAACTGGCCAGCATGCTCTTGATCCTGGTTCTGGTGGTGCTGCAGCTAGAGCTGCGCGCCCAGCGCCGTATGCGGTTTGTTACCAGCGGCGTGGGCCGTGCCTCATCTGCAGAGGCGCAGCCGCAGCGCCTCACAGGCTGGCGTTGCGCAGGCGCGTGGCTGGTGTGCGGTTTGCCTGTGCTGCTGGGTTTTGTGGCGCCGGTGCTGTTCATGCTGCGCCCGCTGGCGGCGGATTGGTCCGTCATACCGTTTGAGCGTTTTGTACAGTGGGCGGGTAATAGCATTCGCTTTGGTGCCATCACTGCCGTGTTGGCTGTGGCCATTGCACTGCTGGCTGCGTATTCGTCCCGCCGCAGCCGTGATTGGCTCACGCGCGCCATGGTGGGTCTCATCAGCCTGGGTTATGCCGTGCCGGGCGCGGTGATTGTGGTGGGCTTGCTGCTACCTGTGGGATGGGTCCAGCAGGCGTTCCCGTCCTGGGGCTTTCCGGCGCTGATTACAGCAACCGCTACTGGCATCATTTGGGCCTACTTGGTGCGCTTTACCGCGATTGCGCTGCAGTCGCTGCAAAGCGGCTATACGCGCATCCCGATGAGTCTGGACGAATCAGCCCGCATGCTGGGCATTGGCGGCTTTGGCTTGCTGACTCGCGTGCACTGGCCATTACTGCGCCGCTCGGCCTTTACGGCGGCGCTGCTGGTGTTTGTGGATGTGATGAAGGAATTGCCTGCCACCATGGTGCTGCGCCCCTTTAACAGCGACACCTTGGCTGTCGTTGCATACCAACTGGCGCGTGATGAGCGCTTGGGCGAGGCGGCCCTGCCGTCGCTGGCCTTGGTTGCCGTGGGACTGATTCCGGTGGTGCTGCTGATTCGCACCATGCGCAGCACCAGTCGTTGACGTAGATCAAGGCGAATCTAGGTAAAAACCATTACTGTAGCGCTAACATCAGGCTTTGTAGCGTTAATTAACTGTTAAAAGTTTCTATTTGTTAATATTGAATCTACATGATTCAAGTGTCTCGTTGGCGACAAATAGATCAGCGGCGTGTGCTTTACGGAGAGGCTCACGCCTTTGCCTGCCTCTCACTCCGTGCAAGGAAAGGGCCGCTAGCAGCGGCTTTATTTGCGTGTTCGATAATCAATTAGTTCTGGAAACGGATAACTGGGGGGTGGCCTATGGGGACAAGGTCATCCTTGCTGGTGTTCACCTGCAAATCGTGCCGCAAGCCATTACCGCGCTGATGGGGCCCGTGGGAGGTGGCAAATCCACTCTGATCCGCAGCCTGGCGGGTGTGAATGACGAGAACCCGCGCTTTCGCCAATGGGGTGAGGTGCGCTACGCTGGTGCAGCGCTGTCGGCAGACCACCGCCCGCGTATGGTCCGCCAGCACGCCCGCTTGATGCTGGCCAGCGTGCAAGAGTCACTGACTGAGTTCCGCCGTTTTGATGGTGGCCAGACATCGCAAGAGCGTACCGCTTGGGCGCGCAGTTTTTTGGAGCGGATGGGCTTCCCCGAGCTGACCAACTCCTTACCTATCCCGGCGGTGGAGCTTTCGCCTGTGCAGCAACGCGCCATCGCTATCCTGCGCGAAGTGGCTGCCGAGCCTGCACTCTTGATGGTGGATGAGCCCACGGCCGAGCTGAGCGATTACGACAGCTACCTGCTACTGGAGCTGCTCAAGCGCGTGGCGCACGAGCGTGCCGTGCTGTTGATCACCCATAACCAGCGCCAGGCGCGTGGCGTGGCAGACCGTGTGCTGCTGCTGGCGGGTGGCAGCATCCAAGAATCGAACACGGCCGAGGATTTTTTCTCTGCCCCTTATTCGCCCGCAGGCCTGCAGTTTGTGCGCAGCGGTAGCTGCGCCGTGGTGGCGCCGGCGTTGTCGGTAGAGCAGGCCATTCAAGCCGAAGCCTCGCCTGCCGAGCCTGCCCCAGTAGCCGCTACGGCCGAGCAAGCCGCCCGCCAAAGCCAGCGCGCCGTACTGCCTGATCTGGTGCTAGCCAGCCCCGTGCATGCGGCCGAGGAATTCGTATCCAACTCACGCGGGCCGCGCGGCTTTGCCTGGCTGGTACCCGGCAAACTGGCTGGCACGCCGCTGCCCGGTGTGGTGAACGACATTGACATCGACCTGAAGGCGCTTAAGCGCTGCGGTGTGACCGTGCTGGTGTCGCTGACTGAAAAAGATGTTGACCAAGAAGCGCTGGCACGCAATGGCCTGCGCAATGTGCACCTGCCGGTGTATGACCGTGAGCCGCCCACTGTGTCGCAGCTGCAAATGCTGATGCTGAAGATGAAGCGTCTACTTCTGAACGGCGAGGTGCTGGCCGTGCACTGCCTGGCGGGCCTGGGGCGCACCGGCACCGTGCTGGCGGCCTGGCTGGTGTTTGAAGGTGTGACCGCCGAAGAAGCACTGCGCCGTGTGCGAGAGATTGAATCTCAGTACGTGCAATCCGAGCTGCAAGAAAGCAGCCTGGTGGCGTACGAGGAGATGTTGCTGGAAAAAATGGGTTGATAGGCGCTTGGGTCTACCCCAGGCCCAAGGCTCAAACCCGGCCTTGCGTCTATGCAACGGCATATGCGCGCTATTGTTTTTGAAAAAGGAATACAACAATGTCTATGGACGCTGTTCTACAAAAAGTTGCTAACTTCGTGCCCGAGTGCTTGGCTGCAGGTTATGTCGATGTGGCTACCGGCATGCTGCTGGCCATCCGCACCGTGGATTCACACCCTCGCGAAGTGATTGATCTGGTGGCCGCTGCCACGGCCGACATGTTCAACGGCCCCAATGTGTCGATGATTGAGCGCATGTTCAAAAAGTCGCGCGGTCTGGCGGATGACGGTCATCACTACTTCCAAGAGATCATTGTCAACAGCGACAACCTGATCCACATCTTCATGCGCGGCAAGGCCAACCCGGAATATGTGGCCGTCCTCGTCTGCCGCCGCACGGCTAACCTGGGCATGGCGCTGACCAAGGCGCGCATCATCATGCCTGAGCTGGAGGCATCGCTGTAATCATTGGCGCCCCCTGCATCAAGCCTGCGTTTGGTAGGCCTGAAGCAGAAACGCCATAAGATGGTGGCTATGCCACAAGACAACGTCACCATCTACCACAACGCCCGCTGCAGCAATTCGCGCGGCGCGCTCGCTCTGCTGCAAGAGCGCGGAATTACCCCACACATCGTTGATTACCTTCAAGAGCCGCTCAACGCGCAGCAGCTCACCAGCCTGATAGCTCAACTAGGCCTGCCCGTGCGTGAAGTGATGCGCAGCAAAGAAGCCATCTACCAAGAGCTGGACTTGGGCCGCCCCGAGCTGACCGATGCCGAGCTGATCGCACAGATCGCCCAGTACCCCGTATTGCTCAACCGCCCCATCGTGGTGACGGCCCAAGGCGCCAAGCTATGCCGGCCGCCCGAGCTGGTGCTGGAACTTTTATAGCTGCTAGTGCCCGATGGACAATCGCCAGCTGGCTTTTTTATATAAAACCTGCGGCTAGCGCATGCTGCAGGTCACCTTACTCTCGGGCCTGGGCCACACGATTGCAGTGGTTGTGGCGCTCTTGGTTTATTCGTTGGTGACACGTGCAGGCCACCAGCGCCGCCACCCGGCATCGGCCATTGGCTGGGTGCTGGGCATGTTGACCTTTCCCTATCTTTTTTTACCGCTGTTCCTCGCCTTTGGTCCACGCAAGGCCGTGCGGCCACCGGCACACCGCGCGCCACTGTTGGGCGCGCAACTGCGTGCCGTCGTGCCACCACCCGTACCGCTCTGGGCAGGACAGTTGCTGGCCAGCATGGAGCTGGATGCCGCACAGCCAAATGCGCAGGTGCGCTTCCACGCAGATGGCTTGCAGGCCTTGCAGGAATTGCTGGCGCTGATTGGCCGCGCCAAGCGCAGTATCGACATCAGTACTTATGTGTTTGGCCATGATGTAGTGGGCCGCCAGATTGCCAGCGCGCTGCAGCAAGCAGCGCAGCGCGGCGTCAAAGTGCGCTTGCTGCTAGACGGCGTGGGCTGCTGGCGCTTGCTGCCCGCGCATATCCGCCCCATGCGCAAAGCGGGCGTGCTGGTACGCCGTTTTATGGTGCCGCTGATGCAACCTACCCGCGGCGGCAGTAACTTGCGCAACCACCGCAAAGTGGCTGTGGCAGATGGCGTTCATTTGTGGAGCGGAGGCCGTAACCTGGCCGACGAATATTTTTTGCCCAGCAACCAGGGCCATGCCCCTTGGGTGGACCTGAGTTTTACCTTGCAAGGCGCTCTGGCAGGCATTGTCGCTGGCCAGTTTGAGGCCGACTGGCGTGCCGCCCGTGGCCGGCGGCGGCCCATGTGGCTGTCGCCCGCGTTGCCGCTGGGCGGTGGTAACCAAGCCTGGGCGCAGTGGGTGCCCAGCGGGCCTGACCATGCTGACGACAGCTTGCACGCGCTCTACCTGGCCAGCGCCTTCCATGCGCAGAACAGCATTACCTTGGTCAGCCCATACTTTGTGCCCGATGAAGCGTTGCTAGAGGCCTGGTGCCTGGCTTGCAGGCGCGGCGTGCGGCTGCGCATTGTTCTACCCCAGCAATCCAACCATCGCCTAGCTGATTGGGCCCGCGAGCGCGCCCTGCGCAGCTTGGCGCTGGCCGGCGCCGAGATTTACTGCAGCCCCACCATGCTGCACGCCAAACTGGTGGTGGTGGACGAGCGTATGGCGCTGTGCGGGTCAGCCAACTTAGACGGCCGCAGTCTGTTTTTGAACTACGAAGCCATGACCGCCTTCTACAGCAGCCCTGAGATCAGCTGGCTGGCCCAGTGGTGCGAAAGCCAAATCGCTGCCAGCCAGCGCTACACCTATCGCCAACCTGGCTGGTGGCGCGATTTAGGAGAGGGCCTGGTGCGCGCGGTAGCGTTCCAGTTGTAGTGATTCTATTAATTTGATAGCTGTTAGTGCCCAACAGACGGTTGCTAATGACCTATTGGGCTGCTAATTACTGGCGGGTTGGCCAGCAGGCAGCGTCATCTGTGGAAAGCACTGCACTAGGGCGAATTTCTTTGAAGCAGCCATCCAGTTCTGCTTGACGATCAAGACTCTGTTTGAATTTGCTTTGTGTCATCACTGCTGGTACTGTCTGGACTGCGTTGGCCCGTTCCGGACTTCAGCACACAGAGTCGCCGGTAGTACCAATTGGATGTGCAAGTGACGCATCAGCCCAGTCAAGGTGGCCTACACCTGCTACTCGATTCAACGGGTAGCCTCGACACGCCGCCAAAGCGTACGCGCTTTCATTCCGTAGACGAGAGACTTACAAGGCGGTTTTTTCAAGGATATGTTTGGGACATGGCACAAATCTATGGGTCAACAAATAGGCCGAAAAATTGAGAGTAAGTGGATTGGATGCTTCGCATGAATACTGTATTGGACAACAGTTAACAAGGCGTAACACGGCGCAAAATATAGATCAAGTGGCCAGAAAGAGGCAACAAAAAAGCACCCGCTGGGGGGTGCTTTTTGTGTTCTGGCGGAAGCGGTG
>JAVXMM010000067.1:0-22407 GCA_036646255.1 Comamonas sp.
TTCATCATCCAGCACCAGACCAGCGAGCTGTGGATGAAGCTGATGCTGCACGAGTTGCGCGCCGCGATTGCCGCATTGGCCGATGCCAACGGCAACAACAAGCCCGAGGCTTTTAAGATGCTGGCGCGCGTCACGCGCATCATGGAACAGCTGGTAAATGCCTGGACCGTGCTGTCAACGATGACGCCACCCGAGTATTCAGCCATGCGCCCGTACTTGGCCAACTCCAGCGGGTTCCAAAGCGCGCAGTACCGCTGTATCGAGTTTGCGCTGGGCAACAAGAACGCTGCCATGCTCAAACCCCACGCACACCGGCCTGATCTACTGGCACAGGTACAAAAGGCTTATGAGTCGCCTTCGCTGTACGACGTGGCCTTGCAGCTACTGGCACGCCACGGTATTGATGTGCCTGCGGATCGCCTGCAGCGCGACTGGACCCAGCCGTATGAAGCCAGCGAAGGTGTGAAGCAAGCCTGGATCACCGTCTACCGTGATCCACAGCAGTATTGGGATCTGTATCAGTTGGGCGAAAAGCTGACTGATATTGAGGACGCCTTCCGCTTGTGGCGCTTTCGCCATGTGACGACGGTGGAGCGCGTGATTGGCTTTAAGCGCGGCACCGGCGGCACGGGCGGCGTAAGCTATCTGAAAAAGATGCTGGATGTGGTGCTGTTCCCCGAGATCTGGAGCCTGCGCACGGAGCTTTGATCTCCCCTAGAATTCTGCGCGCGCCTTCCTCTGGGCTGTAGCTTCACCGTAAAGCGTCCCTTGCTCCGGCTCCGACTAAATCGGGCAGCAAGCTTTTTAGAAGCATGCACCGTGTCATGTGGGTAGCCGATGCGACAGCGCGCAGCGCACAAGACGTGCCGCTACACCTATAGTAAACCCTGATACACCATGTTCATTCATGGTGTTTAGCCCGCTAGCGCCCGCCCGTAGCTACTATCAACTTTATTTTTGATAGCAGCTTCTGGAGCGCATCGTCTGCGGTGCAACGGCTTTTCCTGTGCCCGGCCAGCACCGCTCTGCCATGCCTGAGAACACCGAACCCCGCCAATCCCCCTCCGCTCTTACTGCAAACAGCGCACCCACCCCATCGCAACGCCTGCTGTGGGCCATGTTGCTGACTTTGCTGTCCGGCTTCGCTCTGAGCCAGGCCTTTCGAACCGTCACCTCCATCATTGCGGATGGATTGCGTACTGATTTTGGCTTGTCTGCCCAATCGCTGGGCGCATTTGCGGGCTTGTTCGGGCTGTCGTTTGGCGTTACTCAGCTGTTTATGGGCGTAGGCATGGATTTATATGGCCTGCGCAAAACCGTACTAGTGGCCTTCCCTCTCGCCATCCTCGGTTCGGCCATATCGGCCATTGCACCCAGCTACCACTGGCTGATGCTGGGGCAGTTGTTGATTGGCGTGGGCTGCTCGCCGGCCTTTTTGGCCTGCACCATGTTTATTGCGCGCCATTTTCCGGGCGACCGGTTTGCCTTTATGTCAGGTGTGGGCATGGGCGTAGGGGGCCTGGGCCTTCTGTTTACTGGCACGCCGCTGGCCTGGCTAGTGCAGCACTATGGCTGGCGCGCAGGCTTTGGACTGCTGGCGGTGCTGTGCGCGCTGTCGTGGCTGGCGATTTACTGGCATGTGCATGAGCCGCATCTGGCCAGCGACGATTTACCCAAGCCCAGCTGGCTCGAAGCCGTCAAAGGCTTTGGTGCGCTGTTTTTGGTACCGCACACCTGGGCCATTGTCATCATGGGCATGGTGGGCTATGCATCGTTCTTGACAGTGCGCGGCCTGTGGCTGAGCCCCATGCTGATTGACCGTTATGGGTTCTCACTCGTCGCAACAGGTAACGTGGCGCTGGCGGTGTCGGTGATCTCGCTGTTCACCCCGTCTGTCTGGGGCCGGCTTGACCCGGGTGCCTCAAAACGCGGGCGCCGCGTCATCATTGGCGCAGCAGGCATGGCGTGTATTTTTTGCGCACTTGCCGTGGTGCACCAAGCCTTTGCCACCGTAGCGCTCATCATGCTAATGGGCCTGATGTCGGGCTATGCCGTGCTGCTGTATGCCTATGTGCGCTCGTCCTACCCCAAGGAGACCACGGGCCGCGCCTTGTCGGTCTACACCATGGCCATGTTCCTAGGAGTAGCGCTGATGCAGTGGCTGTCCGGCATCGTGGCGGCGTATGCCGAGAGCCGCGGCGCCGAGGTGTATGAGTACGTGATGCTCTTCGTCGCCGGCATGCTCCTAATCGGCTGCGTAGCCTTCCGTTTTTTGCCAAAATCACCGTTGCTGACGGCGCAAAAATCTGCAAAGCATTAATGCAAAATAGGCCGCTAGCGCCCAACAGCCGGGCGCTAGCACTTAATTTTTGATAGCTATCCCGACACGACGCCGTCGGCACCCAAGGGCGGCGGACGCAACAAGTCGTTATCAATACCCATAACCTGGCTGGCGCGCTCTACTGCCTGCCACAGCGGTGCGGGCATTAGCAAAATATCTTCTGGTGAATCCGCGTCTGCAATCCAGGCGCTGATCTGACAGTGCTGCTCGTGGGTGAGCAAGTCCAGGTTCAGCATTTCGTCGATGGTCTTCATAGGTTTTAATCTGTTGTGTTGATTCTGCCTGCTACAAGGCAGACGCTGACGAGCCATCGCCCCGGTACAACCAGGGTACATCCATCAGCCGCGCACCCATGGTGCGCAGCGCTGTATCGCGCCCAAAAGCCATCAGGCCACGGGCGTGGAAGATATCACCATTGCGTATAGCCCGCGCTTGCACACGCGCATTGCGTTGCCAGCGGTTGAGTGCGTAGCGGCGCAGGCGCAGCGGCAGCTCCAAGTCGTGCATGGTCAGCGCGCGCTGCAACTCGGCAGCATCTTCAATCGCCATGCCTGCGCCCTGCGCCAAATACGGGCGCATGGGGTGGGCGGCATCGCCTAGCAGCGCTACCAAGCCCTGCGCCATCTCCTGCGGGCCAGCCATGGGCGCGCGATCGGCCAGGGGCCACAGTCGCCACTCGCCGCCTGCCGCGGCTACGGCCTGCACCACATCCAGCAACTGGCGGTGCGCACCGCGCAAGGCCTGCATCAGCGCGGCGGTATTGGCGGAATGGTCCCAGCTCTCCAAATCATCAGGTGCGGTGCCTTCGATGATGATGACCAAGTTTTGCAAATCACCCGCACGCACAGGGTACTGCACGGCATGAAAGCATGGCCCCATCCAGGCGGTGATTTCATCCGTACGCAGAGCTTGTGGCAAATCAGCCTGGCGCACCAAGGCACGGTAGGCCAGGTGCCCGGTAACGCGCGGTGGCGCGTCGTGCAGCAGGCGCAAGCGCGTGCGGCTCCATAAGCCATCAGCGCCAATCAGTGCATCGCCTTCAATCTTTTTACCGTGCTTGGTCGTGATGGTGACGGCTTCGCCATTGTCCTCGTGGTAGTCCACGGGGTTGTCTTGGTTGAGGAGAACATCCGCGTGCGCTTGCACGGCCGCCAGCAACAGCTGCTGCAAATCGCTGCGGTGGATAGTGGCGTAGGCGGCGCCATAGCGCTGCACCGCATCCTCACCCAGCGCCAGGCGGGCCAGTGCCTCCCCCGTCATCGCATTGCGCGACACCAAGCTTTGCGGGAAGGCTGCTGTTGCCTGCAAGGCCTTTTGCATACCCCAGGCTTGCAAACGCCGCACCACGTTGGGACCTAGCTGCACGCCAGCGCCTACTTCGTCAAAAGCCGGGGCGCGCTCAAACAAGCGAACCTCAGCCCCAGCCAGACTGACGGCCAGTGCCGCAGCCAATCCACCAATGCCGCCCCCCGCAATCAAAATCTGTTCTTGCATGCTGCCATTGTGCCCAGAACATAGGGTCAAATTTTGCGCCTGCACAGAATCGCAGCAACTTGCTCAGCCAGCAATGAAGAAGAATGGCGTTTGTGATCTACGCGCAGCGGGCAAAACCGTGCAGGCGCTCAAACTCGGCAATCGGCACGGGTCGGCCAAAGTGGTAGCCCTGAAAGCGCGAGCAGCCGTTTTTGACCAGGAAATCCACTTGGTCGGAGTTCTCTACGCCTTCGGCCACCACCTCTAGCTCCAGGTTATGCGCCAGCGCCAAAATGGTGCGCACAATGACGGCATCGTTCACGTCGTTCAGCACGTCATTGACAAAGCTGCGGTCTATCTTGAGTTGATCCAGCGGCAAGCTCTTCAAGTAGCTGAGCGACGAGTAACCCACACCAAAATCATCGAGCGAAAAGCAAACACCGCGCTCCTTCAGCTCGCGCATGCGGGTGGCAGTTTCGTTCACATCGCCCAGCAGCAGGTTCTCCGTTAGCTCCAATTTCAGCATCGTCGGGTTTGCACCGGTTTCATCCAAAATCTCAAGTACTTCATCCACAAAGCCTTTATTGCGGAACTGACGGGGGCTGACATTGACCGCAATCGTAAGGCATGAGGTGGATGGGCACTGCGCCCATGTAGCCAGTTGCAGACAGGCGGTACTCATCACAAACGCACCCAGCTCCACGATCAAGCCCGTCTGCTCCGCCAGATCGATAAAGTCCATCGGCATAACCAAGCCGCGCTTCGGGTGGCGCCAGCGCACCAAGGCCTCGGCCCCCAGCAACTGGCCATGGCCATTCATCACGGGCTGGTAGTACACCTGCAACTCATTGCCGTGGATAGCTTGGCGTAAATCAGACTCAAGGTGCGCTCGCGCGTTGACCTGTGCTTGCATATGCGGGTCAAAAAAGCGCTGCGTATTGCGGCCTGCTGATTTAGCCTCATACATGGCCATGTCAGCGCGCTTGAGCAGCTCCTCGGCGCTCTGTACATCACCATCACCAAACACGGTGACACCAATACTGGGCGTGCTGTAGTAGGCGCTGCCATCCAGTGTAAAAGGCTGGTTAAAACGGCTAAGCAAATGCTCCACCACGCCGCGTACATGCGCTTCTGCCTGCTCGTGCACCGCACCCAAATGCTCGACCAACACGACAAATTCATCACCACCAAAGCGTGCTACTACGTCACCACTGCGCACACTGGCAATCAAGCGCTTCCCCACTTCGCATAGGAGCCGGTCGCCCTGCTGGTGGCCAAGCGAGTCGTTCAAATCCTTGAAATTGTCCAGATCAATAAACAGCAGCGCTGCGTAGCTGGCGCGCAGCTTGCACGCGCGGATGGACCACTCCAACCTATCCATCAGCATGCGGCGGTTGGGCAAGCCGGTGAGTACGTCAAAAAACTCCAGGCGCTCAATCTCTTTGCGGGCATGGCTACGCTCGGCCAAATCGCGGCTGATGCACAGCAAGCCGGTAACCTCGCCATTCGCTGCACGCACGGCGGATTTGGTGATCTCGAAACGGCCTTGGTAGCCGTTGTCTGCAAAACGCAGGCTCTCCTCGTACACCACAGGGTTGAGCGAGGTTTTGGCTTGCAAATCGGTCTCCAGCTCCGACGGCAGGCGGTTGTGCAGGCCCAAATCCGCCGTGGTGCGGCCAATAATTTGTGCGTGGGTCAGCCCCACCAGTCGCTCAAACGCCTGGTTGCAATGCAAGAACCGGCCATCGACGCCTTTGAGCACCACCAAATCCGGGATGGCGCTGACCAAGGACACCAGTTGCGACTGCTGCTCCTGCACCCGGCCTGCCATCATTTTTTGCATAGACACATCGTGCGACAGCAGCATGAAAGCCTGCCCATCAAAGCCTTGCGGCGCCACCAAAATATCAGTTTGCAGGTGACGCATGCCATGCCGGGTTTCGATGCTTTGCTCAAAAGCCAGCGATTCGCCTGCCCGCAAACGCTCGATCCAATCTTGCGCCTGCGCACGCAACGCGGGCACCAGCGCCGCTGTCCATGGCTGGCCCACTAGACTCTTTACGCCCAACCAATCGAGCTGTGTTTTGTTGGCGTGCACGATGACACCAGAACCATCTACGCGCACCATACCAATGGGGGCTTGCTCTAACCATTCAGCCCCTTGCAAGCGCTGCGGATGCGCCGATGCCCAGCCCACTAGCGTATGGCGCACCGATGCCATGAGCAGCACCAAGGCAATCACCGACAAGGCATAGCACCACACCGCCTGCGCCAGAACCATAGCCCACGGGCTACTAGCCAGCAGCAGCTCCGCAATGGCAGCCACGGCGACTGCTACTGTCAGACTGAGCACCGGCCAACGACTGGAGCGACCCACTAGGTTGCGGGTGAGCAGCCATGCCTTGGCACAGCACACCAACATCCAGATCGGCAACCCGTAGCTGCGCACCCAATCCAAACTTGCCATGCCGCGCGCAACAATAGCAACCATGAGCACCATGGCGGCCAGCATGACCAGCACACCAGCATTGCTGCGCAACTGCAAATATCCTAGTCGACCGTTATTTGAGGCCGCAATACTGCGCGCAGAATCCCTCGCATCTATAGATATAATTAATAATGATATTGACAGCAGTAGATTGACCGCAACAGCCGTCCACCCCATTGTTGGACCTACGTGCTCAGCCAGCCACAAGGGCAGCGCCGCCAGCACAGTGTAACCACCCAACACCACCGCACTGCACACCCACAAGGGCCGACCAATGGGCGCCCCACCAGCCGATGTCTGCAACAGCACCCGTGCGCCCCAGCCCACAGTTGCCAAGCCGGCCACCAACGCCAAGAGCTGCATCCAGGCGCCTAAAGCGATAGAGAAATGAGCCCCTTGTTCGTCCGATGCAATCAAAGCCGCCAACAGTACCCCTGCGCCCAGCAAGCTAAGCATGACCCGCGTGTGCGTGTCACGCATACGCCTACCGAGCGATAAAGGGGTGTACGAGCGCGCCATAACCAAGCTTTAAGTAAAAGAAAGTAAACAAACGCAGTGTCATTTGATCAGCAAATGCCATCAAATGCAAACGGGCCCTGCGCAGCAGGACCCGTTGTGATTGTTTTGCAAACAGTTAATTACAGCAGCTGACGCAGAACGAAGGGAAGTATACCGCCGCCCTTGTAGTACTCCACTTCAATAGGCGTGTCGATGCGCAATACCAATTCGGTCTCCATCGAGCTGCCATCTGTGCGGTGAATGACCAGTTTGGCCTTGCTGCGAGGGGCAAGCGTCGGATCCGGCAAGACATCGATGGTCTCATCGCCGCGCAGATTTAGTGTCTCCCAGCTCTCGCCCGCCTTGAACTGCAAGGGCAGAACTCCCATGCCCACCAGATTGGAGCGATGGATACGCTCAAAACTGCGCGCTATCACAGCCTTGATACCCAACAGCTGCGTGCCTTTAGCGGCCCAGTCACGACTAGAGCCGGTGCCATACTCCTCCCCCGCAAACACCACAGTAGGTGTGTCGGCTGCGATATAGCGCATGGCTGCGTCGTAGATAAAGAGCTTCTGCCCCACATCCTCGCCAGGGTTTTGGAATATGGTCAAACCACCTTCTTCGCGCAAACCATCAGCATTGACGGGCAGCATCTGGTTTTTGATACGAACATTGGCAAAGGTGCCGCGCATCATGACTTCATGATTGCCACGGCGCGAACCATAGCTGTTGAAGTCCGCCTTTCTAACGCCATGCGCCAACAACCATTGGCCTGCAGGTGAGCTTTCCTTGATCGAACCAGCAGGCGAGATATGGTCCGTAGTGATCGAATCACCAAACAAAGCCATCACGCGGGCACTGCGCACAGCAAACTGCCCTTCTGGCGAATCAGTGGTCTGGGGAGACTCGAGAGTAAAGTCTTTGAAGAACGGTGGCTCGGCAATATAAGTACTGGTGGGCCAGTTGTAAATCGCACCAGTTACGCCTTTGATCTTCTCCCACAGCTTGCCAGGCTCGCTTGTCACCTTTTCATAGTTAACCCGGAAGGCCTTGCCATTCATCGCGTACTTCATCAGTTTTTGCACTTCGTCAGTCGAAGGCCAGATGTCACCCAGGTATATGTCGCGCCCGCCCTTGCCTTTGCCAACCGGCTCGGTCATCAAATCCTTGCGCACGTTGCCAGCAATGGCATAGGCCACCACTAGCGGCGGGCTGGCCAAGAAATTGGCACGGATATTAGGGTGGATACGTGCCTCAAAATTGCGGTTACCTGACAGGACTGCGGCGCAAACCAAGTCGTTCTGCTGGATTGCAGCATTGAACTCGGGCAACAAATCGCCAGCGTTGCCAATACAGGTGGTGCAGCCATAACCAGCCAGAGCAAAACCCAGCTTCTCCAGATACGGCAGCAGACCCGACTCCGTCAAATACAAGGTCACCAGGCGCGAGCCAGGAGCCAGCGAGGTTTTTACGTGTGGCTTCACAGTCAGGCCGGCCAGTACCGCCTTTTTTGCCAGCAGGCCAGCGGCTAGCATCACACTGGGGTTCGAGGTATTGGTGCAACTGGTGATGGCAGCAATCAACACATCGCCGTTATGCAGGCTAATCTCTTGCCCCTCTTTACCCGCCACCTGCTTATCAGCTTGACGCAGGCTACCTGGAACATCGTTCAAATGCGGAGCGTTGGCAACCATCTCGATCACATTGCGGGGCACGCCAGCAGGCATAGGCTTAGAGTTGTTCTCTGCGTTTTCGCCCTCGCCATTGATGTGGACACGCACGATTTGGTCCAGCTTGGCAGCAGGAAGGCTAAAACCATTTTGTGCGATGGGCGCGCTAAACAGCTCCTGAAATTTGTCTGCCACGTGGCCAATTTCAATACGGTCTTGCGGACGCTTGGGGCCAGCCAAGCTCGGGGCCACAGTAGCCAAATCAAGCGTGACTACATGCGAGTAATCAATCTCGCCCGCCTTGGGTACGCCAAACAAGTTTTGCGCCTTGAAGTAAGCTTCGAAAGCCTCAATCTCGGTCTTGGTGCGGCCTGTACCCTCAAAGTACTCGATGGTTTTGCCATCAACCGGAAAGAAGCCCATGGTTGCACCATACTCGGGCGCCATATTGCCAATGGTGGCGCGGTCAGGTACCGACAGGCTGCGAGTTCCTTCGCCAAAGAACTCGACAAACTTGCCAACAACCTTCTCCTTGCGCAAGATCTCAGTCACCGTCAGCACCAAGTCGGTCGCGGTTACGCCTTCGCGCAACTTGCCTTTGAGCTCAAAACCCACCACATCGGGCGTCAAGAAATACACCGGCTGACCCAGCATCGCAGCCTCAGCCTCAATACCGCCTACGCCCCAAGCCACAACACCCACGCCATTGATCATGGTGGTGTGACTGTCGGTACCAACCAGCGAGTCTGGGTAATACACATCTTGCTTGGACTTATGTACGCCACGTGCAAGATATTCCAGATTGACCTGGTGGACGATGCCAAACCCCGGCGGCACCACTCCGAAAGTATCAAAGGCCTGCATGCCCCATTTCATGAACTGGTAGCGCTCGTTGTTGCGCTCAAACTCCAGCTTCATGTTCAGATCCAGCGAATTTTTATTGCCGTAGTAATCGACCATGATGGAGTGATCAACCACCAAGTCCACCGGCACCAGCGGCTCGATGGCTTTGGGCTTTTTACCCAGGCGCTCAGCCGTGCTGCGCATAGCGGCCAAATCAGCCAGTAAGGGCACGCCGGTAAAGTCTTGCAGCACCACCCGAGCGACGACAAAAGGAACCTCCTCGGTGCGCTCAGCCTTAGGCTTCCAGTTGGCGAGCTGCTCTACGTGCTCAGGCAATACGCGCTGGCCATCACAGTTGCGCAGCACCGACTCCAGCACAATGCGCAGCGAAACCGGCAATCGCTTGATATTGGGGAACTGCTTGGCCAAAGCTGGAAGCGAATAAAAACTTCCCTTGCCCGCTTTGCCCAAGGGCAGCGATTTCAGGGTAGATGCGAAAGCATGTTTGCCTTGCTCGTGGGTACTCGACTTCATCGTTGCTCCTCTACCAAGGACCAACGCCTTGGCTTATTTTTCATTTCACAGTCTACTACCCGGCCAGCGAATTTGCATGTCATCCCGTTGCCTTAAAGGGCTATCGTCACACACCAAATACCTATCACAGCGTTGCAATACCCCGCCGCACAACCTCCACCCCCTACATTACAGCAGTGATAAACCGGTTAACGACGAAGCTATCTACCCGACCCCAGAAATAAAACCAATAAGCCTATAAATTAATTAATAGTTACCATAGAAACCTTCTATTAATATCCTTGACCTATTTATGATAGATCGCCGTAACCTGCATTGAATGAAAGACATAAAAAAACCCGCCGAAGCGGGTTTCTTTGATTTGGCTTACTTAGATAGCAAACTTTTGACGGTCTTGGCCTTCAATCCACTTTGGAGCCTTGCCACGGCCAGTCCACGTCGCGCCTGTTGCTGGGTCGCGGTACTTAGGAGCCACTTTGGAGCCAGCAGAAGCCGAGCGACCACGCGCAGGAGGGAATACGTCTTGCTCAGTCAGACCATAATCAGCCACCAGCTTGCGCACTTGATCAACGGCATTCTTCAGTTCATTTTGGCGAATTTCTTCGCGTTGAGCTTGCAGAGCCGCCAACTGGGCGTCGATTTCCTTCAATGTGGTCATGTTTGCATATCCATTTAATTTAATTAACGAATAGAGTATACCCAAATTTCATTTAGTATTTTTGCATTTTTCAATTTGGCACATTAAGTCCATAAAAATTTTATTGATACTAAGGTGCATCAGTAATCGGCATCCCCGATGTCATGGCGGGCAATCACCTTATCCACTCGTTTACCCTCCAAAGCAGTCACCTCAAATACCCAACCTGCGCAATATATCTTCTCGCCCACGGGGGGCATATGGCCAGACTCGGCCATCAACATACCAGCCAAAGTGTTGTAACGGCCTTTGTCCTCGTCCGGTAATTCCTTAATCTCCAAACGGGCTTTCAATTCCGAGATGGGCATCAATCCATCCAGGTACCAAGAGCCGTCGTCGTTTTGCACCGCCCAGGCTTCGGTGCCGCCCCCGGGCTTCAACTCACCCGTGATGGCTTCGAGCACGTCACGCGGCGTAATAATGCCTTGTACGACTCCGTATTCGTCCACCACAAAAATCATGCGGCCCGCACGAGCGCGGAACTGTTCCAACAGCTCAAGACCACTGAGCGTCTCAGGCACATAGGTCGCAGACACCACCAAGCTCGCTACAGATACGGATTTGGGGTCTGCAATATCCAGCATATGCGCCACACGCACCAAGCCCACCACGTTGTCGAGCGAATCACGGCATACGGGGTACCACGAGTGAGAACCCTTAACACCCGCAGCGCGCACCTCATGCAGGGCCTCTGCCACAGTCAAACGGGCATCCAGCCACTGCACATCGCCACGTGGCACCATCATGGATATCAGAGGTCGATCATCCAGATGGAAGACGTTTTGCACCATCTGGTGCTCATGTTGTTCAATCACGCCCGCGTCACGGCCTTCATCCAAGCTGGCGACAATTTCCTCTTCGGTCACAGCGCGATTGGATTCATCTTTGATGCGCAAAAGCTTAAGCACCCCGAGAGCCGAGACCGACAGCAGCCAGACAAAAGGCTTGGCGATCCTGGAGACCCAAGTCAGCGGCAACGCGATCACGCGCGAAGATGCTTCCGGGTACATCTGGCCAATGCGCTTGGGCACCAACTCGCCAAAAACAATGGTCAAATAGGTAATGACGATAATCACCGTCGCCGTGGCGGCCACTGACGCGAAGGAAGTGGGCACGCCCACCGACACCAGCCAGGTCGCCAAACCCTCACTGAACGCGGCCTCGCCAAAAATACCGTTGAGCATGCCAATAGATGTGATGCCCACCTGAATGGACGAGAGAAACTGGGTAGGATTGTCGAGTAGATCCAGCGCCGCTTTGGCGCCCTTGTCTCCGCTTTCCGCCATAGCCAACAGGCGCGATTTTCGACTGCTGGCCAAGGCCAATTCAGACATCGCGAAAACGCCGTTGAGCAAGGTCAAAAACGCGATCAAGAGTACGTCTAACAAAATAGTTCACAGGTAGTTCAACAAGCATGTCACTTTACTGTATCGGCGATATCCAAGGATGCGATGGCGCTTTGGAGCGTCTGCTAGACAAAATAGATTTCTCTCCCAGCCGCGATACGGTTTACCTCCTAGGGGACTTGGTAAACCGCGGACCTGCGTCTGAGAAGACGCTCCGGCGCTGCATGGCCTCCAACGACAGCATCCGCGCCTTGCTGGGCAACCATGATTTGCACTTGCTGGCCGCCGCCAATGGCAGGCGCAAGTTCTCGCGCCGCGACACCATGCAAACTGTTCTGGATGCACCCGATGCAAGCGTTCTGTTGCAATGGCTGCGCGAGCAGCCACTGGCACGCACGCATGATCTTGCTGGCGAGACGCTGCTGATGGTGCATGCTGGCGTGCACAAAGAATGGGATTTGGCCACTAGCTTGCGCTATGCAGCCGAAGTGGAGACCGTGCTCAAAAGCGCCGATCTACCCGCCTTTTTGCAAGCCATGTATGGCAATGAGCCGGACCAGTGGAATGAATCACTCACCGGCCTTGATCGCCTGCGCGTCATCACCAATGTACTGACCCGCATGCGCTTTTGCGCACCCGATGGCCGCATGGATTTTGACAGCGTAGAAAGCGCGGCCGACGCCCCGCTCGGTCTGATGCCTTGGTTTGATCTGCCAGAGCGCGCAGCCGCCGATACCACGATTGCCTTTGGCCACTGGTCCACGCTTGGCGAGCTCGACCGCCCGCATCTCATCGCGCTTGATACTGGCTGCGTCTGGGGCGGTTGCCTGACCGCCGTACGGTTTGGGGCTACGCTTGCCGAACGTGAGTTGATTCATGTGGAATGCGAGGCTGCACAGCAACCGGGTTAAGCCAGCCGGCACAAAAAAAGCCGATGCATGCATCGGCTTTTTTTGTGATGAATCGTGCAATCAGTTGGACGACTCAGGCGCTGGCTTGAACAGCGCTGCCACCTTGCGGCGTGGCTTGCTGGCACCCGCGCCACGCGTGGGTGCGGGCTTGCCAGCATCCCATGATGCAGCAGGCGCTGCGTCGCTTGACTCATAAGGCTTGTCAAAGAAGGGGTCACGCGACACAGGCGCTGGGCGATAGCGCTCTCGGCGATCTTGCGACTCATCGTCACGACCACGTTCGCGGCTTGCACCACGGATGTCGCGCTCGTTGCTGCGCTCACGATTGCCATCGTTAAAGCGGCCACGGGGACGATCGTCCAGCGAGAATGATTCGACGTCGATCTTCTTCTTGATCAGCTTTTCGATGTCGGACACATGGCGTGCATCCGCACCAGATACCAAGGTCACCGCCAAGCCCGATGCGCCAGCACGGCCTGTACGGCCGATGCGGTGCACATAGTCTTCAGCGTTAAAGGGCACATCAAAGTTAAACACGGCTGGCACGTCTTTGATATCAAGGCCACGCGCAGCCACGTCAGTACACACCAGCAGATCGACTTCGCCTTTCTTGAAGGCTTCCAACGCCTTCAAGCGCTCATCCTGGCTTTTGTCGCCATGCAAGGCGGCGGCGCGCAGGCCCTCACGCTCTAGCGTACGAGTCAGGCGCGAGCAGCCCAGCTTGCTGTTAACAAACACAAAGGCCTGGCGGATTTGGCGATCACGCAGCACCTTGGTCAGCACGCGGCGCTTGTCATCATCGGTGGCTGCGTAAAAACGCTGCTCCACGGTTGATGCAGTCTCGTTCGGTCGGGCTACTTCGATAGTGATTGGGTCTTGCAGGTAGCTGCCGGCCAGACGCTTGATCTCGGGCGAGAACGTGGCCGAAAACAACAAGGTCGTGCGCTTTTTGGGCAGGTACGACAGAATGCGCTGCAAATCGGGCAGAAACCCAATGTCCAGCATGCGGTCGGCCTCGTCCAGCACCACGTACTCAACCTGGTTAAGCACGGCGTTCTTGGCTTCGATGTGGTCAAGCAAGCGACCAGGGGTGGCCACGAGGATTTCCACGCCTTTTTCAGCTCCAGGGTCTGGGGCTTCATATCCATGCCGCCAAACACCACCGTGCTGCGCAGCTTGGTGTGTTTGGCAAACTGGGCGACTTGCTGGGCGACCTGGTCGGCCAGCTCTCGGGTGGGCAACAGCACCAAGGCGCGCACCGGATGGCGCGCCGGCGATGCCGAGCTGTTTTCGTGCACCATCATGCGCTGCAGCAGCGGCAGCGAGAACGCCGCCGTCTTGCCTGTGCCGGTCTGTGCTGCACCCATGACATCCTTGCCGGTCAGCACCACAGGGATCGCCTGTGCCTGGATCGGCGTCATAGATTCATAGCCCATCTCGGCGATGGCTTTGGCCAAGGGCTCGGCCAGATGAAGGTTGGAGAAAGATTGTGTCATGTAAGCCCGTTATTGTCGCACTGTGGACAAATCGGTGCTGAGCGCTTAACCCCGTACCCGGTTACGGATTGGGGCCGCTGGCTGCGTGTGAGGCGGCTGCGCTGTTCGGCCAACCCCGGCAGTTGCTATTGTTTTTGATAGCCAAGCGCACGACAGGCGGGCGCCAGTGAGATATTTTATATAAAAACAGCCGGTTAAACCGGCTGTAAAACACTTATCCAGAAAGCCCTACAAGCTACTGGCCTGGAAGGTATCGCAAGACTGCACACTACCCGTCTTAAAGCCCTGCGTGAACCAGCGTACACGCTGCGCGCTCGATCCATGGGTAAAACTGTCTGGGCGAACGGTGCCTGTGGATTCGCGCTGCAGCTTGTCGTCACCAATTTGCTGGGCGGCGTTCATGGCCGATTCGATATCGCCCTGCTCCAACCAGCTCTTGGCTTGCTGCGAATGGTTGGCCCACACGCCGGCGTAGCAATCGGCCTGCAGCTCTAGGCGCACCGACAGCGCATTTTGGTCGCGCTCACTGATACGGCCGCGCATACCATCTACCTTGCCCGATATGCCCAACAGGTTTTGCACATGGTGGCCTACCTCATGCGCGACCACATAAGCACGTGCAAACTCACCCGGAGCACCCAGCTGGCGTTGCATGGTGTTGAAGAAGTCCATATCCAGATAGACCTTGTAGTCTGCCGGGCAGTAAAAAGGCCCCATGGCTGACTGACCAGTTCCGCAAGCCGTACGCGTTACACCCGTGAACAACACCAATTTGGGCGACTGATACTTCGCGCCGCCTTTGGTAAAAATATCGGTCCACACATCCTCTGTCGATGCCAGCACAGTGGAGACAAACTTGGCACCTTGGTCGGTAGCCGGTGGCGCTTTAGCGGGGCCTTGCTGCTGCACAGGCGCAGACGATCCACCACCTGACAGCACACCGATTGTGGTCAGTGGATTGATGCCAAAAACACCCCAGCCAATCAGTGCCAACACGACAGTGCCGATACCAATGCTGCGCCCACCGATACCGAAGCCACCGCCACCTCCGCCACCTTGACCACGGCGATCTTCTACATTATTGGACTCGCGATTGCCTTCCCATTTCATGCTTTTCTCCTTGAGGCGCGCCTGGCGCCGCATCTGTTATCTCTGGGCGCTACAGTAGCGCATTTGCAGGCTCTGCGCATGCAAAACTTGGGTTTTAAGATACTGCTTGCAACACTTGCTTACTGCCGATTGAACAGAATTTGCCGATAGCTACTCGTAGGCAAAAGGCTATAAAAAAACCACCCAAGGGTTTTGGATGGTTTTTCAGTGCTACTGCGCGGGGACCTGCCGCAGGCGCAATCAGGCCTTGGGCAAAGTCACACCATGCTGGCCTTGGTACTTCCCATTGCGATCCTTGTAGCTCATCTCGCACTCTTCATCGCCCTTGAAGAACAGCACTTGTGCGCAACCTTCACCGGCGTAAATCTTGGCAGGCAACGGCGTGGTGTTCGAGAACTCCAGCGTCACATAGCCTTCCCACTCGGGCTCAAACGGCGTCACATTCACGATGATGCCGCAGCGCGCATAAGTGCTCTTGCCCAGGCACACGGTCAGCACATCGCGCGGAATGCGGAAGTACTCCACCGTGCGGGCCAGCGCAAAGCTGTTGGGCGGGATGATGCAGTAGTCGCCTTCCATGTCGACAAAGCTTTTTTCGTCGAAGTTCTTCGGGTCCACCACGGTGCTGTGGATGTTGGTGAAGACCTTGAACTCGCGCGCGCAGCGGATGTCATAGCCATAGCTGGATGTGCCGTAGCTGATGACCTTCTTGCCATCAACCTGACGCACTTGGCCGGGCTCAAAAGGCTCGATCATGCCGCTCTGCTCCGCCATGCGGCGGATCCACTTGTCGCTTTGAATACTCATGTCTAAAAACTCCTAGCGCGGAATTGTAGCCAAACCACATCAGCCCTACACCGCAGTTTTACTAGCTACTAGCCCCCGCCGGCCAGGCGCTAGATGTCGATTTGATTCATATTTTTTGTGCAATATGGGTGCTTTCCACCAAACGATCATCACCCAGCACGATGAGGCCGAACAGCAACTCATCCAGGTTGCAAGCCTGATCCGTCTTGCGCGCGATCAGCGGCGTAGCGCGGGGGTTGAGCACGACAAAATCCGCCTCGCAGCCCGGTTGCAGGTTGCCCACCACACCTTGCAAACCCAGCGCCCGCGCCGCGCCAGCCGTATGCTGCCACCAGAGTTGCGCGGGCGATAGCGACAAGCCCTTCTTGCTACGCCCCTCGCGCCCCACAAAGTAGGCCGCCAGCATGGTTCTAAACGGGCTAAAGCTGGTGCCGCCTCCCACATCACTGGCCAAGCCGTACAGCATCTGTGCATCGTCAGCGCTGGCGTAGTCAAAAAATCCACTGCCTAAAAACAGGTTGCTGGTGGGGCTAACGGCAGCGGCGGTTTTTGTCTCATGCATCAGCGCGCGGTCACCTGCATCCAGATAAATACAGTGTGCATACACAGCGCGCTCGCGCATCAGGCCAAAGTCGCCATACACCGATAAATAGCTGCGTGCGTTGGGGAACAGTTCAGCCGCCCAGGCAATCTCGTCCAGATTCTCCGCCACGTGCGACTGGATCCACACATCGGCATAACGAGCCGCCAGCTCGCCCGCGCCGCGCAGTTGCGCATCAGTGCTAGTGGGTGCAAAGCGCGGGGTTATGGCATAGCCCAGGCGATCCACGCCATGCCAGCGCTGTATCAGCGCCTCAGTGTCGATCAGGCTTTGTTCGGTCTCGTCGCGCACGCCCTCGGGGCTGTGGCGGTCTTGCAGCACCTTGCCGGTGATCAGGCGCATCTGGCGTTTTTTCGCCTCATCAAACAGCGCATTGACCGAGCTGGGGTGCGATGTAGCAAAGGTCAGTGGCGTGGTCACACCATTGCGCAGCAGCTCATCCACAAAAAAATGCGCCACGCTGGCGGCATAGTCAGCATCCACAAAGCGTGATTCATGCGGAAAGGTGTAGTTAGTAAGCCACGGCAGCAAGCCATCAGCGGGCGAGCCAATCACATCGGTTTGTGGGTAGTGGATGTGCATGTCCACAAAACCCGGCGCCAAGATGCGGCCTGGCAGGTGCTTGACGATGGCCCCATGCCCTGCCTGCGCCAGCACCGCATGCGACAGCGCTTGCCAGCTGCCCGCAGCCACCACGCGCTCGCGGCCATCTGCGCCAGGCGCCACGGCCAGCAAGCCGTCTTCGTCATACAAAGCCTGGCCGTCATCGGCAAAGCGCAACAGGGCGGATCGGTAGATTTGCATGGGCGCAGCTTATACGCTGGCACGCCATTACCCAACATGGGCGCGCTTATAGGGACTATATGGAAATGCCATAGCGCGCGAGCGCACTCCATTGCGCTTCAAAAAACGGAGCTGCTAGCGCCCGTCGCATATGGTTTTTAATTACATCAAACCATTAAACCCAATAACAGCACGCGCCAGCAGCTTCTGTTTTAGAAGCAGCCATCCAGCATCAAGCGCTCTGCCACGCTTTGCTGCAGCAGTTGCGCCAGCGGCTGCACCGGCGCTTGCTGACTTGACCGCTGGGGTGACAGGCCCGCACTGCTGTCCGGCCTTGGAGGAACGACCTTGGCACGGACTGCGCTGGGCCGCTGGGCCGCACCACGCAGTGGGTATATTCCGCCCCCTTGGTTGCTGGGCAGTGGCTTGCTGATAACCGGTTTGCTGGGCGCTAGCGTAAACGGTGCCAGTGGCCGCGCCATCATGCTGTGGTTTGACGCCGGCCAGCGCGGGCTGGCCATGGAGCATTCGCCAGACTGCCGCTCCCATGGGTGGCGCCATAGGCGCTGTTCTGCTGCCATGGCTGGCTTTGCAGCATGGATTCAGCACCGTTTTTGCAGTGCTTTCCTCAGTTTGCGCACCAGCAGCCTTGCTGTGTGCGCTATGAATTTATGAGCCTATCCGCGCACCCAACAGGCATGACAGCGCCAAAACAGCTCAAGCAAGCTCCGCACTGCGCAGTGCCCGGGTCTGGCATCTGCGCCTGAGCGTTGGCATGCTGTGTGTGCCGCAATTTGCGGTTCTGCCGTTTGGCACCATTTTTTTGCATGATGAGGGCCAACTCAGCCCCGCCGTCATCGCCACCGCCATGGTCGCACTGCAGATCTGTGCCTCGGCGCTACGCATCTGGAGCAGACACTGGACAGACCAACGCGGCAACCGAAAAAGCTATCTGCGCGGCTGCATGGTTTTAAGTGCCCTGCTCTTTGCACGGCTGGCTGCCACCAGCGCCCTGCATATGGGTAGCAGTGCAACTTTGGCCCTGCTATTGGTGTTGTGCGGCGCCGCCATATCCGCCGGCATGGCGTGGCTTATGCAGAACTGGCCACCAGTGCCGGTGCAGCGCAGACAGGCACTGCCTTGGGCCTGTGCAACACCTTGGTGTTTGTGGGCAACTTTCTTACTCCGCAAGCTGTTGCGGCACTGCTGCCGCGCACCAGCTGGGAGGCCATCTGGCTCATGGCGGCAGCTTTCAGCTTGCTAGCATGGCCCCTGCTGGGGCGCAAGCCATGATCAATAGCAAGCTCAGTGCGGCAACTGCCCCTGTACGCCTTGCACGAGCCAGTTCATCTCTAAGATTTGTGGATCACTCAGCGACTGACCTGCCGCAATACGAAGCTTGCCTTGGTTATCCGCAATCGCTTGCTTGCCCGCTGCAAACGGCACAATCTTGCCAGCTGCCATGTCTAGCTGGCGCGCCAATACTTCTTTTTGCACGGCGGCTGGCACCTTGCTGCCAAAGCCTTCCATGCGGATCATGCCTTCGCGCACGCCGCCCCAGATGTTGCCCGTCTTCCAGGTACCAGCCAGCACCGCCTTGGCGCGCTGGGTGTAGTAGCTGCCCCATTGGTGGGTGGCAGCCACGATTTGCGCGTCCGGCCCCACGCTACGCATATCGCTGTGGTAAGACACGGCCAGTTTGCCGCGCTCCTGCGCTGCCGCCATGATGGCAGTGCTGGCGGTGTGGAAAGCCATCACATCAACGCCTTGGTCAAACAAGCTCATCGCAGCTTCACGCTCGCGCGGCGGGTCAAACCAGGTATTGATCCACACTACTTTGACTTGTGCCTGCGGGTTGACCGAGCGCATGCCCAGGGTAAACGCGTTAATGCCCTGAATCACCTCAGGGATGGGCATGCCCGCCACATAGCCTGCCACGCCGGTCTTGCTCATACGCCCAGCGGCAATGCCGGACAGGTAGCGTCCTTCGTAATAGCGCGCATTGGCGTTGGCCACGTTCGCGGCCGTTTTGTAGCCGGTAATGCTTTCAAATTTGGTCGCGGGGAAGTCCTGTGCCACACGCAAAGTTGGCTCCATGTAGCCAAAGCTGGTAGTAAAGATCAACTGATGGCCGGTTGCCGCCAAGTCGCGTATTACGCGCTCAGCATCAGCACCCTCAGGCACATCCGCCACCACCGTGCTTTTTACTTGGCCGGGCAAGGCCTGCTCCATAGCAATACGGCCCTCGTCGTGCTGGCGCGTCCAGCCTGCAGGCAGTACCGGAGTGACATAGACAAAGCCGACTTTGAGCGGATCTGCCGCAGGTTTCTGCGCCGATATGGCAGGCGATGCGGCGTGGGAGATGGTGGCGACAGAAAACGCACAGGCAGCCACGAGCGTGGCCGCGAGGTTTTTGTACATGGTGGTCCTCTACATGGTCTCGAAATGGATGAATCGCACGGGACGGAGACACAGCCTGTGCGGGGCGCTATTGTAGACAGGAGCAAAAACCTAGCGGTGCATCAGTGATTGCGCAGCGCAACCACTCACATTCTTTTGCACGCATTTTAGGGGTTAACCCCTGCACTTTATGACCAGATAAGCGCTTTTTGCGGGCTATAGTTGCTTTTTTACCCATTGGTGAAATACCAACCATCTACCCCAATCCATTGAAGGAGGAGGCGCAGGATATGCCGCATTTTGTTGACCCATCCCCCGCTGGCGATTGCATTTTTTGCAAGCTGGTGCAAGGCGATATTCCGTCTGCCAAGGTGTTTGAGGACGAGCTGACGCTCGCCTTCATGGACCTGGGCCAGGTCAACCCCGGTCATGTGCTGGTGGCCACCAAGCGCCATGCCGCCAATATCTTCGAGATTACCGACGAAGAATCCGCCGCTGTAATGCACACTGCGCGCAAAGTGGCCCAAGCCGCCAAGGTGGCGTTCGAGCCCGCTGGCCTGACCTTGCTGCAAGCCAATGGTGCGGAAGGCGGCCAAACGGTGGCGCACTTCCACCTGCATGTGGTGCCGCGCCATGCCAACGACGGCGTGAGCTTTACCTGGCCGCGCAAGGAGCCTGGTGGTGCAGTGCTGGAAGGCTATGCGCTACAGCTGCGCAATGCCATGCATGCCGAGCACCTGCCCACCACAGCGTAAGCTCCGATGCATCAATAAAAAAAGGACGCCTAAGCGTCCTTTTTGCATGGCTTTCTATCAATTTAATAGCTGTTAGCGCCCTGCCAACGGGCGCCAAAGACGCTTTTTAACGGTTTATCGCGCCGCATCTGCAAAGGCTTGCTGCAGCTGGCCCAGCCACTGGTCTTTGCGCGATTGCGGTACAAAGCTTGCCTCAAAGCTGTTGGCCGCCAGCTGGTAAGCGGCGGCAGAATCGAGGCCCGTGGCGGCAAACAGTTGCACAAAGTTGTCATTGATATAGCCGCCAAAATAGGCGGGGTCGTCCGAGTTCACCGTGGCCACCAGGCCTGCCGCCAGCAGCTGCGGCATGGTGTGCTCCGCCAGCTGGGGGAAAACCTGCAGCTTTTGATTGGACAACGGGCACACCGTGAGCGGAATGCGTTCTTGAGCCAAGCGCTGCATCAACGCATCGTCGTGCACGGCTTGTACGCCGTGGTCTACTCGCTCGGCATGCAACAAATCCAACGCGCCCCAGATGTAGTCGGGCGGCCCCTCCTCGCCGGCATGGGCGACGCGGCGCAGGCCCAAATCCTTGCAGTGGGCAAACACGCGGGCAAACTTCTCGGGCGGGTTGCCGACTTCGCTGCTATCGAGCCCCACGCCGCTGAAGTAATCACGCAAGGGTAAGGCTTGCTCTAAAGTAGCCCAGGCATCAGCCTCGCTCAGGTGACGCAGAAAATTCAGAATCAGCTGCGACGTGATGCCCCAGCGCTTTTGCGCATCGTGGCAAGCGCGGTGCAGGCCCATGATGACGTGCTTGATATGCACGCCCCGCTCGGTATGGGTTTGCGGGTCAAAAAAGATCTCGGTGTGCACGACGTTATCAGCCACGGCTTTTTCGAGATAAGCCATGGCCATGTCGTAAAAGTCTTGCTCGGTCAGCAGCACGCTGGCGCCCGCGTAGTAGATGTCTAGAAAGCTTTGCAGATCGGTGAAGGCATAGGCCGCGCGCAGGCTCTCTACGTCGGGGTAAGCCAGCACCACGCCGTTGCGCTGTGCCAGCGCAAAAATCAGCTCGGGCTCTAGCGAGCCTTCAATATGCATGTGCAGCTCGGCCTTGGGCATGGCACACAACAAGGCGGGCAAGCGGTCTGCGGAGATGGTGGGAGGCGTGTAGGGCATGGGGCTCGCTCCAATACTAATTTGATAGCTGTTGGCGCCCGCTAGATGGGCGCTAGGGCATGATTTTTATTAAAAAAGACCGCCGCAGCGGTCTTTCTTACATGCCAGCAGCTGCAGTTTACTTGTCAGCGCCTGGCACTTGGCCTTCTACGCCTTTGACGTAGAACTTGATGCCGCGCAGGAAGTCGTCATCTGCGACCTTGCCGTCTTCCAGCACATCCTTGCCAGCCTGATCCTTGATGGGTCCCTTCCAGATAGAGAAGCTTCCGTCTTTCAGGCCCTTCTTCACCTCTTCGACCTTGGCCTTAGCAGCCTCAGGCACATCGGGGGCCAGCGACACCAGGTCGATCGAGCCTTCCTTTACACCCCACCAGGTGTGCTGGCTGGTCCACTTGTTGCCCAGCACGTCGTTCACGACCTTGCTGTAGTAAGGCGCCCAGTTGATGATGGCCGAGCCCAGGTGGGCCTTGGGGCCGTAGGCGGTCATGTC
>JAVXMM010000068.1:0-19959 GCA_036646255.1 Comamonas sp.
TGACCCTGTCGTACCTGGGTGCGCTGCGCTCCATCCCCAACTACAACACCATGGGCTTGGCCAAGGCATCGCTCGAGGCATCGGTGCGCTACCTGGCCGAGGCCGTAGGCCGCACCGAAGATGGTCGCGCCATCCGCGCCAACGGCATCTCTGCCGGCCCTATCAAGACTTTGGCCGCCTCTGGCATCAAAGATTTTGGCAAGCTGCTGAGCCGCGTGGCAGACGCATCGCCCCTGCGCCGCAACGTGACGATTGAAGACGTGGGCAATGTAGCCGCCTTCATGCTGAGCGATTTGGCATCGGGCGTGACTGCCGAGATCACCTATGTAGACGGCGGCTTCAGCCAAACCGCAGGCTTGAGCGCCGATCAGGTGTAACCAGCCCCGCCCCATGTAAAAGCCCCCGCAGGCCAATGCCTGCGGGGGCTTTTATATTAAAGCAGCCATCAGCGCCCATCCAGCAAGCGCAAGCAGCTATTATTTTTGATAATTCAAGCCTGGAAGCGCTTGAGCCGCAGTGCATTACCCAGCACAAACACACTGGACATCGCCATGGCCCCCGCAGCAAACACTGGCGACAGCAAGGTGCCATTGACCGGGTACAACGCGCCAGCTGCCACTGGGATCAAAGCCACGTTGTAGGCAAAGGCCCAGAACAGGTTTTGGTGAATGTTACGCATGGTGGCGCGCGACAGGCTGATAGCGGTGACCACGCCACGCATATCGCCACCCATCAGCACCACATCGGCCGATTCAATCGCGATATCTGTGCCGGTGCCAATGGCCACACCTACATCAGCCTCGGCCAGCGCAGGCGCATCGTTAATGCCATCGCCCACATAAGCAAGCGCACCGTGCTCGGCACGCAGGCGCTTAACAGCCTCGACCTTGCCGTCCGGCAGCACCTCAGCCACCACCTCATCAATACCCAGCATTTTGGCGATCGCCTCGCCCGTGCGGCGGTTGTCGCCTGTGATCATCGCCACCTTCAAGCCCATGGCATGCAGGCCTTCAATCGCGGCACGCGTGGTGGGCTTGATCGGGTCAGCCACGGCAATCATGGCGGCCAGCTTGCCGTTGATAGCGGCATACAGCGGGGTTTTGCCTTCGCTGCCCAAACGCGCAGCGTCATCTGCAAACACCGCTACGTCAGCACCCAGCTTGGCCATCATGCGGTCAGCGCCTACCTCCACCTTATCGCTGCCCACCATGGCGCGCACACCAAAACCGGTCACCGACTCAAACTGCGTCAACGGCACCAACTGCAAACCTTCGGTCTTAGCGGCCACCACAATCGCTTGGGCGATAGGGTGCTCGGACTGAGTTTCTACCGCAGCCACGGCCGCCAGTACAGCCGCACGCTCAAATCCCGGGGCCAATACCAAATCCGTCAGCGCAGGTTTGCCTTCAGTCAGCGTGCCGGTTTTATCAACGGCTACCACCTTGGCATCTTTCAACGATTGCAAGGCCTCGCCCTTGCGCAGCAGCACACCCAGTTGCGCAGCGCGGCCCGTTGCGACCATGATGGACGTTGGTGTCGCCAGCCCCATAGCACAAGGGCAGGCAATGATGAGCACCGCCACAGCATTCACCAGCGCAAAACCCAGTGCGGGCGATGGGCCAAACGCCAGCCACACCAAGAAAGTGGCGACAGCCACCACCATCACAGCGGGTACAAACCACATGGTCACCTTGTCGACCACGGCCTGGATAGGCAGCTTGGAGCCCTGTGCCTGCTCGACCATGCGAATGATCTGCGCCAGCACGGTATCGCCGCCCACCTTGGTGGCCTGCAATGTCAGTGCACCCTTTTGGTTGACGGTGCCGCCCACCACCTCGGCGCCCTGCTGCTTGCGCACCGGCACGGGTTCGCCGCTGATCATGGATTCATCCACAAAACTGTCGCCCGCTGTCACTACGCCATCGACCGGAATGCGCTCGCCAGGGCGCACCTGCACGGCGTCGCCCTGCCGCACATCGGCAATTTGTACTTCTTGCCAGCTGCCATTGCGTTGAACCAGCGCCGTTTTGGCCTGCAACTGCACCAGGCGCTTGATGGCAGTTGATGTATTGCCCTTGGCCTTGGCCTCTAAATAGCGGCCCAGCAAGATCAGCGCGACGATGACAGCCGCCGCCTCAAAGTACACATTGACGGTGCCCGCAGGTAGCAGCGATGGTGCAAAGGTAGCAACCACCGAGTACAGATACGCCGCCGAGGTACCCACCGCCACCAGCGAATTCATATCCGGCGCAGCGCGCAGCAAGGCCGGTACGCCTTTCATAAAAAAGCGCCGCCCCGGCCCCACCAGTACCAGGGTGGTTAGCACAAACTGCAGCAGCCAGCTTGCCTGTTGGGGCAGCCATTGGCTGATCCAGTGGTGGAAACCGGGGATCATGTGCCCGCCCATCTCCAGCACAAAAACCGGTAGCGCCAGCGCGGCGGCGATACTCAGGTCGCGCTTGAGGGTTTGCAGCTCGTGCTGCAGACGCTCTGCCTGCTGGTCGGCGGCACTGGCTGCGTCTTGCAGCGGCTTGGCCTCATAACCGGCCTTTGCCACCGCAGCGCGCAGCGCATCTACCGTTGCCCCTCCACCCATGCGCACGGTTGCACGCTCCGTCGCCAGGTTAACCGCGGCGCTTTGCACACCTGGCACAGCCTTGAGCGCACGCTCTACCCGGCCCACGCACGATGCGCAGGTCATGCCTTCCACCGCCAAATCCACCTGCTGGCTGGGCACGTTGTAGCCTGCCTTTTCAATCGCGGCGACGGCATTGGCGTTCACATCGGCAGCGGCGGCTTCGGGGGCCAGTTGCAGGCTGGCTTTTTCCGTCGCCAGATTGACGGATGCGCTTTGCACACCGGGCACGGTTTTCAAAGCGCGCTCCACCCGGCCCACGCAGGACGCACAGGTCATACCTTCAATAGGCAACTCTAGCGTGGAGGGGTTCAAGGTGTTGGTGGTGCTCATGGCTAACTCTCTGGTTCTGAATGACGTGCGGCTACTGTAAAGATTGCCATGGTGTGAATGTCAAGCGCATGGGCTTGTGGCGTTTGATACGCAACAGGATTTATAGAGAATAAGCCACTAGCGCCCGCCCAGTGGCCGCTACACCATCAATATTTATAGCAAACACTTACAACGCTACACCCCCTTACGCGTGCGCCTGTACTTTGGCTACGATGAAGTACCGCTGCCCTGCAGCGCAGAAGGATAAGCATGCGCTCGCTTTTGACATGGATTCGCCTCTTGCTCGCCGCCAGCTTGTTGGCCAGCAGCTGTGCTCACGCAGGCAAAACGCCCGCGCTGTGGCTGGCGCAAAAATACCCCGGCGGGCTGGATCTGTTGCACTACTGGGTAAGCGAGAAATACGATGGTGTGCGCGGCTACTGGGACGGCAAGGCGCTGTGGACACGCCAGGGCGAGCCTATTAACGCCCCGCCTTGGTTTACCCACGCCTGGCCCACCACCCCGATGGAAGGCGAGCTATGGGCGGGCCGGGGCCGCTTTACCAAGGCCCAATCCACCAGCCTCAAGGCAACGCCTGCTGATGCCGATTGGCGCGACATACGCTTTATGGTGTTTGACCTTCCCGCTGCACCCGGGCCCTTTGATGAACGCTTGCCTGCATTGCAAGCGCTCACCCAATCCATCAACCAGGACTGGGTGCACGCCGTGCCGCAGTGGAAGGAGGCCGACGAAGCCAGCCTTCTTCGCCGCATGCAACGCGTGGTGAAGGACGGCGGCGAAGGCCTGATGCTGCACAAAGGCACGGCCCCCTACCGCAGCGGGCGCGGTGGAGACGTGCTCAAACTAAAACCACACGAAGATGCCGAGGCCCAGGTGATGGGCTATGTGTCAGGCAAAGGCAAGTACGAGGGCCAGACAGGCGCCCTGTTGGTAAGGGCCGCAGACGGCAGACAGTTCAAACTGGGCAGCGGATTAAGCGATGCAGATCGTCGCAACCCGCCCGCCGTAGGAAGCTGGGTCACCTACCGCTATCGCGGCTTGCACGACAGCGGCCTGCCCCGCTTTGCCAGCTACTGGCGCACACGTGAAGAAGGCGTGCCGCCAGCGCCCGACCCGCATCCATAGTCAGCTATAAAAAAAGCAGCACCAAGGTGCTGCTTTTTCATTGCGCCACAGCGCTATCAGGCCTTGGGCGTTTTAGGCTTGGGGGCCTTGCGGGTTTTGCCGGCGGCCTCTGGCGTCTTGGATACTGGCGACACCTTCCCTGCACTGGCATCACCTATGGGCTTGTCAGCCTTCAGTGCCTTCTTCAAAGCTGCTGGCGCCTTGGCCTTGTTGGCCTTGGCAGCCTTGGTAACGGCCACCGGGGCAGACACGACCTGGGTTTGCACGGCCTGATCCTCATCCGACAAGGCCACGCAATCGGCGTAAAAACGCACTTCACCGTCTTCACTCACCAGCTCGACCAAGCCGTGGATATCGGTCTCAAAACCAGGGCAGAGCTTGGAGAACTCACGCGCGAAGATGAGGTAATCCACGATCTTCTTGTTAAAGACTTCGCCGGGGATCAACAGCGGAATGCCCGGTGGGTATGGCGTGACCAAGCCCACGGTTACGCGGCCTTCCAGGTTGTCGATCTCCACGCGCTCGGTCTTGCGACGGGCAATGTGGGCGTAGGCATCCGACGGCTTCATTGCAGGCGTCAAATCCGACAGGTACATGTCCGTCGTCAAACGGGCAATGTCGTACTTGGAGTAGAGCTGGTGCACGTGCTGGCACAGGTCGCGCAAGCCCATGCGCTCATAGACTTTGTGCTGCTTGCTGAACTCCGGCAGGATGCGCCACATCGGCTGGTTCTTCTCGTAGTCGTCCTTGAACTGCTGCAACGCAGTCAGCATGGTGTTCCAACGGCCCTTGGTGATGCCGATGGTGAACATGATGAAGAACGAGTAGAGGCCCGTTTTCTCGACCACCACGCCATGCTCAGCCAGGTACTTGGTGACGATAGACGCAGGGATGCCGGTCTTGTCGAACTTGCCATCCAAATTGAGGCCGGGCGTGACAATGGTGGACTTGATCGGATCCAGCATATTGAAGCTGTCTGCAAGTTCACCAAAACCATGCCAGCTGTTAGAGCTGGCCTTGCCGCTCTTGCTGTTACGGCCACGGATGATCCAATCATCCGCACGGCCCATGCCTTCGTCAGCCAACTCCTCAGGGCCCCAGACCTTGAACCACCAATCGTTCTTGCCAAACTCTGCCTCGACCTTGCGCATGGCGCGGCGGAAGTCCAGCGCCTCGACGATCGATTCTTCCACCAACGCGGTGCCGCCGGGCGGCTCCATCATGGCGGCGGCCACGTCACAGCTGGCAATGATGCTGTACTGTGGGCTGGTCGAGGTGTGCATCAAGTACGCCTCGTTAAACAGGTTGAAGTCGAGCTTCTGCGTCTGGCTGTCTTGCACCAACACGTGCGACGCTTGGCTGATACCGGCCAGCAGCTTGTGGATGGACTGGGTGGCATACACCATCGAATGCTTAGGACGCGCACGCTTCTTGCCCATGGCGTGGTAGCTGCCATAGAAAGGGTGGAAGGCCGCATGCGGCAACCAGGCTTCATCAAAGTGCAGGTTGTCGACATAGCCATCGAGCTTTTGCTTGATGGTCTCGGTGTTGTAGAGCACGCCATCGTAGGTCGATTGCGTGAGCGTCAGCACCCGTGGCTTGACGGTTTTGGCATCCACCCCCTTGAGCAGCGGGTTGGCAGCGATCTTGGCCTGAATGGTCTTGGGCGAGAACTCGCTCTCATGGATAGGGCCGATGATGCCAAAGTGGTTGCGCGTAGGCTTCAAGAACACCGGAATCGCACCCGTCATGATGATGGAGTGCAAGATGGACTTGTGGCAGTTGCGGTCAACCACCACCACGTCGCCCGGCGCCACGGTGTGGTGCCACACCATTTTGTTGGACGTGGACGTGCCGTTAGTCACAAAAAAGCAGTGGTCAGCATTGAAGATGCGGGCAGCATTGCGTTCCGACTCACCAATCGCACCATTGTGGTCCAGCAGCTGCCCCAGCTCCTCAACCGCATTGCAAACGTCGGCACGCAGCATGTTCTCACCGTAGAACTGGTGGTACATCTGGCCGATAGGGCTCTTCAAAAATGCCACGCCACCACTGTGGCCGGGGCAGTGCCAGCTGTATGAGCCGTCTTCGGCGTAATCCAGCAACGCCTTGAAGAACGGTGGCTGGATGCCCTCCAGGTAGTTCTTCGCCTCGCGAATGATGTGCTTGGCCACGAACTCTGGCGTGTCCTCAAACATATGGATGAAGCCATGCAGCTCACGCAGAATGTCGTTAGGCAAGTGGCGGCTGGTCTTGGTTTCGCCATAGATGTAGATAGGCACATCTGGGTTCTTGCGGCGCACTTCAGTAATGAAGTCGCGCAGGTCGCGCACGATGGGGTCTTCATCGCCGCCGCCTTGGAACTCTTCATCGTCAATCGACAAGATAAACGCACTGGCTCGGCTTTGCTGCTGCGCAAACTGGCTCAGATCGCCATAGCTGGTGACACCCAGCACCTCAAAGCCCTCTTTCTCGATCGCATGGGCCAGGTCGCGGATGCTCAGACCGGAAGTGTTTTCCGAACGAAAATCCTCGTCAATGATGACGATGGGAAAGCGAAATTTCATGGGCGGTGCCTCATAGATAAACAGACGAAACAGGCGCGAAGTGTACGGAATTTAGACCTCGGTTTTATGTATCCGCCGTCAATTGCCGCAAAATTGGTCGGCATATCGCACAATGGGGCGACAAAACTACTGTTATTAGGGGGAACGGCATATGGCTCTTTCAAGCATTTGGTGGCTACTGACCGGCATCGCCGTGATTGCCGAGCTGCTAACCGGCACACTTTATTTGCTGATGGTGGCTCTTGGCCTGGCTGCCGCAGCCATTGCAGCCCACCTGGGTACCGGCCCAGTTGCGCAAATCCTGATTGCCGCCACCATCAGTTCAGCCACCGTCGTGGCCTGCTATCTGCGGCAAAAGCAGCGCGGTAAACAATTTGCGGCAGAAGACGACAAGGACGTGCACCTGGATATTGGCGAGCAAGTGACGGTAGAGCGCTGGAACGCCGACCGCACCGCGCAAGTACGCTACCGCGGCGCGCCATGGACAGCAAGCTTGGTGGGCAACGCCACCGCAGAAAGCGGCGCCCATCGCGTTGTGCGATTGGACGGCAACCGGCTGATGGTGGAGCCCTTACCCCAACACACCGACGAGTAATCACGTGCATATGGATGCAAGCCCGATACATGGTCTAATCAACGCAAGCAATAGCTACCGCGCAAGCCTTAGTTTTTAACAACAAGCCGTCTGCACACCATTTGCAGCGGCAAATTTAAAGGAGAGAGAATGGAAGTCGCCCTCGTCGTCTTTGTGATCGCCATTATTTTTATCGCGATGTCAGTCAAAATCGTGCCGCAGCAACATGCTTGGGTCAAGGAGCGCCTGGGACGCTATGCTGGCACCTTGACTCCCGGCCCGCGCTTCATCATCCCCTTTGTTGATAAAGTGACCTACAAGCACAGCCTGAAGGAAATCCCCCTGGATGTGCCCAGCCAAGTCTGTATCACACGCGATAACACCCAGCTGCAAGTGGACGGCATTCTGTACTTTCAAGTAACCGACCCTATGCGCGCCAGCTACGGCTCGTCCAACTACATCATGGCCGTCACACAGCTGGCCCAAACATCGCTGCGCAGCGTGATTGGTAAGCTGGAACTGGACAAAACATTCGAGGAGCGCGACATAATCAACGCGCAAATTGTCTCGGCCATTGACGAAGCCGCATTGAACTGGGGCGTGAAGGTGCTGCGCTACGAGATCAAAGATTTGACACCACCCGCAGAAATCCTACGCTCCATGCAGGCCCAGATCACGGCCGAACGTGAAAAGCGCGCACTGATTGCTGCATCAGAAGGCCGCCGCCAAGAGCAAATCAATATCGCCACCGGCGAGCGCGAAGCTTTTATCGCCCGCTCAGAAGGCGAGAAACAAGCCGCCATCAATAAAGCGCAAGGTGAAGCAGCATCCATCACTGCCGTGGCAGATGCCACCGCACAAGCGCTGGAGCGCATCGCTGCCGCCATCCGCCAACCTGGCGGCGAGCAAGCCGTGCAACTGAAGGTTGCTGAGCAAGCCGTAGATGCCTACAGCAAACTAGCCCGCGACGCCAATACGACCTTGGTCGTACCGAGCAACATGACCGAAGTATCCAGCCTCATCACATCCGCAATGAAGATGATGCAAGTGGGCAAAACAGTTAATTGACCAAGCCGCAAAGACCCGCCTGAATAAAAAATCAGGTACTTTCCCGTAAAGCGCGAAAATTCAGGCTAGAATTGCGGCTTCACTGCACGGAGCGGTGGATGAGTGGTTTAAGTCGCACGCCTGGAAAGCGTGTGTGGGTTAATAGCCCACCGCGGGTTCGAATCCCGCCTGCTCCGCCAAAAATACAAAAGCACCTCACACGAGGTGCTTTTTTATTGCCTATTTCTTCCTGGTCTATCTATGTTTGGCGCCGTGTTACGCTTTGCTCGCTGTGGTTATATACCGCCCCCACAAAGCCTCTAACCACACTAATCTAATTTTTTATGGCCCATTTTGTTGGCCGATAGATTTGTGCCACGCCTAAACGGATCCTAGAGAAAACAGCGCTAGATGCCGCTGCCCACGCGCTGTGCCAGCACGACTGCCTTCCGGAAAATACCTGCCACGAAGGCAAAACCGTGTGGCAAAGCATTCATCCAGAAGCACACGCGTAATCGAAGCGGCGCTGCCCCACCCTCAACAGGCCGCTGTAAAGCCCATTGGCGAATCGAGGTGCTCATTGCTAGCCAGACCTGCAGAATTTTCATGCACGTGACCTGCAATTGCCTTTGTACCGACCATGCCGACGATGCAGACCTTCGCCTGAAAGGCTCCGAGACCACCAAGCGGAAGCTCTGAGTAATGTTACGGGAAAGGCTCTGAATACCTTATAAATTAATAGATAAAAACTATAAAATAGTAATTCACAAGTAAGAAAAACTATTTAAAGCGAGCTACTTCAACAGCCCTTCTATCGGTGATCTCTATGAAGAAGTTAAAAATTCCCTTTTCCGCAATAGTTCTTACGCTGCTCTCGCAACTAACCTTTGCTAAGGGCTGGGCTGATGTAGCAACCTTTAATCGTTATGCAGGCTGGGCTTGCAAGTCTGGATCCCCCCAAGTGGTTGCCATACACATCTACGCAAGCGGGCAAATTATTGGCGCAGGGAATGCAAATCTTCTGCGAGAAACCGCTGTCAGGAATACCTGCAACAGTACGTCTCAGAATCACGGATTTGATATTTCATTAAATATCCCTGCGACACTACTAGATGGATCCAATCGAGAGGTAATTATCTATTCAATCTATGCAGATGGATCTCATGAAAAAATAGATAACACTCCAATGCGCGTTAATTTCCCAGAAGTGCCTGGACAAGAAAAGCCCACTAATTTTGGTGACATCGTTGGCCGCGATCTTAACTATTCATGGGCCGGCCCTCTGAATTATTTTGGTCACATAGGGATATGGGATGGATCCAATATTATTGAAGCCACTGGCAATCAGAATGGTGATGATACTCTTAAAATCACCCCCTGGTCTGATTATGCTAATCTTCTAACAAGGTGGCCAACCGTCTCCCCTCAAACATTAAATATTCGCCATGCTTATTGCGACAAAGCATTTTGTGAACTTTACGAACAAAAAAACGGCGATTTAACGACGAATGCCGCCAACAGCGGACCGAGAGAAATGGCTGCAAAATCGGCATATCTTAAATATTTTATCAGAGCAGCTTTACAAGATTGCCAACTTTTACTTCGTCAAAGCAAGGCTTTAGATACAGCACAAAAAGATTATGCAACCCATTTTCTACCAATTGCATTCCAAGCATAATTCAAGAAAAAGCAAAGCGCGGAGCATATAGATGTGAAACATTTGCACTAGAGGCATGGGCAAGCACCTCTACAAAATCAGGATATCAATTGATGGCTCAGTACGTTTCTAGTTCTCAAAGCCAAGCAGATGTAGAAAAGTGGGGAAAGCAAACCAATTTTCTGATTTCCCCTTGGAGAATTAGGACACCCAGAGATTCCTATGGAAATTTTGAGCGCCAATGGTGGGGTAGTTGATGAGTAATAAAAAGCCCCTTGCAAAAATCATCATACTAGTTATTTTTTTTTGCATTCTTCGTCATCTATAAAATATTCTATGATTTTTTGACAGAGCAGAAATTGGAATATTTTTCGACAGATAGCCTGCAGTCAAACGGATTAAAAAATATCAACCAATCTCTATCGAACGAAGCTAATGAACCCTCTTCTTCTAGCAAAAATATACACACAGATGATCTAATACTTCAAGCAAAAAGAAATGAAATCTTTACTTACTCAAGAGAAGGGAATTTCAAAGATACGAAAAAACGTCTAAAAGATGCCTTGGATACTAAAATTATTAGCCAGAAAGAATACTATGGAGAGCTAGCACACATGCTTTCTGTGCCTATTGAAAATCCAGAAATAATAATAAAAGAGATTGTCACATCAAGTGATAAATATGGATTTGAAGTGATGATATCACTCTTGTCTGGAAATAATTTCATGGCTGAATCCCTTCCTGAATCAGTCAAGAAGCAAATTCATGATGATGTATATAACAGCAAGCCTGAAATTACTGGACTCATCAGTAACCTTGTATTAACCGATATTTACATATATGAAAATTGGATTGGTACTCTAAGGACTTTTTCTAAAAATGATGATGATTTTATTAAAAATTTAAACGAGATAATTTCAAATAAAATAACAGATCCAAGGGAGGCATTCGGGATGCACTCCACTATTAAAAATAATAATTTCCTGGAAAAACTAAACAAAGAGGCAAAATATAAATACCTATACTATATCAATAATTATATTGCAAGCTATCCCGCGAATGAGGTAGCTCCTTATATAAATAGCAGACAATAATACCAAAACCCCACAATGATTCTCTGAAACTAATACGACCCCAGAGAGAGGCATTTTTCTATTTTTTCAATGGCAGGGTGTAGTTGGTCATCGTCGCGCGTAGCTGGATCTCGTAGCCCGCGCGGCTATGGATCTATGCCAACGCAGCGCACAGCAGTTCGAACACATCGGCATCAGGGAGCAATTGCTCCGAGAGCATCGTCGGACGCTCGGGCACAGGCTCCCAACTCTCCACGGGCACGGTGATGCTGATTTTCTGTATCGTACCTATAGGGGGTTGTGATGCTCACAGCATGCGCAAGCAGCAATGTGGCTTTCATGCTTACCCCTCCCTCGCCCAGGCCGGCTGGATATGTATTCCGCGCGCTGGTCGTGCGCCTTTGCGGCGACGCTCAGCCCGCTCGCCTCATCACTTCAAGCTTGCGCAGCACCTCGCTTGGAACCGCGCTTGTCTCGGCCCGTAGGGTTAGGGCCCGTTTCCTGGCCCCTTGGGTGCCATGAGCTGACGAGCTATCAATGCTGGCCCGGCCCCAATCAATCTGGCCGTATTCACGAAGATGCGCCAGCATTCTCAGATGCAGGCGCTGCCAGACTCCCGCCGCTTGCGACTCTCGCAGACCCCTCAGCACGTCACCACAGCCGTGGCTCAGTGACCGGGGGAGGCGCTCCCAAGGAATGCCTGTTTCCAGAACATAAAGAATTCCGTGGAATGCGGCCTCATTGCTGACCCCTCACGCGCATGGGCCTTCTTTGGTTGAAGGCCTGAATGGAGAGGCCAACCGGCTGAAGCTTCTGCGCTGGCTCGTTGATGGAGGGACGACGGGCAATGAGGGCGCGAATTTTAACGCCCCATCAGGTGAGATTCGAAGTCGTGTTAACGGCTCGTATGCCACGACCGCCGTCTTGGGTGCTCCCAGCTAGGTAAATTGATTAAAGATGGATGCACAAATGTTGGCCTCAGCCACTTCGCGCTCAAACGTCCGGGCTATTGCCTTCTCGCCCAGACGCTGGAAGCAATTCATCTTCGTCTCAACCAGTAATCTGCGCTGGTAGAGCCGCCCCGGCGCTTCCAGATTACCCATCCCAATTACTTGCACGCCTTGACTGCTTCATTTGGGTCAGCGAGTGCCAGTCCTTTGCGCAACACTACTCCTTTGCGGGGCTCGGTGTCGGAGTGGGTTCCTCGCCGCTGACTGGCTTCAGCACGCCCTGGGTGTCGTACGCACCATCTCCCATGAAGCTGGTCACAGCTTCATGGCTAGGTATTTGATCCAGTAACTCGCCCGCCATGGGCGAGTCACCCACTTCATTGTTGGTCACAGCAATGCTCCGAATCTGCAAAGCATCTACATCGATGCCCAGGTGCACCTTGCGACACTGGCGGCAGATGCTCTGCTCCATGCATCTTGGTCTTGCATTCACTTTTGCTTAAGAACTTGATACCCGAGGAGTCGGCCAAGCATGCGCGGCCCCTGATGGCTTGCATGGAAGTGCGCCCGAGCATCCCAACCCTTTTCTCTGCGGCACACCGTGTTGTAGTCGGGCGCTGTCAAGGCCTGGCCAGTCATTTGGAGCGGGGATTGCACTACCCCCCAATGTCTGGCCCAAAGACAAGCCGGACAAACATTTAATGCTCAGACAAAACTGGATGGCGGCATCAGAGATGGCCTTGTTGCGGCCGGGCATTGATCCTGGAGATGCCAACCAATCCGGACCAGTGTCCCACCAGATGATCAAGCCACCTCGTGGCTTTCAATGCTCCGTTGTACGCGTTCAGTTTGTGATGCGGTAGCGCCGCTTGCCCCAGCTCGATTCATTTATCTGGTGAGACTACCGCACTGGTAAGGTGGCGTTGTGCAACACACGCCATTCAACATCGTCAATGCCAGCAAGCCCTTCAAGAGCCATCTCGCAGATCGGTTTTTCTCAATAAGGCTTTTGACCTGAATCTGCTATTCGGAGAATTACCTAATACGTTTAGTGGATGAGTTTTGTTTAATTAATGTAAATTCACAAAAATGTTGCATCAATGCTCAGGAATCTATCGAGAGTCAGCTTGTGAGACAACGCTTGCAATAGTTTGAATGCGCCCAGAATATCAGCGCACAGGGGAGCACTCCGATGCGCAATGATTAGAAATGGCTCTATCACGTTGTCGTGTATTTTTACCCCGATATTGTGTTTTTTGGTGTGTAGTACATAGAACGTCTGGCAGCGACGATGAAGGGAAAAGGCATGAAATATAGTCAGCTCTCTAGTGGTTCTGAGATCAAGATCTCAGCCATTAACTTACTGCTTGGTGCAGGGCTTGCATTTGCTGTCAGTGTTGCGATGGCCTCCCCTGCTGCTTTTCCCACTACAACAACTACGGTGAAGGTGGATGGTGTGCCCATTGGGGACCAGATAGCTGCAAGCAATTCGCTGCGCAACACCGTGGTCTTCGATGCCGGCATCTACTACTTGTGGTTCGTGGATAGCGCAAGCTCAAATAGCTTGTCAGACGTGCAGTTGGCGACTTCCACCGATGGAATCAATTTCACGCGGCAGGGCAAGCTGGCCCCGCCGGCAAACTGGTGGACAAGTCATGGCGCTACGGCCGAGCCGCTGGTGAACTATGTTCGGGTATCTAAGGTCAGTAATGAATGGGTGCTAGCAGCCTGGGTCTCCAATGACACGAGCTTCGGTGACTACTCCTACAACACCATGGTGTGGTCGATGGGAGCGAGTCCGGCGAATCTTAGTATCAGCCAATACGGTCCGCTGCCGACTCCCCCAGCCGGGCCAGGTGGCAATCATGTCGGCACGTTCGGCATCGTGAATGGCAATCTCTACGCGCGGCAGGACACTTTGACGGGAGGATTGGGCCGTTACGCCCTCACGCTGGGCACGCCACCCACCACGTCCGCATGGCCAGGAACGAACGAAGCTGACCTGTTTACGGGCACGCCGTGGTGCTGGGGGCTAGCTTCGACATGTACAAGTGCCAGCGCCCAGTCCTATGTGCATAACTACGGACGTACTCTAGACCAGAGCGGCACGTTGGGTAATTACTACGCATTCCGAGACTGGTCGACTGCCGGCCGTCGCGAAAAGCAACTTTGGTATGTAGAGTCGGGTGACGACGGGGTGACCTGGGGGGCTCCTCAGTCGCTGTTCACCAACGGCAATGCGGTGACGGTGGACGGCTTGCCCAATGCGGGCAACTTCAGCAGCCCTGAGGTAGCCGCACTCGGCGCCGGCGCCTACCGTAGCTATTTCTCTACTGTTGACGCTTGTGGGCAGACCGTGATGGTTACCGCAGCGGCGATCGGCGCACAACAGGGGCTGGGCATTGTCGAGGCCTTTGCACCCAGCACGGTGGCGGTGGGCGGGACCAGCGCGCTCACGGTCACCTTGTCAGCGCCTGCGGCGACCTGCAGCCCCGCGCCTGCAACGCCGCTCTACACCGGCCTCCAATACATTAACAGCCTGCCCGATGGGCTGGAGGTGGTATCGGCAGGTGCGAACACCTGCGGCGGCAGCCTGACGATTGACCCTAGCAATAAGTCATTCGGTTTGTCTGGTGTTAGCTTGAACGCAGGAGCGTCTTGCACCACCACCGTCAATGTAAAAATGACCAAGGCAGGTACCCACCTGAATCGCATCTATGCATCTGCCGCTAGCCCTGGCGGCGTCAGCAATGATCAACAAGTGCCCGCGATGGCTGATGCGGTGGCTAGCCTGAGCAGCCCTGTGGCGTCCGCTCCTGCACCTGTACCAACGCTGGGTTCATGGGGACTTATGCTTCTGAGCCTGCTAGCCACTGTACTGGGTATGCGCAGACTGAGCCGCCGTACCTGATTCCCCAGCCGTGACTCTGTGATGCAGGGGCTTGCTATCGGATCTTTTATTTTTGCTAGCCCCTGCCCAAGAACGTGCTCAAAGTCTTTTGAGTAGTACAAGAACGCCAAGTGGATAAACGGCAGACTCGTGTTGCGCAATCTCTCGCATTCAGCTTTTCAAGCTTGCGCTCTTGAGTGGGATCAACGCCATCTACCTCTTTCAACTTGGAGGTATCGCGAGCCTTGCGCGCATCAGCCAGGCTCTGAGCAGGATAGCTGCCCAGCGCCATCCGCCCTTCCCTGCCATCAAAGTACGTTTTCCAGAACCAACGTTTGGAACCGGGTGGACTGACCTCCAGGTACAGACCAAGCGAGTCGGTGAAGCGCACTCACTTAGAACCGCTAACACGACCGCTCAACGAACCATGAACAGATGATTGCAGCAGCCAACCTCATCGTCCAGTCGCGCCGCCCACGAGGCGTATCTAATCAATACTGACGCCAGCGCTTGCGTAACCTTCGACAGTACTCACCAAGCTTAGACCTGCAGCCGAAGCGGAGTACACAAGCATTAATCTGCTCCCCGCAAATACTGGGATGCTCAAGCCGGTTGTAATTCCACTTTGCACAGTCCCAACTGCCGCAACTCCGGTAAGCGAAGGCGCCAGTGTTGCGACTGCACCCGGGACAGGCAAGAATATATTGTTTGGGGCTGTCGACTGGTAAAGCTGAGCCTGAACATTTACCGTGGTTCCGATCAAGGACAAAGCAGTTGAAGTGCTGAAAAATGCACTGATCGATTTAATAGTTCCATCTCGCGGAACTGAAAATGCAGGTGCAGCAACCTGAGATATATCGATTTGGCCAGTAGTACTAGAGCTAACTCCAGATACGCTGCTCCCGAAGCCAATAACAGAAGAAGTACCAGACAACCCACCCAACATGGTTGTCATGGATATTGGCGCTCCGGATGCAAAGGGGATAATAGCCCCTGCGCCTGAAGACCCTTGCTGTCCTTGCTGTCCTTGAGGACCTTGAGGACCTTGAGGACCTTGAGGGCCTTGAGGGCCTTGAGGGCCTTGAGGGCCTTGAGGGCCTTGCAGCCCCTGGTCACCTCGTACTCCGATAGAGCCGGGAGCGCCCGGAGGCCCTGCAGGACCAATAGGGCCAGGTACCCCTGCTATAGCTGCGGCATCGCACTGTCCAAGCGCCCCGCCCCCGTCACGGCAAACCACGTTGCTATAGCTTGCCGCCATGGGTAAGCCTGGCAGTTGCACCTGCTGCCCTGGCAGCACCTTAATCGCTGGTGCACCGGAATCCGAATTAATCGTCACGCCACCACTGGGCGGCGGTGTAATGGTGACATCGTCGGCCGCCCATGTGCTGGTTGAGAGCATCGCAGCCAGCAGCAAGGTGTTCAATGCAAAGCGTTTTTTCATAATCTAAATTCTGAGTTTTGTATGACGACGAGTGGGAATGCCTAATTCACCGGCTCAAGCGAAGGCGTAGGCCCGCCCATGCGGCTACCGCCAGAGAAAGAAGAAGCAGCGCAAAGCCCTGAAGGCCCGGAACAGGCGCAACCGTTACAGGTGTCAACGAACCGCCCGGACTCACTGCACCCAATGTGCCCTTGGCGGGACAAGCCGTGCTGTCGACGCGGGTGATGGATCCTCCCACCGACTTCACCACACCTTGATTCGCATAGTCTTGCGCAAGCTGCAATGAGGCTGCAGAAATGTCTAGCTCGCCGCCGCTCTGAATCAGCACATTGCGCGCACCCACCAATGATGCCCCGCTTCCCTCCACGAATGCGCCTGACACCTGCAGATCCGTGCAGCCAAGAGCAATGGCGCCGCCGCTCACTCGGTAGGAGGCGCCCGCAGGCACTACGGTTTGAGCCAGCGCCGCGTTACTGAGTGCGATATTTAAAAAGAGCAGCCCTGAGCTCAGGGTTCGCGCTTTGGCCGCAGCGCCGGTGGGTGGATATTTCATCATATTACAATTAGAAACCAAAAGCCCAAGTCAGTAAAGACCGAGAACTAGCGCAAGATACTCACCGCCCGCCTCGCAGCCCGTCCTTTTGCTGCGTTTCGCTGGCATGCTGCCGGGTGAGAACGCGGGTCGGCGGGGCGTTGTTGCACAACTGCAGCGCACCGGTAAGGTAGGGCAGCCGGATGATGAATCGAGCTGGGGCAAAAGGCGTTACCGTGCCATGGCTCCTATTTCCAGCCTGCCTGCGCTAGGCTGGCAGCCACGGCTTTACCCAGTTGCGCGTGGCCACGGGATGTAGGGTGGAAGTCATCGGAAAACACATAGCTTTGCCACCAGTTGGCAGCGCTTTCGCCCGCTGGAATGTGGGCCGATAAGCCCGCTGCAGTGCAGCTGGCCAAGTCGTAGCTGGGCAGGCCCTGTGCGTCCATGCCGCTAGGCGCGCACGCTGAGTTGTTCACATTGGTGTAGCCGTACTTTTGTGGTTGTCTGACCTGGTTATTTAACTCCGCAAAGAAGTCTGCTATTACCACGCGGCTGTCACCCGCCAGACTGGCGGCCAGTTGCTGGTTAAAAGTCTGCACCCAACCGCTGATCAACGCTTGCAACTGCTGCGCAGCCTCCTCACCTTGTTGCTGCGTTACCTGCTGCAGCACTAGCTGTAACTTGGGCGTGAGGCTGATGTCGGGCACGTTTAGCACTGCCACTCGAGGGGCGCCTTGATCCAGCACTTGGCTGCGGATGTTGGCTGCCCAGTCTTTGGCCAAGGCCTGCATATATAAACCACCCGCCTCAGGCAGGGCGCTGGGGCCTATAGCCAGCAGGGCTTGCAGCGTAGCGGCGTCAAGCTTGGTGGCCAGCAGTTGTTGGAGGCTCGCGCCCTGATCCACCGCCGCGATGAGGTAGCTGGTCACCAGATCCGCAGCGTCGTTGCCACCACCGTCCAGCAAAACCAGATCACCCTTGCCATAGCCTTGTGCGGCGGCATCGCGCAGCTGTTGCGGTATCGACAGTGGCGAGCCTGCGGCCGCTGTAGCATTGATGCGGCCGCCACCGACTGCGTAGTTGCTGCAGCCCGCTTGAGGGGCAAAGCTGCCACCACTGAAACGGTAGTGGGCACACAGGCTGGTGCCGTATTGTGTGGCGATCTGGTCTGTCCACAGCGCGGTAGAGCCTTGGCCCGTGGGCTGTGCAGATTGAACTGTGAACTTGTAGCCAAACGTACCGCTATCGGCGAGGCTGTCTCCCATTACCTTCACCGAGGTGATTCGGTTCACATCGCCATCACTGCTGCCACCGCCGCAGGCGCTCAACAATGCCGCTGCTGCAGCCACACAGGTCCATGCGGCCCAACGTATTTTTTGATTTTTAGAGGTTTGCATACCGGTTCGTTAAGATAAATTTCTTGAAGTCCCAGAAGTTCTGGATCAGTCGGGGGGCGGAGAGAGATTGAGTAACTACCTGACGCGCATTTGCGGGGCATTGTTGTATCAAACACAGGTGTAGGCTACGGTAGGCTTGGGTGCTGAGAGAAACCAGCTGGGGACGAGAAAACTACCGCATTTATGCAACCGCGCCCTTCTCCTAGGAAGATAACAATTATTTTCATTTCCCGCCCCATTCAAATGGATAGGGAAATGCATAAATTTGGTTGCTGCAGCGGATTTTTTTGGTTTTTTTGGCACCCACGAAGGTGCGTAACAGATTCAGTCGCAGTAAGAGCCCGGGTTGTCAATGCTGCACCAGTTCGTGTTGCGGCAACTCCGCTTGCCCCAGCTCTATTCACTCATCCGACTAGCCCGCCGTACTAGATGGGTAGAGTTATGCAACAACGCCGTGTCGGGTGCCAATTCACCTCATCCTCAGAGATAACCAGGACCCGGACATACATATCACAGAGACAGGCCTGCAGTGGAATATCAAAACAGTCAACCTGCTTAAGAAAGAGCTGCGCAGCTAGCAATAGCTGACAATTACAAGCAAGCCGACGCACCTATAAATTTGTGAATCCTGCTACCATTTGTTAGCACTCACTTAACTTAAGGATGCCATTATGCTCAGCAAACACGTCGTACTTTCCTTAATAAGTGCCCTGCTTCCTTTCGGTGCAAATGCCTCAGCAGGCGCCCCACTCCCGCGTTGCTCTGCTGATACCCAGTCTTTTTACCTCATGCGTTATACCGAGGTAGGAGCGTCGGCCACCGACCTACGCACCCCTACAACTAGCTTAGACCTAGCCGTTGCCCCTGCCAGCGGTGCTGTGGCCCTTACTAATATCTGGAATGCCCAATCTGCACCAACACCTTCGCAGTGGGATGGATCCCCCACTTCAGGAGCAACTGTCGCTGGCGGTATGGGTAAGGACGGTTACATCTATGCGATGAGAGCAGTGGGTACATGGGAGCCAGGCTGGACCAAGCCAGGCTCATTGGGGCCGCCGGACAATATATGGCGAACACACACACGCTATTACGAGATGCTGCGCTTTGGGCGCAACGGTGTTGACAATCTTGGTATTGTGTCGGGCTTGGGGCCTTACGTAAATGATTCAAACGCCTCTATCCCCGGCGCTATAGATATTCGAATGGGGCCGAATTTCAACGCGGCTGACATCGACCCTGTCAGCGGGCTTATGTATGTGGCTGTATTCCAGACAGGTGGTCAACTGAACAAGCTCTATAAGATCGATGTTACCCAAACGCCGCCGCAGTATGTGGGGACCCTGACGCTAAGCTCCAACATTCCAGGCGCGCAGTCAGGTGATTTCGCGATCGATGCGGGAGGTCAATATGCTTACGGGGTAGCAAAGGCCGCTGGAACGTTAGGTAACTCTACAAGTTATCGCATCAACTTGACGACCGGCGCAGTAGAGACACTCACCACTGGACTCGGGATCTTTCCATTTGGAGCTGCGGCTCGGCTTCCGAACGATGCCACAAAGATGGCTTTCTACGGCACTAATACGCGAATCATGACCTTGCCAACCGGAGCGCTGGGTACCAATCAGTCCACACCCGGTGCGAATAGTGCCGATGGTGCCGCCTGCCTTCCCAAGCTTAAAGCCGCGCTACAGTGCACGCCCACAGCACTGGTGGACGCTGACAACAATGTTGCTAC
>JAVXMM010000068.1:19969-21488 GCA_036646255.1 Comamonas sp.
CACCATAACATTGGATCAAGCTGCCCCGATCGGTGGCATTGCAGTGGCATTGACACCTCCTGCCAACGATCCTCGATACACGACAACATGCGCATCTCCCGTTACTGTCGCAGCCGGCGCCACAACAGCTCAATGCACAATTAGCGCAACTAGCAACACCGTCCCTGGTGATGGAGATGTTACCGCCACAATAGCATTGGCCACGCCAGGCACAACAGACGACTACGTCCTTACAACGCCTTCCAGTGCTAGCGTCGTCATCCAAAACGACGATTCACCCACCGTCAGCCTTGCATGTACGCCCGATACGTTGACGGACTCTGTCAGCCAGGTATCAACGTGCACAGTCACCTCCAACGTACCCGCGCCCACTGGTGGAATGACTATCGCTTTGACGCCTCCGCCAGCGAACCCCCGCTACAGCAGCACTTGCGGCGCGAACATCACATTGGCGCAGGGCGCAAGCAGCGCCACCTGCACCATCACGGCCACGCCTAACACCATACCGGGAGATGGCGATGTGCCTGCTTCACTGGCCTTAGCATCACCACCCATAGGTTCGAGCTACCAGGTCGGCGCACCATCGCAGGCCAATGTACTAGTCAAGGATGATGACGTGCTGAACGTCCGCACGATCATCCTGGCATGCTCACCAACGACCCTAGTCGATTCAGAAAATCAAGTCTCGACTTGCACCGTAAGTCTAAGCACTCCCGCTCCAGCAGGGGGCATAAACATCAACATCACGCCACCCGCGAGCAATACCCGTTACAGCACGACCTGTGCTTCACCCCTTGCTATTCCTACAGGTGCTAGCATCGCGACCTGCACCATAACGGCAACACCAAATACCGTTGCTGGCGATGGAAACGTTTCTGCTCTTCTCCAAATATTCTTAGGCTCAGGCTATGGGCTGGGAAACCAAGTGCACGCAACGGTGAATATTAATGATGATGACCAGGTGGGAGTTGCGAAACCCATCCCCACTTTGGGCCAATGGACGCTGATGGGACTGACTTTCTTGGTTGCATTGTTTGGGATAGGCCGCCTGCGTAGACGCCCGAGCTAACCCTTTCTGCGCGGTCATTCTATTGCCCGCTGCAGGCTCGGTTGTTGTCGTCACCGGTCAGCTGGCGCTCGATGTTCACCTGATCGCACAGCGCCGCTACTTTGGCGTCTCGCTGGGCGTTGTTGCATAACTCTACCCTCATCTGCGGTAGCCTCACCGAATGAGTGAATCGAGCTGGGGCAAGCGGCGCTACCGCACCACGAACTGGAAGGCCTACAACGCAGCATTGAAGGCGCGAGGCGACTTGACCATCTGGCTCAATAAGGACATGCAGTGGCTGGCCGCTCCTAGCGGCAAGCGCGGGCGTAGCCACACGCCTCTCAGATGCAGCCATCCAGTTCTGCCTGACCATCAAGTGCTTGTTTGGCTTGCCCCTGCGCCAGGCATTGGGGCTGGTGCAGTCATTGCTCAAAATGGCGGGATTGCCTTGGGCAGCGCCCGACTACAGCA
>JAVXMM010000069.1:0-21195 GCA_036646255.1 Comamonas sp.
GAAACGTGATTTCTTCATGGTAGAGATTCTCCTGTGAGAGTCTCTACTTCTCAGTGCGCTGGAATTGCGGGGGGATTACCGAGGAACATAAGCCTGCTCTCCTCTTCCAGTTCCCTCATCCGTGCCATGGGCGAGGCATCCATACCGCCGAACTTGGTCCGCCACTTGTAGAACATCGCCGAGCTAATGCTCAGGAGCCATCAGGCCAGCCTCTGCTTGCTTGAGCGCATCGGTGTCCTGGCTGTCGATAAAACGTGATTTCCGAATGCTAGAGATTCTTCTGTGAGCGCCTCTACTTTTCTGTGTGCTGGAATGGCAGGAGGATTTCCGCGCCCTTTTTGAAGATGGCTGGGGCGTTTTACAGCGGCAAGCGCTGGCCATCTGCAAACACCAGTAGTTCACCAGAAGCAAAATCCGTCCACTGCTCGTTGGTGGTGAGCGGCGCGGTCACCACGATGGCCACGCGATCGTTGGGTGTAGTGTGTTCGGTGAAGTCAACACTCAGATCTTCATCACTGAGCTGTGCTTGCGAGAACGGATGGCTGCGCTCCACATAGCAGAGTTTGCTGGTGGCGTGGGCCCAAAGTGCTTCGCCGTTAGAGAGCAAAAAATTGAAGGTGCCATGTGGTGCGATCTGCGCAGCCAGCTCGCGCAGGGTGTGGGTCAATTCGAGCACGCTGGGGTTGCCAGCGTGTGATTTCCACAGCTCTTGCATGATCCAGCAAAAGGTATGCTCGCTGTCGGTATCGCCTACCGGATGAAAGTGTGCGTGCAGCCTAGGGCGAAAGTCTTTCAGATCACCATTGTGGGCAAACACCCAGCTCTTACCCCACAACTCACGCACAAACGGGTGGCAGTTTTGTAGCAGTACTTCGCCTTGTGTTGCCTTGCGGATATGGGCGATGACATTACGGCTTTTGATGGGGTAGCGTCGCACTAGCTCGGCTACGGGCGAATCCACCGCTGGCCTATGGTCCACCAAATGCCGTAGACCGCCTTCTTCAAAGAACGCGATACCCCAGCCATCGCTGTGGTGGTCGGTATTGCCCGCGCGCTGCGAGAAGCCAGTAAAGCTAAACGTGATGTCGGTTGGGGTATTGCAGTTCATCCCCAGCAATTGGCACATGGCTAAACGTATTCCATCGGAGTGATCTATACAGACCAGTGTAGACCAAGTGCCTGGTGCTACTGCGGCAATGCGCCCTTGGTAGGCGTATTGTTGCGCAGCTGGCGTGCAGCAATAGCGGCTAGTACGCAGACCACGGCCAACATGATGAAGGTATCGCGGAAGGCCGCAACACGCTCGTCAGCGGCAATCTCTGGCACTGACGATTGTGTTGCGTAGTAAGTCACGCGCCACTCCAAAAAGATGCCGCACAAGCTCACACCGGCGGCCCCGCCCAGCATTCGCAAGAAGCTGAAGGTGCTGGAGCCTTGCGAGATCATGCTTTTGTCTAGCGGGCGCATGCTACCCAAGGTGAGGGCGGGCAAGACAAAACCGAGGCCCACTCGCCCCAAGATGGTGTAGCCAATCAGCCACCACAGCGATGAGCCGGGTTGTAGCAGCCCCGTCAGCACAAACGACGAGGCCAGTAAGATCAATCCGCCCATCACCAGCCAATGCACTGGCGTGCGGTCCGCCATGCGGCCAGCTAAGGCAATCGCTCCGCCCAAGATCAAACCCGCTGGCAGCATAGTGGTGCCGACGACCGAAGCGGAGTACGACAGTCCCAGTTGCATAAAAACGGGTAGTAGATAGGTGGAGCCGAACAGTGCTGCGCCGTAGATAAACGCCACGATGCAGCCTGCAGAAAAGGGTTTGCAGGCAAATAGTCGCAGGTCCATCAAGGGCTTGTCACCCTTGTCGATCATGTGGCGCTCCCACCAGATAAACACCGGCAGGCATGCCAGCGCAATCGCCAGCAGCACCGCGCTGTGCTGCCAGCCTGTACTGTTTAGCGCAACAAGGCCGTTCAGCAAGCATACCGTGCCGGTGGTGGCAATTGCCAGGCCAAGCCAGTCCAGGGTTTTGCCATTGCGATCTGCCGATGCACCGCCCGGTGCGTTCACGGGTACGTATTTGAGGCCCAGCCAAATAGAGACCAGGCACAGTGGCACCACCATAAAAAATACTGAGCGCCAACCCATCCAGTCCACCAGCAGGCCGCCCACGCTGGGCCCAATAGCCGGGGCAAGCACAATGCCCATGCCAAACAAGCCGTTGGCGCGGCCTTGCTCGTGGGGTTGGAAGGCGTGCAGGATGATGATGGCGGGAATAGGCTGGATGACGCCGGCTGCAAAGCCTTCGACCACACGGGCCAGTAGAACCGAGGTGTAGTCGGTACTAAAACCCCCTCCAATACCGCCAGCCATCAGCAAGATGACCGCACCCACATAGGTATTTCGGTAGCCATAGCGTGACAGCAGCCACGGCGTGGTCAACATGGCGACGGTGGACGCAACCATAAAGGATGAGGTGACCCACTGCGCGCGCGATTGTCCGAGGCTGAAGTGATGGCTCATCGCGGGGATGGCCACGTTGAAGATGGTCGATGAGATAAACGACGCCATTGTGCCGATCATCACCGCCAACAACAAATACCAGCGAAAGCGCTCGCCATACAGCGCGCGTAAATCTTGGGCAGTGTGATGGCGGATGGACATGGTGGCGGAGATCGGTGCGCGTCGTGGCGCCTAAATATTACGCGCTGAAGTATTCAAAACTGATAGCTGCTTGCGCCTGACAGACCTGCGCAAGAGGCCATTAATTATCGCAAGACTTGTGCGGCAGCGGTAGGCGCTGTTGCGGGTACACGATCATCGGTGGCTTGGCCGCAGCCAGGGCAGATGCAGCGCAGGCCTCGATCTGCGGCGGGGATGCGTGCCAATGCATCGCGGTCGATAGACGCCGTCATGCACCAGCATTGCTCAGCCGGCAAGCCTTGCGCTACTGCGCAACGGTTGTTCTGACCGCACAGCGGGCATTGCTGTGCGGCTGCACTGGTGTTGCTCATAGGGCGGCGGCTACAACTGCTGGGCGTGGTGTGGGCAGAGCGTCTTCCGGGCGTGCGGTGAGTGTGCCGCGCAGCAGCTCGGGCAGTCGGTCAACCCCCATACGGAAGCCGCAGGCCTGTGCATGGCCTCCACCGCCCATGCTTTCGGCCAGTGGGATGCAGTTGAACTCCGAGCGCGAGCGCAGGCCGCATTTCACGCCGCGCTCGCTGGCGCTCCACATCAGTGCAAAGCTGCCGCTTTTCTTGGCCAAAATATCGCCGATCTGGCTATGGAACATGCCAGGAGCGTTCACCATCAGGCCCTCAATGCCATTAAAGACCACAGTCTGCGCGCCTTCTGCCATATCGCTGCACAGTTTTTGGTACTTCTCATCCATGGCTCCGCCGCGTGCGGTAAAGGCGGCAATCTGGTCTGGCGTGAACGACGCAATCTCGGCCCAGCGCTCAAAGCTACGCGGCTCCATCTCCAGCGCAGCCAAAAAAGCCGCGCTGTCGGGGTACTGCCAGCGCCAGATGTCGCGGTCTTCCACATGCAAAATCAGCGCCGGTATGGGCTGGGTGGGGAAGAAAAACTCCCACGCCAGGCGCGCACCCGACTTGCTCATGTCAAAGTGCACCACGCCGCAAGTGCAGCGCCAGCCCGTCAGCTTCTCTGCTGCGCTCTTGTGGTGGTCCAGTAGCACCAGCTTGTGGACTTTGGCTTCCAGTGCAGTTAGCAGTTCGGGGCCAAAAGCAAAGTCCAAGATGTAGATGGCGCGGCCTTCTACATCGCCCAAATCTTCTACGGCTTGGATCTCGCCGTGGTCCAGCCCACGAAACTCCGCCTTGCCATCGCCGCCATAAAACAGCCAAGCCGCCAGCGCAGCGCCAAAGCCATCGGGGCAGTTGCGTCCGTGGTAGAGGATCAGTGGCTTTGGGTCGTTGATATCAGCTGCCACAGGCAGCTTCAGGTCGGGCAAGAGTTTCATGCCGCTATTGTCCCGCATGGGCAATACCTGAAGCTTAACGCTGGCTGATGGGCTGATGGGCTGATGGGCTGGTTGGATCACACCCCGCCTAACGCTGGGCGGGTTCGCGTGTCACCATCACAATGCCCAGGCACACCATGACGAGTGCCACCACATAGTGCCAAGCCCACAGTGTCTCGCCCAAGAACAGTGCTGACAACACCGATCCAAACACAGGCACGGTAAAGTTGTAGATGGTGACCTGGCTCACACGGTTGTGTTTGAGCAGCAGGCTCCACAAAGTAAAAGCGGCCGACGACAGCAGTGCCAAATACACCAGCAAGACCAGTGCTTGTAGCGACGGCATACCCATGTGCCCACCCGTTACCAATCCGACCAGTACCAGCACCACACCGCCCAAGCCCAATTGCCAGCCGGTCATGGCCATGGCATCCATACGCTGTGACAGCTGCTTGCCGTAGATGCTGGATGCCGCCAGGATCAGCGCTGCCAGCACGACTGAGCCTTCGCCCAGCCAGCTAAAGCTGCTACCCAACTCGCCATCACCGCCTAAAGTCACCGTCAGCACGCCCGCAAAACCTACGGCGCAGCCCAAGGCCTTAGTCGGTGTAAGCCGGTCATTAGCGTAGAACCAGTGCGCAATCAACACGCTAAAGAACGTGGCGGTTGCGTTCATGATCGAGCCCTTAACGCCCGTGGTGTATGCCAGCCCTAGATAGAAGAACACGTACTGCAGCGCTGTCTGCGTGCTGCCCAGCAGCAGCAACTGGCGCGGGTGTTCCTTGAACGTGCGCAGCACGGGCTTGCCCATGAAGGCCGCGACGATCAGTACAAATGTGCCCGCCATCACAAAGCGCCAACCGGCAAACAGTAGCTTGCCGGGTAAATCAGACTGAGCGATGGAGAACAGCGCATAGCCGCTTTTGATCGCTGGGTACGAGCTACCCCACAGCAGGCAGCACAGCAGGGCCACAGTGGCCACGGTCAGCGGCTTGCTCCAGCCAGATGTGAGCGGATTGACGGATGCCGTGTTCGTGCTCATGCCAGGGTATATGCGGTTTTTACGGTGGTGTAGAACTCTTGTGCATAGCGGCCTTGCTCGCGCGGTCCGTAGCTGCTGCCTTTACGCCCGCCAAAGGGCACGTGGTAGTCCACACCCGCTGTAGGCAGGTTTACCATCACCATGCCCGCTTGCGCATGGCGCTTAAAGTGGGTGGCGTATTTGAGGCTGGTGGTAGCAATACCGGCGGACAGGCCAAACGCCGTGTCATTGGCCACGGCCAATGCCTCTTCGTAATCACGCACGCGGATCACGCTGGCGACGGGGCCAAAAACTTCTTCGCGATTGATGCGCATCGCAGGCGTGCTGTCCACAAATAGTGCCGGTTGCATAAAAAATCCGTCTTTGCTACTGCCGGTGTGGCAGGCTACGCGCGTGCCGCCAGCGGCCAGTACAGCACCTTCGGCCTTGGCAATCTCCACATAGCTCAGATCCTGTTCTAACTGCACCTGGCTCACGACAGGTCCCACATCGGTGCCCACCGCGCGTGCATCGCCCACCTTGATAGCCGCCATGCGGGCTTGCAGCGTCTCCACAAACGCGGGGTAGATTTTGTCGGTCACGATCAAGCGGCTGGATGCTGTGCAGCGCTGGCCGGTGGAGTAGAAACAGCTTTGAGCGGATAGCTCTACTGCTTGCTTCAAGTCGGCGTCATCCAGCACCACTTGCGGGTTCTTGCCGCCCATCTCCAGCTGCACCTTTTTGCCGTTTTTTACACAGGATTCAGCAATGCCACGGCCCACGCCTACCGATCCGGTAAAGCTGATTGCCGCCACATCGGGGTGCTGCACCAGCGCCTCGCCAATCACCCGGCCGCGGCCCATCACCAGGTTGAAAACGCCTGCGGGGATGCCGCTTCTGTGGATGATGTCGGCCAACGCCCAAGCGCTGCCAGGCACAAGGTCGGCGGGTTTCAGTACCACGCAATTGCCAAACGCTAGCGCTGGCGCAATCTTCCAGGCAGGGATGGCGATGGGGAAATTCCACGGCGTGATCAGGCCAACCACACCGACAGGCTCACGCGTGATCTCCACGCCAATGCCTGGGCGCACCGACGGAATACTCTCGCCCGCCAGACGGAGGCATTCACCCGCAAAAAACTTGAAAATCTGCCCTGCACGCGCCACCTCGCCAACGGCCTCAATGCGCGTCTTGCCCTCTTCACGCGCCAGCAAATCGCCCAACTCGTCTTTTCGGGCCAGGATCTCATTACCAATCCTGTCCAGCGCATCATGCCGCGCCTGGATGCCGCTGGCAGACCACGCGGGGAATGCGGCCGTGGCTGCCGCAACGGCCGCATCCACATCGCTGGCGTCGCCCTGTGCATAGTTGCCAATCACGTCCGAAAGATCGCTGGGGTTGATGTTGGGTGTGGCAGTTGTGCTGGCAAGCCACTGGCCGTTGATGAGGTTGTGATAGGTTGTCATGTAGTGGTCTAAGTAAAGTGTTTGCTGGCGCCTGCCAAATATGCAATGGCTGCTATTCAATTGGTAGTTCTGTTAACGCTGCATGCAGGGGCGCTTGGGGTCAAACTTCCAATTGGGGATGAGGTATTGCATAGCGATGGCGTCATCGCGCGCACCCAGGCCATGCTCCAGGTACAGCGCATTGGCACGTTGCAGCGCGGCGCGGTCAACCGTTACGCCGAGGCCAGGCGCCGTGGGTACCTCTACAAAGCCGCCTTTGATTTGCAGTGGGTTGTGTGTCAAATACTGGCCGTCTTGCCAAATCCAGTGTGTGTCGATAGCGGTCACCTTGCCGGGCACGGCCGCTGCCACATGGGTGAACATGGCCAGTGAAATATCAAAGTGGTTGTTAGAGTGCGACCCCCAGGTCAGCCCCCAGTCGCGGCAAGTCTGGCCGACGCGAACTGATCCTGCCATGGTCCAAAAATGCGGGTCTGCCAGCGGGATGTCGACCGACTGCAGCGACAGTGCATGCACCATCTGGCGCCAGTCGGTGGCAATCATATTGGTGGCGGTAGGCAGGCCGGTAGCGCGGCGGAACTCGGCCATCACTTCGCGGCCGGAGAAACCGCCTTCCGCACCACACGGGTCCTCCGCATAGGCTAGTACGCCGCGCGTGTCGCGCATCAAGCGGATCGCATCTTTCAGCAACCAGCCGCCGTTCGGATCCAGCGTCACGCGCGCTTGTGGAAAGCGCTTGGCCAGCGCGGTAACAGCCTCAATCTCTGCCTCCCCCGCCAGCACCCCGCCTTTGAGCTTAAAGTCATTAAAGCCATAGCGTGCATATGCTGCCTCGGCCTGGCGGACGATGGATTCGGGTGTCATCGCCTCTTGGTGGCGCACTTGCGTCCAAGCATCGCTGCCTAGCGGGTCTTCCCCCGGCTTCACATACGGCAGATCAGTTTTGTTGCTGGGGCCTATAAAAAACAAATAGCCCAGCATCTCCACTCGATCACGTTGCTTTCCCTCGCCCAGCAAGGCCGCTACGGGCACGCCTAGGTGCTGGCCCAGCAGGTCAAGCAATGCAGCTTCCATGGCGGTCACCGCGTGGATGGCTATCCGCAAATCAAAAGTCTGCAAACCACGCCCACCGCGGTCTCGGCCTTCCAGTGCTTTCTGAACTTTCTGCAGCAGTTGCAAATATTGACCGATGGATTGGCCCAACAGAGCGGGCTTGCTGTCTTCTAGCGCTTGGCGAATGCCTTCGCCACCCGGCACCTCACCCACGCCAGTGCGGCCTGCACTGTCGTGAATCAACACAATATTTCGGGTGAAAAAGGGCGCGTGTGCGCCGCTCAGATTCATGAGCATGCCGTCGCGGCCGGCGACGGGGATGACTTCAATATCGGTGATGGTGGGCGTGTGGGACATGGCGGTGAAGGTGATTCAGAGGTAGGTTATTGCGCGGCAGACCAAGGCACTTCTGCGCGCGGTTTGCCGGTGGCGATAAAGCTGCGCAGGTTCTCAAGCACCATGTCGGCCATCGCGCGGCGTGTCTCATGCGTGCCGCTGGCGATATGCGGTGTCAGCACCACGTTGTCAAGCTGTAGCAACGCAGGCAGCGGGCGCGGTTCGTCCTCAAAAACATCCAGCCCTGCGCCTGCAATCACATGGTGCTGTAGTGCCCGCGCTAGCGCTGTCTCATCAACGACCGAGCCGCGCGCCACATTGACCAAAAAGCCTTCAGGGCCCAGTGCCTGCAGCACTTCGGCATCCACCAAATGGCGCGTTGCATCGCCACCAGCGGCGGTGATGACGAGGTAGTCCGCCCAGTGAGCAAGATCCAGCAGTGACGCGTGGTAGATATATGGTGATCCATCCACTGGTTTGCGATTGTGGTAGCCCACCTGCATGTCAAAGCCGCCGGCGCGCCTGGCCACGGCGCTGCCAATGCGGCCCATGCCAAAAATACCAATACGCTTGCCTGAAACCTGGGCGGTGACGCCAAAGCGCTCACCAGCCCAGCGGCCTGCGCGTACAAAACGATCGGCTTGTGCGATGGCGCGCGATGCATCCATCAACAGGCCAAAGGCGAGGTCAGCCACGCAGTCGTCCAGTACGCCGGGTGTATAGCCCAGGCGTGCGCCACGGCGCAGCAATGCCGCTTTGTCGATCGAGTCAAAACCGACACCGAAGCTGCTAACAAACTTCAGATTTGGTAAGGCATCTACCACCTGTCCGGGCAATCCCATGCTGGCTGAGGTGACCAGGTACTCAAACTCGGCGCCATGCGCGGCCAGAAATCGACCGGGGTCACTTTCGTTAGACAAAATGTGCACGTCATACGATGCGGCGAGGTCAGCATCCAGCTGGGGGAGTGGCATCTTGCCGTATTGGAGAACGCGGAGAGCTTGGGCCATGGCGATGTGGAGGTGCAGCGTTGCGTTGGATGGAGTGCAGCCGCAGCCATGGGCTGGCGCGGCTGTGTACGGTATGGCAAGGCCAGCAGGCCGCCCCATGTTGGTGGGCGGGCGCTTCTGGCGCAGTGCTTACTTTTCCACCTTCTTGATCAGGGCCTCCAGTGCCTCCACCTCCTCCGGCTTCAAATCTGCCAATGGCGCGCGCACCGGGCCTGCGTCGTGGCCCACAATCTTGGCACCTGCTTTGACGATGGAGACGGCGTAGCCTGCGCTCTTATTACGGATCTTCAAATACGGCATGAAGAAATCTTTGAGCAGCTGGTGCTGGGTAGCGTGGTCATCGTTCTTCACAGCGGTGTAAAAGCGCATCGCTGTCTTGGGGATGAAGTTGAAGACTGCGGACGAGTACACCGGTGTGCCCAGAGCCTTGTAGGCGGCGGCATAGACTTCGGCGGTAGGCAGGCCGCCGAGGTAGGCCAGGCGATCGCCCATGGTCAGGTACATGGCGGACATGGCTTCGATATCGCCCACACCATCTTTAAAGCCCACCAGATTAGGGTTGCGCTCGCACAGCTTGGCAACCGTCTCAGGGGTGAACTTGCTGATGCCGCGGTTGTAGATGATGACGCCAAATTTCACGCTTTTGCACACGGCTTCTACGTGGGCGGCCAGGCCTTCCTGGCTGGCTTCGGTCATGTAGTGAGGCATCAGCAAAATGCCATGGGCACCGGCTTTTTCGGCCTCCTGCGCGCACAGGATGGCAAAGCGCGTGGGGCCGCCGGCGCCTGCAATGATGGGCACCTTGCCCTTGCAGGTGTCCACTGCAGTTTTGATGATTGCAGGGTACTCGTCTGCCGTCAGTGAGAAGTACTCGCCCGTGCCGCCGGCAGCAAACAAGGCGCTGGCGCCAAAGGGGGCCAGCCACTCCAGGCGCTCTGCGTAGCCTTTGGGGTTGAAATTGCCTTGGGCGTCAAAGTCGGTCACGGGGAAGGACAACAGTCCCGAGCTCATCACGCTCTTGACATCCTGGGGGCTCATGGTGGTCATAGCAAGCTTTCCAAAAAAAGGAGGAATCAAACAAAAAGCAACCGCTGCGGTGATCAGTCCAGCTGCAGGTTGGCGGATTGAACGACCGCACGCCAGCGCTGGCGTTCGGCGTTGAAGAACTTGTCGGTCTCGGCTGGCGTCATCGTCACCACCTCGGCGCCTTGGCCGGTCAGGCGTGATCGCACATCGGGCGACCGGATGGCTGCCAGCAGCGCCTGGTTGACTTTATGGATGACGGCATCTGGTGTTTTGGCTGGTAGCACCACGCCTTGCCAAGTGCCGGATTCAAATCCCTTGGCACCTTGCTCGGCCAAGGTGGGCACATCAGCAATCAGCGGCATGCGTGTGTTTTTGGAGATGCCCAGTAGCTTGAGCTTGCCGTTTTGCACCTGTGGGTAGGTGGCTAGCATGCCGTTCATCAATACCTGGGTCTGGCCGGCGACCGTGTCTTGGATAGACTGCACGCCGCCTTTGTAGGGTACATACACCCACTTGGCGCCAGTGATGCGCGCCAGCTCCACGCCCGCCAAATGAGGTGCGCTACCAGTGGCGGTCACCGCAAAGTTCAGGTCTTGTTTTTTAGAAAGATCGACCAGCTCTTGCAGGTTGTTGGCGGGCACCGACGGGTGCACTACCAACATGTGGGGCGAGTAGGCCAGCATGGCTGCGCCTCGTAAATCCTTGCTCGGGTCAAAGCTGAGCTTGGTGTAGACAGAGGGTGAGATCGCCAGTGCGCCCAGGTCACACAGCAGCCAGGTGTAGCCATCGGGCTGGGCGCGCGCCACAAGCTCAGCGCCCAGGTTGCCATTGGCGCCGGGCTTGTTCTCAATGACCACGGTCTGCTTGAGCTCTTGCGATATCAACTGGCCGATGGAGCGGGCGATGATGTCTGAGCTGCCGCCAGGTGGGTAGGGCACGATCAGGCGGATTGGCTTGGCAGGCCAGGCATCTGCTGCCCACAAAGGCGTGGCCAACAAGCTGCAGGTGGCAAGGGCCAGAGCAGAGCGAAGCAGGCGAGAGCGGCGAAGCATGGGGCGTTGTCTCCTGTTTTGAGATCAGTCATCATACAACTTAAGATGGCGCAATCCAATATCCAATCGCTTGGGGTTAACGCTTGGTGTGCAGCAAGGGCTGCTGCGAAAAGCTCGGCTGGCTATTAAAAGTGGCAAACATAGCTCTTGATGCGCCGTTGTCTCGTTGTGTAGTGGGTGAGCGCGGCTTGCGGCTTCGCGTCTGGCTCCAGCCGGAAATCTGCGATTTTCTGGGTTGTGTTAGCGGTTCTAAGGCAGTGGATTGGTTCAGCGTGCTGGCTTTTGGTTGATGCCGCACTGCGCAGTGTTTGCGGGCGTGCCAATGGTCTGTTTGATGGGGTATTGCACGCGCTAAGCGGGGTTGATGTGATGACATGCCTGTGCGCGCCAAAGAAGGGCGCATGCAGCGATTGATCTCTAGGCCGTAGAGCGGCTGCTTGCACAGGTTGGTATGCGATGTGTGAACTGGTGAATATAAATAAAAATAGCTACTAGCGCCCAGCTGGTGGGTGCTAGCAGCTATCAATTTAATAATCAAATGTGCGGTAGTTAGGCCCTGGAATGAGGCCCTGCGCAGTGCTTAGTTTGGATGTGGCTGGCTCAAGCGCTGGGCTAGTCGCAAGCGCTCGCGCGAATTGGTGAGATGGATGCGCATGGCGGCGCGGGCGGAGTCGGCATCTTGGCGCTCGATGGCGGCGTAGATCTCTTCGTGCTCGCGGTTCACGCGGCGCAGGTAGTCGGGGTCGCGTGCGGGCTTGTCGATGGCGGCAATGCGGTTCCGTGGGATCAGCATCGAGCCAAAGTGCTGCAAGATCTCCTGGAAATAGCGGTTGCCCGTCGCCTGCGCAATGCTGAGGTGAAAGGCTAAATCATGGCTTACCGTCTCGGCACCACGCTCAAAATTATGCTCAAAGGTTTGCAGCGCCTGGCGCATGGCTTGCAAATGCTCACTTTGGCGACGCTGGGCGGCCAGGCCCGCGGCCTCGGTCTCCAGGCTGATGCGCAGCTCCAGCACGGCCAGTACGTCAATAGATTCGCTCAGCTCATGCGCGCTTAGCACCATGGCGGATGTTTGTCGCGCGGGCAGTACAAAGGTGCCGATGCCATGGCGCGTCTCCACCAAGCTCGACGCCTGTAGTTTGGAGAGTGCCTCGCGCACCACGGTGCGGCTCACGTCGTAAGCGCGTACCAGCTCTGACTCGGTTGGCAGCTTGTCACCCTCTTGCAGCAGGCCTTGGCGGATCTTGGTTTCGAACTCTTCCGACAGCAAATTGGCCAGGTTGCGGCTGCCCCTGCCCACCTTGTTCCGTAGCGGGACGGGTTCGGTGGGTAAAAAAATTGGGGCTTCTTGGGGTAATTCCGGGGTGGGCTTGCGCATGGTCATGATCATAATTCTTTTATGTTGTCAGACAACATATCACAAACCCAGACCAACGCCATCATGAGCTCCTCGACCAAAGTCCATCGTTTACTGCTAACCGGCGCCGCAGGCGGCTTGGGAAAGGTCTTGAGGGGAAGCTTGGCAATCTACGCCGACGTGCTGCGTCTGTCTGATATTGCCGGCATGGCGCCCGCGCGCGACGCAAGCGAAGAAGTCGTCCTGTGTGATCTGGCTGATAAAAAAGCAGTGGACGCCTTGGTTGCTGGCTGCGATGCCATCGTGCACCTGGGCGGTGTCTCGGTCGAGCGACCTTTTGAGGAGGTGCTGGGGCCCAATATTGAAGGCATTGTTTATTTGTACGAAGCGGCGCGCCGCCATGGTGTTAAGCGCATTGTGTTTGCCAGCTCTAACCATGTGATTGGTTTTTACAAGCAAAGTGACAAGCTGGATGCCAACGTGCGCCGCCGCCCCGATGGTTACTACGGCCTATCCAAATCCTTTGGCGAAGATGTGGCGAGCTTTTACTTTGATCGCTATGGCATCGAGACCGTGAGCATGCGCATTGGCTCCTCTTTCCCTGAGCCTAAGGACCGCCGCATGATGAGCACCTGGCTCAGCTACGACGACCTGGTGCAATTAATTGGCAAAGGCCTGTTCACACCTCATGTGGGCCACACCGTGGTGTATGGCGTATCCAATAATCGAGATGGCTGGTGGGACAACCATGCTGCGGCGCAGCTGGGCTTTGTGCCTAAAGACAGCTCGGAGCCCTGGCGCGCCAAGGTGGAGGCACAGCCCATGCCCGCTGCCAATGATCCGGTTGCGGTCTACCAAGGCGGCGCATTTACGGCACAGGGCCCGTTTGGTGACGATGAAGGATCGGCCGCATGAGCAGCGCCGAACTGGTTTTGGATGCACGCAACGCAACAGGTGAGAGCCCCGTCTGGCGTGCAGCTGAGCAAGCGCTGTACTGGGCTGACATACCGCGCGGCGTGCTTAACCGCTGGATGGTAGATCAAGCCCAGCACAGCAGCTGGCAGTTGCCCCACATGCTGGCCTGTATGACGCCCTGGGCCGGTGATGCATCGCGCTGGCTAGCGGGATTGGAAGACGGTATTTATCAAGTGGACATTGCTGGCGCTGGTGGCACTGCGCAAACCCAGCGGATGGCTGCTGTTGAACACTCCATGCCCGGCATGCGCTTTAACGATGGTCGCTGCGATCGCCAAGGCCGCTTTGTCGCCGGCACCATGTTGATGGACATGGGCGCGGCCCAGGCCGTGGGTAAGGTCTACCGTTTTGGCGCGAACGAGTTGCGCGCAGGCAGTGCGACGGATCTGCAGCTGGGCCCGCTGATCACTCCCAACGGGCTGGCATTTAGCCCCGATGGCCGCACCATGTACTTGTCCGATTCACACCCAAAGGTGCAATGTATTTGGGAGTTTGATTACGACACCGCAACTGGAACGCCCTGCAATCGCCGCTTGTTTGTCGATATGAAGCCGTTGCCAGGCCGCCCCGACGGCGCCGCCGTGGATGCCGATGGCTGCTACTGGATTTGCGGCAACGATGCGGGCCTGGTGCACCGCTTTACACCTGATGGAAAGCTCGACCAATCGCTGTCCGTGCCCGTCAAAAAGCCTGCCATGTGCGCCTTTGGGGGGGCCCATTTAGACACCTTGTATGTCACATCGATCCGCCCGGAAGGCGTGGATTTGACCGACCAGCCACTGGCTGGTGGCGTGTTTGCGCTGTGCCCTGGTGTGCAAGGCATTGCGGAGCCTGAGTTTCGAGCAATTTGACCAACAACAACAACGCAGGCTGCGCCGTTGCACGGGTCTGCACAACGCTTAATTCCACTGAGAAAGAGGTAGACAAAATGCGATTCAAAAAAATGTGGGTGGCTGTAGCTGCCGGTGTGCTCTCCATGACGGCCAGTGCAACCGAGTTTCGCTCGTCCGATATTCACCCTGACGACTACCCGACCGTGCAGGCGGTCAAGTTCATGAGTGAGCGTTTGAAGGCGTTATCCGGCGGCAAGCACACCATTCGTGTGTACCCCAGCGGTGCGCTGGGTGGCGAGAAGGAAACCATCGAGCAAGCCAAGATTGGTGCACTAGCCATGGTGCGCGTGAACGTGGGCGCCATGAACAATGTGTGCAACGAAACCATTGTGCCGACCATGCCCTTCCTGTTCCGCTCGGTTGATCACATGCACAAGGTGCTGGATGGCCCGGTGGGTGAGGAGATTTTGAAGGCCTGCGAGAAGCAAGGTTTCATTGGTCTGGGCTTTTATGACAGCGGCGCACGCTCCATGTTCACGGCTAAAAAAGCCGTCAAGACCTTTGCGGACATGAAGGGCATGAAGGTGCGCGTGCAGCAGTCCGATCTGTGGGTAAGCATGCTGGAGGCCATGGGCGCCAATGCCACACCCATGCCCATGGGTGAGGTCTACACGGGTCTGAAAACCGGCTTGGTGGACGCGGCGGAAAACAACTACCCGACGTATGAAAGCTCGCGCTCGTTTGAGGTGGCCAAGTACTTCACCAAGACCGAGCACTCGATGGCCCCCGAGATCCTGCTGTTCAGCAAACGCGTATACGACAAGCTCTCGCCTGACGAGCAAAAGTGGGTGCGCCAAGCAGCGAAAGAGTCGGTGCCCTACATGCGCAAGCAATGGGCTGAGCGCGAAGCCAAATCGCTGTCGATAGTGAAGGCGGGCGGCGCCGAGATCATTGACATTGACAAAGCCCCATTCCAGGCAGCGATGAAGCCGGTGTACGACAAGTTCATCACCGATGCCAAGCTGAAAGACATGGTCAAACGCGTGCAGGAAACCCAGTAAATCCACGCGATTATTCAACAATGCCTGCGCTTGGGAAGCGCAGGTGGTGTTATCAAAAACGATAGCTGCTAACGACCGCCCAATGGGCGCAGGTGGCCTGTTGAATCAAAATTATGTATACCAAAATTTGCGGCACCTTGGCGCGCTTGTGTATGTGGCTGGGGGTGGTGGGGTTGATGTGCCTGCTGGCAGCCGTCAGCTGGCAGGTGTTTGGCCGCTATGTGCTCAACAACACCCCGACCTGGGCTGAGAGCCTGTCCTTGCTGCTGGTGCTTTACGTCACCATGTTTGGCGTGGCCGTTGGCGTGCGCAATGCAGGCCACATTGGGCTGGAGTCGCTCTTGGTGCTGGCGCCGGATTGGCTGCGTATCAAGATGGAGTATCTGATCCACGTCTTGGTCATCGTCTTTGGTGCAGCCATGGCGTACAGCTGCGCATCGTTGGCCGAATCGGTGTGGGACTACCGTTTGCCCACGCTTGGTATCTCGGAAGGTTGGAAGTACATCCCTGCCGTGATCTGCGGCAGCTTGATCGTGCTGTTTTCCATCGAACACATCATTGCACTTGCGCAAGGGCGCGAGATTGAAGCGATCTAAGGCGCACCATGACGATCCCATTATTGATTCTGTGCGTCTCGTTCGCATTCTTGCTGCTGCTGGGGGTGCCAGTCGCGTTCTCGATTGGCTTGTCGGCCTTGCTCACCTTGATGTATGAGGGCTTGCCGCTGGAGGTGGGTTTTCAGCAAATGACGGCGGGCATGAGCGTGTTCTCGTTCCTGGCCATCCCATTCTTTATTTTTGCGGGTGAGCTGATGCTGTATGGAGGCATCGCAGACCGCATCGTCAACTTTGCGCGCGCATTGATTGGCCATGTACGCGGCGGTTTGGGCATGTCCAACGTAGTGGCCTGCACTTTGTTTGGTGGTGTGTCAGGCTCGCCGGTGGCCGATGTGTCGGCCATGGGCGCAGTGATGATCCCGATGATGAAAAAAGAGGGCTACCACGCCGATTACGCAGTGAACGTGACCACGCACGCTGCCTTGGTGGGCGCGCTCATGCCAACCAGCCACAACATCATCATTTATGCACTGGCTGCGGGCGGCAAGGTGTCGATTGCGGCCTTGATCTTGGCCTGCATCGTACCTGCGCTGCTGCTGACCGTGTCGAACCTGGCGGCTGCTTACTGGGTGGCTCGCAAGCGCGGTTATCCGTCGGGTACCTTCCCCGGTTGGGCGATTGTGGCGCGCTGTTTTGCAGCTGCACTGCCGGGTTTGTTTGTGATCGTGCTGATTCTGGGCGGTATTTTGTCGGGCGTGTTTACTGCGACTGAATCGGCTGCGATAGCGGTGTTGTATGCGCTGGCCCTGACGGTGTTTTTGTACCGCAGCCTGAGCTGGGATCACTTCATCAAGGCGGCCTCCAAAGCGGTGCGCAACACCGGCATCATCTTGCTGTTGATTGGCATATCGAGCACCTTTGGCTACCTCATCAGTCTGTATGGCGTGGCCGAGTTAACGGGCCAGATGCTGTCGCAAATCAGCTCGACACCATGGGTCATCTTCCTGATGATCAACATCATCCTGTTTGTGCTGGGTACCTTTCTTGATATGGCAGCCACCATCTTGCTGTGCACGCCCATTTTCTTGCCGATTGCACAGCACTACGGCATGAGCTCGGTGCAGTTTGGTGTGGTGCTGCTGATCAATTGCGCACTGGGGCTGAACACGCCGCCGGTGGGCACCACGCAGTTTGTGGGCTGTGCGATTGGCGGGGTATCCGTGGGTACGGTGATGCGTACGATCTGGCCCTTCTACGGCGCGCTGATTTTTGCGCTGGCGCTGGTGACCTTTGTTCCAGGCTTCTCCACCTGGCTGCCGAGCCTGTTTATGTCCATCAAATAAACAGCGCAACAGAAAGCCGATGATGAGCAGATCCCCTCTCTACATCACCATGCACACAGCCGACAACGTGGCTATTGTGGCCAACGACGGCGGCTTGCCAGCGGGCGCCGTGTTCGCTGATGGATTAACCCTTGTTGAGCATGTGCCGCAAGGCCACAAAGTGGCACTGCAAGACCTGGCAGAAGGCGATGCCGTGCGGCGCTACAACGTCATCATCGGCTACGCAGAGCAAGCCTTGCCGCGCGGCAGCTGGGTGAGCGAAAAGGTGCTGCGCATGCCTGCTCCGCCAGAGCTTCAAGGCCTGCCGATGGCGACAGCTCATGTGCCTGTTATGGCTCCGCTAGAAGGCTATACCTTTGAGGGCTATCGCAACAGAGATGGCTCGGTTGGTACGCGCAATATATTGGCCATTACCACCACGGTGCAATGCGTGTCGGGCGTGGTTGATGTGGCGGTGGCTCGCATCAAAAAAGAGCTGCTGCCGTTGTACCCGCAGGTGGACGATGTAGTGGGGTTGGAGCACACCTATGGCTGCGGCGTGGCGATTGATGCGCTGGACGCGGTGATCCCGATTCGCACTTTGCGCAACATTAGCCACAACCCTAATTTTGGGGGCGAGGTGATGGTGGTCAGCCTGGGGTGCGAAAAGCTGCAGCCCGAGCGCCTATTGCCTGTCGAAGCGCCGTTATTGCATTTGGAGCGCTCAGCGCCCATCAGCCGGGCGACAGCGCCTGATTTGGATGTGGTGTGCTTGCAGGCTGAACAGCATGTGGGTTTTATGAGCATGATCGACACCATCGTGCGTCAGGCCGATGCGCATTTGCAAAAGCTAAATCAGCGCCGGCGCGAGACGGTACCGGTGAGCGAGTTGGTGGTGGGGGTGCAATGCGGCGGAAGCGACGCGTTCAGCGGCGTAACCGCTAACCCAGCCGTGGGGTTTGCTGCAGACTTGTTGGTGCGGGCAGGGGCCAGCGTGATGTTTTCTGAAGTGACTGAGGTACGCGATGGCATCGACCAGTTGACATCGCGGGCCAGCAGCCCCGAGGTGGCGCAGGCCATGATCGATCAAATGGCCTGGTACGACGCCTATCTGGCGCGCGGGCGTGCCGACCGCAGCGCCAACACCACGCCGGGTAATAAAAAAGGCGGCTTGTCCAATATTGTTGAGAAGGCCATGGGCTCGATCATCAAATCGGGCACATCACCCATCAGCGGCGTGCTGGCGCCGGGCGAAAAGCTGCGGCAAAAAGGCCTGATCTACGCAGCCACACCAGCGTCTGATTTTATTTGCGGTACTTTGCAACTGGCGGCAGGTATGAATCTGCACATCTTTACCACCGGCCGCGGCACGCCCTATGGCCTGGCCGAATGCCCCGTCATCAAAGTGGCGACCCGCACCGATCTGGCGCGCCGCTGGCACGACTTGATGGATGTAAACGCTGGCCGTATTGCAGATGGCGAGGCCACAATCGCCGACATGGGTTGGGAGCTGTTTCATCTGATGATTGACGTGGCCAGCGGCAAGAAAAAAACCTGGGCCGAGCAATGGAAGCTGCACAACTCGCTGGTGCTCTTTAACCCAGCCCCAGTCACCTGATTTCCCCACCTGTGCCATGCCGCAGCAGGGCGGTTGCACACCCACTCGATAGGAGACAACATGCAACGACGACAACTCCTGAAGGCCGCTGCGGCGCCATTGGTACTGGCCTGCATGCCGGTGGCCGTGCGCGCACAGGGCAACTGGCCCCAAGGCAAACCTATTGTTTACACCGTTCCCTTTGCCACGGGCGGTACCACTGATACCTTGGGCCGTCTAATCGCCCAGCACCTGGGCCCGGCGTTGGGCACCACGGTGGTGGTGGAGAACAAAGCGGGCGCGGGTGGCAGCGTTGGGTCTGAACTGGCTGCGCGTGCGCAACCTGATGGTTTCAGCATTTTGGGCGGCACCATCAGCTCGCACGCGATCAATGTCAGCCTCTACCCCAAGTTGGGCTACGACCCGATTAAATCCTTCACGCCCATCACCTTGATCGGCACCAACCCGCTAGTGCTGGTAGTAGCTGCCAGCAGCCCTTACAAAACGCTGAAAGATGTGCTGGATGCATCCAGTAAAAAGCAGGGCGGTCTGTCATCTGCATCGGCAGGCGCAGGCACGTCGCAACACTTGGCGCTGGAGATGCTGGGCTGGAAGTCCGGCATCAAGTTCACCCACGTTCCCTACAAAGGCAGTGGCCCGGCCATCCAGGATGTGATGGGCGGCCAGGTGGACATGATGTTTGACACCACCGTGGTGGCGGCGCCGCATATCCAGAGTGGCAAGCTGCGGGCGCTGGCGGTCACGTCCAAACAACGGCTCGATGCCTTCAAAGATGTGCCTACGATTGCTGAATCGGGTATCAGCGGGCTTAGAGATTTTGAAGTGACATCCTGGCAGGCTATTTTTGCCCCGATGGGTACGCCCGACGCTATCGTGCAGCGCCTGCACCAGGAGATCGCGAAAATCATCGCATCCCCTGACATGCAGGCACGGCTCAAGACGATGGGTATGGATGCATCGACCATGAGCACAGCCCAGGTCGCCGACTTCCAGAAGGCGGAAGTAGCCAAATGGGCGGCGGTGATTAAAGAGGCTGGCGTGAAGCTGGATGCTTAGTTTTTAAATTATTCACAACCAACAAAAGCGCAGCCAGGAGGGCTGCGTTTTTTGCTGGGAGTAAGTACAGGCGCTATTTTTTCCACTTGGCGTGCAGCTCTGCACAATGGTCTTTTGGCGGTGTTGCTGGTGTGTACTGAACCCAATCGCGGTCACTTGCTAGGGCCTGAGCTTGATCGCCTGCTTGGCCAATAGCGACTACTGAGCGCGTATCGACTGGTAGCCAAGTGGGGATGCCGATGCTTCGCAACACATGGCCGCGGCCTGCGATCAGGATGACTGTTTTGCCTGCTTGCACGAGCTGCTGCGCTGTGCGGGCCATGCTGGCGTCTTTGGCGAGTTGGATGCGGGCCATGGGTGCCAATTGGCTGTCAGGCAACAGGTCGCAATGGCCTTCGCGGATGGCGCTCAGCTGGCGCTGCCAACCGGCTGAGGGCAGGTGTGCATCCCACTGAGTTTGTTGCATTACATCGCGCATCTGCGCGCGCGGCAGGTTGCCGCCGTAGACGGGCACGCCAGCTTGCACGGCGGCCATGACGGTGGGGCCGTAGTTTTGCCAGGGCCAACCTTTGTTGTTCCACGCCAGGGCGGTTTGCACGGCGGATTCGGATGCGTTGGCGGGCAGCGCTTTGGTGCTGTGGCCAGCGTCAGCCATCTCCAGCACTACGGCGGCTAGCTGGTCTTGTGCAGCCCATTGCGTGACGGTGTTGCGCTCCCACTCGTGGTGCTCAGGTGCGTCGTGTTGTTCGCCCAGCAGTAGCACCTGGGGCTTTTGTTGCAGCACTTGCTGGAGCGCCCAAGTGTTGTTGACGGACTTGGTGCTGGCGCAGCCCGCCAAGGCAGTGGCCACGAGTGCCGTGACAGAAATGTATTTGCGAATGAATGTTATTTGCGTTGGCATGCGTGCATGGTAGCCAGTACGCAAAGCTTTGGCTATGTGTGGCCTATTGCGTCGCTGCAAGTCGCTCATAAAAAAACAGCACCCGCAGGTGCTGTGTAGAGGATGTAGAAAGAATAGGCTGCCAGCGCCCACTGGGTAGGCGCTAGCAGCTATTGATTCAGGAGTCTATTGCGCTGCCTTGACCTTCAGGCGCCAAGCGTGCAGCAAGGGCTCGGTGTAGCCCGATGGTTGCTCTTTGCCTTTGAAGACCAAGTCCAACGAGGCCTGGAAGGCTGCGCCGTCGGGGTTGGCCACCAAGCTCTTGTAGGCGGCATCGCCTGCATTTTGCGCATCCACCACCTTGGCCATTCGGGCAAAGCTGTCACGCACCATGGCTTCGGTCACGATGTTGTGCTGCAGCCAGTTGGCGATGTGCTGGCTGGAGATACGCAGTGTGGCGCGGTCTTCCATCAGGCCCACGTTGTGGATGTCAGGCACCTTGGAGCAGCCCACACCTTGGTCAATCCAGCGCACTACGTAGCCCAGAATGCCTTGCACGTTGTTGTCCACTTCCTGCTGCTTTTCAGCAT
>JAVXMM010000070.1:0-20049 GCA_036646255.1 Comamonas sp.
CGCCTGCAGGTGGGTATGGCTGGTACAGCTCAAACGGCGAGTCGGGAAACTGAACAAACTGGCCGGTGGCTGATGCCTCTGGAGTGACTTCGTGCATAGGTCGGATATAGAGCAATACGTCTTGCATCGCTAGAATACGGGGGTTAACCCCTGAGCGTACTTCAAATCAAAATACGTGCTGATGGCTATCTTGGGGCACAACGACAGATTTCTACCTACCAAGGACTACACATGTCTCTTTTTTCTTCCGTCGAAATGGCCCCCCGCGACCCAATCCTGGGTCTGAATGATCAATTCGCTGCCGACACCAACCCCCACAAAGTTAACTTGGGCGTGGGCGTGTATTTCGACGATAACGGCAAGCTGCCTCTGCTGCAATGCGTGCAAGCCGCAGAAAAATCCATGATGGACAAGCCCACTCCCCGCGGCTACCTGCCTATCGACGGTATTGCCGCTTACGACAGCGCTGTGAAGACCTTGGTGTTTGGAGCAGAGTCTGATGTAGTTAAGTCGGGTCGCGTATCGACCGTGCAAGCCGTTGGTGGAACGGGTGGCCTCAAGATTGGTGCAGACTTTTTGCACAAGCTCAACCCCAATGCCAAGGTGCTGATCTCGGACCCTAGCTGGGAGAACCACCGTGCCATCTTCCAAAACGCCGGTTTTGAAGTAGGCAGCTACCGCTACTACGATGCAGCTAACCGCGCTATCAATTTTGAAGGCATGATCGCCGACCTTAACGCGGCAACGCCTGGGACTGTGGTTGTATTGCATGCCTGCTGTCACAACCCTACCGGTTATGACATCACCACCGCCCAATGGGATCAGGTGATTGAAGTGGTCAAGGCCAAGGGCCTGGTCGCTTTCTTGGATATGGCCTACCAAGGCTTTGGCCACGGCATTGCCGAAGACGGCGCTGTTATCAGCAAGTTTGTGGCAGCGGGCCTGAGCATTTTCGTGTCCACCTCGTTCTCCAAGAGCTTTTCGCTGTACGGTGAGCGCGTGGGTGCTCTGTCCGTAGTGGCATCTGACAAAGACGAAGCAGCCCGCGTGCTGAGCCAGCTCAAGATCGTCATCCGCACCAACTACTCTAACCCACCTACCCACGGAGGCGCCGTGGTGGCAGCCGTGCTCAACAACCCTGAGCTGCATGCACTGTGGGAGAAAGAGCTGGGCGAGATGCGCGTACGCATCAAAGAAATGCGTCAAAAGCTGGTGGAAGGCCTCAAGGCCGCCGGTGTCAAGCAAGACATGAGCTTTATTACCACCCAGATCGGCATGTTCAGTTACTCCGGCCTGTCCAAGGACCAAATGGTGCGTCTGCGATCTGAATTTGGTGTGTACGGCACCGACACTGGCCGCATGTGCGTGGCCGCGCTCAACAGCAAGAACATCGAACACGTCTGCGCGTCTATCGCCAAAGTAATTGCTTAAATAGTCCCTGGCGCCCGTCCGTCGGGCGTTAGTAGCTACAAAAAATAGTCCTCTAGCGGGACTATTTTTTTAACTGAAGCAAACTACTTTCGCGCTTCGCGGATGGGCTTACTGCCAGCTGGCACATAAATTAGGATTTGCGATATTTTTCAATCCTTATCCTACAAAGCCGGTTACAGTCCCCCGCTACGCTCAGTGTCCTGCCTGCACGCAATCCATGCAGGTCGCTTCTATCTTTTTAGTTTGACTCCAAGGGGGAACCATTCATGTCAATCATCGGAACCATTTTTGTTGGCCTGATCGTAGGTTTGCTGGCCCGTGCCCTCAAACCCGGCGACGACAAATTGGGCTGGATCATGACTATCTTGCTCGGTATTGCGGGCTCACTGGTGGCCAGCTACGCTGGCGTGGCCATGGGCTGGTATGCCCAGGGCGAAGCCGCGGGATGGATCGCCTCCATCGTAGGCGCCATCATTCTGCTGTTCATCTACGGAGCTGTTCGCAAAAAATAAGCCGCCGCATCCAACCACCGGGCCACTACAGCGCAAATAGTGCTGGGTGGCCTTGGTTTTTTAGGAATTTGCTCTTATCTTGTGCTGTATGAAACTTGGTCGCAAACCCCGCCCGCCATCCGCCATACAACTGGCCGTGGAGACTGGAAACCCTGCCTTGATAGAGGCGGTAGAACAATCCAGCAAGCTACTGCATCGCAAGGCGATGATGGCCGCTCTAGCTAGCGCCACGCCCATACCAGGCCTGGATATGGCTGTAGACGCCGCCCTGCTCTCTCGTCTGATCCCTCAAATCAGCAACAACTTTGGCCTAGGCGATGAGCAGATCGCCCGCTTGCCACCCGCCAAACGAGATAAGGTGCAAAACACAGTCAACATGCTGGGCGGTGTGTTGATCGGCAAACTGATCACCAAAGATGTGATCATGCGCGCCGCCAAAGCCATAGGCGTGCGGCTGACAGCTCAGCAAGCCAGCAAATATGTACCCATAGCCGGTCAAGCCATAGCTGCTGCGTTAGGCTATGCGACACTACGCTATCTGGGTGAACAACACCTGCGCGACTGCGTACGCGTTGCGCATGAGGCAGGTTTGGCACTGCCCGCGCCTGCAACACCGCTCCGCGATCGCCTGCGTTAACCCATATTTTTTTATTGGCTTTTTGCCACCTAGTACCCGCCTGGCGGGCGCTAACAGCTATCAAAATTAATATGCTCCTCGACTTTGAAGAATCCCAACTCGTGCTGGTGGACTACCAGGACAAACTCATGCCCGCCATTTTTGAAGGTGAGCAAGTCCTGAAAAACGCCACGCTGCTGGCTCAAATTGCCAAGGCTATGGATGTACCCGTGTTTGGCACGGAGCAAAACCCCAGCAAGCTTGGCCCCAACGCGGCTGAGCTGCGTGCACTATGCGACAAAACCCTGTCTAAGATGTATTTCAGCGCGGTGCCTGAAGGTCTTGACGAATGGCTGCGCCCACCCGCCAAGCCCCAGCAAGGTGGCAACGCCCGCAGCCTGCCCAAGCACCTGCAAAAGCCTCCTCAGCAGGAGCCTGAGCGCAACACCATTGTCATTGCAGGCTGCGAAGCCCATGTTTGCCTGTTGCAAACGGCACTGGAGCTGCTTGAGGCCGAGTTTGACGTTTGGGTCGTAACTGATGCCTGCGGCAGCCGCACCGAACGCAACCGCGATGCCGCCTTTGACCGCCTGGCCGGCGCAGGCGCCGAGTTGGTGACCACCGAGATGGTTGTTTTCGAATGGCTACGCACCTGCGAGCACGAAGACTTCCGCGACATCCTGCAACTCATTAAGTAATAGCACCTGGGTCTGTCGGCATCCCGTTTGGGGTCGCGTTGCTTTGAAAGCACTGAATGCAACGCACGCGACCGCAGCAATGCACGTCGGGAGTAATCCGGCAGACGGCCACCCCCAATACGAAGATAGCAGGTAGCTTGCCACTGCGCGTTGCATGCCTTGTGCTGGTGAACACAAGCAAGGCATCGCCCTCCCAGATTGACAAGCGCTCCAATGCCTTCACGCCTTCAAATGAACCTCAACAGACCCTAGGGCGTTGAAAGCAAAAAAGCTTCCCTTGGGAAGCTTTTTTATCGTCTCGAACAGACTGCGGATCAATTAGTTGATTCGCATGCCCGCCTTGGTCATCACCTTGCCAATCATTTCCTGCGCATCCACGCCATCTAAGTTGACTTGCTGCATCAGCTTGCTACGAGCGTCTTCACTCAGCTCGACACGGCGAGCGCCATCAAAGCGCTTTTGCCAGTAGGCGATGTTCATGCTCTCCACGCGAACCGTCGCACCCGAACGGGGCGAATGGATAAACTTCCCTTCACCCATATAGATGCCTACATGGCTGAAGGCACGGCGCATGGTGTTAAAGAACACCAGGTCACCGGGTTTTAGTTCGGTTTTTTCAATCTTCTCGGTGGCGGCAGCCTGCTCTTCTGCACGACGCGGCAGAATTTTGCCCCAGCTCTCGGCATACACCGCATGTACCAAGCCGCTGCAGTCAAAACCGGTCTCAGCGCTGTTACCGCCACGGCGATAGGGCACACCAATCAGGTTAAGTGCATTGCTGATGAGCACGCCAGCCTGGCCCTTGACCTGGTGGTGCATATCATCGAGCTTGGTCAGGCTGCTTTGGCCAATGCCTAGCAGCACATCCAAGTCGGATGATTTTTTGTCGCTATCAGGCGCAGCATGGGCGCTTGCCGCCGCAGCCACGATGAGAGTGCAGATCCATTTCAAAGACATAGCGGGCGACTTTAGCACGATTTATTTTGGAAAAAATTCACAAATATGTAACTAAATATACAACCGCTATTTCATATAAACCCGGTGCATCTATATTCCAAGCTATATATTGAGGCAGATCAATTGCTTAAAAAATCATTCGCAACCACATGTTTTAATTAAAAAATACTAAAAAACAATACATTAACTGATGCGGTGCAACATGTATCCACACGCAACCAATGTTGCATATTCATGGGCTTGCAAATGTATTAAGCGCTAACTTCATTGCGACATCTCTCAGCATCAAATCCATGCCCAGCCATTCACTAACCACATCAGCTGCGCAGCTTCCATAAATTTGGATACGCATGGAAATGGTTATGCGCTTGCCACCCTTGATATCCATCTTTGCCAACAGCTTGCTCTACCCAGCGCATGTTGGTTGCAGCGCAATGCGTAGCGTGCGCTACTAAAAATAGAGTGGTAACGAATGCATTCAGCACGCCAAGTGCCAACGCCCAGGGATGCCTTAGCTCCCCGAGTGCACCCAAACGACATGGGAAATAGCCTTGGTTGGCGTTGATATTTATCAGTTAAGCCATCTCACGCGTGCTGGGCAATCACTGAGCCTATGGGCACATCTACAGTGGCTTTGCCTGCGTCCAACACTTTGGCTGCAAAAGCGCCGCCAACGGTCACTTGGCTGTCCAGCACCTCTAGCCAAGTGCCTTCAGGCAAGGCCACCACGCGCATTTGCGGGTTGGCAGCCAAACACTCGGTCAACCGCTGATCGCGCGTTTCGCCTTGGTGGCCGGGAGGCAGACTGTTGTTGTAGTGCGGGTTGATACAAAAAGACACTAGGCCCAGCGCATTAAAGCCGTGCGGGTTGACGATGGGCATGTCATTGGTGGTGTTGATCGTCTGCCCCGCCAAGTTAGTACCCGCGCTCCAGCCTATATAAGGCATGCGGCCCGATCGCACCGCATCACCGATGCGCACCAGCCAGCCGCGTTTGCGGCACTCGGCCAGCAGCTGGAAGGTATTGCCGCCGCCTACGATGATGGCTTCTATATCCCCCGCCAAAAACTGTGGCACTGCATCCGCCTGATGCGCGCCTACCAGCTGCACGCCGGTGTGGGCGATAGCAGCCTGCACATCGGAGGTGTAGTTGTCCCAGGTGATAGTGACACCAGCAAACGGCACAAACAGCGCCTTTTTGGCACCTTGTAAAACAGCGGCAATCACCTCGCGTGAATGTGTTAGGTAACCACCATCCGGCGCACGGGAGTTGCTGAGTAAAAGCAGTTTCATGGAGGGTCTTCAAATCAATAAATAAAAGTGTGCAGATTAGTTTATAGCGGGCTCGCTCGCGCTGGCACCCCGCTGTGTCAGCAAAAAATCCATATCGCAGCCCTCATTGGCTTGCAAAATATGCTCGCTGAACATAGCGCCGTAGCCGCGCTCAAAACGCGGTGCTGGAGCTTGCCACTGCGCTCTGCGACGGGCCAGCTCCTCATCGCTGATGTCGACATGGATGCTGCGGGCCCGCACATCTACACTGATCAAATCACCCGTGTTTACCAGCGCCAACGGGCCACCTACGAACGATTCAGGAGCCACATGCAAAACGCAGGCTCCATAGCTGGTGCCGCTCATGCGGGCATCGCTAATGCGCAGCATGTCGCGCACGCCCTGCTTCACCAGTTTCAACGGAATCGGCACCATGCCCCACTCTGGCATGCCCGGGCCGCCCTTGGGCCCCGCATTGCGCAGAATGATGACATGGTCCTCGGTAATATCGGCGTCGGGGTCGTCCAGCATCTTTTTCAAGCTGGCGTAGTCGTCAAACACCACGGCGGGACCAGTGTGTTTAAGGAACTTCTCGCTCATCGCGCTAGGTTTGATTACACAGCCATCAGGCGCCAAATTACCGTGCAACACGGCCAGCGACCCTTCAGCATAAATCGGCTGATCCAGCGGGCGAATCACCTCGTCGTTATAGACCTCGGTGCCCGCCATGTTCTCGCCCAACGTTTTACCTGTCACCGTCAGCTGGTCCAGCTTTAAATACGGCACCAAACGTTGCATCAACGCGGGCAAGCCGCCGGCGTAGTAAAAATCCTCCATCAAAAACTGGCTGCTGCCATTGGGGCGGATGTTGGCGATCACCGGCACGATGCGGCTGATGCGATCAAAATCCGCCAAGCCTACATCGGCATGACCGGCGCGGCGTGCCATCGCAATCACGTGCACGATGGCATTGGTAGAGCAGCCCATGGCCATGGCCACAGTGATTGCGTTCATAAACGCATCACGCGTTTGGATTTGCGCAGGCCGCACATCCTGGTTCACCATATCAACAATGCGGCGCCCCGCCTCAGCACTCATGCGTTGATGAGCCGCATCCACAGCGGGGATGCTGGATGCACCTGGCAAGGCCATACCCAGTGCCTCGGCAATGGCCGTCATGGTGCTGGCTGTGCCCATGGTCATGCAGGTACCAGGGCTGCGTGCGATGCCGCTGATGATGCCCTGCCATGTCTCGTCGCTGATGACACCTGCGCGCTTATCGTCCCAGTACTTAAAAGCGTCTGAGCCGGACCCCAGTGTTTTGCCGCGCGAATTCCCCCGCAACATAGGGCCAGCGGGCAGGAAGATGGCCGGGATATTGGCGCTGGTTGCACCTAACAACATGGCAGGAGTGGTTTTGTCGCAGCCACCCATCAGCACCACGCCATCCACCGGGTAGCAGCGGATCATCTCCTCTACCTCCATCGCCAGCATATTGCGATACAACAAAGCCGATGGTTTGACGATGGCGTCATTCAGCGAGATAGTCGGCATCTCCAGCGGAAAACCGCCCGTCTGCAGCACGCCGCGCTTGACGTCATCTACCCGATTGCGAAAGTGCATGTGGCAAGGGTTGTACTCCGACCAGCTGTTCATGATCGCAATAACCGGTTTGCCTTCCCAGTCCTTGGGCTCATAGCCCATTTGCATGATGCGACTCTGGTGATTAAAGCTACGAAAATCGTTATTTGCCAACCAGCGCTGGCTGCGCAGTTTTTTCAGTTCGGCCATGGGGCGCCCTTGTCTTTTTGGTGGGTTTGCTGGCGATGCTACTGGCAAACAAACGCCCACCTTGGCGCCTGCAGGACAAAGCAAAACGCCCCGAAGCGGGAGCTTGGGGGCATTGACATGAGGGAAGCGGGCAGCAGGATTACTTCTTACCGTCCAGGCGTGACTGCATATTCTGGGCACGTGACTCAGACGGTGGGTGCGAACTCATCAGTGAGTTGCCGCCACCACCGCCCAGCTTGGCCAACTTTTGGAACGCGGTCACCAAACCCTTGCGCTCCATCTTCAGCTTGGTCAGCAGATCAAAGGAGTAGTTGTCCGAGTCGGTTTCTTGCGACTGCGAGAATTGGGCATTCAGGAATTTCTCACCCACAGCGCCCGCTTCCGAGCGCGACAACGAACTCAAGGCTCCTCCACTGGATGCTGCTGCTTGCCGCACTGCCGATGTGGCATAGGCCGTTTGCATAGCCTTCTTGCTGTGACCCAAAGCCACGTGACCGATTTCGTGGCCAATCACGCCGCGCAGCTCGTCGTCATTCATTAGATCCATCAGCCCGCTGTACACACGGATACAACCGTTGGCCATGGCCCAGGCGTTTACGTCTTGCGTCAAATACACCTTGTAGATTGCCTTTTTGCCATCAATCTCTTTAGGCATTTTGGATATCACTTTGTTCAGGCGCTGGCTGTACTTGTTGTTAGCAGGTGCAATTTTGTTTCCGGCATCCAGCGCTTCGCAGGATTCGTTGGACAAAGTCACCACATCGCTGTCGGAAAGGCTGAGCGCCTTCACGGCGCTGGATCCGCTCTCCATCATGCCGCCGATACTGCCGGTATCCATGGTTTTGCAACCGGTCAGTGCGACACCACCCATTACGGCAGCCAGAACTAAAGCTTTACGCATACGCTATTCCCTCATGAGGTAGGTTGAAAAATTCAATCATAGCGTATGAATATCGATAAATTAAACATGAACTATTTAAGCAATTCATGTGCACTTAGACCTGTTGAGACCAGTTGCGACCTAAAAAGCACTCACCAACGGGGCTCCCGCGAGCCTGGCAAGTAACCATCAGCAGCTTGCAAGGCGTGCTGCGTGCTTGGCACCGGAGGGTTCTGGCATCCCCCCAAGTCCATGTGTGCTGCCTTGCCTATTTTTGTAGCACGCAATGCAGGCCCAGCAGGCACTTGCAATGCACATGCATGTCGCATGCGTAGCCCATATTTCCACTTCATCACCCGTATGATGGGCGCATGACCAAACACCTCACCATCCTCACCGGCGGCTCACGCGGCATGGGCCTGGCCATGGGCCAACAACTGCTGGCTAGCGGCCACACTTTGCTGAGCATTGCACGCCGCACGTCGACAGATTTGGCTGCTTCGGCTCAATCGCCAGACCAGCTCATTCAATGGGAGCAAGACTTGGCGGACACCGGTAACGCCGCCCAGCGCTTGGGCGACTGGCTGCGCGGGCTAAACGCGGGTGACTGGGCCAGCATCACGCTCATCAACAACGCTGGTGTAGTGCCGCACATCGCACCACTGTCTGGCGTGCCTGCAGCGGAGCTGCGCAACGCCATGCGCGTGGGGCTGGAGGCGCCGATGGCCTTAACCAGCGTGTTTCTGGCTGCAACCGAAGGATGGACTGTACCGAAGAAGGTACTGAACATCTCGTCAGGCTTGGGCCGCCGCCCCATGGCATCGCAAGCTGCGTACTGCACCGCCAAGGCGGGTATGGATGCCTACGCCCGCTGTGTAGCGCTGGAGGAAGCTATCAAGCCCCATGGCGCAAAAATCGTATCGCTGGCACCCGGGGTGATCGACACCGACATGCAAGTCACCCTGCGAAGCGCCGATGCCAAAGACTTCCCCGATGTGGCCAACTTCACCGGCATGCACGAAGGCGGCAAGCTGAGCACGCCACATGATGCAGGCGCCAAGGTGCTGGCGTGGCTGGAGCGCGCTGACTTTGGCCAAAACGTAGTTGCTGACGTGCGCGAAGGCTAAATCACCCAAGCTCACCGCTATAAAAAGAGCTACCAGTGCCCGCCAGATGGGTTCTTGCAGCTCTTTTTGCTTCGCACACCAAAACGCCCGCTGCAAAGCATTTATCTGTCACCAAGGCGCGTCCGTAGTCTTACCAACTTGCCGGATGGGACGGGGCTCCGCAATAATGCTGCAATGCACCATCTGAGTGCGCCGTGTGCTATCTACATACGGCCCGAATCGTGTTTGCCATTCATCCAAGGAGATAAAACCATGTCCCGTGAAGTCCTCGTCTGCAGCGCTGTGCGCACCGCTATTGGCACCTTTGGAGGTGCCCTTAAAGACGTTCCACCTACCGAGCTGGGCGCACTCGTCGTCAAAGAATCGCTGGCCCGCGCTGGCGTGGATGGCAAGGATGTGGGGCACGTAGTCTTTGGCCATGTGGTCAACACCGAACCAAAAGACATGTACCTGAGCCGCGTTGCTGCTGTTAACGGCGGCTGCAGCCAAGAGACACCTGCGATGAACGTCAATCGACTGTGTGGATCAGGCCTGCAAGCTATCGTCACCGCCAGCCAAGGCATCTTGCTAGGCGACTACGACATCGCCATTGGCGCCGGCGCCGAAAACATGAGCCGTGCCCCCTACACCAGCACCACTAGCCGCTGGGGCGCACGCATGGGCGATTTCAAGATGATCGACATGATGATCGGTGCCCTGCACGACCCGTTCCACAACATCCACATGGGTGTGACGGCCGAGAACGTAGCCAAAGAATTTGGCGTGAGCCGCGACGACCAAGATCAACTGGCCTTGACCAGCCACCTGCGTGCCGAGCTCGCATGGGCTGAAAACCGTTTCAGCGGTCAGATCGTGCCCGTCACCATCAAGGGGCGCAAGGGCGATGTGGTGTTTGACAAGGACGAACACTTCCGCGCGGGTGCCAAGATTGAGGACTTCCAGAAAATGAAGCCCGTCTTCATTAAGGAAGACGGCACCGTCACCGCCGCCAATGCATCCGGCATTAACGATGCTGCCGCAGCAGTGGTGTTGATGGAAGCCGCTGCCGCCAACGCTCGCGGCGCCAAGCCACTGGCTCGTTTGGTGGGCTACGCCCACGCTGGTGTGGATCCCAAGATCATGGGCATCGGCCCCGTTCCCGCATCCAAAGCCGTGCTGGCCAAGACAGGCCTCAAACTCGATCAGATGGATGTGATCGAAGCCAACGAAGCCTTCGCCGCACAAGCCTGCGCTGTTACCAAGGGTTTGGGTGCCGACCCCGCCAAGGTTAATCCCAACGGCTCGGGTATCTCGCTGGGCCACCCGATTGGAGCCACCGGCGCCATCATCACGGTGAAGGCCATCCACGAGCTACACCGTACCAATGGCCGCTACGCACTGGTGACCATGTGCATTGGCGGTGGCCAAGGTATTGCTGCGATTTTTGAGCGCGTGTAAGCCCTTTTTGATGTGTTAGCGGCGTGCTAACACATCAGCAGCGCCTGCTGCTCCTGCACCGTCGCCTGCAAAAATCGCCAGACGACCTGGATACCGGGCACGGTGCGCAGCTCAGGCTGCATGGACATCCAAAACGTGCGCGTGAACTGCGCTTGCTCAGGCAGCACGCGCTGCAAAAGTGGGTCTTTGTCCGCCAAAAAACCGGGCAGTACACCCAGCCCTGCCCCCGTACGTACAGCAGTGTATTGCGCCAAGATGCTGGTGCTGCGAAAGCTAAAGTGCTGGTTGGGCGTCAAAGTATCTAAAAACTGCAGCTCTTTAGTGAAGAGCTGGTCGTCTACATAGTTAACGAAGGCATGCTTACCTAAATCAGCTGCGCTGGTGATCAGAGGGTGGCGGGCCAGATATTCGCGCTGGCCATACAAGAACAAGCGGTAGTCGGTCAGGCGGCTAGTCACCACGGTGTCCCGGACCGGGCGCTCTAGCGAGATAACGATATCCGCTTCGCGCCGTGACAGATGCAGCATGCGCGGCACGGCCAGCAAATCAATGGTGAGCAACGGGTAGCGCGCAGGCAACGCCGCCAAGTGCTTGGCCAAGATTTGTGTACCAAAACCTTCGGTCACACCTATGCGTACCACGCCGCTGGGCGTTTCGGTACTTTGGCCGGCCGCTATGGGCGCAATACCGCGAGCGATTTGGTCCATAGCCTCGGCGCGAGGTTGCAGTTGGCGGCCTGCATCGGTTAGTTTGTAGCCGCTGCCTTCACGGGTGAATAAAGTGGCGCCCAGTTGCTTTTCTAGCGCTTGTATGCGGCGCGACACGGTGGTGTGCTCCACTCCCAAGGCTTTGGCCGCCCCCACCAAAGTACCTGCCTGCACCAACGCACCAAAGTAGCGCAAATGATCCCAATCCATGCTGTGTATACCCTGCTATTGATGCACAAGATTATTGTGCAAATTTGCAGACCTCAGCAATACGGCTAAAGCTGTATTTTTATAGCAATAACGTTATGAGAGATGCGCATCACGACATTTTCTATCCGAGTTTTTAGATACTTTGAGGTGGCTTTATTGCACAAATCGCCTCGGCGACGCCCGTAGACTGACGGCGTGACGGATACGAAGAACAGACAGCGGAGCAAGTACCGCACGATGAACTGGAAGGCGTACAACGCGGCGCTGAAGGCGCGCGGCTCGTTGACGATGTGGCTGGCCCCGGGGATGCTATGGCTTGGCACGCCGAGCGGCAAGCGCGGACGCAGTCCGACCTGTCGGATGCAGCCATCCAGTTCTGCCCGAGCATCAAGTGCCTGTTCGGCCAGCCCTTGCGGCAGGCGCTGGGCATGGTGCAAAGCCTGCTGCAGTTGGCCAAGCTGGACTGGCCGGTGCCCCGGATTTCAGCACGGTCTGCCGACGCCAGAAGACCTTGCAGGTCGAACAGAGCTACCAGCGAACCAAGTCTGCGCTGCAGCTGCCGGTAGACAGTACGGGCATCAAGTTCCTGGGCGAAGGCGAGTGCAAACGCAAGAAGCATGGCGCCGAGTACCGACGTGAATGGAGCAAGTTCCATTTGGGCATCGATGCGCAGACGTTGGAGATCAGCGCCATCGAGGTAACAAGCAATGCCATCGGAGACGCGCCGATGCTGCTGGAGTTGGTGGCACAGATTGCGGCGGACGAGCGCATCGAAAGCGTCTGCGCAGATGGCGCCTACGACACGCGAGGCTGCCTAGACGCCATCGCTGAGCGGCAAGCAATAGCGGTGATCCCGCCGCGCAAGAACGCCAGCCATTGGAAGAAGTCGAGTGCGGGCTCGGCGCACCGCAACAAGGCCATTCGCGCGTGCAAGCGCTTGGGTCGCAGCGTCTGGAAGAAGTGGAGCGGCTACCATCGGCGCAGCCTTGTGGAGACGAAGATGCACTGCTTCAAGCGGCTGGGTGAGCGCGTGACGGCACGCACGTTTGAGCGCCAAGTTGTGGAGCTGCATATCAGTGTCGCCTTGCTGAACCGCTTCAGCCAGATCGGCCAGATCGGACGTCCTCAAAACGTGCAGGTAATGTGGCCCAAGGTCAATTGCATGAAGTCAGCACCCGTTGATCAAATAAAGCCCTGCTCGCCAACAACACGCAAAAATAGCGCAGCAGCCAACCTTAATTTCTAGACGCGAGCCGCGAGATACCGAGACCAGCTACCGATCCTGGTGATCAATGTGCCATCGCCCGCAATAGTCATTGCCCAACGTGTAAAGGTTAAACACAGCCTCACCACTCCGCGTTCAAGCACCGTGTTTATAACCGCTTGTTGCGTGCTTGCAAGCCTGCGTATGCAACACCCAGCACAACAAACCACAGCGGCGTGGCGATGAGCGCTTGGCGCGTATCGGCTTCAAAAGTCAGCAAAACCACGATTCCCGCAAAAAACGCCAAGCACAGCCAGCACATGGCCACGCCGCCAGGCATGCGGTAGTGGGATGCAGCATGCAAATCGGGCCGGTTTTTGCGGTAGCTGATGTATGACAGCAGGATCAGCGACCAGACAAACATGAACAAAATAGCCGAAACCGTGGTGACCAAGGTAAATGCCTCCATCAGATTAGGCACCACCCACATCAAGAACGCGCCGCCCAGCAAGCAGATGCAAGAGAAGATCAACCCGCGCGACGGCACACTGCTGGTCGACAACATGCCAAACGAACGCGGCGCATCGCCTTTGAGCGACAAACCATACAGCATGCGGCTGGTAGAGAACACGCCGCTGTTGGCCGACGAGGCGGCCGACGTCAGCACCACAAAATTGATCACACCGGCGGCGGCAGGTAAGCCAGCCAAGACAAACAGCTCGACAAACGGGCTTTTGCTTGGCACCACATCGCGCCAAGGCGTTACCGCCATGATGGCGAGCAGCGCGCACACGTAAAAAATGATGATGCGCACCGGAATGGAATTGATGGCACGCGGCAAGGTACGGTGCGGGTCTTTGGCCTCTGCCGCTGTCGTGCCTACTAGCTCAATCCCCACAAAGGCGAACACGGCGATTTGGAAGCCCGCAAAAAAGCCCATGGCACCGTTGGGGAACATGCCATCGTCACTCCACAAATTGGCAAAGCTGGCAGTACGCCCTGCGGGTGATGTAAATCCGGTCGTTACCATGTACAGGCCCGTGCCCACCAGCGTGACAATGGCGACAATTTTGATCATGGCAAACCAAAACTCAATCTCACCAAACAGCTTGACGGTCAGCAAATTCAGGCTGAGCAGCACAGTTACGCAAGCAATCGCCGGTGCCCATTGCGGCAAATCGGGCCACCAAAACTGGGCATAGGCCGATATCGCAATCACATCGGCAATGCCGGTGATGATCCAGCAAAACCAGTAGGTCCAACCGGTAAAAAAACCCGCCCAAGGGCCTAGCAAGTCGGATGAAAAATCGATAAACGATTTGTACTGCAGATTGGACAGCAGCAGCTCGCCCATCGCTCGCATCACAAAAAACAGCATGATGCCGATGATGGCGTAGACAAAAACGATGGACGGCCCCGCCAAGCTGATGGTTTTGCCCGAGCCCATGAAAAGGCCCGTGCCAATGGCACCACCAATGGCAATCAACTGGATATGACGGTTGGTAAGGTTACGCTGCAGGTCATCCGGGCCGGTCTGGCCTTCTGATGGCTGTGCCGGATTCTTATTGCTCATGGGAAGTCGGTGCCGTGCGTTAGCGATCGGACAAATGGCTACGCCTATAGGTCACGCGCGCATTTTGAAAAAAACGGTAAGGATACCGAGGGTTCTCCCTTGATTTCATCGCATGGTTATTTGATAACACAACTAAATGACTTTATTGCGGGCAGAGACTTTCCATAAAAGCAAGCGCTGATGGGTCTTCTTAGTTGCGCTCACACGACACTTCTAATGAAAGAATACCGTCTGATCGCTGGACGGGCGCTTGGCGCTCAGGCGTCAGCCGCCATAGCTTGTCGCGAACGACAAGCTTGTATAAGCAGTAGTTCCGTCAAAAACAGTGTTCTGCACACATCTTGAAACTGCTTTTAGGGCGTTTTTAATGCGTGCTCTCGGCTAAACATCGTCAAAAACTGTTTATTTATCATCGTTTTGGGGTTCTTTTTGCATGTGCGTTAATTCTTCTGCCTTGGTATGCGCCCTCTCGGGCTATCTTTGGCTCTTGCTGGTGATGGTCACTATTGGGGTTCTGGGTGACTTTGCCATTCAGCGCAGTTTGGCGTGGTTGCAAAAGAAAGAAGCAGCCCGCGAAACCTTGCCCGCCAACAATGCCTTGTACTGGGCTTTGGCAGGCAGCGTAGGTTTGGCGCTTGTGTCGCAATGGGTGTTTTTGCTGGGCCTGCTGCACCTGCTGTACCCTGCCGCCTTTTTTGCAGGCATTGCCGTCAGCGTTACTTGGGCGTTTGTTTTTAACGCACGGCAAGGCAGGCTCCAGCGTATAGCCGCGTCTGTATCTGCGCGCGGCGTTGTGTTGGTGCTGTTCTTCTTGGCCATTGCCGCATACCTGGTGGCACTCAGCCTGAACGCCCCCGGAGCTTGGGATGACACCAGTTTTCACCTACCTTTGGCGCGCTACTTTTTAGAGCACCATTCGCTGGCAGTGAATGAATGGCTGCGCTACCCGCTGTTCCCCTCTAACGCCAACTTGCTGTTTGTGGTGTCGTTGATGGTGGGCAATGAGATGTATGCCCAGGTGATTGCCAACGCCGTGCCTCTCATGCTGGCTGCCATGGGTGTTTATGGATTTTTTGCTCAGCAGCTCAAATCCACTTTGTTTGGTTTAGTGGCGATTGCGGTGTTGTGGACGATGCGCAGCATGCATGAATCGCTGGGATATGCCTATGTCGACGGGGTTTATCTGCTGTTCTGCTGGACCAGCATGCTCGCCACTATTTTGGCCACGCAAAACAAAAACGAAGCTATCTCGACCACCTGGGTGGCTGTTTGTGCGTTGCTAACGGGCGTGATGGTGGGTACCAAGCTGTTTGGCACCGTAATTGGCGGTGCTACCGGCTTGATTTTGCTACTGAGCTTTGGCTGGAAAAGCCGCAAATTCTGGCTGTTTGTCGCGTTGTCGTGCCTGTTTGGCCTGGGCTGGTACATTCGCAGCTTTGTGGTATCTGGCGACCCGATTCACCCAGCAGGCACCAATATTTTTGGCGCATATTGGTGGGACGCGGGAGATATGCTCTACCAGCGTGCAGACATTCACCGCAATCCCAATGCCAGCATTCTGACTATTTTCGAGATCCTGATCCGATCTGGCGCTACCGCCATTGCGATTGGTTTGTTTGTGCTGTTTCAGCCCAAGGCTTGGCGTCAAGGCGGCTTCATTTTACTGAGCTATCTGTTTATCTACCTGATGGTGTGGTGGAACTTCTTTCCGCTGCCGCGCTACTTGATGGCGGTAATACCGGCGGGTGCTGCACTGGCTGTGCTGTTTGCCTACCGCGCGGGCCTGGGGGATTTCAGCGCCCTGCGCAGCCAGTCATCCACCGAGCTATCGGTGCTGCGCTATGCAGAAATGGCGCTGTTATTGGTGGCATCGGTCTGGATTACCCAGGCTGCCTTCTCCAAGGCCAAAGTCAATATCGACCAGCAGCCCCGCCTGATTCAATCGCGCGAGGGTTATGCGGCCATGAACACCGCCAACGCGCACATGCCGCATCTAGGGCCTGAGTTGGTGCAACTGGGGTTCGAGAACGCTTTTTACTTTTACAAGGGACAAGCCATGGGCGACTGGTTTGGAACGGCGCGCTACCGGCAATTTACCGTGCCTGACTCGGCCACCAAAACCCATATGGGCAGCATCGTCGACCAAGACACGCTGGCAGAGCGCACAAAAGCATTTGGTGCGCGCATGGTGGTGGTCAACGCCAAGCGCTTTTATTTTGACCCGCAGCAATACCAGAACCGGTTTGACGTGCAGTTGGTGGTGCCCAACGAGTACTTCTTGATTTTGAAGCCTTGATGCACGTGGTTGGGTAGTGGCAAGGGATTGCATACGCAATCATTTGTGCAAATACGCAGATTACTTCTGCACACCTGGTATTGCCTTGGCAGATATGCACACTTAATATGAATGCCATGGATGCGCTGCGTGGCTGTTAGCAGGCCACGCTCTGGTGCTATCCACTATTCCAACCACAGCCAACCTCGGTTCATCCAGGAGACAAACCATGAACGCACCGCAATCTACCGGCACTTTGGCGCCTACCGTCAAGCTGCTCATCAACGGCCAGATGGTCGAATCCAAGACCACGCAATGGCGCGACGTTGTCAACCCCGCTACGCAGCAAGTGCTGGCGCGCGTGCCGTTTGCTACGCCTGATGAGATCAATGCGGCGGTGGCCAACTCCAAAGAAGCGTTCAAGACCTGGAGAAAAACCCCCATCGGCACCCGTGCCCGCATCTTTTTGAAGCTGCAGCAGCTGATCCGTGAAAACATGAAGGAGCTGGCCGCCCTGCTCACGGCCGAGCAAGGCAAAACCCTGCCAGATGCCGAAGGTGACGTCTTCCGCGGGTTGGAAGTGGTAGAGCATGCCGCCAATATCGGCACGCTGCAGCTCGGAGAGCTGGCCAACAATGTGGCCAATGGCGTCGATACCTATACGCTGAACCAGCCCTTGGGTGTGTGCGCAGGCATTACGCCCTTCAACTTCCCCGCGATGATCCCGCTGTGGATGTTCCCCATGGCGATTGCGACTGGCAACACCTTCATCTTGAAGCCGTCTGAGCAAGACCCGATGGTGACCATGCGCCTGTGCGAACTGGCGCTGCAAGCTGGCGTGCCCCCCGGCGTTTTGAACGTGATCCATGGCGGTGAAGATGCGGTGAACGCCATCTGCGACCACCCCGATATCAAGGCCATCAGCTTTGTCGGATCGACCAAGGTGGGCACCCATGTCTACAACCGCGCCTCGCTCAATGGCAAGCGCGTGCAGTGCATGATGGGCGCCAAGAACCACGCCATCGTTATGCCAGACTGCAACAAAGAGCAGTCACTCAACGCCATTGCTGGTGCCGCATTCGGCGCGGCGGGCCAGCGCTGCATGGCACTGTCGGTGGTGGTACTGGTAGGTGAATCGCAAAAGTGGATCCCCGAAATCATCGCCAAGGCCAAGACTTTGAAGGTAAGCGGTGGTGTTGAAGCCGGTACCGATGTGGGCCCTGTGGTGAGTTGCGCCGCTCTTTCGCGCGTAGAGAGCCTGATCGAGCGCGGCATTGCCGACGGCGCCAAGCTGGAGCTAGATGGCCGCAAGCCCGATGTAAAGGGTTATGAGAAGGGTAACTTTGTCGGGCCAACCATCTTCAGCGGCGTCAAGCCGGGCATGAGCGTGTACGACCAAGAGATTTTTGGCCCCGTGCTGTGCTTGGTGGCCGCCGATGACATCGACCAGGCGATAGAGTTCATTAACGCCAACCCCAACGGCAACGGTACCGCCATCTTCACACAATCAGGTGCGGCAGCGCGCAAGTTCCAGGAAGACATCGACGTCGGTCAGGTCGGTATCAACGTGCCAATCCCCGTGCCTGTGCCACTGTTCTCGTTCACTGGCAGCCGCGCCTCGAAGCTGGGCGACCTGGGCCCTTACGGCAAGCAAGTTGTCATGTTCTACACCCAGACCAAGACGATTACCGCCCGCTGGTTTGACGACAGTACCACCAGCCACGGTGTCAACACCACCATCAGCCTGAAGTAAAGCCCAGCGCGGCAAACCGGGCGCGCGGCACGCAAGCAGCCCGGTTTTGCTGCGATGATGAGACATGGTTTACTCGTTTGACTCTCATCTGACTACATGCTGCGCAGCCCCGGTTGCACGGCGTGCTCTCGCTTATCTATTTGTAAAAAATACAACTCTAGCGCCTGCTGGGCGGGCGCTAGCAGCTATTACTTTTGCAGTAGCCGCAAACACAGCACATGCGCAAGCAGGCGCTGCCTGTGTGCCCGGTGGCAACACCGCTCAGACCAATGCCTGTGCAGTCGAAGCTTTTCAAAAAATTGATACAGACAACAACATTCTGTATGGCGATGTGATGCGCATCCTCTCCGCCCACGAGCGCCCACTGCTGCGCCGCGACCAAAACGACTGGATACGCCAACGCGTCGTTACCTGCAAAAAGCAAGTGGCCGCGCACGAGGCCCAACCCGACTGGCCACGCCGTTACCACGAATGTTTGGTGGACGAGATTGGCAAGCGCAAAAAGGAATTGATGGTTTGGCTGCACCAAGGCCCGCCCCCTGAGTTACTGCAAAAATAATAGCTGGCAGCGCCTACCAGACAAGTGCCAGACGAATATTAGATAAAAACAAGGAGACACCCAGCATGGATTTCGAACTATCAGAAGACCAGCGTGCCTTTGCCGACACTGCCCGCGCATTCGCCCAGGCCGAGCTGGCCCCACACGCTGCCGAGTGGGATGCCCAAGGCACCTTCCCCCGTGAAGCCATTGCCAAGGCTGGCGAGCTGGGTTTTTGCGGCCTGTACGCCCCTGAGAATGCGGGCGGCCTGGCCCTGCCCCGCTTAGATGCCACCTTGGTGTTTGAAGAAATGGCAGCTGTAGACCCTTCCACCACCGCCTTCATCACCATCCACAACATGGCAACCTGGATGCTGGGCACCTGGGCTACGGATGCGGTGCGCAATGAATGGGGCCCGCAACTCACCAGCGGCCAGAAACTGGCCAGTTACTGCCTGACCGAACCCGGTGCAGGCTCGGACGCTGCATCCCTCAAAACCCGGGCCGAACTGGTAGGCAATGACTACATCATCAATGGCAGCAAAGCCTTCATCAGCGGTGCAGGCAGCACCGATGTGCTGGTGCTGATGGCCCGCACCGGCGACGCGCAATCTGGTGCCAGCGGCATCAGCGCCTTCGTGGTGCCCGCCAATGCCGAAGGGGTGAGCTATGGCAAAAAAGAAGAAAAAATGGGTTGGAACAGCCAGCCCACCCGCACCATCAGCTTTGACAATGTACGCATCCCCGCCAGCCACCTGCTGGGGCGCGAGGGCGAAGGCTTCAAAATCGCCATGAAGGGGCTCGATGGTGGGCGCATCAACATCGCCACCTGCTCGGTCGGTGCAGCCCAAGGCGCGCTGACCCAAGCGCAAAGCTATATGCAAGAGCGCAAACAGTTCGGCAAGGCCATTGCCAGCTTTCAGGCGCTTCAGTTCAAACTGGCCGACATGGCCACGGAGTTGGTTGCCGCGCGCCAAATGGTGCGTTTGGCCGCATCCAAGCTAGATGCCAGCGCCCGCGACGCATCCACCTATTGCGCCATGGCCAAACGCTTTGCAACGGACGTTG
>JAVXMM010000071.1:0-17254 GCA_036646255.1 Comamonas sp.
CACAGGGCACTGGCGGCGCACACCGCAAAAGGCAGCCGCGCATTGCCCCGACCCGAGGCCCGCGCCACCACCACAGCCTCCAGCACGCCCAGGCCCATGCCGCCATAAGCCGGCTCCACCAGCAGGCCGGTAACGCCCACGCTGGCTAGTTGCTGCCAGCGGGCCTGCCAGTCGGTATCTCTCACTTCAAACGCGGGGCGCTCGCCGCGCAACTTGCCGGCAACCAGTTTGCTGACTGCGTCTTCCAGCATGCGCTGGTCATCGTTTAATTCAAAGTTCATGGTGGGCTTAGATGAAGGTTTTTGCCGCTATGGTTTTCTGCACCTCGGTGGTTCCGCCGTAAATCGTGGCCTTGCGCCAGTCGATGTAGTTGGCGACCAAGGCGTTGTCAAAGGCGCGCAGGCCTTCCATATCCACCGCCTCGCCCCGGCGCACTGCGCTCAAGTACTGCACACCGCGCGGGCCGGTGCAGTCCATCAGCATGCGGGTCAAATCCTGCTGCAGCTCGGTACTGGTGAGTTTGAGCACCGACGCCGCTGCGCCCATGGAGCCCGTCGCTACCGCACGGCCTTGGCTGCCCGCATCTTCGTTAGAGAGAACGCGCATCACCGTCCACTCATGCACCTGCACACGCATGTCCAGATCGGCCAGGCGCTGGCGAATCAGCGCGTCATCCCACAGAGGCTGGCCTGCGCGGTAGTGGGTCTGCGCAGCTTGGCAGGCAAAACGCAGCAGGCGCTTGCACAGGCCTACCGCAGCCATCTCGGCGCGTTCAAAGCCCAGCAAGAACTTGGCAACCGTCCACCCCTTGTTTTCTTCGCCCACCAAGTTGGTCACCGGTACCTTCACGTTGTCGAAATAGACTTCGTTCAGATCATGGCCACCGTCGGCCGAGATGATGGGCCGTACCGTGAGACCCGGGCTTTTCATGTCAATAAGCAAGAACGAGATACCCTCTTGCGCCTTGGCATCTTTGTCGGTGCGTACCAAGGCGAACATCCAGTCGGCCCAGTGCGCCCAGGTGGTCCAGATTTTTTGGCCATTCACCACATAGTGCTCTCCATCGCGCACGGCACTGGTCTTGAGTGATGCCAAATCTGAACCTGCACCCGGCTCTGAATAGCCCTGGCACCACCAGACCTTGAGGCGAAACAGATCGGGGAGGAACTGGGCCTTCTGTGCAGGCGTACCAAACTCGTTCAGCACGGGGCAGATCATGTTCAGGTGCGGGATGACGCGCGGCGCACAGGCCAGCTGGCACTCTTCGTCAAAAATCTTGCGCTGCACCGCGCTTAAACCCAGGCCGCCATACTTTTGTGGCCAGGCCGGACCTTGCCAGCCGTGGTCGGCCAAGATGTTGTGCCAGCGCTCGAAATCCTCTTTCTCCAGCCAGGCAAAGCTGGCCACTTTGTCGCGCAAATCAACGGGCAGGTGCTGCTGCAAAAAACCCCGCACCCGTTCGCGAAAAGCCTGGTCCTGTGTGTTCTCTGAAAGATCCATGGTCCATGTCTCCATCCGTGGGGCTGGTGTACTGCGCGCTTGGCCGAGTGTTTGTCCCGAACTCCTGCCTCTATCACTGCACCGCCATCTGCCCTTGCCCTGCCCACGGATTTTTGTAGTTTTGAGAGCCTCATCGTAGAAAGGCGAGTCGCCTCTGTGCAGCTTCGGCAGAATGGCAAGTGCTAACCTGTGCTTAGCAGCTGGTAAGTGCTGCGATGGGTTGCCATGCACCCTCAACACAAGAAGCAAAAAAGGAGCGCTCCCCCCATGGAACCCGCCATGACATTGAGCGAGATTCTGGATTTTCTGGCCGTGGCAGATAGCGGCAGCATTCGCGCAGCGGCACGTGCGCGCCTCATCACCGCTCCGGCCATGACGCAAAGCATGTCCCGGTTAGAGTCGAAGTTGCATGTCTCGCTGCTCATACGCACGACCAAAGGCGTGCAGCTATCCGACTATGGCAAGGCCTTTTTGGTGCGCGCGCGGGTGATCGCCAACGAGGTGCAAAAGTCCGTCAACGAGTTAGCCCATATGCGCGGCGACAGCCAGGGCATGCTGTACTTTGGCACCTCAGCCACGCCGACCACGACCCTCATCCCCGACGCGGTGGCGGATTTTCGCAAACTGATGCCGCAGGTCAGCCTGAACATCTTGGGCGGCCTGTACCGCGACCACACGCCCCTTATCCGCTCAGGTGAGATGGAGTTTGCGGTGGGGCCCTTGCCTGCCAGCGGCATTGGCGCCGACTTTACGGTGGAGGAGCTCTTCCAAAACAACCTGGTGCTGGCCGTGCGCCGTGGCAGCCCGCTCGCCCAGGCACGCACTTTGCAAGCGCTGCGGCACGCCGAGTGGATGCTGAGCAGCCCTGCCGCCCACGGCCCGGGCGCCGCAATTTTGGATATGTTTGCCCGCCATCCCGAGCTGGCACCGCCGCGCATTCTGGTGCAGTCGTCGTCACTGTCGGTGGTGCAGACCTTGATGATGGCGTCTGACCTGGTGTGCGCCTTGCCGCAAGAATTTATCAACTCTCCCTGGCTCAAGCCGCATCTGGTGCAGATCCCCATACAAGAGAAGTTGCCAGCCTACCCGATCAGCATGTTCTACAGAGCAGACTACCCACTGTCACCCGCCGCGCAGCTGCTCACCACCTTAATTAAGCGCCATGCGCACTACTTTGTTCAGGGCAAGGCGGGCAGCGCGGCCATAGATTGACTGTACTGCGCCGCCTCAGCGCGCTCTAAAGCGTGGCCTCGGTACCCAGGATCACCGTGGCCTGGCTGGACAGCTCTACGCCATTGCCGTGGGCCAGCCCCACCTGGGCATCCTTGACTTGGCGTGCTCCTGCAACGCCCATCAATTGCTGGGTAGCCTCTACCAGCGTAAACAAGCCATACATGCCTGGATGCACGCAAGACAGGCCGCCACCATTGGTGTTGACAGGCAACTCACCACCCGGCGCAATGCGCCCACCTTGCACAAAGGCCCCTGCTTCGCCCTTTTTGCAAAAGCCCAAGTCCTCCAAGAACAGCAAAGTGTTGATGGTGAAGGCGTCATACAGCTCCAGCACGTCCACGTCGGCAGGCTTCATGCCGGCTTGGGCAAATGCGCGTGCGCCAGAGTTCACCGCCGAGGTGCGCGTCAGATCCGGCATGGCCGTGATGTCGCGGTGGTCGGTGGCTGCCGCAGCGCCCAGCACGTACACAGGTTTGCTCGCCAGATCTTTGGCACGGGCTGCGCTCACCATCACAATCGCCGCCGCGCCATCCGTCACCAGGCAGCAGTCGCGCACGCTGAGCGGTGATGCCACCATGCGCGATGCCAGGTATTCGTCCATGGAAAGGGGCTCACGCGCAAAGGCTTCGGGGTTGAGCTGCGCCCATTGGCGAGCGGCCAGCGCCACCTCGCCCAACTGCTCACGCTGGAGACCAAATTCGTGCATATAGCGCGAGGTAGCCAGCGCATACGCGCCTGCAGGGCGGATCAATTTGTAAGGGGCTTCATAGGCAGACTGCTTCATCGACGACACCAGCTTGCCTGCCGCACTGCGCTGGTTGCTGCCGTAGGCGATCAACGCAACGTCACACTGGCCCGCCTCGATAGCCAAAGCAGCCCACATCACATGGGTTAAGAAGGCGGAGCCACCGGTGCGGTTGTTCTCGGTAATGCGAGGCTGAATGCCCAGATACTCGGCAAATCCCAAGCCTGAGAGAAAGTCATCGGGCAGGCCGATAAACAGCCCATCTACATCAGCGGGCTTGAGGCCCACCTGCGCCAGCGCCTTCAAACTGGCGGCAGTGGCCAAATCCATGGAGCTATAGCCGGGCGCCTCGCCCATACCGTAGGTGCTGGCGGCAACAATGGCGGTCTTACCACGGGGAAATCGGTCGAAAGACATGGTGTTTCCTGGTTCTCGTTGTTCTTCTTGGTGATCAGGCGGTGTGTAGCGGGACAAACACGACCATGGGCTTGCCATCCTCCTGCACCACCTGAGCCTGCACGGCCATGCCAATGCGTACGGCCTGCGGCTCCACACCATCGACCCGCGACAACATGCGCGGCCCCTCCTCCAGGTCCACCAGCACCACGTTATAGGGTTTGGCTGGTGGCTTTTGGTTGATGACCGTCACGGCGTAAACCGTGCCACGCCCGCTGGGCGACACCCATTCCAAATCAGTCTCGCCCGTCACCGGCACTGCAATGCGCGGGTAAAAAACGTGAACGCCCGTGCTGCGCGATCGCTGAATCTTGAACTCACCCTGCGCTAAGTGCTGCAGGTATTCTTTTTCTGGTTGAGGCAATGGGGTGGCATTGGGCATAGGTCTCCTTTTATCGTGCCAGTGGTTTGATGGCCATGCTAAGAGAGCTACCCCACTGCCGTGAAGCCCCGCTGTACACCCAAGTGCTAAGCGCTGATTAACAGTGCGTGTCTTCTTTTCGCTGCCCGTCTCATGAGTAACCATGGCCGGGCAAGAGGCACAAGCCGCTTTTGATGGCTGCACCTGCTGATACCATCCCACATCGGCGGAGGCCTTCGTGCCTTCCATTGCGAGGCAGCCACGAGCGGCTCCCCAAGTACACAAGGACCTGTCAGAACCATGAAAATCGCCACCTGGAACGTAAATTCCCTCACCGTTCGCCTTCCCCAGGTGCTGGACTGGCTTACCGCCAATCCGGTCGACGTGCTGGGTTTGCAAGAGCTCAAGCTGACGGACGACAAGTTCCCACTTGATGCTTTGGCTGCGGCGGGCTATGAGGCCGTGAGCTATGGCCAAAAAACCTATAACGGCGTGGCCTTGCTTAGCCGCAGCCCCATCAGCGATGTGGTGCGCGCCATTCCTGATTTTGAAGATGAACAAGCCCGCGTGATTGCTGGCACGGTGGACAGCGCTGCCGGGCCGATCCGCGTCATCAACTGCTATTTTGTGAACGGCCAAGAGCCGGGATCGGACAAATTTGCCTACAAAATGCGCTGGCTGGCGGCGCTGGAAGCCTATGTGAAAGCCGAGTTGGCCAAGCACCCGCGATTGGTGCTGGTGGGCGACTTTAACGTAGCGCCCGAGGACCGCGACAGCTACGACCCCGATGGCCTGCGCGAAACCATCCACCACACAACTGAGGAGCGCCAGCACTTTCAAGGCCTGTTGAACCTGGGCATGACGGACGCTTTCCGCATGTTTGAGCAGCCTGAGAAGAGCTATAGCTGGTGGGATTACCGCATGCTGGGCTTTCAAAAGAACCGGGGCTTGCGCATTGACCATGTCTTGGTGAGCGACGCGCTCAGAGGCAGCGTGAGCGCCTGCACGATTGACCGCACGCCGCGCAAGAACAAACAACCTAGCGACCATACGCCAGTGATCGTGACACTGGGTTAAGCCATTCAACATCGACAATCATCAACAAAAAACGGGCGCCTAGCGCCCGTTCCTATTAGTCATCGACTTCTAAATTAATAGCAAATCAATTTTAAACCTGCATTACGCCTTGGCCTGAGCGCCTTTGCTCAGGCTCATGGCGGCTTCTTCATCCAGTTTGCGGGCGTTGGCTTCTGCATCGGCTTCGGACAGCAATTCGCCCTCCCACTTAGCCACAACCGCAGATGCCAGCGAGTTGCCCACGGCATTGGTAGCGGAGCGGCCCATATCAAGGAAGGTGTCCACACCCAAAATCAGCAGCAAACCGGCTTCAGGGATGTTGAAGTGGCTCAAACTAGCGGCCAGCACAACGAGCGACGCACGTGGCACGCCCGCAATGCCTTTGGAGGTGAGCATCAGCACCAGCAGCATGGTGACCTGCTCGGCCAAGGTGAACTCCATGCCATAGGCCTGGGCGATAAAGAGCATGGCGAAGGTGCAGTACATCATGGATCCGTCCAGATTGAACGAGTAGCCCATGGGCATGACAAAGCTGGATATCTTGCGCTTGACGCCAAAGCGATCAAGCGCGTCCAAAATTTTGGGGTAAGCCGCTTCAGAGCTGGCAGTGGCGAACGAAACCATAAACGCCTCTTTAATCAGCGCCAGCAGTTTGAAAACACGCTTACCTAAAAAAGCAAAGCCTGCCGCTACCAAAAGCGACCACAGGATAAACAGGCCCAGATAGAACTCGCCCATAAAGACTGCAAACTTGAGCAGGATGCCCAGACCGTTGGTGGCAACCGTAGCAGCCATGGCACTCAGCACCGCCAGCGGCGCCAGCTTCATCACATAGCCGGTGATTTTCAGCATCACATGCGATAGCTCATCAATCATGGCCAACAAAGTTTTGGCCTTGTCGCCCAGCGCCGCCATGGCGACACCAAAGAACAGCGAGAACACGACGATCTGCAGGATCTCGTTGTTGGCCATAGCCTCGGTGAAGGACTTAGGCACGGTATGCGCAATGAACTCTTTGAGCGAGAACTTGCCCGTAGCCAGGTTGGCCGTCGCGCCAGCATCCGGCAACGGCAAGCCCAGGTTGTGGCCTGGCTGCAGCACATTGGCCAGCACCATACCCAAGAGCAGCGACACGAGCGACGCTGTCAAAAACCACAACATGGCTTTAAAAAATACACGCCCCACAGCACTTGCATCACCCATATGGGCAATGCCAATCACCAAGGTGGAGAAGACCAACGGCCCAATCAGCATTTTGATGAGGCGTAAAAAAATGTCGGACACCAGGGCGATGTAGCCCGCGATCTCTTTGGCTGATTCTTTGTCGGTGACGCCGGTGTTCACCACATAACCAATGGCAATACCCAGCAGCATGGCCGCAAGTATCCACAGCGCCGATGAAGCGCCTTTTTTGCCCGAGTGAGCCATAACCAAAAACCTTTTCAGAGCGAAGTGTGTGCCATCAATCGCTCCTGAGCTTGACTCATGCTTGCTGCAGCGGCGGTTGTTGTTCTCGTTAACCGCTGCGAAGTTGGTCCGTCCGGCATGGGAGGCAGCTGCGTGTTGTCGCCACGCGTGGGGATCTGCTTCGCCCGGAGGTCACCATGAGCCCGCCGTTGATAGCCGGGTTGTAGTATTTTGCGGGGCCGATTGTACTCGCAACTACTTGACTACACAGGAGTCGATGCTGAAAAAACGGGCAGTCTGATCAGGGTTTTAGGCTATGCAGCCCTGCACCGGTGCAGCTGGCAATAAGGCTGGTGGCCGATGTACGCGCAGCGAAGCGGAAACATTCACCTTTACCGGCCTGCAATCCAGGTAGAACGCAGGGCTTGCGGGCCTTGGCAGGCGGAAAAACGCACTGCCCAGCCAGCCTTGCTTAGTGCAGTCCAGCTCATACGGTTTGTGCACCACGGCATCGCCGTCAACACCTTCAACGCTGCCACCAATGCCGCACTTGACTTGAAACGCCTCAAAGCTACTGAAGCAAGAGCGACAGATTTTGCAGTTTAGGTGCTGGTTCTTGCTGGTAACGGGGCCCCTCCGCAACATGACGACCTGCTCACGCGCCATGCCGTGGACGATACGCGGGTTTTTCACTACCTGGCGCATCTTGGCAGGCACCTTGGCCAACGTGTGGAGCCAGGATCAGTAGCTACCAAATAGCGTTAGCGCTTGGCCAGCTCTGCAACTCCAGATCACCGCTATAGTCATCGCCTAGGCTCTGGCGCTGTCAATCCATGGTGGTGTTCACTGTGTAGCTGCCGTCACCGGTGACATTGACGGGCGTACCCGCTGCAGTTCAGTACTTAATCAGCACTTGCTATTTTTGCTTAGTTGATATCACTGATCCAAACACCATCGTTACGCATGCGCAGTACAAAAACTATTGGAGAGAGCTTGCGCTTGTGCAGCACCTGCAGCCAGTAAACCGGTCACCAAAAATAGTTTTGTGCGCGTAAAGCACTGGGTTGCTAGGGTGTGCATGGATACCCCAGCATTCGACTAGAACTACGCGCCTATGAGCACGTGTTGACAATCACGGAGCACAAATTAAACGGTCTGTGGGCGGACTCGCAAGCCAAAGGACGACAACCTCGCAATGGCATCGGTCTGACCGACATGGATGGGGTTTACACAGACAACCACGCCGAGTACCGTCAACGCGCACGCGCATCCTGCATATGCTGCAGCTCGTCAATATGCTTGCGCAGCTGCTGCACCTGCCCTTGTAGCAACGGGCGTACGGTCAGCGGCAAGGCAGCCTCCAGCACACGCTGGTAACGCTCGGTGGCCAGCACCATGCACAGGCTGCATTCAGCAATCACGTCGCGATCACTGACCAGGTTGGCGCGTTGCTTAAAATCCGTCCAGTGCTTGTACAAACGGCCTGAAGCACTCAGGCTCGGGCGGTCGACCAAGGGGCCACCGCCTACCAGTTCCAGCAGCACATCTTGCAATTGCCAATCCATGGCCCGGAGCTGCTCTGCCAGCCCGTACAGATAAGTGCGCAGCGCAATGGCGCGGGCTTGCTCGCTGCCTGCTACCAAACAGGCTTCGCAATCCTTCAAGCCCTGCTGCAGGGTTCGCACGGCGTGTTGTACCTCGGCAGCGGCTAACTCCTCGCCTTTAAGGCCTTGCAAAGCATGGGCGTAGGCGGCTGCGGCGATTTCGCGCACCTGAGGCCAGGGCATGGTGCATTTACCGCGTACATGCTGCCACTGCACCTCAAGCTGCGGGACGATTTCGTCAAACCCCATAGGGTTGCGCTGCGCGGCGTACCAGCCCAGGGCCAGTGCGGGGCGATAGGCCTCAAACGGCTGACCTACCTCGTAAAAATCCATACTTTGGTACTGGCTACGCCAGTAGCTGTCTTCACGAGCGGGGTTGCCCCATTGCGCCTTAGCCTTGGGTGGCAGGCCACCAGCCATAGCGTTTTGCAGCGCATCGCCCGCCACATGGGCAATGCCGCTGACGCTTGACGCCGCCAGCCGCAAGGTATTGAGCATGGCTGAGCGCTGCCGCCCTACCCGCTCTGGCGAATTGCGGTAGGCCTGCGCCGTGAACACTGAGGACATTTTCTGCATATATGCCTGCTCCCAAAAAGCTTTTGCTGCAGGCCATTGTGGCACGGCTATACAGCAAGCAAACCCAACGCAGCCCGCACTAAGCGGGCTGCGTTGGGTTCCATCAAAACTAGGGTATTAGTCGTCTGCAGACAGCCCCAACTCCTGGATCTTGCGGGTGATGGTGTTGCGGCCAATGCCCAGGCGCTGCGCGGCCTCCATGCGTTTGCCATGCGTGGCGGCCAGCGCACTTTTGATCAGCTGCGACTCAAAGCGGCGGCTCAACACATCCCAGACCTCGGTGCTCCCGGATTGCAGCAGCACATCGGCCTCGCGGGCCAAATCGACTACCCAATCCTGTTCAAGCACTGTCGCTACGGGCACTGCAAGCACAGCTGCGCCATTATTAGCTACCGAATCAGGATCAACCAGCGCCGGCCTTTCGGACGCTAGTGACATATTCGGCATCAATCCTTGCGGCAGCGGATCAGCCGTTTGTGCGGTGCCATCGGTCGCTTGTAGTACCTCAGGTGGCAAATCTTGCTCAGACACCCATTGCGCCGGTGCCATCACGGTGATCCAGTGACAGATGTTCTCTAACTGCCGCACATTGCCCGGAAAGTTGAACTGTGCGAGCCGCGCCAGCGCACCATCAGTCGGTTGCTTGGGCTCTACGCCCAGTTGCTTGGCGCTGACCGCCAAAAAGTGGCGTGCCAGCATGGCGATATCTTCGCGCCGCTCACGCAAGGCCGGTAGGCGCAAGCGGATGACGTTCAGGCGGTGGAACAAGTCCTCGCGGAACACGCCGCGCCGCACATGGTCTTCCAGGTTTTGGTGTGTGGCAGCAATCACCCTCACATGCGACTTGACAGGTACATGGCCGCCCACGCGGTAAAAATGGCCATCCGACAGCACACGCAGCAAGCGTGTTTGCAAATCAAACGGCATGTCGCCAATCTCATCCAAAAACAGGGTGCCCCCGTCAGCCTGCTCAAAGCGGCCTCGGCGCTGGGTTTGGGCGCCGGTAAAGGCGCCGCGCTCGTGGCCGAACAATTCGGATTCGAGCAAATCTTTGGGGATCGCTGCGGTGTTAATCGCCACAAACGGCCCGCCCGCAACGGGCGAATGTTTGTGCAGCGCGCGTGCCACGAGCTCTTTGCCCGAGCCCGATTCGCCCGTCACCAACACGGTCACATGGCTTTGCGACAGGCGCCCGATTGCTCGGAACACGTCTTGCATGGCGGGTGCTTGGCCCAGCATCTCGCCACTGCCGCTGGCTTGCGCGCTCTGCGGCGCTTGGTTTTCGCCTTGTTGCACGGCGCGCTTGATAAGCGCTACGGCCTTGGGTACATCAAAAGGCTTGGGCAAATACTCAAACGCACCCCTCTGGAAGGCCGACACGGCGCTGTCCAAGTCGGAATACGCCGTCATGATGATGACGGGCAGCTGGGGCTGCTCATCATGCACTTGCTCTAGCAGTTGCAACCCATTGCCGCCGGGCATGCGGATGTCGCTGACCAGCACCGAGGGCTGGGTGCGCGCATCGCCTTCAGCCAAGGCCTCCAGCACTTCTTTGGGGTGGACGAAACTGCGCGTGGGCAACTGCTCGCGCGCTAGGGCTTTTTCTAATACAAAGCGGATTGAAGGGTCGTCATCCACTATCCAGATCGGTTTCATCGTTTCTTTCGCCCTTCCTATTGCAGCCTAAAGCAAGCTGATCCTGCAGCAAGGGCGGCCCAATGCGCGCCCTAGCCGGTGAGTGGCAGCATGATGCGAAAATCCGTGCGCCCAGGTTCGCTTTCGCATTCAATCAGGCCTTCGTGCTGCTGCACAAAAGTCTGCGCCAGCGGCAAACCCAGGCCCGTTCCACCATCACGGCCTGTCACCAGAGGATAGAAGATTCGCTCCTTGATGTCAGGTGGTATGCCAGGACCATTGTCAATGACATGCAATTCCAATGCCAACTTGTGACGCTTGCGCCCCAAAGTGAGCTGGCGGGCAATGCGGGTACGTAAGCTGATGTGCGCATTGCCGTCGGCCATTTGCGGCTCCAGCATCTGTGCGGCGTTCTGTACGATGTTGAGCAAGGCTTGGATCAGTTGCTCGCGATCGCCGCGAATCTCGGGCAGGGAGATGTCGTAATCACGCTCAATATGCAGGCCTAGCGGGTACTCCAGCAGCACCAGCTGGCAGACGCGCTCGCAGACCTCGTGAATGTTTACATCACCCACCGTGTGCGGGTGGCGGTGTGGAGCCAGCAGGCGATCGACTAGACTTTGCAGGCGGTCGGCCTCGTGGATGATGACGTCGGTGTACTCTTTGAGCGAGCGGTCGGGCAGCTCCATATCAAGCAGCTGCGCCGCGCCGCGTATGCCGCCCAGCGGGTTTTTGATCTCATGCGCCAGGTTACGGATCAACTCCTTATTGGCCAGCGCCTGTTCGCGCACGCGCTCTTCACGGTCTTGGCGTACCTGCTGCTCCAGCGGCCACAGCTCCACCAGGATCTCGGTCTCATCTTGCCACCAGGAAAGATTTACATGCACGGGGAAGCTGTCGTGCAAACTGCGGCGCAGCTGGCCCTCAAAGCGCAGCGACGAAAAACGCTGGCGACGTGCATCAACCAGCGCTTTGTGCAGCAACTCATCATCTTGAAAAAAACCACCCAAGTAGTGGCCCAGCATGCTTTTGCGCGATACGCCCAGCGCGTTCTCTAGCGCTGCATTAACGCGAATGGCGGCGCCATCAAGCCGGATGATGGCCACCAAGGTGGCAATAAGCTCTAGCGCTTGCCACTCACGGTCGGTGGCAGTCGTATCAGGCATGAGGGATGAGAGAGGACGGTGAAGCCCTGATTATGGCGCGGGCAGGCGCTGCAGTTCGCGTTGGATGCCAGCAATATCGCTGTCCATACGGGCGATTTCTGTCTTCAGATCTTCCACCCGCTTGTTGTAGAAGGCGGGGTTGCGCATCTCCAACGCGTTCTTTTGTGGCTCGCCATTGTTGTACTCGCGAACCAGATCGGTCTTGCGTGCCTCGGCCTTTTTCAACTCGGTCTCCAGGATCAAACGCGCATCCGAATCACGTGCGCGGCCTTCTGCCGTGCTAGAGCGCGGCGCAGGTGCAGCCGCTACCGGCGTGCGCGCAACGCGCGGCGCAGCTGCAGCCCCCCCACCTGAGGAAACAGGCGCGGGGCTTACACCACCCGTATTCTGCGGCCGAGTGCCTTGCACGATAGTCACGTTAGCACCCTCAATCGGTGCGCAACCTTTTTGGCGCGCCTTAGCCACATCGTTGGTGTATTCATTGCCGCAACGGTAGATGCGCTCTTGTGCCACAGCACCTTGCACGCACACCGCTGCCACCGTCAAAAACAACAACTTGATATGCATAAACCGGTTTCGTCCATTCACTCCACTGTCCAAAGTATCACCCTCACTGCCCTTTGAGGCCTTGTTGTACGGCAAGCCAAAGGCAAACAAATACAGACCTATCTGTCACCCAGTACAAGCTGGCAGTGTATAGACAAACAGAGACAACTCGGGGACAACAGTTCCCTCTGTTACAGATTATCGGCCCTTGCACTACAAATATGTGGTGCTCACGCCATCCGTTTTAGGCAACAAAAAGGCCCGCAAATGCAGGCCACTTAACGAGAGGGGCGCACGGGTAGCCGTGCACCCTCATGAGGGTTGGTTTACAGCGAGTAGTACATGTCGTACTCAACTGGGTGCACCGCTTGGCGATAGCGGGTCACTTCACCCATTTTCAGCTCGATGTAGGCATCCAGCATGCTGTCGCTGAATACGCCACCCTTAGTCAGGAAGGCGCGGTCTGCATCCAGTGCTTCCAGCGCTTGATCCAAGCTGTGGCACACGGTAGGCACCAGCTTATCTTCCTCTGGGGGCAGATGGTAGAGATCCTTGGTGGCTGCTTCGCCGGGATGAATCTTGTTCTCCACGCCGTCCAAACCAGCCATGAGCAGCGCGGCGAAGCCCAGGTAGGGGTTCATCAGAGGATCAGGGAAGCGCGCCTCCACACGGCGACCCTTGGGGTTACTCACGTAAGGGATGCGGATAGAAGCCGAACGATTCTTGGCAGAGTAAGCCAGCTTCACAGGCGCCTCAAAACCAGGAACCAGGCGCTTGTAGCTATTGGTGCCGGGGTTAGTGATAGCGTTTAATGCACGAGCGTGCTTGATGATTCCGCCGATGTAGTACAGGGCAAAATCAGACAGACCAGCATAGCCGTCGCCAGCAAACAGGTTCTTGCCATCTTTCCACACGGACTGATGCACGTGCATACCCGAGCCGTTGTCGCCTGCGTATGGCTTGGGCATGAAGGTAGCCGTCTTACCATAGGTGTTGGCCACGTTCCAGATCACGTACTTTTGCAGCTGTGTCCAGTCAGCGCGCTCAACCAAGGTCGAGAAGCGTGTGCCGATTTCGTTCTGGCCAGCGCCGCCCACTTCGTGGTGGAACACTTCGACCGGAATACCCAGCGACTCCAGTACCAGCGACATCTCGGCTCGCATGTCTTGCGTGCTGTCAACCGGTGGCACGGGGAAGTAGCCACCCTTGGTGCGTGGACGGTGGCCACGGTTGCCCGAATCAAACTTGGTGCCGGTGTTCCACGGTGCCTCGTACTCTTCGATTTCGAAGAAGGGATTGTGTGGCTCGGTGCCCCAGCGCACACCGTCGAAAATGAAGAACTCTGGCTCTGGACCGAAGTAGGCCGTATCACCCAGGCCCGATGCCTTCAGATAGGCTTCAGCGCGCTTGGCGATGGAGCGAGGATCGCGGTCATAGGCCTTGCCATCACCGGGCTCGATTACATCGCACTGCAGGATCAGTGTGGTTTCTTCAAAGAATGGGTCAATATTGGCGGTGCTGGGGTCGGGCATCAGTTGCATGTCCGATGCCTCAATACCCTTCCAGCCGGCGACTGATGAGCCGTCGAATGCATGACCGGATGTGAACTTGTCTTCGTCAAAGTGCGAGATCGGCACCGTGACGTGCTGTTCTTTGCCACGGGTGTCGGTAAAACGCAGGTCCACAAACTTGACCTCGTTTTCGCTCAACATGCTCATCACATCTGCAACGCTCTTGGCCATCTATAGCTCCAAAGAAAATCGTGAATAAAAAGGCTGTGGCAAGACTAAAGCAGTTTGCGTGCCAGTTTTATGACAAGCCCCTACCCCGGACAGCCCAAGCCGCTGCCTCGCCACGCAGAGCGAGACTGTACCCCGGTTTACCGCCAATCCCAGCGTGCACCCCGGTTTTTCTGGCGACTAGTAATGCACTCAAACCGCTTATATCTCGATTGTGCAACGCACCAGCACAGTGCAAACCACATTCCCCATCAGCATGCCCTCGGAATGCACCAAAATTGATCAAAATAGCACCAATTTGGTGCAAACGGCACCCATTAATCGTTGGTTGACGAAGAAACGCTATTCGAGTTGTAGTGCACCAGTTGCTCATTCAGCACACGCGAATCTACGCTATTGTCTTTGCCAGTCATCTTCGCCACCACATCCACTACGGGCTGCTCGCCCTGCTCGGCCCGTAACGCCTGCAGCGCAGCCAGGCAAAAATGGATAAACCACAGCGAAGAGAATGCAAAAGTGATGGCGTAAATCCACACTGCAATTGGCACCAGCACCACAAAGCCAATGGTGAACACAATGCCTGACGCCCACACCACACTGGGCGCAATGCCGATGTAGCCTGCAATCACGCCCATCATTAGCAACGGCCAGCGGTAGCGCTGCAAAATGGCATCGCGCTCGGGCTTGCTTGCGTGCTCGGCCAGCGCATCCACGCTCATCACGCGATAGGTCAACCAGCCCCAAATAACCGGTGGCACGATCAGCACAAGCGGCGGAATTAACCACAGCGGCATGGTGACTAAAAACGCGATGATCGCCACCACCGACGTACCCAAGGCCCATGACACACTGGCCGCCAAACTGGTGCCGTGCTTTTTCACCATGGTGGCGAATCGATGCTCCGCCACCATGCTCAAGAGTGCCGGCGTCATCAGCAATGCAATCACTAGCAAGGCCAGTACGGCGGAGATAGGCGTCATCAACACCAGCACCACAAAGGGCGCTACAGCGGCAGCAAAACCCTCGGTGCCGCTGCCGCCAAACCAGCTGAACACGGTGCGCAGCCAGACAATAGTCTCTACCCAGTTCTGCACAGCGGCCACGCTTCCCGTCCAAAAGAAGTAAGCCCAGCCGCCTAGCACCAGCAGCATGACAGCCAACGGCACCAGCGACATCACAATGACCTTAGGGCGAAAGCAGTATGCGGCAGCGCGCCAAAACGCATCAAACATCAGGCTGGGGCCTTTGGACATGAGTGCAATCCTTTTATACGATCAAAGCAAGCAGCATGCTAACCGAGCCGCCTCTGCTCCGCATTGTGGCCTCGCTTTGGAACAAAACGTGTAAGTTCACGCCCCAGCCGCTACAACTACAAGGCCCCGCGCGCGCGCAGCCCGCCCAATCCACCGACAATAGCGCCATGACAACGCAAGAGCAGCCCCGCAACCCCCTCCACGGCGTGACCTTGGAGCGCATTTTGACGGAGCTGGTGGACTACTACGATTGGGCTGGCTTGGGCGAGCGCGTCCCCGTTGGCTGCTTTACCTACAAGCCTAGTATCACGTCGAGCCTGCGCTTTCTACGCAAAACGCCCTGGGCACGCGAGAAAGTGGAAAGCCTGTATCTGTACATGCTGCGTGAGCAACTGCGCAACCAGACCCAGTCGCCCTAACGCGTCGCAGCCCCCTGCCTGCACCAACCAATAACCAATCTATTGATAGCTGCTAGCGAGTGCCAATCAGGCACTAGCACTGTTTTAGCTTGCTTCAGATACCGCTCAGGTCACGCACGATTGATCAAGCGCAGCAGGCCGCGCCACTGCTGGCTCCAAAAACCATTGCCGTAGTCACGCAGTTGGCCTTGGCGGTTGGGCTGCACTTGGTCGCGGATGCCAGTTGGGTCATAGCGCAACTCAAAATTGGCCGTGCCAAACAACATATCCCACACCGGCAACAACACGCCAAAGTTGCAACCACCCAGGCGTGGGCGTGCAGCAGCTCGGTTTGCCACGAATTCAGTAGCGCCCAGCGCTTGGGAAGCGGGCATTAGATTCGCATTTTTCTCAGTCTTCTTAACGGGTGACTCATGCCCAACACCAATCGCATGGTGGCGACGGTGAAAGCGCGGGCTGATCCACAGTCGCTCACCCACGCTGCCAAACCACAGCCGCAAGTTGGCGTGCTGCAGGCTCTCACTCAGTTGAGTGATGGCCACAATCGCCACAAACTGGCTGGGCGCCACGCCAATCAGCACAGCTACCAACACCAGTATGCTGTCCGTAATCAGATCGTCCAGCAAATGATTGCGGTTGTCGCTCCACATCGTCATCTGACGCTGTGAATGGTGCAGCGCGTGCAGCTTCCACCACCAAACAAAGCTGTGCTGGCCGCGGTGAACCCAGTACGCCACAAAATCAAAAATCACCAGGTAGATCAACAGACTGACCCAGGCAATATCCGTCACACCCGGCCATAGGTTGTCAATATGCCAAGTCTCAAAACCCTGCATGCGCATCGCCCCCACAGCCCAGTCCCACAACGGATCAATGGTGAAGAACAGCGCCACGCGGAACAATCCAAGCCTGTGGATCACCGTGTAGAGCATATCGATGCGGATGCCGTGCTTGTCCACCACATCCTCTACCGGTCGCCAGCGCTGCAGCGGCGCAATCACCAGTACCATGATGACAATTTGCAAACAGCCCACCAAAAACCAGCCAGCAGCGGCATAGCCGTCTTCCAAAAAATTGGCTAGACCAACGTTATAGAGCAGCGGCTGAAACACCAGTTCAAACAGCCACTGCTGGGCATTGTCAAAAAATGTGTTGAATAAATCCATGGTAATGAAAACGGCAATCTGCGGACTGTAGATGCAGCTACCCGCCAGTGTGCCAAAAGCTAGCAGCGGTGCGGCCTAGTGGGCTGTAATCCAGTCTCGGTACTGGGGGTGATCGCGCAGGGTGGCAAAACAAAAACCCTGTGACTTAAGCCCCTGGATCAAAGGCTGCAGCACGGCAGGCGCCCACGGGTCTTTGCGATCCCAAATGCCAAGGTGGGCCAGCAAAATATCGCCACTGCGGATACTTTTGAGCGCCTTGTCTAGCAACTGCGCATTGGGGTATTGGTCGCTGGGTAGCTCATCGCCCAAGAAGCCAGCAGGTGACCAGCCTACATGGGAATAGCCACAACTTTTGGCAGCGTTAATCAAGG
>JAVXMM010000071.1:17264-19802 GCA_036646255.1 Comamonas sp.
CGACCGAGGTTTTACCGCCCGGTGCACGGAACAGCGGTAAGGGCTTTACACCGGTAATCTGCTGCAGGCGGTCATCGGACTTTTTAATCTCTGCACAGTACTGCGGCACCGTCATCGCAAAGCTCTGCCCTGCGCGCGGCCCTTGGGATGGGCGCACAGTAAAACCCGTTTTGGTGTCGCCACGCCAGTAGGTATGGTCCCAGGTGTGGGATGCAAAGGCGTGGCCTTCGTTCGCACGGGCCTTCCACCATGGCGCCCAAAAATCTCCTAAGCTACCGTCCCCAACCTTGGTGCGCTCGTTCGCCGCGAAGAAAGTTACTTTCACATGCTCTGCGCGTAGCACATCAGCAATTTGCTGGGCCACGCCCATGTGGCCGGTGTCCAATGTCAAATAAACAGGCTTGCTGCAGTTTGCATCTGCAGGTGTCGAAGTATTTTGTGCACTCGCGCCCACTGAGAAAACGCTTACAGCTATCAAAACAATAGTATTTAAACGCATAGAGCATCCAAAGAAAGCGTTAAACGCCCATTCGCACTTAACGCGGCGCGTGATCCAGCGTCCAAATCCCGTGCGGCGACTTACCCACCTTGACCTGGTTAACCACCTTTCGCTCCTTGGTGTCGATTACGCTCATCCTGCCCGCCCAGCGCGAGCTAAGGTAGATATAGCGGCCATCTGGGCTCACATCCATGCAATCCGGGCCACTGGGGCCGGGGTACTTGTCAACCACGGTCTGGCTCTGCATATCCAGCTTGCTGATGGTGTTGGCCACCCGGTTGCTAACAAACAAATGACGACCATCGCCCGTCGCCCGAAAGGCGTGTGCGCCTTTGTCTGTTTTGATGGTATTAAGCAACTTGGGTTGGGCTGCGCTTACATCAAACACTTGCACGCCGTCGCTACCGGTAAGCGCTACAAAGACAAATTTATTGTCAGGACTACCATATAAGTCAGCGGGCATCTGCCCAGTCTTGGCGCGCCATTTCAGCGTTTGCGTGGGCAGGTCAATGGCCACCAGTTCATCACTGTCTTGCATGGTCGAGTAAACCGTCTGACTCTTGCTATCAATCCACAAGTGACTCGGCGTTTTACCGGTGGCAATGCGCTTAATCAGCTTAGGCCCAGTGCCGCTCCAGCTGTAAATGTCTATATGGTTGAGGCGATTAGCCGCCGTCACAAACCACTTCATATCAGGCGAAAAGCGTAGGTGGTACGGATCGGGAATACCCGAAATCACCCGCTGCACCTCGGCCGTTTTAGGGTCGATAAAGGTCAACGAATCGCCCGTGGCATTGGCGACTATGACGGATTTGCTATCGGGCGTAAGGTAGAGATGGTGCGGCTCTTTGCCCGTGGGAATGCGCTTGACCTCTTTCCAGGTCGTTGGATCAATCACGCTGATGTTGGCATCTAGCGAGTTAAGCACCAAGATAGGGTTGGCTGCATGAGCAGCCAGCGAAGCAACTGCCGCAGCAGTCAGCAACAACGAACGGGCAAATTTAAGAGGCTTCACAAGCAATCCGTACAAGTAACGCTGCGAGTGTAGCGGGCCTCTCGCCCAGCCGCGCAAGTTCGTGATCAGCTGCCATGTAAATATTCGTTGAACTTGCATTTGTGCAACTGATATGCACAAACGCAAACCTGTAAACAACAGGTTCAAGGCTTGAGCAGCACTAATTCTTCAGGCGTCACCCAGCGCCATTCGCCCGGCTTTAAATTATTGTCTAAACGCAAGCCTCCAATCTGCGCTCGATGCAAACCCTCTACCCGGTTGCTGACGGCAGCCAGCATGCGCTTGACTTGGTGGTACTTACCTTCAGTCAAAGTCAGATCTAAAGTATTGTCGCCCGTCTTCACGCAGCCGGCTGCCTTCACAGGCTTGGGGTCATCATCCAGTACGACACCTGCCAGCAGCTTATCCACTTGGGCCTGAGTCACTGCATGTTTGGCGGTCACTTGGTAGAGCTTGGGCACATGTTTTTTGGGTGAGCTCATGCGGTGGATAAACTGACCATCATCACTGAGCAGCAGCATGCCTGTTGTATCTTGGTCCAGCCGCCCAACCGCCTGCACACCTTGAATTGCATTCTTGTTGGGGCGATTACGTAAAGGCAAAGGCAGCAAAGAGTAAATACTGGGATGCATCGACGGCTTTTGCGAACATTCGGTGCCTGCCGGTTTGTTGAGCAATACATAGCCCAGCGCGTGGTATTCCCATTCCACACCTTGCACCTTAAAACGTAGACCTTCAGGGTCAATGTTCAGCGTGGAATCATCCACTTGCACCCACTTGGCGCGCTCCACATCCCACAGCTGCACCCAGCCTTGCTGCACTAGTCCAGAGCATACACGGCGCACACCAAAACCCTGGGAATACAACATATCCTGCAATTGCATGCCACTACCTCCTCTTGACGAGTCAAAGCAATATTTTTGGCGACCTTTCGCAGCCGGTACAAACCAACTTCTAAATCAGGCCACAAAAAGCAAAAACCCCGCAGCTGTTGGGCTACGGGGTTTTCTATATAAAAGCCTGA
>JAVXMM010000072.1:0-19664 GCA_036646255.1 Comamonas sp.
GCGAATCGCGCGAGACCATGCCGAAGGTGTCCAGCAGCGTCATGGGCTGGATATAGGCCAGGCCGATGATGATGACATGCCAGAGCAGCAGTGTTTTTTGCAAACTGGCGGAAGGGGGATGCTGGTGCCCGGACTGGGAGGTCAATGTGCTGGTCCTTGGTGGTGGTTGGTCACAAGGGCGCTACCTGCTTGCCCTAAAACGAAGCGCGCATTATCGGTGTATTTGGTGGAGGTTGCAGAAACTTGCTGCGTAATGCCAGCGCGAAGCCGAGCGCTACTGGGTGGAATAACGCCCATCCTTCAATTTTGCTATGAATTGCATAGCATTTAGCGCCCGCTGGTTGGGCGCTAAGAATTGTCTTTGTTCTAGTTGCCGTCGACCAAACCCATGATGAAATCCCAATGCGCGGCATCCACTGGCGTAATGGATAAACGGTTGCCTTTCTGCAGCACGCGCATATCGGCAAGTTCTGGGTACTGGCGCAGAGTGGCCACGCTGATGGGGGCGATCTTGCGCAGGGCTTGCACATCCAGCATCAGCCAGCGGGGTTTGTCGGGGCTGGATTTAGCATCAAAGTACTTGCTGGCCGGCTCAAACTGGCTGTCGTCCACGCGCAAGTTACCTGCTATGCGGGCGATGCCGTAAATGCCGGGCTCAGCGCAGCTGCTGTGCCAGTACAAAACCCCATCTCCCACTTGCATGTCATCACGCATAAAGTTGCGCGCTTGGTAGTTGCGCACGCCATCCCAGGCAATGGTGGCGTGGGGCGCGGCCAGGGCGTGATCGATGGAGTACTCGTCAGGCTCGTTTTTCATCAGCCAGTAGCGGGGCGATTCGGTGGTCATGGGGTTCTCCAGCTGTTTCTATAAGCACAAGCGCGGCTAACGGGTGCGATTTGGCGAGACGCCGTGGCATCAAGGGCGGCACTAGCAACTCTAAATGCGAGGATTATCAGGCGGCAGCAAGTCTGCAGGGAGCAGGGAGCTATCAGTGGTGGTGGTCGAAGGGGTGCTAACACTGGCGGCTGCACCCAGTGCCATGCCGCCGCCCATGCCCATGCCCATTCCCACTCCTCCTCCTGCCCCGCCACCGGCACCTTTGCCGCCAACGGCTGCGCCGGCGCCGTTGACATTGCTGACGCGCTTGCCGGCATTAGCGCCGCCAGTCGTCACACGTACGGGGCCTTGCTCGGGTATGGCGACAGCATCGGGGATAGGTTGCAAATCCAGTGCCTGGCGGATGAAATTGCGCAGCGATACCACCAGAGCAGCTGTTTGCACGGCGCGGCCTTCCACCATGTCTTGTGCGGCGCGCGCGGCCAAGGCCACGTGCTCTTCGGTGCCCAGCAAGATCACATCGGAGAGTGCGGCCTCTACGGCATCACGCATGCGGCGTCGCCGTTCAGTCTGGGTTTTCAGCGTGTCCCAGTCGGGAGCATCATCGCCAGTTTCATCCAAGGTGGCACGCAGCTGCTTTAAATGTGTGGGGTCCACACTCAACTCACCTGTGAACGAGCTGCCCAGGGTTTTGTACGCGGCTATCAAGGCTTTAAGGCGCTCGTTGATTTGGCGGTTCTCGCGCTCGCGCCTGCGCTGCATGGTCTGCATAAAGACCAAGCGTATACCCAGCATCAAAAGCGTGGCCAGCAGCAATCCCAGTACGGTAGAGAGCATGGACTGCCAGGAGCTGAAATCCAAAGAATTGCGCATAAGGGTCCAGGTGAGAGGAGGGGAACTCTGCTAATCAAAGCTAGCTTAATACATGGCAAATATCAGGTATTTCCACCCCGGAAAGGCGCTAAAATCCAGCGCGAAAAAAGAGCTCGCATAGTACAATTGAGAGCTTTGTAAACCTTGGTGAGGAATGTGCAGCATTTGCTGCGGCCCGTTTCGGGCTGGCAATAAATGGGCATTTTTTGCGGAGTTTTACAGCTAGGGACACTGTGTGGCGCTGCTAATGACTATGGATATTGGCAGCGATCCACGCTCGACCGTTGAATGCCATCGCCGTAGAGGTGGGTGGCTGTGAGCACGCTAGCAGGCTAGGCCTGTTGCCGCACAACTAGATAAGGTTTCATCGATTTTTATGGCTAAAGAAGAACTGATTGAGATGCAAGGCACGGTAACCGAAGTGTTGCCGGATTCACGCTTTCGTGTAACGCTGGAAAACGGCCACGAGCTGATCGCCTACACCGGCGGAAAGATGCGAAAGCACCATATCCGCATTCTGGCGGGCGACAAAGTGTCGCTGGAGATGTCGCCCTATGACTTGACTAAGGGCCGTATCACCTTCCGCCACCTGCCTGGCCGTAACCCGCCTGCACCACGCTCTTAAGTACATGCCTGTGTGAACGCCTGTGGGGTAAAAGCGTCCCAGCGTAATCAGGTCTTGCTTCGCTTGCTTCAAAAATAATTGCAAATTAGGCAAAAGCAGCAAAAACCCTGGTTAGAATAACGGCTTAGTCGGAGCGTAGCGCAGCCTGGTAGCGCATCTGCTTTGGGAGCAGAGGGTCGCGAGTTCGAATCCCGCCGCTCCGACCATTAATTAGAAGCCGCTGTAGGAAACTACAGCGGCTTTTCTTATTCCTGGATTCAAAACAATCGATAATTTTTTGTTCCTTGTAAGCGATTTGTCTCGCAGCTATTCTCAGAAGTTGTAGAATAGCGGATTGTCGGAGCGTAGCGCAGCCTGGTAGCGCATCTGCTTTGGGAGCAGAGGGTCGCGAGTTCGAATCCCGCCGCTCCGACCACCAATTGAACCCGCTGTAGGAAACTACAGCGGGTTTTTTCGTGAAATCAGCGCATCAACATGATGTGTTTTAAGCCGCTCATGCAGCTACTGCGCCGTTTTGGCTTTGTTGCTCTACGCATAAGAAGCGGTGCAATGGCCCGCGCAGTATTCAGGTGGAGTGCGTATTGGCCGACAATATTGCCCATTGCAAAAACGGATGAGATATGAGCGAAGAAGCACAAACCACTGACTGGGCAGCTTGGAGCCGCGAAGCGGTGGAGATGATGGTGGCTCGCAATGCCGAGTGGCCACGTCAGTTTGGCTTGCCTGCCAACGCCAGTTACCGCTGGGATTTGGATCGTGCCACGCTGGTGTTTGATGGCCCACTGCACCAAGTTTCGGCAACGGTCTGCTTGGTGGGCACTACGAGCACGAGTGAGAATAGTTTTTTGTGGAGCTGGGCCAATGAGGCTGTTCCGCCCCAGCATGGCCAAGCGCTGGCCGTGGTGCACGATTTTGGTCGCGAGAACAAGCTGGCCTTGCTGACCACGGCCCGCATTCCCGGCGCCCGTCCCGAGGCGACGGAATGTCTGTGCATTGCCGCCCGCTTGCAGCGCGCCATTGGTACCTTTGTTGATCAGCAAGGCGATGTAACGCTGTACTTCAGCATCTTGTACGCGCAGCTCGTGATGGATCAGCCAAAGGTGGCCAATTAAGGCTAAGCAGCATTTTTTTGAAAAATGATAGCTGCTAGCGCCTGCTGGATGGGCGCTAGGTACAAAAAACCAAAAAAAGCACCTTGAAAGGTGCTTTTTTGTTTAGGCATATGCGCTGAAGCAGACTGCATCAGCGGCTCATGCTTGCTTCCTCAAGTCGAAACGATCTAAATCCATTACCTTGGCCCAGGCGGCTACAAAGTCTTTGATCATCTTTTCTTGCGCACCTGCTTCGGCGTAGACCTCGGCCACGGCGCGAAGAATGGCGTTGCTGCCAAAGACCAGATCCACGCGGGTACCAGTCCAGCGCTTTTCACCGCTCTTGCGGTCCACCCCTTCGTAGTTACCGTCTTCCAGCGCCTTCCATTGCGTGTCCATGTCCAGCAGGTTGACGAAGTAGTCGTTCGTCAACTTACCTGGGGTGCGGGTCAGCACGCCGAGCTGGCTGCCGCCCGTGTTGATGTTGATGGCGCGCAGGCCGCCGACCAGCACGGTCATCTCGGGTGCGGTCAAGGTCAGCAGCTGGGCTTTGTCGATCAGCAGAGCTTCAGCCGGCGCTGCGAACTTGCCTTGCAGGTGGTTGCGAAAGCCGTCAGCCTTAGGCTCCAGATACTGGAAGGATTCCACATCGGTCTGCTCGGCAGTTGCGTCACCGCGACCTGCGTTGAAGGGCACGGTGATTTGCACTCCAGCGTCGGCGGCGGCTTTCTCGACACCTGCATTTCCGGCCAGCACGATCAAATCGGCCAGCGAGATGCGCTTGTCGCCGTCGGCGGCCTTGTTGAACTCACGCTGAATACCTTCTAGCGCAGCCAGTACCTTGGCCAGTTGCTCTGGCTGGTTGGCTTGCCAGTCTTTTTGGGGGGCCAGGCGAATGCGCGCACCGTTGGCACCACCGCGCTTATCTGAGCCGCGGAAGGTTGAGGCAGACGCCCAGGCCGTGCCCACCAGCTCTTGCACAGACAAGCCTGATGCCAGCACCTTTGCCTTGAGCGCGGCTACATCAGCGGCGTCAACTAGCGGGTGCTTGACGGCGGGGATCACGTCTTGCCAGATCAGCTCTTCCTTTGGCACTTCGGGGCCCAGGTAGCGGCTGCGTGGACCCATGTCGCGGTGGATCAGCTTGAACCAGGCGCGGGCAAAAGCTTCTGCAAAAGCTTGTGGGTTCTCCAGGAACCGGCGCGATATCTTCTCGTAAGCCGGGTCCATGCGCAGCGATAGGTCTGTGGTCAGCATGGTTGGCTTTTTGCTGGGGCCGCCATGTGCATCGGGAATGATGTCGCCAGCGTCCTTTGCCACCCATTGCAGTGCACCTGCGGGACTTCTTTCTTGCTCCCATTCGAACTTGAACAGGTTTTCAAAGAAAAAATTGCTCCACTGAGCGGGGGTTTGCGTCCAGGTTACTTCCAGGCCGGAGGTGATGGTGTCGCCTGCATTGCCCGTGCCAAAGCTGCTCTTCCAGCCCAGGCCTTGCGCTTCGAGGCTTTCGGCTTCGGGCTCTGGGCCCAGATGGCTGGCCGGGCCTGCGCCATGGGTTTTGCCAAAGGTGTGACCACCTGCAATCAGCGCCACGGTTTCTTCGTCGTCCATCGCCATGCGGGCGAAGGTGTCGCGAATGTCGTGAGCTGCAGCAATAGGGTCGCCATTGCCGTCCGGGCCTTCTGGGTTCACATAAATTAGCCCCATTTGAACGGCAGCCAGCGGGTTCTCCAAGTCGCGCTCACCGCTGTAGCGGCTGTTGGGGTTGTTGGTGGGGGCCAGCCATTCTTTCTCAGCGCCCCAGTACACGTCTTGATCGGGTTCCCAGGCATCGACCCGGCCAGCGGCAAAGCCAAAGGTGCGGAAGCCCATGGTCTCCAGCGCCACGTTGCCGCAGAGCATCATCAAATCGCCCCAAGACAGCTTGTTGCCGTACTTTTGCTTAATGGGCCAAAGCAGGCGACGAGATTTGTCAATGTTAACGTTGTCGGGCCAGCTGTTGAGAGGTGCAAAGCGTTGCTGCGCACGGCCAGCGCCGCCACGGCCATCTTGCACGCGGTAAGTGCCAGCTGCGTGCCAAGCCATACGGATGAACTGTGGACCGTAGTGGCCAAAGTCGGCCGGCCACCAGTCTTGCGAGTCGGTCATCAGTGCACGCAGGTCACGCTTGACAGCTTCATAATCGAGCTTCTGGAATTCATCAGCGTAGTTGAAGTCTGCGCCCAGTGGGTTGCTTTTGCTGGAGTGTTGGCTGAGCAAATCCACACGTAACTGGTTGGGCCACCAGTCCTTGTTGGTAGTGCCGTTGCCTTTGGCTGCGGTTTCGCTGTTTTGGCCTGCATGGAAGGGGCACTTGGATTCAGACGTCATGGAATCTCCAGTTCAACGTGAATGGTGGGAATCTTCGAGCGACTAAGCGCCATGCCTAGATACTGAAGCTAACAATCGACAGGTCTTATTATTATTTCCAATAAATACTGAAGCAATCATTTGGCGATTAAATATAGCCAAGTCTTTCATTGAGAAAAATAACTGGCTTGTGTCATATCAACCCAGGGGCTTCGACTCCTGGCCCCGTATTACAACGCCATGGGTAGGGCGTGGCTGTCAGTGTTTTCCGCAATTGGATGGTAGTCCGGCTGCAACGGGTTGAGCTAATTCAGTTGACTGATGCCTCAACGGCGAATGTTCTTCACCAAGGTGCTTTTTCCGAACAGGCTTTGCACCAAATCTACCACCAGCTCAGCGGTTTGGTTGCGCACATCCAGGGCGGGGTTCAGCTCCACAATGTCGACTGATCCGAGCAAGCCGGTATCGGCAATCATTTCCATGCATAACTGGGCTTCGCGGTAGTTGGGGCCGCCGCGCACCGTGGTTCCGGTGCCGGGGGCGATCTCGGGGTCGAGAAAGTCGACATCAAAACTCAGATGCAAATGCGTGGTGGCTCGGTTGCAATCGGTCAGTGGTGCCAAGGCGCGCAGCATGGTCTCGCGCATGCCCAACTCGTCAATGGCGCGCATGTCAAAAACGTCGATGTTGTGGGTTTTGATCAGGTGCTTTTCCTGGTCATCCACACTGCGCAGGCCTATCTGGCACAGCGATTGGGACGCGAGTGCGGGCGCAAAACCGGCTAGCTGCGTGAGTGAATCTGGGCCGAGTCCGCACAAGCAGGCCACGGGTATGCCATGCACATTGCCGGATGGGGATGTCTCGGGCGTGTTGAAGTCGGCATGCGCATCCAGCCAAAGTACGTAGAGCTTCTTGCCCGCTTCGCGGCAGTGGCGCGCCACGGCACTGATTGAGCCTACGGCCAGGCTGTGGTCGCCACCCAGCATCATGGGCATGCGGCCTGCCGTTAGCGCGTCGTGTACGGCATCGTGTACGGCGCGGTTCCAGGCAACGGCTTCGTCAAAATTGCGTAGATTGCCGTGGGCGGCATCGCGAGGTTTGCGCTGGTTGGCGGGGCCGGACAGGTTGCCTTGGTCGTGTACTTCGCAACCTAGCTCAGACAAGGCCGGGCCAAGCTGGGCCACGCGCAGAGCGTCAGGCCCCATGGCCGCGCCCAGGCGGCCTGCGCCGATGTCGGTGGGAACGCCTATTAAATTTATAGCGCAGGGGTGAGTCATATCAGGGCGTAACGGTGATTAATGTAGGAGCAGCTTGGGGCTGCAGAAGGCTGAACAAATCCTTGGGGTTGGCTAGTTGCGGCAACAGCGCCAGCGGTTGCAGTACGCCGTGCTTGCGGGCTAGTGCGTGCATGTAGCGCATGGCGGAGTAATCTTCTAACGCAAAGCCGACCGAGTCAAACACGGTGATTTCAGCATCGCTTTGGCGGCCCGGCGCTTGGCCTTGCAGCACTTGCCAAAACTCAGTAACGACAAAATCGGCAGGCATGTGCTGGATCTCGCCTTCAATCCGACTTTGCGGAGCGAACTCTACAAAGACCGATGCATCAGACAGGATGGCAGCATCCAGCTCTGTCTTGCCCGGGCAGTCGCCGCCAACCGCATTCAAGTGCATGCCGTGGGTAACCATGGCGCGCGTCAAGATGGTGGCATTGGTTTTGTCTGCGGTCACCGTGGTCACAATGTCGGCGCCTTGGGCGGCATCGGCTGCGCTAGTGCAAACGGCTATTGACACGGTAGGGAACTGCGTTTGCAGGTTGCGCACCAGTTTGTCGGTAGCGGCAGTATCTGCATCGTACAAACGCAGGGCCTGCACACCCAGAAGGCCTATAAAGGCGATGGCTTGGAATTCGCTTTGCGAGCCATTGCCGATCAGCGCCATGGTGCGGCTATCGGCGCGCGCAAGGCGCTTGGCGGCCATCACACTCGTGGCGGCGGTGCGCAGGGCTGTGGTCAGGGTCAACTCGGTGAGCAGTATGGGGGCACCGGTGTCGGCCCGCATCAAGGCTCCAAACGCCATGATGGAGGGAATGCCGCGCTGTGGATTTTTGGGGTGGCCGTTAACGTATTTGAAGGCAAAGTGATCGGCGTCGGCAACGGGCATCAGCTCCATCACGCCATCCGGCGTGTGCTGGGCCAAGCGGGCGGATTTGTCAAAATCGGCCCAGCGTGCAAAGTCTTCCTCCAGTGCAGCGACCAAGCCGCGCAGGCAGTCTACTAGGCCTACGGTTTGCACTAGCTCGGCGGCGGCTTGCGTGCTTAAAAAATCGACGGGCTGCAGGGCTTGTTGGCTGGCAGCTTGGTGGCGGGTGATAGTGTCGATGGTGGGCATGTTGTACTCCTGGTTGTTGTGTAAATGCAGAGCGCTTCTTGCCGCAGCTGCTGTATGTACCATCAGTGTGCCCAAGCCTGAGGTCAAAGCAAAGCGGCAAAATGGTTAGAAAATGGCAGACAATTGCGCAAAACGCTAATTCCAATTGAGCAAATGGACAATACTGACCAAGCCCTGATCGCCTTGTTGCGCCAAAATGCCCGCGAAAGCCTAGCCACCCTGGCTAGCAAGCTAGGCGTGTCACGCGGCACTGTTACCAACCGGATGGAGCGCTTGCAGCGCGATGGCCAGATTGTTGGCTACACCGTGCGTCTACGCCCGGACGCCGAGCCTGATGTGCTGCGCGCCTGGATGAGCATCGCCATAGAGGGCAACGATACGCGCCGTGTGATGGCTTCGCTGCTGGGCGACCCGGGCGTGGCCGCGCTGCACAGCACCAATGGCCGCTGGGATCTGCTGGCTGAGTTGCAGGTGGCGAGCCTGGAGGAGCTGTCACGCGTACTGGAGCGCATTCGCCTGATCAAAGGTATTAGCAATAGCGAGACCAGCATCCATCTGGAATCGTTTAGGCTCTCAAGCTAGTTTGGCCGATAGCGCCCATTTGCTATGTGTTGGTAGCTATTAAATTAGCAGCTTAATCAACCAAAAACGCCAGTGCAGCACGCAGCTGCCCGGCGGCATCTTGGGCAATGACCGTATCGTGCGCCAGCACAATGCGCTCTACCGGCCACTGGCAAATAGCGGCTGCGCTCGCACGGGCAGCCGCTTTGTTTTTGATGGAAAAGCGCACTGCGCGCGGCATGGCCAAGTGGCTGCGCGTGCCGTTTAAAGCGTTAAACAACTTGGCAGATAGCGAGAGATCTTGTGGGTAGTACTGCAGCAAATCGGTGACGATCAAACTGCCTGTTGGCTGGTGCAACCAAACCGATTCATTCAGCAGCGGAATGCCGCCAAAGCCGTGCAACGCCAAGGCACCTAGCCATTCGGCGGGCGTAGTATTGCCCATCTGGCTAGGTAAACTGCGAAGGTTGGGCAAATCAGGCCGCTTGGCCGCCAGCCCGGGCGCACCCCACAGTTGTGCCTGCGGGTAATGGGCCAGCCAATCACCTGCATACAGGTGATGCATGCGGTTGGGTGCCACCACAAACGCTACGGTGCCAAGCGCATCCAAAGCATCGCGCAACGCAGGTGTGGGCGGCACGGGCGAGTGCAACCACAGCTGGCTGCCCGCCAAGCGCGCCACTGTCATGCGGGTGCGTACCGGCAGGCCTTGTACGGACAGGCGATGCTGTGTGCTCCACAAATTGGGGGCAAGCAAGGTCAAGGCAGGGTGGTGAGGCATGGCTACCAGTATAGGCAGCGGGAATGTATAGCACGCATTTTTGCTGAGGCGATAGCGCTTGTAAGGTATGCGATCGCGTGCAGCCAAAGTGTGTAAATCTGTTTACATTGGTACGTATCTGCTGCGGCACCTACGGAGAGCGTTTTTACGACCTGAATAAGAGACAAAGGCTGTAAATACGTTAAAGAAAAGGGTTGAGATATGCACTATGACATCGTGGTGGTAGGCGGCGGCGCTGGTGGCCTGGAGCTGGCCGCACAACTAGGCCGCAAGCTGGGCAAAGATGGGCGTGAGCGTGTGCTGCTGGTGGACAGCATGCCCTTTCACATCTGGAAGCCCACCTTGCATGAGGTCGCAGCGGGTACGTTGGATGCCCACCAGGAAGGCCTGTCCTACACCGTGTTGGCGCGGCGCAATGGTTTTAGCTTTGTGATGGGTAAGTTCACCAGCTTGGATGCGGGCGCCAAAACCATCACCCTGGCAGCCTTGCATAACAAGGCGGGCGAAGAGGTGGTGCCGCAGCGCATCGTCAGCTACCAAAAGCTGGTGCTGGCTGTGGGCAGTGGCTCCAACTCCTTCGGGACGCCGGGTATTGAGAACGCCTATTTGCTGGAGAGCGTACGTGATGCGCAGCGCTTTCATGAAGACTGGTTGAACGCTTGCGCTCATGCGTCTTATGCCGAGCCACGCTCACTGTCCGTCGCCATTGTGGGCGCGGGCGCCACGGGTGTGGAGTTGTCAGCCGAGCTGCTCGAGGCGCACAACATGTTCTTGCAAAGCCTCTCTAGCAGCCAGCGTTTCAGGTTGGATATTGCGCTGGTTGAAGGCGGCGAGCGCATTTTGGGTGGTCTACCGCCCCGCATATCCGAGCAAGCTGCCACCGCACTTGAGCGCAAAGGCGTGCGTGTGCTGACCAGCACCCGCGTGCAGGCGCTAGAAAAAGGCAAGGTCATCACCCCTGGCGGCGAGCTGCCCGCAGACATGATCGTCTGGGCCGCAGGCATTAAAGCGGCAGATGCCAACACGCAGCTAGGGCTGGAGGTAAACCGCATCAACCAGTTTGTGGTGGACGACCACCTGCGAACCAGCGCCGCGAACATCTACGCCATGGGCGACTGTGCCGCTACACCCTGGGTAGATGGCAAAACTGTTCCCGCGCGTGCCCAGGCTGCGCATCAGCAAGGAACGTATTTGGCCAAAGTGCTGCACGCTTACTTGCGCCAAGGCAGCTACGACGGCGTTTTTCAGTACCAAGACTTTGGCTCACTGGTATCGCTGGGCGACAACAAGGGCGTGGGTAATTTGATGGGCGGCTTATCTGGCAAAAATTTCTTTGTCCAAGGCCTGCTCGCAAAGTGGATGTACATGTCGCTGCACCTGATGCACCACCGTGCCATCTTGGGTGTAGGCAAGACTGCGGTGCTGGCACTGGCGCGCTTGCTGCAGCAGCGCGTGTCCGGGCGTATGAAGCTGCATTGAGTAGAGAGCGCAGGGTATTGCAGTGTCATTACAAGTGATCGCTGCAATCCATTATTTCTATAAAAGCTTTGCTGCGATATAGTTTCTGCATATCCACTCACTCCATAGATAGAGCAGATGGCTTTGCAGATCAATACAACGAGACAAGTGACCCCTGTCACTGGCGCGGATTTTATCCATACAAGGCGCGGATTTTTGGCATTTGCGGGCGGCAGCGCCTTGTCACTTACGGGTTGCGGCGGTGGCTCAAGCAGTGACGAGGTGCCGACGCCTCTACCGGTGGTTCGTGACGCAGGCATATATCTACTGGCAGGGCAGCTGGGAGGCGGTGGTTTGCTGGCGGGGGTGGGCGCAGAGGCGCGCTTGCCCTCGAATAATTGGAGTTTGAGCATCAGCCCAGACGGCACCATTTATGCACCAACCGGAAGTAGTTTTGCCAAGATTACGCAAGACGCGCAGGTGAGTTACGAGCTGTCACCCATCCATCAATCTGAACTGAAGTTTGTCAAAGATGCATTCGGGCAGCTGTACGCATTCGCGTGGAACTGCATCTACCGCCAAAACGGCGCGACTTGGGCTTTGGTGGCTGGCAATCCTGAAGAAATGGGTTACCAAGACGGGCCAGCTGCTGCAGCGCGATTTGGGTTTCTCTATTCCCCCGTGCTTGGTGCCGATGGCAGCATTTACTTCATAGACAAAGGCGGAGTGCTTGGCGAGTGGGAGTCAATTACGATTCGCAGGCTCACTGCCGCAGGTCAAGTTCAGACCGTGGCAGGTCAGCAGGGTGTGCTGCCGGTTTGGCGCGATGGGCAAGGCAGTGCAGCGGGCTTTGGAGATTTGCGCCAACTGCTTGCGCAGGCAGACGGTACGCTAATGGCTTTTGACAATGGCTATTTTCGGCGTGTGACACTGGATGGTCAGGTAAGCAGCATTTCCAACCCTGACAACTACGAGTCGCGTGTCTTGGTCCACAGTTTGGTGCAAGCCAGTGCGACATCGTTTTATGCACTAGAGGACAGCCGGGTCGTTCATGTGACTTTGGAAGGGGTGATCACTCCGGTGGCAGGCATTCGCGAAGAGAACTTGGATGTTTGGAGTGTGCAAGACGGTGTGGGTGATGCGGTGCGTTTTCAGCGGCCTCGTGCCCTGATTGGCCTGCCCGGGGGAGATCTATTGGTGGGGGAAAGCTCAGCAGCCTTGCGCCGGGTGAATCCACGAACGAGAGAGGTTAGCTCCTGGGTTGGCGCCAACAATGTGCATACCCTGGTCGATGGCGCAGGCTCCGAAGCACGTTTTAACGGCAATGTCGATGCGATTGCTGTGAACGCCCAAGGAGCTGTGTACGTGTTGGACTTTGATTCCAAGACAGAAGCAGGCGCTCAAGTGACGCAGCAACTGGTGAGGAAGATCACACCGAACGGGCAGGTGACTACACTCGCTGGAAAGCTGCCTATGGGGCTGCAGCAATTTATTGCCGATACCAACGACAACCTCTACTACGCCGAGGGCTCCGCGATCATTCAGCTACGACCCGATGGCACGTTGGTTCAGTATGCGGGTGATCGCAATGAAAAAGGCTTTGCAGATGGCCCGGCCACTAAGGCCCGCTTCGCTGTCCCGCGTGGTCTTTGCTTTGACCACCTAGGCAATCTATGGGTACTGGATACCCCATTTTTTGAGTACGAGAAACCTACCGGTGCAGTGATTACCGGGGGTAAAAAATTGCTGCGTGTGTGGTACGGACAAACCATTCGTTGTATTAGCCCTGGGGGTGAGGTAACAACGTTTTTTGGTAATGCCGGTCAGGTGCTTGAGCCGCCATTTACAGGTTTGCAAGCCTGGTGGCAACTGTGGAATGACATCAGCGTTGATACATTGGGGCGGGTGTATTTTTATAGCCTGCGTGCAGGTGTGTATCGCATAGATCACAAAACTGCGGAGCCGATCAAAATTTGGGGCGACGACAACAGTACTAATAGCGGCGGCACGGAAAAAATCACCATCGCCCCGTCAGGTCAGATTTTTGTGACTTCTACGCTGTATGACTTTCAGGGTGGTGGCTCGGTGATTCACGCAGTGGGGCCAGACGGTGCATTGCGTGTGGTGGCCGGGCAGCAGGGGCCACACCAGTTGGGTATTCGTTTGGGCGCATTACCGGGCGTGCTGAACTATGTTTTTGCATTGCATGCCTTCGATGACAAAACCCTGATCGTGAGCAGCGAACGCTCCATACTGCAAATTGTGATCTAGCAGCTGGACCAGGGCAGAGGTTTTCTGCCCTTTGCCCTGAGGCTACGCCTCATCCGGCCCCAAAACAATGTCGAGAGAGCTTCCGCCTGCCAGCAGCTTTTGTACTAGCTCCGACGATGATGCTGCGCCGTATTTGCGCATCAAACGGGTGCGGTAGATCTCAACGGTGCGGTGGCTGATGTCTAGGCAACGGCCAATCTCTTTACTGGTCATGCCCTCCAGCAGGCGCGCGGCTACTTCGCGCTCGCGGGCGGTCAACTCGGCACGTACGGGGCGCAGGGCGCTCAGGTCTTCAAAGCTCCACACCCCGCCTTCGTGCGGATCAGCGCGGTTAAAGGCGCGGCCCATCACATGGCACCAAAACATCTCGCCATTGGCGCGCTTCATGATGCGGTTGTCGGAGTAGAGGCCGTGCGCGTTCAAGATAGGCGCAATGCGCTTGCCTAGCCGCTCAAATTCGTCCGCGCTGGGGTAGAGAATCTGGAACGACTCCCCAATCATCAGCTCGCGCGAGGTGCGGAACATGGCACACACCTGTTCATTGCAATCGACCATGACACGGTGGCGCGAAACCACCAGGCCCACCGGGGCCATATCGAATGCTTGTTGATAGTCGAGCTTGGTTACTCCCATGGCAAAAATTGTCCCCTTTACGAAATACTACGTATCCTAATACGTAGTATGCTTGATCCGCGAGTGAAGACCTTCGTTGACAGGAGACAAGTGTGAACAAAATCTATCCCAATGCGGCAGAAGCGCTCAAGGGCGTGGTCGCAGATCAGCAGCTGATGGCCGTAGGTGGCTTTGGCCTGTGCGGTATCCCGGAGGCGTTGATTGAAGCGCTAAAGGATTCGGGCGTCAAAGACCTGACCATTGCATCTAACAATGCCGGTGTTGATGGCTTCGGCCTGGGCAAGCTGCTTGAGACACGTCAGATCAAAAAAATGATCGCCAGCTACGTGGGCGAGAACAAAGAGTTCGAGCGCCAGTATCTGGCCGGTGAGCTGGAGCTGGAATTTACCCCCCAAGGCACCTTGGCTGAGAAGATGCGTGCTGGCGGTGCCGGTATCCCCGCCTTCTTCACCAAGACCGGCGTAGGCACGCAAGTAGCTGAAGGCAAAGAGCTGCGTGATTTTGACGGCGAAACCTATGTGATGGAGCGCTCCATCGTCGCTGACGTGGCCTTGGTGAAAGCTTGGCGCGCCGACAAGAGTGGCAACCTGCAGTTCCGCCTGACGGCCCGCAACTTCAACCCTGCAGCAGCGACCTGCGGCAAGGTCTGCATTGTGGAAGTGGAAGAGATTGTCGAAGTAGGTGAATTGAAGCCTGACGAAATCCACTTGCCTGGCATCTACGTGCACCGTATGGTGCTGAATGCCACGCCCGAGAAGCGCATCGAAAAGCGCACGATCACTGAGAAAGCAGGAGCCTGACATGCCTTGGACCCAAGACCAAATGGCCGCACGCGCGGCGCAAGAACTCGAAGACGGCTTCTACGTCAACCTGGGCATTGGCATCCCCACTTTGGTAGCCAACCACACCGGCAATAAAGAAGTGTGGCTGCAGTCCGAAAATGGCATGCTGGGCATTGGCCCCTTTCCGACCGAAGACCAGATCGATGCCGACCTGATCAACGCCGGCAAGCAAACCGTGACGACTATCGCCGGCTCGTCGATCTTTGGTTCTGACCAGTCGTTCGCCATGATTCGCGGCGGCAAGATCAACCTGTCTATCCTGGGTGCCATGCAAGTGTCCGAAAAGGGCGACCTGGCCAACTGGATGATCCCCGGCAAGATGGTCAAGGGCATGGGTGGTGCTATGGACTTGGTAGCTGGCGTCAAGCGCGTGATTGTGTTGATGGAGCACGTAGCCAAGAAGAAGGACGGCACTACCGACCTGAAAATCTTGAAAGAATGCACCCTGCCGCTGACTGGCGTAGGTGTGGTGGACCGCATCATTACCGACTTGGGCGTGTTTGACGTGGTGCCCGAAGGCCTGAAAATTGTAGAGCTGGCCCCTGAGGTGAGCTTTGACGAAGTGCAGGCAAAAACTGGTGCACCGCTGATTAAGTAATTGCCAACCGCGATTAAAACAATACCAATAAAAAGGCAGCCTATGGGCTGCTTTTTTATTGTCCGAGTTAAGGCGCGCCCAGCAAGGGCTCGCGCAAAAAATCTATAAACACCCGCAGCTTGGGCGGCATGAGTTTGCGCGCCGGGTAGTAGATATGAAAGCCTGACCAAGGCCGCTCGAAAGCCTGCAACACCGGCACCAACCGCCCAGCGGCCAACTCGGCCTGAATGCTGTTGACGAACTTGTGCGCCACACCATAGCCTTGGCAGGCAGCACGGGTGACGTAGGCGTCGTCCGAGTAAATCAAGCGTCCGTTGGTCTCCACTTGTTGCTCATGTCCATCGACCACAAATACCCACGGCACAAAGCGTTTGCTGCCAGCCAGGCGAAAGCGGATGCAATCGTGCTGGGTTAGATCGGCCGGTGTTTGTGGCAGGCCGTGTTGCTGCCAGTAGGCAGGGCTGGCGACTACAGCCTCCCACTGGCCTTGGTCTAGCGGCAGTGACACCATATCGCGGGCCAAGAAAGTGCCCAGCCGTATGCCCGCATCAAAGCCGTCTTGCACGATGTCTGCAAACGTGTCGTCAGTAAACAACTCTAGCTGGATGCGCGGGTAGCGTTCCAAAAACAGATCCACACGCGGGTCGATCAGCAAGCCGGCCGCCAGGCGAGATGTGTTGATACGCAGCAGGCCAGAAGGCGTGTCGTGGCTGGCGCGTACGCGTTGCATTGCCAGTTGCAGTTGGTCTAGCGATGGGCTTACATCGCGCAGCAATTGTTCACCGGCCTCGGTGACAGACACCTGCCTGCTGGTGCGCTGTAGCAGGCGCACGCCTAGTTGGGCTTCTAGCTTGCGCAGCTGTTGCGATACGGCCGATGCACTGATACCCAGCTGGTTGCCGGCCTGGGTAAAACTGCGCAGCCGTGCAACCACACCAAAGGTGCTCAGTGCGTGGAGCTGTTCACGCTCGTTCATTAAGTATTCCTTCACGATGGGTGAAGTGTTGCACTATTTTTCTTTACTGTGAAGGCGCTCACACTTCAGTTTTTAGTGAGAGCCTTGTGTATGAAAAACCTGATATCACCAAGCAGCCGATTACTAGCTGGCGCTGTAATTGCTATTACAAGCGTAGCTAGTAATGCAGTCCAGCTGGATGCTGGAGAGCATTTATTGCTTAAAAAAGCAAAAATGGCCGCGGCCTTAAATCCGGTGCTGAACGACGCGGTGGGGCATGCGCGCATTGTTGGCGCGGTGGTGCTGGTCGCTCAAGGCGGGCAGGTGCTGTATCGCCAAGCCGTGGGTTATGCCGATCGAGAGGCGCGCATCCCCATGCAGCCGGGCAGCGTGTTCCGGCTGGCATCTATGAGCAAACCCATCGTCACCGCGGCGGCGATGCGCTTGGTGGAGCAGGGCAAGCTGAACTTGGATGCGCCGGTCACCCAATACCTGCCGGATTTCCGCCCGCGTTTAGCCGCTGCCGATGCCAGTGGGCATCCGCCCAGCATCACCGTGCACCAATTGGTCACACATACATCAGGGCTGGGTTATGGTTTTACAGAAGGACCAGACGGCGTTTATGCAAGGCTGGGTATCTCGGATGGATTGGATAACACGCCCATTAGCCTGCCAGACAACCTGCACCGCTTGGCCCAAGCGCCGCTGTACTTTGCGCCGGGATCGCAATGGCGTTACTCACTGGGCATTGATGTACTGGGTGCAGTAATCGCCAAAGCCAGTGGCGACAGCTTGCCGCAGACGGTGCGGCGCCTGGTCACCCAGCCGCTACACATGAAGCACACCCAGTTTGTCGCCAGCCGCCATCAGCCCCTGGCCACGCCGTATGCGGATGGGAAGCCGCCATTGCGCATGACTAGCAATATGGATGTACCGCTGCCACCAGAGATTGGTGTGGCCGTGCGCTTTGCTCCTGAGCGCGCATTCAACGCCAAGGCCTTCCCATCAGGTGGGGCAGGCATGTTGGGCACGGCGGACGACTATTTGAAATTGCTGGAATCCATACGCACCAGCGCCGTTGGAGAGAAAGGTGAGCACCGCCTGCTACAACCCGCTACCGTGGCACGCATGGTGCGCGACCATGTCGGCCCCCAGGCACAAACCCAAGGCCCTGGCTGGGGGTTTGGCTACGGCTGGGCCGTGTTGGTCGATCCTGCCGCCAGCGGCACCCCTCAAAGCGCTGGTAGCCTGCAGTGGGGCGGTGCCTACGGCCATAACTGGTTTGTAGACCCTGATAAGCAGTTGAGCGTGATTTTGCTCACCAACACCGCTTTTGAAGGCATGTCTGGTGCCCTGGTGGCACAGGTGCGGGATGCGGTTTATGCGGGGCTGGGTGAGTGAGCATTGCTCTGGCGCATCTGCATTGATAGCGATGCATCTAATACTGGCGGGCGCTAGGTTTGTTTTTATGGAGATCAAGATCTAACAGAGGGCAACGATTGTGGATCAAGTGGGTAGCTGTCACGCGTCCGCTTGCGCAGTTGCCGTCAGCAAGGCAAGCTCACATACTGACGAAGCCCCGCCACCACCACACAATGCCATGAACGCTCACCACGAACAGCCCAGCCACCCGCTCTTTAACGACCCCGTTGTGTGCCAAATGCGCGCTGATCTGGCCTTGGCCCTGCGTGCCGCGGCGCATTATGGGTTGGGCGAGGGCGTTTGCAACCATTTCAGCGTGGCGCTGCCCGACGGCGAGCACTTTCTACTCAACCCACGCGGGCTGATGTGGAGCGAGGTGCTGGCCAACGATGTGGTGGTGGTTGATGCAGCAGGCCAAGTGGTTGCAGGCCGCCATGCGGTGGAGCCTACGGCCATGTTTATCCATGCGGCAGTCCATCGCGTGGCGCGCAAAACCTGTGTGCTGCATACGCATATGCCGTACGCCACAGCGCTTACGTTGACGACGCAGCGCATGCTGGACACCTGCTTGTCGCAAAACGCCATGCGCTTTCATGGCCGGGTGGCGGTGGATCAGGCCTACAACGGTTTTGCCCTAGATGGTACGGAGGGCGAGCGCATTGCGCATGCCATGCAGGGGGCAGATATCAGCTTTTTGGGCAACCACGGGATTGTGGTGTGCGGTGAGCGGGTGGATTACGCCTTTGACGACCTCTACTACCTGGAGCGTGCCTGCCAAGCCCAGGTGCTGGCCCAGTCCACCGGTATGCCGCTGGCGCCTTGCGATCCGCAGCTGGCGGCGCGTGTGGCCAAGCAAGCGAATGCAGAGCGCTTGCAATCCACGCTGTTTTTTGAGGCGCTGCGCAGAACCCTGTAAGCCACGGCCCCATGAATACCGACATAGTGAGCCTGCAGCCCTCGCATTTTGATGCGCTGTGGCAGGTGTTTGACTGCGTTGCGCGCGAGAAGCATTACCTCGCATCGCAACATGCGCCCGAGCCAGCAGTGATGCGCGGCTACCTGCAAGCGTATGTCGATCATGCACAGCCATACTACGTGGCCCTGGTAGATGGTCAGGTCAGTGGCTGGTGCAGCATTCAACCAGTGCATGGCCAGGCTCGCGCCCATGTGGGCATGCTGGGGATGGGCTTACTGCCCATCGTGCGCGGGCAAGGCATTGGGCAGCGCTTGATGCAGGCCGCCGTCAATGCGGCGTTGGCGTATGGATTTACCCGTATCGAGCTCAGCGTGCGTGCGGACAATATCCGCGCCATAGCGCTGTATGAGCGTATGGGCTTTGTGCACGATGGCCTGCTACGCGACGCATTTTGCGTTGATAACATGTATTTTGATCTGCATACCATGGCGTTGCTACGCTCGCCTTCCGCAGGCTAGTGGCCAGCTTGCTGGAGCGTTGCGCAGCTTAGACTCTGCGTTTTCACACTGCCTCGATTGATAATTGCCACTGATCAAATGGATGGGAAGATATTTCCCGCGGAACCCCTATGAGTGAACTTAAACAGCTGCACTGCACGCACGACCGCCATGCGGCGGCGATCTTGGCCATTTTTAACGACGCCATCATCCACAGCACTGCGCTGTACGATTACAAGGCGCGCACAGCCGAGAGCATGCTGGCCTGGTTCGCCGCGAAGCAGCAGGGCAATTACCCAGTGATTGGGCTGGAGAATGCTGCGGGCGAGTTGCTGGGTTTTGCTAGTTACGGCGCTTTTCGTGCCTACCCTGCCTATAAATACACCATGGAGCATTCCGTCTATGTGCGTAACGACCAGCGCGGCAAAGGACTGGGCAAGCGCCTGATGCAAGCAGTGATTGCCGAGGCACAGCGCAACAATGTGCACGCCTTGGTCGGTGCGATTGATGCGGCTAATGCGGGCTCAATCAGCTTGCATGAGGGGCTGGGCTTTAAAAGCGTAGGCC
>JAVXMM010000073.1:0-19253 GCA_036646255.1 Comamonas sp.
GGGTGATGTAGGCCAGCTTGCATTCGCGCACCATGGCACTGGTGGCCACGTTGCAAATGGTGAGCGTGTTCGTCATGCCCAGGCTTTGCGCGTGGCGCAGTGCGGCCAAAGTGTCGGCGGTCTCGCCGGATTGGCTAATGGTGACGATCAGAGTTTTGGGGTTGGGCACACTTTTGCGGTAACGGTATTCGCTGGCCACCTCGACATTGCAGGGGATGCCTGCCAGGCCTTCTATCCAGTACTTGGCGGCGCAGCCGCTGTAATAGCTAGTGCCGCAGGCCAAGATCAGCACATTGTCGATTTCTTTAAAAACGCGCCAGGCCGCTGCACCTTCAGCACCATCAAAAAGCTCAGGCACCACGCTGTGTACGCCTTCCAGCGTTTCGGCAATCGCGCGGGGTTGCTCAAAGATCTCTTTTTGCATGTAGTGACGGTAGGGCCCCAGCTCGACCGCGCCGCTGTGTGCGTGCACAGTTTTAACAGGGCGCTGCGTCTCATCCATGGCCTTGCCTGCATCGTTCACGATCCAGTAACGGCCAATTTGCAAATCAACCATATCGCCTTCAGCCAAGTAAACGATCTGGTCCGTCACACCCGCCAACGCCATGGCATCGCTGGCCAAGAAGTTTTCGTTTTTACCCACGCCCAGAATCAAGGGCGAACCAGCACGCGCACCCACCACACGGTTGGGTTCGTCCTTGTGCATCACCGCAATGGCAAAGGCGCCACGCAGCTCCTTGATCGCCGCTTGCACAGCTTCAAACAGGTCGCCGCTGTAATAGCTATCTACTAGATGCGCGATAACTTCAGTATCAGTCTGGCTCAAAAACTGGTAGCCCTTGGCTTGCAGCTGTCTGCGCAGAGCTTCATGGTTCTCAATAATGCCGTTGTGCACCAAGGCTACGCGGCCTGGGGCGCTGATATCTGCCACGCCGGGGCCTACGCTGAAGTGGGGATGTGCATTGTGCACGGCAGGCGCGCCGTGTGTCGCCCAGCGCGTGTGGGCAATTCCGGTGGCACCTTGCAGATGCTCCTTGGTGACTTGCTCCATTAGCTCGGCCACGCGGGCAGTGCTGCGAGCGCGATGCAAGCCAGCGCCTTGGTTACCCTCCAGGCTGGCGCCATGCACGGCTACACCGCACGAGTCATAGCCCCGGTATTCCAGCCGCTGCAGGCCTTGCACCAGCACCGGGACGATATTGCGCGTAGAGACTGCACCCACAATGCCACACATAACGATTCACTCCTTGGTTGATGGGCAGAGTGTAGGCAGGTCGCCATGAAATTTCACATCTTATTTATGGTTATTTTGTAATATTATTTCTCATAATTCATTGAGTGAAATATTATTTCAAAATGACAGATAATTTAAACGATTTCACACTCGATATCATCGACCTGCAACTGCTTGACGCTTTGCAGCGCGATGCCGCTACCAGCAACCAGGCGCTGGCCGAGCGGGTGCATGTCTCGCCGCCTACCTGCTTGCGGCGCATCAAGCGGCTGCGTGATTTGGGCTTGATTGAGGCGCAGGTGGCCATCCTGTCATGCGACGGGCTAGCGCGCCTGCAAGGCTTTGGGCTGTTCACGATTGTGGAAGTCAGCCTGGATCGCCAAGGCGCCGAGGAGCTGGATGCGTTTGAAAGCATGGTCATCAGCCACGAAAGCGTGCAGCAATGCTGGCGCGTCAGCCCCGGGCCAGACTTTGTGCTAATGGTGTATGCACACGATATGCCTGCCTACTTGGCGCTCGCGCAAAGGCTTTTCACATCACAGGCCAATGTGCGCAACGTCAAAGCCTATTTCGCTACCAAACGCAGCAAATTTGCAACCAGTATCCCTTTGCTCAAAGGGCCACATTTGCAGCACTAAATACTTTGAGCCCACGCGCAACCATCCGCACCCAGAAGCACAATAGCCACAGCAAACACACTTCATCATTGCAAACAAAGGTTAGCGCACTAATGCACAGCACCATTCATTAAGCAAAAGAATTGCTATGTTTTTTATAGCTATATACATAGCATCTATAAGAAACAGATTAGTTTCACCCGTAAGAACTCATCCCAGTGCGAGCTTTTGCTACACCAAACACGGATGAACCCCTCTCATGCTGCATCTGCACATGTTGTTGGTGAATGTGCATGTCCACTACGCTGCGGAAATACCCCGCTTGTCAGACGATAGATGTAACTGTCTTGAATGTCCTTGCCGATGCAATAGCGAGGCTTCATACTTGCTGCAGAGGTTTCAACTAGTAACTCTATGGCGCTTTTCAAGAAACCTCTGCACAGCAGGCGCTTCCGCCTGAGATAGCGAGGGTTGAGATGGACAAGATGGATAGCACACAACAACGCGGCCATTGGGGACGTATCGTCTTTATCGCTGCCTGCGCATTGGCTGCTGCAGGTGTCTTGTGGCAGCTGAATGCGAACTGGATCAGTTGGCTACTCGTCATCGTACCCGCCGTACTGTGGCCGTTGCTGGCACAGTGGCTGGCTCAACGCAGCGCCAACTCTGACAGCAATGACGTCATCCTTGCCTTTGTCGATGGCACTGTCATCGGTCTGTGGATTGCGCTCTCCCAGTTCAACCTGCTGGCCAGCGTGGCCATTTTGCTGATCCTCGTGCACAGCACCTACACACTGCAAAGCGCACGCCATGTGGTGATAGGTGTAGCAGGTGCCATTGCAGGCTTGGCCGTTGGTGGCCTGCTAACCTCGTTCGCCATCCAGTACAACGTGGGCACGCCAGCCGTGCTGGGCAGCCTCGCTGGTTTGACCTTGTACCTAACTGCGCAAGGCATGGCCACCAGTCACTTACTACAAACCCTGGCTCACAAAGAGCAAATGCTGACCGTGCTGCGCCGTGTAGACGCCATGACAGGCTTCTTCGGCCGCGCGTATTGGAACGACCTAGCCGCCCGCCTGTTTAACTACGCCAAGCAAAAGGATCTGCCTGCCTTCATGCTGGTGGTGGATGTAGATAACTTCCGCGACATCAACAGCCGCAAGGGTGATACCGCAGGCGACGAAGTGATCATCGCCGTGGCCAACACCCTGCGCACCTGCGTGCGCCCCGGCGATGCCACCTGCCGCTTTGGTGGCGACTCATTCGGGGTGCTGCTGTCTGGCGTTAACCTGGATATCGCCAACAAGATTGCCGACCGCATCCACTCCCAGGTGCTCAACCGGCGCCTGCGCGACTGGCCTGATGTACAGATCAGCGTGTCGATTGGTATTGCCAGCCTGGCCAAGTACCACCAGTCGGTGGACGAGTGGATCAAGCAAGCAGAAAGCTCGCTGGACCAAGCCAAGGGCGCGCCCCGAACGTCTAGCGCCACACAAGAGCTGGAGCCCATCAGCGCCGAGCACCTGGCCCAGCTGGCCAGCGGCGCACCAGCCACGGCAGGTAATGTTTAACAGATCGCATCCAACAAAAAGCCCGCTTGCAACAAGCGGGCTTTTTTAATGCACAACTGTGCAGAGTTTTTTACAGCGCCTTCTTAGCCGGACGAGCCCAATTGGCGATGCTGATTTGCTTGCCACGCGCCACACTGAGGGCGCCAGGCTCGGTACTTTTGGTGATAGTCGATCCGCCTCCCACCGTGCCTCCCGCGCCAATGGTGACGGGGGCCACCAGCACGCAGTTGCTGCCTATATGTACATCGGCTTCGATCACCGTACGGTGCTTGTTGGCACCATCGTAATTCGCGGTAATGCTGCCCGCGCCATAGTTCACGCGCTCGCCCACCGTAGCGTCGCCCAAGTAAGCCAGGTGGTTGGCCTTGGCCCCATCGGCAAGGGTGGAGTTTTTCACCTCGACAAAGTTGCCTATATGCACCTCGCGCCCCAGTTGTGCGCCGGGGCGCAGGCGGGCAAACGGGCCAATCAAGGCACCCTCGCCCACGCTGGCACCCAGCTTCTCGCCGTCGATATGGGTAAAGGGATGGATCACGGCCCCTGCGGCAATCGTGGCGTTGCTGATATGGCAGTAAGCGCCAATTTGCGCACCGTCGCCAATCGCCACCTTGCCGGTAAAGATGCAACCCACGTCAATGCCCACATCTTGGCCGCAAACCAGCTGGGCCGGCGAGCCGCGCATGTCGTCACGTACATCAAAGCGCGCTGGATCAGCCAGGCGCACGCCTTGCTCCATCAACGCCCTGGCGGCGCGCAACTGGTGGGCGCGCTCTAACTCAGCCAGTTGCAACGGGCTATTCACGCCTGCCACTTGCAGCACATCGCTGATGCGGTGGCCCACCACAGGTACGCCGTCGGCCACCGCCATCGCGACGATATCGGTCAGGTAGTACTCGCTTTGGGCGTTGTTGTTATTCAAGTTTGCCAGCCACTTGGTCAGATGCTTGGCAGGCACGGCCATGATGCCGCTGTATATCTCGGTGATCGCGCGCTCGGCCTCATTCGCGTCTTTTTGCTCGACGATGCGCTGCACCGTGCCCGCATCGTTGCGCACAATACGACCGTAGCCGCTGGGGTCAGGCATGGTGACTGTCAACAGCGCCATCTTGTCGCTGCCCGCAGCATCCACCAGCGCCTGCAAGGTATCGGCCTGAGTCAGCGGTACATCGCCCGACAGCACGATGGCCATGCCATCGCCCTCTAGCGCAGGCACGGCCTGCTGCACAGCGTGGCCGGTACCCAGTTGAGGCTCCTGGCGTACAAATTTCAGATCAAACTGACCGTTAGCACCCGACTGAGAGGCGATAGCAGCTTCTACTTCTGCAGCACCGTGCCCTGTTACCACCACGGCTGATCGCGCCTTGAGCTGGCCCGCCGTGCTGAGCACATGCTGCAACAACGGGCGGCCCGCCAGCTTTTGCAAAACCTTGGGCAGGCGGCTTTTCATGCGCGTGCCTTTGCCGGCAGCCATGATGATGAGGTCGAGTGGTGCAGTCATGGGGTAAAAATCACAAACAAAACCAGCCGATTATCGCGCCCAGCCCCAGCGCCCGCATCCACACACCCACAAATCTCACAGAACTCAACAAAGCAGCCTGCACAAGGCAGGCTGCTGGGGTGTTCAAACGACGGCTTGCTAAACGGCGAAGTCAGCGTTGGAGACGAGGCGTTGGCAGTGAGAACAGCAGCTGCGCCACGGCTAACCGCCGCAACGACGTATCAAGCGCTGTATTTGCCACTCACTCTATCAAATGTTGTAGAGCATGCTGCCGTCGGTTTTGCCCCACTGAAACCGGCTAAACCAGCTCCGCTTTTGCTCTAGCAAATTAGGCTGTGCGTTCGGATCCTTGGGGAAGTGGTAGACCAACGGCTCTTGGCTCTTGCCTTCGATCACCACCGACTGCCCAGCTTTGAGCACCATGGTCTGGCCTGCTTGCACAATCTGGTCGCCCGACTTCAGGCCACCTTCGTTGGTCATGCCCACGCCCAGGGTAACCCAGGCTTGGCCTTTCGAGACACGCAGCACCACATCGCGCCTGGGCACAAAGCTGGCAGCCTGGCCAACCGGCAGACTGCACATCTCAGCCGCTGCCGAAGCAGGGCGGCCCGATGCGCGAACAGCGCCAGCAGCAGCGATGGTGCCAGCGGACAAAACGTGAGATGCAGTCATTGCCATGATGAAATCCTGTGTGATAAATCAGTCAATGGGCCCACCGCAGCATCGTTTTGCAACGCCGGGTTAACCCTTATGCGTATCTTCCTACGTAGTGCAATCGCCGTCCAATGAATAAAAACAGCGCTATCCATGCGGCGACCGCATTAATGGTTTACCCTAAATTTAGATGTTTTTGGCAGATAGCGTCCATCCAATGGGCGCCAGCAGCTATCAAATCAAGAGCTTGCAAAACACCAGCCCTGCTCGGCGCCAGTGCCTGATGTGTGCTTATCGCCACAGACCGCCTGCACACGCCCGCAAAGCAGGCGTGTGCCCGCTGTCCAGCGGCAGAAAGCCCGAGAATGGTCTTTTGCCGGGGCGCCCGCCTGCCGCGGCCCCACCCCAGCACGCCCACCATGCCAGACGCCGCCCTGCCGCCCTCGCTGCTACGCACCCGCCCCATTGCCGTCGGCCACCTGCGCGCCTTTTTGGCCGTGGCGCGCTACCTCAACTTCCGCGCCGCGGCTGAGGAGCTGGCACTCACCCAATCCGCCGTCAGCCGCCAAATCCAGGCCCTGGAGGACGAAGTGGGTGTCGCCCTGTTTCTGCGCCACACCCGCGCGGTAGAGCTGACCAGCGCCGGCGCCCAGCTGCAGCGCGCGGTGACACCTGCGCTAGAGCGCATCGACAGCGCCGTGCGCCTGATCCGCCAAACCAGCGGGCGCAAAAGCGTGGCTATTACCACCTGGGCCAGCTTTGCATCCATGTGGCTGATCCCGCGCATGGAAGCATTCCAGCGCGACAACCCCGAAATCGACATCCGCATCGACGCCACCGACAACGTGCTCGATCTAGAGACATCCGACGTTGACTTAGCCCTGCGCTACTGCCTGCCGCAGCACGCGCCGCGCAACGCCCAGCGCCTGTTTGGTGAGCAGCTCGCCGTCGTCGCCAGCCCCTGGTTGCTTAAAAGCCACCCCAGCATCAGCCAACCCGCCGATGTAGCGCGCCACACCCTGATTGAAGCGGGCGACGCCCATCGCCTGCAGCACCTGGACTGGCTCACCTGGGAGCGCTGGCTCGAGCTACACGGCTGCGGTAACCTGCAACCCAAACGCTGGCTGTACCTGAACTACGCCCACCAAATCGCCCAAGCCGCCCTCACCGGCCAAGGCCTGGCATTAGCCCGTATGCCACTGGTAGCTGATTCACTGGCCAGCGGCGACCTGGTCGAAGTACTGCCTGAGTTCCGCATGGATTCGCCCCTGGCCTACTGGCTGCTGATAGGCCCGCGCAGCCAGCAGCGCCCCGAAGTGACGGCGTTTTGCGCCTGGCTGCAGTTGCAAGCGGCGGCTACGCGGACGGCGATTGGGGATAAAACGGGCGGGTAAACCTTATACAACTACCCATGCCGTCATCCTCCTTTGTGATGACCCTCTGTGCCGTGGTAATTGCAGTCTGGGCTGGCTTCAAAGTAGTGCACTGGGTGAGCCTTTGATAGCTGCCTGAACTCTGAAGCCGCGTATGACCACATACATCGCCAATGCGTAACAAGTAATTGAGCGGTCTCATGCCAGACAACGAAAGCGCCAGCTACCACTTTCGACGTGAGACCAAGCTCATGCGGTGGTGGCTGATTGGCAGTCCCGTTGTATTGGTTGCGCTCGGCACCTTGCTAGGCCCCAAGTGACTGAACGCACACAACGCCGCAGCTACCAACGCAAGCGCTATGAGTAAACAACAATTTGGGACACTCATGGAACAGGCCAAAGGCCCGGGCGGAGATGCCGAGCACACACCACGTCTCACCCGCGTGTTAGCCCAGCAAACGCCAAAGCAAGTACTGGATTCCAAGCAACTGTTCAACCGTTTCCATGCTCGAGCTGATCATGGCGATGTATGGGCCGTGGGCATACTGCTCAACCAAGCTCATAGCAACGACAGCGGCTTTGACCATTTTCGCAACTGACTCATTGGCCAATGGGTAAGCCGTTTACACGCAAGCTTTGAAAGATGCGGGCACGCTGACTGAGCTTGCAGATACCGTGACCGCCAGTGGCTCTGAGGCTGCCTAATGGGAGTCATTCGGCACCACCGCCTATGGCGCATACCTGGCACAGACCGGAGAAATCTGTACGTCACGCCTGCAGGCCCAAGCAGCACCGCTTCAAGGTTCTCAGAGCCAAGCTGGACTTGGCAAGACTACAGCGACGCCGTTCCAGCGCAACGCTGGCCATGGTTGTGGCAAAGATTGGACGCAGACAAACAAGTATCAGACCAAGCTATACAAGAAGCCATCGATTCCTAGCAAGGCCCGGGCGCTGCACAAATGCAAGGGCCAGGCAAGCTTGCGGGCGGCGACACCCTCATCCACAAAAATATGGACCTGCTCGCGTCAAAACGCTAGTCGCCAACGATGGCGCCCGCATCACGGCCATTGTTGCTATCCCCGACAGCAAGCGCTCCAGGTTATTGACGCCGATGACCACCATGGGCCTGCATGTAGACATGCAGCACACCCTGATACACCCCACATATCACCCCCACCCAAATCGCACCTAGACAAGCCCCAGCCCTCTCCCTACAGTCAAACCATCTGCTTGGCATGCGCAAGCAGGCCATAACGACAACAGGAGACCGCTTTGAGCAAACGTCACTTCACCCGCCGCAGCGCACTCGCTCTGTGCGCTGCCACGCTAGCCGCAGCCCTCAGCCCAGCGCTGCACGCGCAAGATTTCCCCAGCAAGCCCATCAAATTCATCGTACCGTTTGGGCCGGGCAGCGGCACCGACACCTCGGCCCGTTACTACAGCAAAAAATTGCAAGAGCTGACGGGCCAGCCGGTGGTGGTGGAGAACCGCCCCGGTGGCAACGGTTTTATTGCCGTCAAACAAGCGCTGTCGGCGCCTGCAGATGGCTACACGGTGTTTATCGGCAGCAACTCCACCTTGGCCGTCAACACCGCGTTGTTCAAAGCCCTGCCTTACGATCCGCAAAAAGACTTTGCACCGCTGACTATGCTGATGCGTGCACCTGCCGTAGTAATTGCACCGGGCGACGGTGATGTGAAGTCGCTCAAAGATTTGGTGGCCAAAGCGCGTACCAACCCCGGCAAGGTCAACTTTGGGGCAGGCTCGGCGGGCTACCAACTGATGGGCGAGTTGTTCAACGACGTGGCCAAGGTGCAAACCGTGCACGTACCCTTCAAAGGCGCAGGCGAGGTGGCAACCGCCGTAGCAGGGAAAACAGTGGATTACGCCTTTGCAGAGGCCACGTCGGTGCAGGAGCTGATCAAAGCCGGGCGTTTGAACGGCTTGGCCGTCGCATCCGACACCCGCATTGCCGCCCTGCCCAACGTACCCACCGCCCAAGAAGCAGGCCTGCCCGGTATCGAGGCCTACACCTGGGTAGGCGCCATGCTCAGCGCAAAAACCCCGCCGGACATCGCCGCCAAATTAGCTGGTTGGTTCACCCAAATTGCCAACCAGCCAGAAACCCAGCAGTTCTACACCCACCTGGGCGCTACGGCCATGAGCGGCGGCCCTCAGCAAATGAAGCAGTTCCAGGCAGACGAGATTGCGCTGTGGAAGCGCATTGCAGCGCAGGCAAAGATTGAGCTGCAGTAACCAAGGCGAAGTAGCTTTAATTTTGATAGCTGCCAGCGCCCGTCAGTCGTGCATTAAGGTCTGTTTAGTATCAATCATGGATTAACCGGGTAGCGCCCTGATATAGCCACGCGGTTCCACATATTGATGACGATGGCCAGCCATTCGATGGAGGCGATCTCGGCCGCATTCAGTTGCAGGGCGGCGGCGTTGTAGATGGCGTCGGGCAGCTGGCCGTCGGCGATGTTAGTGATGGCCTCGGTCAGCGCCAGAGCCGCTTGCTCTTTGGGACTGAAGTAGCTGCACTCGCGCCAGCCGGGTAGCAAGGCCAGGCGGTCAGCCGTCTCGCCAATCGCCAGGGCATCTCGAGAATGCATGCGCAGGCAAAAGGCGCAGCCATTGATTTGCGAGGCGCGCATTTTGACCAGGTGGATAAAGCCTGCGCTCCAGCCTGCGTCGATGGCGGCCTTGGTGGCCAGCTCATCGGTTGCGGCTACAGCTTGGTAGATGGCAGGCAGGGCCTTGCCGGGGTTGACCCGTTCGGTAGCGTTCATGGTGGCTTGCTCAGCTAAAAAGCATCACGATAGCAGCGTGGTACATCCCTTTCATATGCGGTGTTTTCAGGAACGTTGCAGTGGCTGAAAGCCCTGCAATAACCACTAATTTAATAGCTACGAGCGCCCACCTGGTGGCCGTTAGCAGCCAAATCACCCAAGCTGGCGCAAAACTACCAGCCCATCCAGAACAGCGAACGGCACAACACATTCGCTCACATACGTGCTTGCCACGCACCTGCGCCAGCGGCGATCATGGCGCCACCTTATCCACCGGGGGAGCACGCATGCACCGACTGACCACAACCCTGGCCCGCGTGGCCACCAGCTTGCTAATGGCACATGCGCTGCTGCTAGCGCCCGCGCAGGCCCAAAACTCTCGTGAGGCGACCGAGGCCGCGCGCAAGCACCGGGCCGATGCAGGCTCGCCCCAAGCACGCCCGGCTGATGCAACTCGCCCATCTGGCAAGACTGATACCAGCCGGCCCTACCGATCAAGCGCCGACCCTACGGCCAACCCTAATGCCAGCCTGAAAAGCTGTATGGATCACGCGGGCCTCGCTATCGCCGCACGTGACCGCTGCTTTCGTCAACACTGCCAAGGCCGCTGGGGCCAAGGCCAGTGCCCCGCGGGTAGCGACAACAATCTGATGGGCGCCAAGAGTAAATCCTCAGCCACGCCTCTGGGCCGCTGCTTGGCAGAGGCAGGCAACAACCCCTTCAAGCGCAGCAACTGCGGCTGGGCGCACTGCAAACCCAACTGGGAAAGCGCCGAGTGCAAAGCCCTGGTGCCGCAACAATCTCAGCAAAGCAATTAAGAGCGCTCCACACAGCCCGGCCAATCGCAGAGTTGCGGTTGAAACGCGGCGTGAAGCCACCGACGTTGTACGCGGCGAAACAACGGTGCCTCACGGGCGGTATTGGCCGCTCCAAAAGGCAGCAGCACCACCTCTGATACGCTGTTTTTTGGTCTTATTTTACAAACTACCGCTACTGATTTAGTAGCAGCTAGCGCTTATCAGTCAGTCGCCAGATCGCCAAATAACCTAATATTTTGAGTGCCTATGGCCTGGGGCCCGGCACCCGGGTCTCTAGCGCCGCCGGCTGGTAAGCCAACTCTATGTGGCAGCCTGTATTGCTACCCTTGGCCACGGGCGGCTTGCCCGCCTCTGCCGCGCAGCGCTCGGCCACGGATTGCGGCGTAGGTTGCTCACCCTTGTCTACCCAATCCAGCAGTGCGGCCATGACGGCGCGGTACTCGGGGTCGCTCAAATAGCTGTGACCGCGCTCGCCGGTGTACACCTGCATCAAGTGAGCAGCGGTGCCAGCGGCCTCACGTATCTGTTGATAACTCTGGGCCAGCTCGACAAAGGCTGTCGGGTCATGAATGCCGCGTATCGTCAGCGTGGGCAGAGTGGTGCGGCCGGTGGGGCGGCTGTCGGCTAACAACTGGCCCACGGCTTGTGGATCGGCGGTATAGCGCAGCACCCCTTGGTTCAACACGGCTTCGCTGGTGGCATCCAAGCCTTGGTAGTGCGTGCGGCTGTTGTCAAACGGGTTGCGGTTGCCCAAACGCTTTTGCGTTACATCACGGAAGAGGAAGGTGCCCCAGGTTAAATGACCGATCAGGCTTTTATCTGTCACCGGCACCGCCGCCAGGATAGCTGCCAGACGCTGGGCTTGGGCGGGTGTGCGCTCGGCAGCTGGCTTGTTATTGCCGGTGCAGTCGTGCACACGGCGTTCTAGTTCTGCACGGTCTAGCGTGCTATCAGCGGGTAGGCCCTGCCAAAGTGGATACTGCGGCTCGGACGGCAGCGGGTGGTTGCGGCAATAAAACTGGTAGACAGCGCGCAGATCCAGCCGCATGGTGTAGGCATCCACCCCACCACCCAGCACGCTGCTGGTGAGCAGCACCGCATCAAAAACGGGGCGACCGGATTTGCCCTCGGGCTGGCTGCCGTAACGTTCCGCAGCTACAGACGCCACGCCGCCGCCATAGCTTTGGCCGTGCAGTACCATGCGGCGCGGCTGGCCAAACTGCGCCACAAACCACTGCTGCAAATCTTTCATATCCTCGGCCGCCACGGCCACGCCATAGCCACCGCGCCGGTAGCTGGTGCCCGCCCAAGCGTAGCCGCTGCTCGGCATGATGGCCCAGCGCGCAGCATCCTCCTCTACTCGCTTGATACTGGCCTTGCCCAGCCCCGGCCCGCCATGCGCATGCATGACAGCAACGCCACTGGAGGCTTGCCAGCTGGCAGGCAAGATGGCCATGACATGCGCGCCCGCAGGCGTGTCTGCCGCATAGCAACGCGCACTAGCCGGCACATGCGAGGGGCAGGCTACGGCCTGAGATGCAACGGCCACCATGCCATGGGCCCACACCCAAGCGCCAAGCAACGGAATGAAAGTGGCTTTAATTTTCATGGCTATTCAGGATCCTAGCGCCCAATACACGGCCGCTAGCAGCTATCAAATTAATAGAAACCAATGCAAAAGGCCGCAAACCCGGAGGTTTGCGGCCTTTCTTTATAAAACGGAATGGCTGATGCGTGCTTACGCCAATGTCACCCGCGCAAACTTGCGCTTGCCCACTTGCACCACAAAAGTGCCTGCATCCAGCTTCAAACCCTTGTCGCTGACGACCGCGCCATCCACGCGCACACCCCCGCCATCAATCAGGCGGTTAGCTTCGCTGGTCGATGGCGCCAGATTGGCTTGCTTGAGCAAGGCACCAATGCCTACGGGCACGCCAGAAAGCGTCACTTCGGGGATGTCATCCGGAATGCCGCCCTTGCTGCGATTCATAAAATCTTGCTCGGCGGCATCGGCGGCTGCGGCGCTGTGGAAGCGCGCGGTAATTTCCTTCGCCAGCGCCACCTTAGCGTGCTTGGGGTTGCCACCGGCCGCAATATCGGCCTTGAGCTGGGCAATGTCGGCTAGGCTTTTGAAGGACAGCAAGGTGAACCAGTCCCACATCAGCTCGTCCGAGATCGACAGCACCTTGGCAAACATGGTGTTGGCGTCTTCGGTGATACCGATGTAGTTGTTCTTGGATTTGGACATTTTGTGCACACCGTCCAAGCCCACCAGCAGCGGCATGGTGAGCACGCACTGAGCCTCTTGTCCGTACTCCACTTGCAAATGGCGGCCCATCAGCAGGTTGAACTTCTGGTCGGTGCCTCCCAGCTCCAGATCAGACTTGAGCGCAACCGAGTCATAGCCTTGCAGCAGCGGGTACAAAAACTCGTGCAGGCTGATCGAGCTACCTTCGGTAAAGCGCGTGTGAAAGTCGTTACGCTCCATCATGCGGGCCACGGTGTACTTGGCCGACAACTCAATCATGCCGCGCGCACCCAGCTTGTCGTTCCACTCGCTGTTGTAACGCACTTCGGTCTTGCTCTGGTCAAGCACCTTGGCAGCCTGGGTGTAGTAAGTCTCTGCGTTGACTTTGATCTGCTCAGCCGTAAGTGGCGGGCGAGTGCTGTTGCGGCCCGATGGGTCGCCAATCAAAGTGGTGAAGTCGCCAATCAAGAAGATCACCGTGTGGCCTAGATCCTGCAACTGGCGCATTTTGTTCAGCACCACGGTGTGGCCGATGTGGATGTCAGGCGCCGTTGGATCCAGGCCCAGCTTGATGCGCAATGGCACACCCGTCGCCTCGGATTTGGCCAGTTTCTGGACCCAATCTTCCTGCGGCAGCAGTTCATCCACCCCGCGCAGCGTCACCTGCAAAGCCTCTTTTACACGGTCGGTCACGGGATAAGTTGTAACAGTAGATTGATTCATATGGGGTTTCTCTGGTTGCCGTGGGAGCCTGGGACGGTATACTTAGCCCCTTTCCTGCAGCGTTTAATTCTAGCCCCGTCTGTCGGACGGCGCGCCGAGAAGGCTTACACCGCCTCTTTAGCCCTAGTTAGATGCGCTGCCATTGAATTTTTTGTGTGAACCTTTGTTATCGACCCTCATTGGTCGGTTTTTTGTGTCTCCGCGGCACGCAGGGCTTCACCGCAACCAGGATTGCGAATTGAACAACGGATTCTCTACAGCTGGCAACACCCTCTTGCGTCAGCTCGTTAATACCGCCCAAGCCCACCCCAAGCGCGTTGCAGCTGCATTAGCCGTACTGTTGATGACAGCCGGCGGCGGCGCTTTTGCCGTGGCGCAATTAGGCCCCAACCCTTCAGACATGCCAGTACAGACGGTGGAGTACGCCGTCCCATCCCTGGCATCCGATATTTCCATTGCAGACTTGGTCGATGGGCCAGGTTTTTCTTTGTACCGCACCGATGAAGTACGGGCCAATGACACGCCCGAGTCGCTGCTGCGCCGTTTAGGCGTGGCTGACCCAGCTGCGGCTGCCTTTATCCGCAGCAATGCCAAGGCGCGTGGTGCCATCATTGGCAAAACTGGCCGCCAGGTAACGGCGGAAACCAGCAAGACGCATGAGCTGACCAAGCTGTCGGTGCGCTGGGCAGGTGAGAACAGCGATGTATTCCAGCGCTTTAGTATCCGCAAAAACGGCAGCAAATTCGACACCGTGACCGAGTTCCTGCCACTAGAGCGCGGCACGCGCTTGGCGGGCGGCGTGATCCGTAGCTCGCTCTACGCATCGACCGATGCAGCCAACATCCCCGACAACGTGGCCAACCAGCTGACGGATGTATTTGGCGACAAGATTGATTTCCGCAGAGCGCTACGCGCCGGTGACCGCTTCTCGCTGGTCTATGAGACGCTGGAAGCCGATGGCGAAATCCTGCGCACCGGCCGCATGCTGAGCGCTGAGTTCCGCAACAACGGCAAGACACACGAGGCACTGTGGTTCCAGCCCTCCGGCAAAGATAAGGGCGCCTACTACAACTTTGCCGGTGACAGCAACGAGCGCGCCTACATTGGCTCGCCCGTCAAATTCACTCGCGTGTCCAGTGCGTTTGCCATGCGTATCCACCCCATCCACAAGACCTGGAGCGCCCACAAAGGCACCGACTTGGCCGCCCCGCATGGCACGCCAGTACGCACCGTAGGCGATGGTCTGGTCACCTTCGCCGGCGTGCAAAACGGCTATGGCAATGTGATCTATATCGACCATGGCAACAAGCACGAAACTGTCTACGCCCACTTGAGCCGCGTTGCAGTCAAACAAGGCGAGCGTGTAACCCAAGGCGAAGAAATCGGCGCTGTAGGCTCCACGGGCTGGGCGACCGGCCCGCACCTGCACTTTGAGTTCAAGGTAGCCGGTGAGCAAGTAGACCCACTGGCCATGGTGGCCCAGGCCGAGACCAACCAGCCGCTCAACAAACAATCGCGCCCTGCATTTGACAAACTGTCGCAGAGCATGCGCCTTGCGCTCAACACCCAGATGCAGGCCATGAGCGGCGAGTAAAACACGCATTTTGATACTGCAAAGGCCCCAACCTAGGCTAAGGTTGGGGCCTTTGTTTTTGGCACCTCACACACCCCACCCCTATCACTCACTACGCTAAGACGAGCTAGAGCACCGTAAGGTGATGCGTCAGCGCCATGGATGATTGCGACTTGGAATGACTATGACCGAACGCTTTATTGGACTGATGTCCGGCACCTCACTGGACGGCGTGGACGGCGTCATCGCCCAGTGGGATGACGAGCAGGCGCAAGTGCTGCAATACGCCAGCGCCCCCTTTTCTGCCGAATTAAAGGCCGAACTGCTGGCGCTGAACACCGCAGGCTATAACGAGCTACACCGCGCCGCCCTGGCTGCCAACGCGCTGGCACGCTGCTACGCCGATGTGGTGAGCGCTTTGCTGGCGAGCAGCCGCTTACCCACCTCATCCATCACCGCTATTGGCGCCCATGGCCAAACCGTGCGCCACCAACCTGGCATGTGGGATGGCACAGGCTACACCAGCCAGATCAACAGCCCCGCTTTGCTGGTCGAGCTGACCGGCATCACCGTGGTGGCAGATTTCCGCAGCCGCGATGTGGCAGCAGGGGGCCAAGGTGCTCCGCTGGTACCCGCCTTTCACCAAGGTGTCTTTGGGCAAACGGGCGCGCTACGCTGGGTTCTCAATATCGGCGGTATCTCCAACGTCAGCCGCTTGGATGCCCTCAGCGGCGATGTGCGCGGCTGGGATTGTGGCCCCGGCAATGCGCTAATGGACCATTGGTGCCAGCAACACACCGGCCAGCCCTATGACGATGGCGGGCGCTGGGCGGCATCGGGCCAACCCATCCCTGCCCTGCTCGCTGCATTAATGGCCGAACCTTTTTTAGTGCAGCCCCCACCCAAGAGCACGGGGCGTGATCTATTCAACCCCGCATGGCTGGCACCCTTGCTAGCACAGCATGCGGCAGGCGCAGCGCCGGCCGATGTGCAGGCCACACTCACCGAATTCACCGCGCAGGCCATTGCTCAAGACATGCGGCATTACGGTGCAGCGAGTGGGCAGACCTTGATCGTCTGCGGCGGCGGTGCGCTCAACGGCTATTTGCTGCAGCGCCTGACTGCGTTGTTGCCTGGGGTGGTGGTAGAAAGCTCAGCCGCTCACAGCCTGCCCCCACTGCAGGTAGAGGCAACTGCCTTTGCTTGGCTGGCGCGCCAATGCTGGCATGGCCTGCCAGGAAACCTGCCAGCGGTAACCGGTGCACGTGGTGCGCGGGTGCTGGGCACAATCTACCCGCGCTAAGCAGTCACTATCTTTTTAATAGCTTCTAGCACCCATGCAACGGGCACTAGAAGCTATTTCTATTTAAATGATGCACCAGTCATGCATCGCCACCGTCAGGTGCAGGTTTGACGGGTTCGACCTGGTCCAGCTGGCTAAACACCAAGGTGGCCGCCAAAGTCATCAAAGCTGCCGTCACAAACGTGGCATGAATGGCAAACAGCGATTTTTGCGGATTGCCCTGCCACATCTCAGAATAGCCCGTCAGCAGCGCACCTGCCAACGCCACGCCAATACCCATGGCCAGCATCTGTACCATGGACAGCAGGCTGTTGCCACTGCTGGCAAACTCGCCATCCAAGTCTTTCAAGGTGACCGAGTTCATCGCTGAGAACTGCATGGAGTTAAAGCCACCAAAAATAAACAACTGCAGTAGCAACAACCACGCCGGCTGGCCCGGCGACGTTAAGCCAAACGATGCCAGCATGAGCGCCACCATGATGGAGTTCACCTGCAGCACCTTGCGATAGCCAAAGCGCTGCACTGTGCGCACCGCAATGCGCTTGACCAGCATGCTGCCCAGCACCGTGGCCAGCATCATCATGCCAGCGTTCATTGGCGACATACCCAGACCAATCTGCAGCAAAAGCGGGATCAAAAATGGAGCAGCCCCTGTGCCAAAGCGGGCAAATAAATTACCCAGCAAGCCCACGCGCAGCGATCGCACGCGGAACAGCACCAGCGGGAAAAGTGGATCAGGTACACGCAGGGCGTGCATCCAATAGCTAGCCAGGCTAGCCATGCCAAACACCATCAGCACCACGACTACGGCTGCGCCCAAGCCCATGCCCGACATACCATCGAGTGCCACCGAGATTGCCACCATGCCAAATGACAGTAGCGCATAACCCACGCCATCAAACTTGCGCGGCGGGATGTGTGGGCTCTCAGGCATCCAGCGCCTCGTAGCCCAGACGCCGAGCAGCCCAACGGGCACATTGATCCAGAAAATCCAGTTCCAGCTGGCCACCTCCACTAACCAGCCCCCCAAGGTAGGCCCCAGCAGCGAGCCAACCTGGCCGGGGATGGCGATAAAGCTCATCGCACGGATAAAGTCCCCCTTGGGATGGGTGCGCAACACGGCCAAGCGGCCCACAGGGAGCATCATGGCGCCGCCCACCCCTTGTACTACACGCGCAGCTATCAAAAAATTGAGCGACGGCGACAACGCGCACAGCACGGATCCCAGCACAAAGACGGCAATCGCCCAACCAAAAACGCGCTTGGTGCCAAAGCGGTCAGCAATCCAGCCCGAAGCAGGGATCAACATGGCCGTAGTGAGCGAATAGGCCACGATGACCGACTGCATCTTGAGCGGGCTCTCGCCTAGCGACTTGGCCATGGCGGGCAAGGCAGTGTTCAGGATGGTGGCATCTAGCGACTGCAAAAAGAAGGCAATCGCCACCAGCCAAAGCAGGCGCTCTTTGTGGGGGGCTAGAGGCGCAGGCGCGGGAGTTGGTGCAGGAACAGCGGCTGTAGTCATCGTAGAAAGCTGCGCTCAAACAAAACAAAAGCCGCTGACGGGCAGCGGCTTGGTAAGGGGGGGTAGGAGGCGATGTGGAGAGCAGCGCCTTGAAGCATAGGCCGGTTTAGACCGAAAAGCTCGAGCCGCAACCGCAGGTGGTAGAGGCGTTAGGGTTCTTGATCACGAACTGTGCGCCCTGCAGGTCTTCCTTGTAGTCGATCTCAGCACCCAGCAGGTACTGGTAGCTCATTGCATCGATCAGCAGGGACACGCCGTTCTTGGTCATGGTGGTGTCGTCTTCGTTGGCGATTTCATCAAAGGTGAAACCGTACTGAAAGCCCGAGCAGCCACCACCTTGCACAAAAACGCGCAGCTTCAGATCAGGGTTGCCCTCCTCAGCGATCAGATCAGCCACCTTTTCAGCAGCACTGTCTGTAAAGACGATGGGTGCAGGCATTTCGGCCACGGTGTTTTCAACAATTTCGCTCATGGGAGATGACTCCAGTCAATATTCGGTAATTAAAAGGATAGTACCGCAATCGGACTTTCGGCGCTGCCACGCGAGGGGTGACGCCAATTGCAGTGGGGGAATTCAGTAAGAGGTTTTTTGCTTACCGAAGCGTGCCTGCGAGGTGCCGCAAACGCTAACGCAACCAGCCAAATACCGAGATCAAGTGACAGACTAGGCGCTGCCGACGCAGACCGCACGCCTTGCAACGCAAGCTGCCGCCCGATATCGCGGTGCGTCTTCACACGGCTGTCAACACAATCACAGGCTGTGCAGCTCGAACACCAGCGCGCTTACCAAGAAGGCCTGGCGCCCACAAAAAACCAATGATCCAACCATAAAAAAACCGCCCAGAAGGGCGGTTTTTTGGAAGGCAAAGTAGCCAGCAATTAACGCTTGGAGAACTGCTTTGCGCGGCGTGCAGAGTGCAGACCAACCTTCTTACGCTCAACTTCACGAGCATCACGAGTCACAAAGCCGGCTTGGCTCAGTTGTGGCTTCAACGATGCATCGTAGTCGATCAAAGCGCGAGTGATACCGTGGCGGGCTGCGCCTGCCTGGCCGGATTCACCGCCGCCATGGACGTTGATCTGGATGTCGAAAGTTTCAACAAAACCAGTCAGCACCAGAGGCTGCTTTGCAATCATGATCGAGGTTTCACGGCCGAAGTACTGTTGAATGTCTTTGCCATTCACAGTGATCTTGCCGGAGCCCTTCTTCAGGAATACACGTGCGACGCTAGACTTGCGACGGCCGGTACCGTTGTTCCAATCACCAATCATCTAGGTCTCCTTAGATTTCCAGAGCCTTAGGCTGCTGTGCGGTATGGGGGTGCTCAGC
>JAVXMM010000074.1:0-18945 GCA_036646255.1 Comamonas sp.
CGGTTGATGCCGCCATTGTGTATGGGGTGAATCACCATGAGGTCAAAGCCAGTGATCATCTTAGGCGCAGGCGGCACTCCGTCGTTATCGCCTAAGGACTTCATTAGGTATTCGGCCATGCCGTGCAGCACCTCAAGATCATCGTCTGCCATCTCTCGCGGCTCATGATCCAAAATACACAACGCGCCCAAGGTGAAGGTTTTTTTGAATCTAAGCGGAACACCTGCAAAGAACCGGATACCAAACTCGGTCACATAAGGGTTTTGGGAAAACCGCGGGTCCCGCAATGTGTCTTCAATCACCAGCGCTTCATCATCCGCAACGATAAATGCGGCTAACGAGCTGTTACGCGCCACGCCAGCATCTGCCAACTCCTCGTCGCCATCCATCAATAAACCACCCGGCGTGTGCACCCAATCCGCATCAACCCATGCAACATGCGCCCATGGCACATGAAACACATTGCAGGCTTGTTTTGCGGTATCGCGGTATTGCTCGTAGTGTCCGGGGCTGAGTACACCGCTTTTGTACAGGCTTTTCAAGCGTTTGCTCTCGTTGGCAGGCGTCTCAGGCATAACGGTCTGCATGATCAATTGCTCGTTGCCCGACTCCATTTGCAAACGCAAGGCCAGCTCTTGGATGGTGCTTACGCCGCCATCGGCTTGCATTGCTTCCAATGCAGCTGTTGCCAGCATGCTGTCGTCTGCATTCCAGAGCACCAGCACGATACGCAGATGAGGCCAACGCTGGCGAATGCGCTTGCACAACTGACGCAACTTGTTGTGGGGCTGGGTGTTAAAACTGCAAATACAGACGGTGTGCAGGCTGCCCCAATCCGCAAAATGTTCATCACGCGGGAACATGGGCAATGCTTCGTCATCCTGGCTCGCAGCTATGCCATACAACTGTAGTGCGTGCGTGGCCATGAAAGCAGCGTGCACGTCGATTTCAGAGCGCAACCCTACGCAGCGAACACGCTGGGAAGAGGCGGCAATGCTGCTTGCACCCTCTTCTTTCGCTCCGCCTTTACGGTTTTTTGACGAAGGCGGTGGGTAATGCTCATGCAGCTCTTGCAACAACTCGGTGGTACCTACAGAAAGGCGCAAACGGTGTTCTGCTGTGGAGTGGTTGGCGTAATTACGCGCTGCGATCTTGAGTGCAGGAATTGCAACTTCGTCGTAAAACGTGGTGACAGCCCGCGCAGTGTCCATATTGCTGGGCTTGGCTGGCAAGCCGTCATTGATGCGGTTGGTGGCAACTTCCACTGCCTCATCAACATCGCCCCCCAGCAGTCGGCGAAACAGCTTTTGCGGTGGATCGAACACAGCTTCGCTACCCAACAAAATCTCAAAAAAACCAAGGGCCGGTATATAGCGACCCAATACCAGCAGACACACAGTTAATGGCGTCGATAAAATCAACCCAATAGGGCCCCAGAGTGCAGTCCAAAAGGTGGCGGCCAGAATAATGGATAGCGTTGATAAACCAGTGCTAGACCCATACAACCACGGCTCAATCACATTATTACTGATCAACTCCAGCACTAAGATCAATCCTAGCGTCCACAAAAACAAGTTCCATGTCGGGTCAACCGCGAATGCAAGAGTTAGTGGAAATACTGCAGAAACCATGGCCCCGATATACGGTACAAACCGCATGACAGCAGCTACAGCGCCCCACAAAATAGCACCAGGAACGCCAATCCACCACAACCCCAGGGCCATGGGGATACCGTAGCTGATATTGACAATAAACTGCATGCGCAGGTATTGGCCTATACGGGTGGATGCCTCATCCAGCGCATCGGTTGCCATATGCATGTTGCGGCCCATCAGGCGCAGCAAACGATCCTGCAAATCGCTGCGGTCAAGCAGAATCAAAATCACAAACAAAAAGACAATACCGGCGGTAGCCACAGGCTCCCCTACTTTGGCAAGCATGCTGAGCGCTTGCATAGCGGGCTTGGACGGTCGGTCTTGGATCTCTACCTTTTGTACCCGTGAGTTACGCGCTTTGGTAGCTTCCGGTTCAACAATCTCGGTCTCCACCGTGTTGAATATTTTGAAGGCACCGTCAAAAACGCTGGGGCCTTTGAAGTAGCCTTTGAGGTTGCGAAGTTTTTGTCGAATAGTGTTTTGATAGGTGGGTAGCTCGGCGCTCAGCTCAGTCACCTGGCTACCCACATACAAGGCCCCTGCCCCGATGCCGCCCAGTGCCACCATGACCACCAGCAGCACCGAAGCCATGCGTGGCAACCCCCAACGCTTAAGACGACTAACCGCTGGATCGAGTAAAAAACCCAGCAATGCTGCTAAAGCCAATGGGATAAGCAAATCTCGGCCCACATACAGCCCGAGGATGACAACACTGGCAATGACGAGTCCCACCATCAGGCGTAGCCCGGGAACCATGGACAGCAGCGGAGCCAGCGCTTCGCTTGACGCAACAGGTGCGCCCCTCACAGGCCCTGTATGAATGGGCTCTGGCGCGGGCATGCCGGTTTTTGAGTCCTCGCTCGGTAAGCCGTCGAGCCTGTAGCTATCACGAGATGGCGGCTGGTGTTGTGGCATAGATGCGGCTTGTAACGGTGTTTGTTTGCCCGCCACATTACACCGCACAACGCATCAGCATTGTCATCAACGGCCACCAGTTGTGGCCGCCAGGCTGCAAATTGCAAATGTATGACTAGATCAGCCCGCGTACCATAGCGCTTTGTACCGCTTGTGCGCGGGAGCGTACTTGCAGCTTGCGGTAGGTGTTGCGAATATGGGTGTTCACCGTCATGTGGCTGATGCTTAAGCGCCCAGCGATCTCGGTGCTGGTAAAGCCGCTAGCTACCATACGCAGAATGTCTTTCTCGCGGCTGGATAGCTGCTCCTGCGAAGACGCAGCCACGCTCTTCATAGAATTATTTGCGCCGTGCCCTTGGTCAAAGCGGTGCAGCAGCCGCTTGGCCAAATGCGGCGATATGGCGGCTCCTCCATTGGCGACCTGCAAGATGGATTGGGCATAGTTGCCAAACCACGAATGCTTGAGCAAATAGCCGGATGCACCCAAGTCAAACGCGCGGCTCACATGCTCATCAAGGTCTGTCACCGTACAAACAATGCTTTGGCAAGTAGGTTTTTGAGCGTGAATCAACTCCAGCAGCTGGTAGCCCGAGCCATCTGCCAGATTCAAATCTAATAGCAAGACATCGAAATCTGTTGTGCGGCAGAGTCGTTTCCCATTTCGCAAACTATTAGATTTCCCGACGACCTGGATGCGCTCATCCCGCGAGAGCTCATGCTGCAAAACGTTGACGAAATGCACATCGTCATCCACCACCATGGTTTTGACGGGGCTGTCACGCTGGCCTACCAGAAACGATGGCCACATGGAAGGCGGGTTGTTAAATACTTCAAACCCGTTTTCTTTGTACTCCTGTACAGATGACGTCGTACCTGCGCCATTCCCGGAGTCTAAATAGGATCTCGTCATCATGATCAATCCTCCCTCTCAACACACCAGTCGAAGACTACAACGTGGTTTGAAAATTGCTTATGGCTTTCGACTTGGATGTAAGCATGGGGCTTAATACTGAAAGCAGATGTGCTTTTCGATGGTTTTTGCAATGATTACAATTGCTTACTAATCATTAATATCGATCGAGCAATTCAATCCTTGAAAAATTTTCGATATTTTTCAAAATGCCTCCTCTGTTTACGAGGGTTAACACTTGATGACATTGCAGTAGCACTATTGCGTGATTTGCGGGGACCGGCATTGTTCGGATACTGAAGGCGAGTGGAGGAGATCTTCAACACCCGTAGAAGGGCTTCTACTCGGACCTGAGCCTGTATCAGGCTTCAGAACTTACCGCGTTTTGATAGAGAGAGGAAACCATCATGAAGAAAGCATTCAGCATTTTTGCCGCAGCCCTGTTGGTAGCGACGGGCGCGATGGCTACCAACAATCATCACGATGATGATGATAATAATCCTCCACCTCCAACAACTGGAGCCTGCGTAACGTGTCCAGAAATCAATGTAAACGCCCCATTGACGCAGTCAACCACGATCACTAGCAGTGGTGTGTCAAACCAGGCCCATAACGGCGCCACGGCACGTCAAAATATTGCCTCCAACAGTGGCAACGTCGATATCAATGCGGCCACTCTCCAGTCGGCGAGCATTTCCAGTAGCGGCGTGACCAATGAGGCGTCTGACAACGCCAATTCAATGGCTACACAAAATATCGCTACAAATATTGGCAAAGTTAAGGTTAACGCCGCCTTGCAGCAATTGGCAGTGATCAGCAGCTCTGGCGTGAGCAACTTGGCTCGTAGCGGCTCAGTTGCCACACAAAACATCTCTACCAACAACGGCTGCTCAGTTTGCAATAAGTAAATTGGTCAGTTGTATCCCATACGAGCCTCTCGGCTTGTATGGGGTTATTTGCAAGGAGCTTTGTCATGGCCAATTTGAGAACCATGCTAGGTGTTACGGCTTGCGTCTTGGCGCCATTGATAAGCTGGGCTGCACCTGGAGAAGATCCGATAGTGTTGACTAAGCCGGTTGAGCACCTGCAATTACCGATGAACAATGGGCCGACTGCGGCAGCCAGCGCAACCGGGGGCATGCCGACAAACGTGAAAGCTAAGATTGCACGATTAGAGGCTAAGGCCTTTTCGGATATGACGGACGGCATCTATACCGATGCAGATATCAAGGCCACAACAACTGCAGGCACGCAGAAAAAGAGTTGTATTCAAGACGTGGGCAGCAACACGTCGACTGCCTCAAGCGGATTTCAGCGCTTTGGCCCGGGTAGTAAACAACAGATTGTGGTACTACGTGGAGATCTGGTGAATATCTGCAATTGAGCAGAAACAGGCCTGCGACTGGGCCTGTTATTGAGGCTTCGATTCAAAAAAGTAGAGGGAAGCTTGCCATGACTACAAGTACATCCGCACAAGCTGGCATTGAATGCAATGCACAGAGATTTTCTTCTCCCGCTAGATTGGTTGGCGGTTTAGCGTTTGTCTTCTCCATGGTGGGCTGCTCCATCACGCCGCCCAACCCTCAGGAAGATGCGTCCTACCAGGAGCAAGCCACGATTGCGAATCGACCGGTGGTGCGTCCAGTCCGGTCATTGTCGAGTTTTTCAGACTCTCTCAGTTGTATGGATCATCTGTTTCGAGATGCTGGCATGGCCACGGTTCTAGTATCCAGCAAGACCATTCCAGACTATTCAGGAAAAGTGGCCGTCGGCACAAAAGAGATGGTTATCACCGCTTTCTCTCAAATGTCGCGGGTCAGCAATGCCTTCCGCTATGTAGATTACGAGGTTGATATTGCCCGCCAGGACACCGTGCAAAATTTGACTACTTTGCTGCTGAACAATAACCAGATCCGCTTGCAACGCCCTGCCCTCTATATATCCGGCGCGGTCGCGTTTGTGGATCAGCGAGTCATCAGCAACAATAACGACTACGGCATCTCAGGCACACGTATTGAAGCGGGCTACAGCAAGAACAAAAATGCCAGTGTTATTGGTTTGGAAATGCATTTGGGCGACTTCAGAAGCCGCACCATCATCCCTGGCATGGATTCAGCCAATGAAATTGTCATCGGTAATGGCGGAAAAGGGCTCGATCTAGCTGGTCGCATTGGTTCATATGGAGTCCAATTCAGCGTTGGGCGGGATTACGCCCAAGGATCCGGTCCGGCGATCCGAACTCTGGTAGAGCTGGCCATTATCGAGCTAATGGGCAAATGGGCTCGTCTGCCTTATTGGCAATGCCTGACCCTTGATCAAACTCACCCAGATTTCCAACGCCAGATGCGAGAGTGGTATGACGGCGGCGATGAATCCACCCGCAATCAGCTCATCAAACGTGCGCTGCTGAATCAGGGATATCTACAGCCAGACCAAATGGACAAAGACACGCCCGAGTTGCGCGACGCGTTGTCCCGCTTTCAAGCGGACAAACAGCTGGTGGCTACAGGCGTGATTGACTTCCCTACCTATGAACGCTCTTTGCGTAACTATGTGAGCTTGAGCGCAGATGGCAAACTTTCACGGGTAGGCTGGGAGCCAAAATCAGCAACCCCTGCTCCCCAGCAGCTCACCAATATTCGTTTGAACATTGAGAACATTCTGCTTGCGCGCACCTCTTTTGAGGTTGGCGAACAGATTTTCATGTCCGCATCTGTGTCAAAAGCTTCATACCTCTATTGCTATATGGGTAGCGCAAACGGCACGGTGATTCGTATGCTGCCTAATGGCACCAATACCTCTGGATGGATTCAGGCCAACCAGACGATCCGTATCCCTGACTGGATGAGCCCGAACCCTGGCTTTGTAATGAATGCAGGGGTCCCAGGTATCGAAGGGGTGGCTTGTTTTGCGACCGATAACGATGTGATCGCCAAGCTGCCTGCGAATCTGAAAGCGCCTGCATTCCAGCGCATCGAAGAAGTAACAGACCTCAATATGCTTGAGGAAGCGTTCCGCAAGGCGAACCCCAACACCGCCATTGCCGCGCGCAAGCTGACCTGGCAAGTGGTGCCTAAAGCTACGGCAGATATCCCCTCGCCGCCCACGCCACCCGTCAAACAAGGAGTCAAAGACGGAACGACTGCACCTGACGCCACCGTCAACCCAAAAAAAGGATCGGGAAAGCAGGCCAGACTCGCCCGACATGAGCAAGGTGCTGTATGAGCGCCCGCCCACTGCCAACCACCCAAGCAACAGATGGGCGGCTCGGCAACCGCGCTCTTTGCTCAGCGTCTAGCGGAACACTAAGAATCAACTGGGAAAGTTGGCTAGAGGCCGCCTGTTCATTTGTGCTCTTTGCAGCCCTCTTGCTTGCTATGTGTCTGGCCCCGCTAGAAAGTCAAGCCCAGGCTCGCGCAAGTGACGCCAACGCCAACCACATTGAAATCATTAATGAAACCGTGGCCCAACCACCACGCATTGATAGAGACCAATTGCAAGCCCCAAAAGCGGTAGCGACTGCCACACACCCTAAAGCCCTGGTCAACAGCTACGTGCGCCATTTAGAGCAATACGCCAATGGGCAAACCACCAACAATGCTAGCCGCCCAGCCGATGCCAAATCGCCGGCAGAGGCTGCTTGGCTGCTGGGCCTGATGTATCTGCATGGTGTTGGCACGGGCTTAAACCCGCAGCGCGCGCGTGAGTGGTTCCAGCATGCACAGCGCCTTCGCTACCCTTTGGCACCGGCTGGCATCGCCTGGTGTTTTATGGATGGCTGCGGTCAACATCCAGAACCTGAAGCGGCTCGCCCATGGGTGACTCAGCTGCGCAAAGCAGACAATGGCCGTGCCTTGTATCTGGAATGGAATATGGTGCAGCTGATTACACCGCTGCAAGTTGCCACGCCATCCAACCCCGAAGTGACCGCCAAGCAGCCCAGCGCCCTGCTTTTGCGAGCTGTGAAGGCAGGAGACACCTACGCAGAAAACGAGCTCGGCATTTTCTATGCTGAAAGTGGCAATTTGGGCGAAGCCAAGCGTTTGTTCGAGCTGGCGGCCAAGGAGTCTCCTGCAGCCAAGGCCAATGTTGGGTGGGTGGAGCGGCACCGCTCGTCTGATGCTGTGATTCCCTCCCCCGCCGCAGGTACGAGTGGCCAAGACTTGTTTTTGCGAGCCCGCCAGTTTCACAGAGGAGATGGTGTGCCAATCAATTATGGCGAGGCCCTACGGCTGTACCGTCAGGCCGCGTCATTGGGCAATCGTTACGCGCAAAAAATGCTCGCCCTGATATACACACGCCCTACGCCAACAGGTGAGTTAAACATTGTGTGGATGCAGCAATTAGCCCAGGTAGATGTGACCAAGGATGGCGGCGCAACCATGCTGGATCCCCCGCCCTCGCCTAGCCTGCAGCACGACCCAACCCCGCTGTTTGACTACCTGCCCGCGCGGCTGAGGGTTGCAAGCAATGATTAATCAAAGCTACTGAGTTATTGCTGACTCAAGCTTAGGCTTTTGCCCCATCGCAATTTGCGCGGCAATACGCCGGGTAATAGGTTGCAACACGGAAAAATGGTCTTGCCCAGCCACCGTGATGCAATGCACCTGCTCGGATTTGCGAGCCATGCACAAGGCTTGCAAATCTTGCGTATTGCCGGGGGCGTTGCCGCCTTCAATCACCCAGGTCGGGGCCTTGATCGCGTGAAGCCAATTAATCGGCGCACGCAGGCGGCGCTCCTCCGCATCCAGCTTTTTCCAATCCACAGGAATGTCCCGGCTGTCATAGCTGCGCGGGTCAGCCACCGGGCCAAAGGCGAAAACGCCTTGCACTGGCAAGCCTGTGGTGGCAACCAGCAAGGCCAGGGTACCTCCAGAGCTGTGGCCACCCAGGTAAATTTTACCGGGGTCCACATATGGCAGCTTGGCCGCAAACAGCACGGCGGCGATCACATCGTCCACCTCTCCTCCAAAATATTCGCGCTGGCCGGGGTTGGTGTTGCCGCCGCGCAGGCTGGGGAACATCATTACCAAACCAGCCTTGCGGAAGGCGCTGGCACTTTGGTCGTTATCCGGTGCCCCCTCGCTCCAAAAATTGCTCAACGTATTGGTGTCGCCACCCGTCAGCCAGATGATGACCGGGTGGCGCATGCCGTCCTTAGGATTTGGGGTGACAAAGCCTGCCAGATCCAGCGCACCGCTGCGATAGGTGATGGGTACAAACAGCTCTGCTGGGGGCTGGGGCAAGGGGCTGAGGTTGGCATTGGCTGCGGGCCGGATGGCTTTCGCAATCTGCGTGGTTTTACCTTCGCGTGCCTGGGCCAAGTTTTGTAAGGTGATGCCACCCTGTTGCACCTGCTGGGCGACGGCCTGCTCTAGCTCGGCTTGTAATTTGGCTTCCAAGACGCGCTTGTTCTCATCTTCTTTTTGCTGCGCTTGGTGCACAGCGCGCATAGCCAGGTATTGTTCTTGGGCCTTCATCGCCTCGCGGGTGATACAGCGGCGGTCGCGGTCAACAGCCAAACCTTCATCATTGGCCTTTTCTAGCTGCACATGATTCAGTTTAACGGTGTGGCAGAAAGAGTCCGACGCTGGCGCTGCTTTGGGCGGCCACTCCGATAGGTGTTGTTGCTCCTGCGCCTTGTTTTTTACATTGCCTAAGCTGGTATAACCTTTGTAGGTCATCTTGATGCCGACGACTACGACGATCACCACCATTAACAACAAACTGGGCGCAATCCGCCCTTTGCATCGCTGCATTACCCAACCCCCTCATCCATCAGCCACTGATAATGTTGCATAAAAAAACCGCAAGCCTCGAGAAGACTTGCGGCGCTGTTTGCGGCCTTGGGGGCAATTATTTCTTCAGGCCCTGCAGTTTGGCAAATGCGGATGCCATGGCACCCTGTTCTGTGGGCTGGTTGCCACGCTGGGGTTGCGCAAAACTGTCGCGCCCACCGCGATTGCCGCCACCATAGCTATTGCCTCGGCCTGCACCTTCAAAACGATTGTCGCGCGGGCCATCGCGGCGCGCAGGCGCTGCATCCAGCTTCATGGTCAGGCTGATGCGCTTGCGGTCCACATCCACTTCCAGCACCTTGACTTTGACGATCTGGCCGGTCTTGACGACTTCGCGTGCATCTTCAATGAACTTGTGGCTCATCTGGCTCACGTGCACCAAGCCGTCCTGGTGTACGCCCAGGTCCACAAAAGCACCAAACTGGGCCACGTTGCTCACCGTGCCCTCGAGCGTCATACCTTCCTTGAGATCCTTGATGTCTTCCACGCCATCGTTGAAGCGGGCGACGACAAAATCCGGACGCGGATCGCGGCCCGGTTTTTCCAGCTCACCCAAAATGTCTTTGATCGTGATGGCACCGAATTGCTCGCTGGCGAATTGCTCAGGCTTCAAGGCCTTCAGCACTTCACTACGGCCCATCAACTGGTCCACGGGTTTGCCAGTTGCTCCAATGATCTGCTCGATCACCGGATAGGTTTCCGGGTGCACGCCCGTCATATCAAGCGGATTATCGCCACCGCGAATGCGCAAGAAACCGGCAGACTGCTCGAAAGTCTTTGCACCCAGGCCCGCTACTTCCATCAGCTGTTTGCGGCTTTTGAATGAACCATTGGCATCGCGCCAACGAACCACTGACTTTGCGACTGAACCCGACAGGCCCGATACGCGGGAGAGCAACGGTGCCGATGCAGTATTCAAATCCACACCCACAGAGTTCACGCAGTCTTCCACCACTGCATCCAGCTGGCGGGCCAGCTCGCTCTGGTTCACATCGTGCTGGTATTGGCCCACGCCGATACTCTTGGGATCAATCTTGACCAGCTCGGCCAGCGGGTCTTGCAGGCGGCGGGCGATAGACGCGGCGCCGCGCAGGCTCACATCCACATCGGGCATTTCCAGTGCGGCAAATTCACTGGCGGAGTAGACCGAGGCACCGGCCTCGCTCACCACCACTTTTTCTATTTTTTTATCTGCCTTTTCAGCAATTTTTATCAAATCTGCGGCCAGTTTATCTGTCTCGCGGCTGGCAGTACCGTTGCCAATGGCAATCAAGTTCACTCCATGCTTTTCTACCAGCTTGGCCAGCATGGCCAGCGATCCATCCCAGTCGCGGCGAGGCTCGTGCGGGTAGATAGTCGATGTCTCCAGCAACTTGCCGGTATGGTCCACCACAGCCACCTTCACCCCGGTGCGGATGCCAGGATCGAGCCCAATTACTGTGCGCGGGCCCGCAGGGGCAGCCAGCAGCAAATCGCGCAAATTGTCGCCAAACACCTTGATGGCCACTTTTTCCGCATCCTCACGCAGGCGACTGAACAGGTCACGCTCGGTCGATAAACTCAGCTTGACGCGCCAGGTCCAAGCCACACACTTGCGCAGCAAGTCGTCAGAGGCACGCTTGGCATGGCTCCACCCCAGGTGCAGCGCAATCTTGCCTTCTGCCAAACTGGGCTGACCAGGTTCAGGCTCCATCGGTTGAATCAGCTTGGCTTCGAGAATCTCTAGTGCGCGGCCACGGAAAACGGCCAGTGCGCGGTGTGATGGCACGCGGCCAATCGGCTCGTCGTATTCAAAATAGTCACGAAACTTGGCGACTTCGGGGTCGTTTTCGTTTTTCGCTTCAACTTTTTTGGATTTAAGCAAGCCTTCATCCCACAGCCATTCACGCAGCTTCTGCACCAAGGCCGGGTCTTCGGCCCAGCGCTCGGACAAGATATCGCGAACGCCATCCAGCACCGCGAAGGTGGTGCTGAAATCGGGGCCAGGCTTGCCATCATCCAAAGTGGTAGCGGGCTTGCAGAAAGCTTCAGCCTCTTTGTGCGGATCGAGTGTGGGGTCTGCAAACAGCTTGTCGGCCAGTGGCTCAATGCCAAACTCCTTGGCGATCTGGCCTTTGGTGCGGCGCTTTTGCTTGAAAGGCAGGTAAATGTCTTCCAGCTCTTGCTTGGTGGGTGCACTGGCAATTGCGACGCGCAGCGCATCGGTCAGCTTGCCCTGTTCATCGATAGCTTTCAGCACCGTTTCGCGGCGGTCTTCCAGCTCGCGCAGATACGACAGGCGCTCGTTCAGGTCGCGCAGCTGGGTGTCATCCAAGCCGCCAGTGGCCTCTTTACGATAACGGGCCACAAAGGGCACGGTTGCGCCGCCGTCAAGCAGGTCTACCGCCGCCTTCACCTGGGTCTGTGCCACCTTCAACTCGGCGGCGATCTGCGCAATGATCTTCTGCATGTTCTCTCTAGCTCCGACTCAGCAAAACGGCAAGTTTGCCATAGGCCTGATGCGCTACTGGGGTTTTGCACAGGTATCGTATAACGAAACTATGATTTTCATAGCTACTAGCGCCCGCCATATGGGCGTTAACAGCATTTTTGATATAAATCGTAAAACAATGCGAATGTGACGCGGCGCAAAACTGCCCACTGTGCCGCTAGGATGGCGGCTTGCCAGCAGACATATGCCACCCCGATTGATGCCCGAATCGACTGAAGACCTGCCCGACCTGTTTGGTTACACGCCGCCTGCCCCGCGTGTTGAAGCCGTCCCCCTTGCTACGAAGCCCAGCCCCCGCCCTGGCCGAGCGCAGGCGGTAGAGCCCGCCATGCCCTTGTTGGGCACGGGCATGATGGGGAATTTGCCGGCCACGCTACGCATGGGTGGCTCGTCCTGGTCTTACCCCGGCTGGGCCGGCCAAGTGTGGGCCAAAGGCTATAGCGAGCGCATTTTGGCGCAGCGCGGCTTAACGGCATATAGCCAGCACCCGCTGCTGCGCACTGTCAGCATCGACCGCAGCTTTTACCGCCCGCTGGCCGCGTCGGAGTACGCGGTGTACGCAGCCCAAGTACCCGCGGATTTCCGCTTCATCGTCAAAGCGCCATCGCTGGTATGCGATGCGCAGGTGCGTGGCGAAGAAGGCCGTGGTCGCGAGCCCAATCCCGTCTTTTTAAACCCCGATCTGGCGCTAGACACCTATGTCCGCCCCGCATGTGATGGCCTGGGCGACAAGTTGGGCGTGCTCTTGTTCCAGATCAGCCCGTTGCCGATTCAGCGCGCCATCAACCTACAACAAACGCTATCAGAACTAGAGCTACTAGCGCAAGCTGTGCGGGAACTACTGGCCGAAATGCCCTCAGAGAACCGTCCCATAGTCGCCTTTGAGGTGCGTGATGCCGATTTTTTACGGCCTGACGTGATGCCGCGTTTCGCGCATATTTTGCGCAACGCAGGCGCCACCTATTGCCTGGGCCTGCACGCCAAAATGCCGCGCATTGCAGACCAGTTGCCACTACTGCGCGCGCTTTGGCCCGGCCCCCTGGTATGCCGCTGGAACGTCAACCCCATCTTTGGCCCCTACGGCTATGGCGATGCAGAAAAACTGCTGGCGCCGTTTGACCGCATACAGCACCCAGACGAAGCCACATTAACCGCCCTGGCGCGCACCATCCACGGCGTTTGTGGCAAGGGTCAGCCCGCCTACATCACCATCAGCAACGAGGCCGAAGGCTGTGGCCCAGCCAGCATTGTGAGATTGGCGAGCGCCGTGGCCGGGTTGCGGCAAATATAGGAGAAATTGCGGCCAATACTTGCATACGCTTGCGATGTGTTGCGCAAAATTGCGCGGCGTCATCCGCCACAGGCAGGTATAGGTATTAGCCCGTACTATGATGCGTAAAGAGCCCACCGCCGCGTGTGCTTGCTAACGCTCAACCCCTCTTACGCCTTCATGCCCCACCGCATTTGCAGCCGCCTCGCCCTTGTGGCAGCTACTTCGCTGATCAGCACCGCAGCCTTGGCTGCAGAGCCAAAAATCACCAACTTTGCTGTCGCAGATGCGATCACCAATGTCCAGTTATGCGGCAATCGCAATCACGGCAGTAAAAAGGCCGAGCAACCCTACCGCGTGTTGCTGGCTGAGCAAAACGGCCAGTCCATCTTGCTGGTGCAGTGGATGAACCAGCCCGAAGGCGCTGAGCACTGGCGCGCCGTAGCAGCCCACACCCTGGGTTTTAGCGAAATCAATGACGACAAAGCGGGCCTGACACTACACAACCTGCGCTGCAGCACGCAGGGCAAAAGCATCAAGCTCACCGCTAACGTTACCGGCGGCCCCAAAACCAACAAACGCCGCAGCATGCAGCTAGTTGTAGGGCCTGAGCTAGAGAAGTACGAGATTAAATTTACGCCGGCGTTGAAGTGAAGAGGCTTGCAACGCAGAGAAGCGCTTGTATTCGTCCATAAGCAGATGGACGCAAGAGCTGCCTCCACAGGGTGCTTGATGTAGTGTGAATCGCGTGACCCGCAAAACGCCACGCCAACCCAGTTTGTGCGCTCGGTTGTCAATCGCATTACTTGAAAAGCGCCCCTTGCGATCACGCATGGCCCATCCCCTCCGCCGCAAGTGAAGACACTCAGCACATCTTGCTGAACGGTACGTGCGAGCCATCTACTTCCAGCATGCTGGGATTCCCTCTGTATGGAATCCAGTCACTCGTGGTCATTATTTTCGGTCTACCTGGACAGCAATCTGAAACTATATGGTCGCACCGCTAGGCGGAAAGCTGCCCTGAGCCATTGGCCCTGCTCTAATGCAGGCGTTGAGCAAACTGATACGGCCCAATGCAATTCAAGCCTGCACCGAGGAGAACAACATCAACATGCAAGGCTCCTGACCAGGCTCCTCACTGAGAACCACCGGCGTGAGGCGTGGCACCACTGAGTGCCAGAATTGCAAACCCGCGAGATTCTCCGGCATCACGGTGACTCGCCAATACCCCTGGTGTTTGGCAAAGAGCGCTTGCGCCGCTGCCTTGCCTACAGCTAGACGACGATGCGACTTTGACACGCAGAATTCAGCCATCTCGAAACGGGGTGACTCGTCTAGAGTACGGACAAGCGCAAAACCGGCCACCTGACCATCTGCAAGGATGAAATAGGGGAATCGCTCAGGATCAGACCAGTAAAGCGGGAGGTAGGCATATTCCGCGTCAACCCCCAGCTCGCTCAGGTAGTCGACAAGCATGGTTTTCAGCGCGTGTTGAGATGAGCTTGGGATCGCTTCAATTTCTATTTTCATTGGTGTCATAGTGTATTTGCATGACTCGCAAGTGGAGTTCGTAGCGGGATAGCGGTTCGAGCCTTGCAATCAGCCGCTGGCACTGCCCGATGCGCGGCTGCAAAGTGCCGGATCTCAGGGCATTGAACGCCAGAAATGATTCGTACGAGTCGGCCAGGGGCCTCATTTTTCTGTAATCGCCAGTTTACAGATGGAGGGAGACGCGAAGGCCCGCTACCTGGCCTGCAGCTCCAATTCACTCGCGCCACCGAAAGCGGTCTTCGGCGTTAACTTTTACTGCTTAATGAACCAGCAACACCTCAAACTGCTGCCGGATTTGAGCGACCTGTATCGATACCTCATCACCCACGCATTTACCCAGCATGGCCATGCCCAATGGGGTTTCGCTGCTGATAACCTGAACGAGTTCTGCGCCGCTGACCAATTTCATGCTGCCCCCGTTTGGTCCGAGAAAGAGTAGCTGCTGCTTGTCAGCGGAATCCACCAGACAGACCAGCGCGCCGAGCTGTATGCCTTTGCTGGCGTTGTAGGGGCGTGGTTGGAACTGGCGCCAACTGGACATCGCCTGGCGGATAGCTTCGGCGCGCCGAGCTTGGCCGGTGGCAAGGTAGGCGGCCTCGAGACCCAGGGTGTCGTATTTGTTTTCAGCAATATTCTCTTCGTGAGTCGCCGCTTCATGGGCCTCTCGCGCTGCCTGCTCGGCTTGCAGCAGGTCGTCGGCGAGTTGCTCCAGCACTTGCTGCTGCAGTAATAATTTATCCATCGTGAACGAAAATCGGGGCTGAACTCTTGATTATGAAGTGCCAAATCAACTTTGATGCTGCTGTTGGCTGAAGGTTAACTTTAGCGCCTGGCTGATAGCAACTGTCGCGGCTCTACTGTGAATTCAAACCATTGCTGGTGTTCATGTTTTCGCAAAACGACCAAGCCGGATATGGGAGAGGCGCCATCTATACGGTCTCGAAAAAACTGGGGCCCAAATGGCGAGCATTAAAGGCCATCGATACCTCCGCCCAGCCACTATTGCATTAGCTCTAGCCATGTCCTTTACGACGAGTTGAGCTGCGTGAGACTTTACGCCGCCGGCCGGAACCCGGGTTATCAGTGAAGAGCTCACAGGCCAACCGGGTTGAGGACTGGGTATCTACGTACAAAGCAATACTTTTGCAGTGCAAATGTTTGGCTACGAAAAGAATGAAGAAACTACCTTTTGCACCGCAGTGAGGCAGTTGCAAGGCAGCCTAGCAAAGGCTCCTTTGGTGCTTTACACGGGTGGACGCAGCTTTGGCAGCGAGCCACACGATGTAAAGGAAGACAAGGCATCAGACTGGCCCGCACGAAAATTGTGCTGACCAGGTTCAATCAGCGCACTGTTCACAAATCGTCAGAACGCCTGTTCATTTCAGCTTGTAAATGTGGAAAAAGCAGCACCCCTGCGGATCGATAGTCTTTGAGAACGCCGCAAAGCCATATCAGAGCCCTCTGCATGGGCTGAAGATGCAGTCTATCTACAACGAAAGCATGTAATACGGCGGGTATTTGACGCGCAGCCCATCCATTGCCGTGGTTAGCGGCAACGGCCTGTAGGGCTGGTTTTCAATATAAGTAGATGCTGAATGTACGCGGCGTTGACGAACGCAGCCAGCTACGACCGGGTTAGATAATCCCCAACGTCTTCACATCTTGCGCCCAGCGTGTCAACTCCTCGTCGATCATGCGCTGGAACTCTGCCGGCGTGCTGGTAACGGGCTCTACGCCCTGCTGTGCAAAGACTTCGCGCACCTCAGGCTTGGCGACGATGGCTTGGATCTCTTTAGCCAGGCGCTCGATGATGGGCGCCGGTGTGCCGCCGGTGGTGAGCACGCCGTACCACGACGAGAACTGGTAGCCGGGCAAGCCGGATTCAGCCACGGTGGGTACATCAGGCAGAGATTTGAGGCGCTTGGCGGTGGTGACGGCCAGCATGCGGGTCTGGCCGGTGCGCACTGATGCCAGCGCAGGCGGTATGCCAGAGAAGGCCATATGCACCTGCCCGCCTGACAAATCCGTGATTGCCTGCGAGTTGCCCTTGTATGGCACGTGCAGCATGTCGATCTTGGCTTGCTGCGCAAACAGCGCACCCGCCAGGTGCAGAGTAGAGCCCTGGCCGCTGGAGCCATAGCTCAGCTTGCCCGGCTCTTTTTGGGCGGCGACGATCACATCCTTGGCGTTTTTAAACGGCAGCTTGCTGTTAATCAGCAGCACATTGCCAGAGTCCGCCACCAAGGTGACGGCAGCCAGGCCGGTACGCGGATCGTACGGGGCTTTTGCCAGCAGGCTAGGAGCCACAGTTTGCGCGCCCATCGACCCCAGCAACAAGGTCAGTCCATTGGCGGGGGCCTTGGCGACGATGTCGCCTGCAATCAGGCCACCAGCGCCCGGTTTGTTCTCTACCACCACGGATTGCCCCAGGCGCTGCTGCAACTCCTTGGCGATCACGCGGGCCAGGATGTCGTTACCACCACCCGCCGCAAAGCCCACGATCATGCGCATGGGGCCATAGGGGAAAACGGGCTCGGCCGCTTGTACAGCGCCACTGATGGCGAGCATGGATGCGGCGGATAGCAGCGCACGGCGCTTGAAAGGCGTAAACATAGGGTGCTGTCCTTGGATTTTCCGTTTTAGATTTCTTTTTTTGCCGTAGCTTATTTGGCGGCGCTGCCCGCTTCTTTGCCTGGTGCTGCCAACTTGGCTTCGTCGCGCTTGGCGTACTTGGCCGCAAGCACCGCACACACCATCAACTGAATTTGGTGGAACAGCATCAGCGGCAACACCATCATGCCGACCGTGCTGCTGGCGAACAGCACCTTGGCCATGGGCACGCCGCTGACCAGGCTCTTTTTGCTGCCGCAGAACACGGCGGTGATTTCGTCCTCTTTGCTAAAGCCCAGACGGCGCGCCAAAAAGGTCGTCAAAAACAGGGCAATGGCCAGCATGATGGCGCTTATCACCAAGAGGCCGATCAAGGTGTTGACGGACACCTGCTTCCAAATACCTTGTACCACCGCTGCGCTGAACGCGGTGTAAACCACCAGCAAGATCGAGCCTTGGTCCACCACCTTGGTGAGCTTGCCATGCTTTTTAATGAAGGGGCCGACGATGGGCTGCAGCAAATGCCCAAGGGCAAACGGCAGCATCAACTGCAACAAGATTTTGACGACAGCATCGACAAACGAGCCGCTGGCGCCGCCCTCCGTCACAAAAATACTGACCAAGAGCGGCGTAATGAACACACCCAGCAAGGTAGAGGCAGAAGCGCTGCAAATAGCCGCCGGAATATTGCCGCGCGCCATGGATACAAAGGCGATGGAAGACTGGACGGTAGACGGCAGCACGCACAAAAACATCACGCCCACATAAATGGCAGGTGACACCAGCGGCGACAGCACAGGCTTGAGCGCCCAACCCAGCAGCGGGAACATGACAAAGGTACTGGCCACCACAAACAAGTGCAGGCGCCAATGCATGATGCCGTCCACCACCGCTTTGCGCGATAGTTTGGCGCCGTGCAAGAAGAACAGCAGCGCGATGGCGCCGGTAGTCACCTTCTCAAGAATCGACGCCACATCGCCGGTGGCAGGCAGGAAGCTGGCGGTCAGCACAACGGCGACCAGCATCAGGGTGAAGTTATCAGGACGAAATTTCATGTTCGCCATTGGACGCCAGCACCATCTAAAAGTAAAATTAATTTATCAGATAGATTAATGATTCATAGTCATATATTAAAAACAAGGCCAATGTAGATTTTTATAAAAATAGCATCAAACGCCTACCACATCTACGTTAGATGCTATCAATTGGATATCAGAACCAGCACGCCATGCATGTCACTCTTCGCCAACTGCAAGTATTTTTAAGCTTGGCAGATAGCCATAACTTCAGCCAGACGGGCCAGATGCTGGGCCTGACCCAATCCGCCGTGAGCCGCGCCATGGCCGAGCTTGAAGGCCAACTGGGCGTGCGCCTGCTAGACCGAACCACGCGCGAAGTACTACTGAGCGACGCAGGCGAGCTGCTTGCCCGCCGCGTGGCACCGCTGCTGCAAGAGCTGGGCGATACCCTGGCCGAGGTGGCCGATGTGGGCCACGCCGCACGTGGCCAGGTGCGTGTGGCCAGCAGCCCTACCCTGTCTGCCGCCTTGATGCCGCAGTGCATTGCAGCCTGCAACGCGCAACTGCCCCAGGTACAACTGCAATTGGTAGACCGGCTGCAGCAAGAGGTTCTGGCCCAGGTGCGTAACGGGGATGTGCACTTTGGCTTGGTGGTAGAGCCACCTGCGCTAGATGATCTAGAGCACATCACCCTCTTGCACGACCCATTTGTCGCCGTGCTGCCTG
>JAVXMM010000075.1:0-18944 GCA_036646255.1 Comamonas sp.
TAATGCCCGAACCGTTTTCGGGGAGAGGGCGCCGTTGAGGGATGAGTCCATGACATGCCGTATGGGAGGTCGAATACGCACCGGCGCAAGTGACGTACAGTATGTTCTCGATCTGCCTGAGCCGCGCCTCTCCTATTCCTTTGATCTTCAGCAGATCATGTGGGTAGGCTCTATGAACTGCCTCAATTGTGTGGATACCGCTCTTTATGAGAGCGTGAGTGACGTGGCTTGGTAGCAATTTGCCCAAAGGCGTTTCAGGCTGGGGCGGAGAGCTAGGCATGCGGGGCATCGTACCCGACGTAGTCCGCTAGATGCGTCCTGTAGGTGCGCCCCGTCTCCATGCCGAAGTGCTAGCGCATGTAAAAACTGATAGACACCCCTGTAGGGTTTGAGCGTTTTCCCAGCATGCCAACAATGAGAAACCATGTTCAATCACCCAATGGGGTATCACATGGCTTCCAAGCACATGCCACTGGTGCAAGAGACACGCACCCATATACCTACTGCCGATGCAGCGCACCACCTCAATCGCGCCCAGCAAACCCTGCTGCTGTGGGCCTGCGGCAAGCGCAAGGGGCCAGTGCAGCCCATTCGCGTCAATGGTCGGCTAGCCTGGCCGGTTGCTGACATCAAGCGCGTTCTGGGTGTGGAGGGTTGAGGCCATGGATGTTATTGAAAAAATCATCCCTATTGTTGCGTTGTTCGACGGCGAGCCACGGGCATCCTCTGAAGCGTTGGCTGCTGGAGTGAAGCACTCGCATGAGTCCGTAATCAAATTGGTGCGCAAGCACCAAGCCAGTCTGGAGCGTTTTGGCCTGGTCAGATTTGAAATCCGAGCAAGACCAGAAGGCCAGCACGGTGGTGGTGATGTGGAATTTGCGCTTTTAAACGAGCCCCAATCCACGCTGCTGATCTCCATGATGCGCAACAGCCCCATCGTGATCGAGTGCAAGGTGCGATTGGTGGACGAGTTCTACTGCATGCGAGATGCCCTCAACTTACGCGCGCAGGGTCTTTGGCAGCAAATGCAGGCTTTGATTGTTCAAGAGGTGGAGTCCAAGGTTCGCGCCTCCTTCGGCTCACGCTTGATGCTTGAGCGCAAACGGGAGATTCCGCACTTTGAGTCAGAACATTTGCGACTGGAGTCGGAGATACAGCCAGCGCTGCCGCTCTTTCACTGACGCCGGAGACGGATGCACAATTGGAAAAGCCCGCCTATGCGGGCTTTGTTGTTAGTGCCCCCCTATAGGGTTCGCCTTCGCGCGCGAGCGCTGGAACACTCCTTGGAAACCATTTACCAGGAGTGCGCCAAGTGCCCAACACCAGCTACCCCAAAGGCATGGAGCGACTGCTTGCAGGCTCCATCAACTTTGCCACGGACACCATCAAGGTGGCCTTGGTCACCGACGCTTATACCTACAGCGCTGCGCATGAGTTTGTGTCGCAGCTGGGCACGCGAGTGGGCGACGACCTCACCCTGATCAATAAGTCGATCACGGGCGGGGCCTTTGACGCAGATGATGCGGAGACTGCCCCGCTGCCGCCGGGCAATACGCTCAAGGCGATTGTCATTTACAAAGATACGGGCAACGCTAGCACCTCTCCGCTGCTGCTGTACCGCGACAACGTGACCGGCTTCCCGATGGCAACCAACGGCGGCGCCGTGAAGCTGCCTTGGGACAATGGGCCGCTCAAGATTACGGCGCTGCTGGCGCCTTTCCTTCCCGCTGGCGGCGAGCTTGTACTGGGCGCCGGGGTGAACTTTTTGACGGATGAACTCAAGGCGGTGTTGTTGCCGAGTTCGTTTGACGAAAGTGGCACGTACCACTACCTGGCAGACGTGGGCGCCACATTGGGGGTGGCTCATGCCTTGACTGGCCGCTCGATAACCGGCGGGGTGTTCAATGCCGACGATGTCGAATTTGGCGCTGTATCGAGTGGCACACCCGGCTCGGTGCTGCTCTACAAAGACACGGGCGTGCCCGAGACCTCCCCCGTGCTGCAGCGAATTACCCAGGTGGCGGGCTTCCCATTTGCGGCCAATGGGGGCGGCTTTACATTGCGCTGGTCTGACGGCGCCTTGAAGATTTTCTCCCTGGTGCCGTAAGGAGAAGTCATGTCGATTGATGTCTTCTCTAATAACGCGAGTGCCCTGACTGCTGCCGCCATCAGCGCAGAGGGCAAGCAAATTGTTTTGCAAACAGGCGCAAATACATTCGCAGAGCTCTCAGGCGGCTTGATACAACGAGCAACGATCACCAATGCATTGATGCCTGACGCAATGGAGATCATTTACATCACAGCTAAAGACGGACTGGATCTGACGGTGGCGCGCGGCCGCGAAGACACTAATTCGGAAGACTGGCCTGCTGGCTCAAAAATCGAAGCCCGGGTAACAGCGGGGATGCTCGGGAACATGCTGCGCGTGGATGACGGCGGCATTCTCAAGACCCTGGGGGGTGCAGGCGGCAATGGTGCGGGCAGCTTTGTGGTGAATGGGCAAGTCGAGAATAACTACCGAGTAGTGCAACTGTCCGGCATCCAAATGCTGCACCGCATGGGGGCGGCCCTGACCCGTGTGTCGGGTGGCAGCTATAACCAGGACATGAACATGTCCGTGGAGACAGTCGGCGGCTCAATGTTTGTAGAGCTGGGGGACGATGTTGCGGTATGGGCACCAGACCAAAGCTACTCCGGGCGTGCGATTGTCGCGCCGCTCACCCCCACGGGCTACAACTACCTGTTTGAGCACAAAGATCCATCGTACGACCGCACAAAAAGCGCTACGGATCCGGGGTTTGATGATTCGGGCGACGCCATAGACGCCTATGCATCCTCTGAAGACATGGAGCAGCCTGTGGGGCAGTGGCTGCCGCTGCCGACGCCTTTGGAGTTCACTCTGGATTTGCCGCCCGGTATTGCGGGAGTGGCGCTGAGTGAGGTAGGGTTCATCTGCTACAGCTACGGAGCGACAACTCCGCCGGTGGTCACCATTACTGCGCGTGACGTGGGTGATGTGGCCAACGCCGTGCCTCTAACGGCTATCACGGAAGCACCCGGCATCCACCGGATACCTGTCAGCCTGAATGGTGTCTTGCCACGCCAGATCGACTTCAAGCTGGATACCCCTGCGACCGGCCGTTTTTATGGGCGCTTTTACTGGCGCGGCATGCTGATTTGCGCGTGATATGAGCTACCCCCTCATCAACGGCGCCGCGATCAATGCGGACAGCGCACAAGAGAACACCATCCCGGGGCTCTCTCTGTGCGCGGCAGGCGTGCCCCAGGCTGTCTTTGAGTTTGCGGTGGCGGGCTCCATGGTCCTGGGCTTTGGTGACCTGACGGCCAAGATCGGCGAGGACGTAGAGCTTTACCTGCCGGGCATCAGCCTGGTGCAGAGCCCTTGGCACAGTGCCGTTGCCAACCAGCCGCCTGCCAATACGTCGTTTGCAGTGGCGGGAGCGCAGGCGCTGGGTATCGGTGCCATGCGTGCAGTGCCTGGTGGCTTGGAAGGGCAGGCGCAAGGGGCCCTTGTTCTGGGTATGGGTGCCGTGTCCGCCGAGCCCGTGGGCCATGCCTCGGGAGCCGTGGTGTTGGGCATGGGCGCGGTGCACACTTCGCGCATTGGATGGGCGCAGTCGGTGCGCGCGCTCGGGATGGGCAGCCTGTCGGTGGTCAGCTCGGTATCCATCCCTGGTGTATCGCTGTGCCGAGCGGGGCCTATTGCTATTTCTCTAGCGGGAATGGATGGACAGGTGCAGGGCATGCAGGTGCTTGGTTTTGGTGATCTGGAGGTGTCCTACACCTTCCGCGTGGGCCAGTCATTGGCCCTGGGCATGGGCGCCATGCGAGTAGAAAGGGGTGGCGAATGCTGACATTTAAATCGTTCACCGGCATCAACAATGTGCAGCCCGGGCACCGCCTCTCTGCTAGCGACCTGCTGGCGGCCGAGAACGTGGACATTGGACTCACGGGCGAGATCACCCGGCGCGCAGGCTTGGCCCTGGTAGACGAGCGCTGCCACAAGAACCTGCACCAGGGCACGGGCTTCATGCTGGCCACAGTGGGCGCAGAGCTGACCGCCATCCACCCAGATGGCGCGCGGCATGTGATTCACCCGGCCATGGGCCCGGAGCGGGTCTGGTACGGCGACCTGCCGGACGGCCGCGTGACCTATAGCAATGGCCTGATCCATGGGGTCACCGATGGCCTGAGCGGTGCTGAGCGCAGTGTGCCCGCGCCGCAAGGCCTGGGGGCGCCAGATGTGGGCTTTGGCCAGCTGCACCCGGGCAACTACCGCTACCACCTGAGCTATGTGCGCCTGGCAGATCACCTGGAAGGCCCGGTCATCAGCTCGGCGCCTATCGCCATTGCCCAGGGCGGCCTGCACCTGGATGCGCTGCCGCAGCTGGACGGCTATGCCATCAACGTGTACCTGAGCGGCAAGGATGGGGAGGGCGCCTACCTGGCCGGCACGACCACAGCAGGCAGCTACGAATACACGGGGAACAACGCCGCCTTGGTGCTGGCCTGCCGCACGCTGGATGCCCAGGCGTTCCCGGTGGGCACCATCACCGCGTTTTGGCGCGGCCGCGTGCTGGTGGCCCAAGGCAATGTGCTGTGGGCCAGCCGCCCCAATGCCCCACACCTGAGCGACTGGCGCGACTTCAAACAGCTGGCCGGCAAGATCACCACCATTGAGCCCGTAGACGACGGCGTGTATGTGGGCACCGAGCAGGACCTGATCTTCCTGGGCGGTACCACCTGGGATGCGCTGGTGCACCAACCTACCAAGCGTGGGCCGGTGGTGCTGGGCTCGGGCGTGGCGGTGCGCGGGGATCGCATCAAGCTAGGGGATGGGGTTGGTGCCGGTGTTGCCATGCTGTGCATTGCGGGCGGGGAGATCGTGGCAGGTTTTAACCAAGGCCAGACCACGAGCCTCACGGCCAACCGCTACAAAACCGATGTGCAGGAGGTCTGTGCCACCTTCCGGGAGGTGGACGACATCCCGCAATACCTGGCGGTGCCGCAATGAGTTTGTGGAACCCCTATGCCTTCACGCCCACAGGAGAGCGCGCCTCGGTGGCGGCGCCTCCTGCGCTGCGCGTTATTGGCGGGCCCGCATCGCCGAAGCAGATGGGGATGGCGCAGGCTGCTTTTGCGCAATTCTGTGGGCGCAGCCGTGTCTCGTTCTGGCGCAACCCCAATGAGCAAGGCCTGCTGCCAGACGGCTCCCGCTACAAGATCATGGTGGTGGGCAACAGCACGGTGATGACGATCTGGCCGGTAAATGTCCAGGCTAAGCCACCGGGCAAGTGGGGCATCTTGCTGACCACCACCATCAATGGCGTCTACGTCAACAAGCTGTTCACGCCGGGCGGTGACTATGACCACCCTGACGGGATGTGGGTGGTGACGGATGTGATGGCCGGCTCGCGTGATGCGGTCTACGCGACATCGGCAGCTGGCGGGAAGTTTCCCAGCTGGGCGAGGAATCGCACGTTTGCTCTGCCGGTGAAAAGATCCTATATCACCAGCTATGGCGGGTTCTCCAGCAGGCGCTTTTTGCGGGAGTATCCCGCGTTTTTGGGCTCACCGCTGGCGGCGGTGGATGATCGCTCGCTACTGGCGCTGGAGCCCGCGCGCAATGGCTTGCAGTTGAATCGCTTGACGCTGCGCAACCCGGAGGTGTTATTTCCCCCCGCGGATAACCCACTGCCCCATGCAGGCGGTGGCGCGCCGTTTGAGAGCACGCCGCATCAATATCTGGGGATCCCCGATATCTCTGACACCGTGCCCATAGTGGAGGATTTTTGCATTAGCAAGAATGGGGGCCATCTGCTGGCCATCTATAGAGGCGAGGATGAGGTGGTCGTGCCCGGTGTGCCCAACTATGGGGATCTGGTGCGCTGGGTCGTGCCGGAGATCCATCAGCTGGGTGTGTCCGTGAGCTCAGTGGGGAAAGCTACCTATGGCTACACCGACATGGTGCCCCCCCTGGCGAGGCCGCGTGATAAGTATGTCTCCCGTGTGGAGACGCGGGAAAAAATTGCGGAGTACCGCTTGCAAGGCAACGCGCTGTCTCGCGTCGGCTTGCTGTTTGACCAGTCGGCGACTTACTACGATGTTGACCCGGTGGCCAACTGGCAGATCATGTCTTTTGAGCCAACGCCCAAGAGCGAGTATCCGATCACGCCTGACGGATGGGGTGACTTTCAGGTGCGCAATTTCCCGGTGTGGTCGGAGCGCTCTGCGCCGCTGATCCCGCAAACCAATTACCTGGTGCTGGAATACGACCACGCTGGCGTACCTATTAGCGAGTACTGGGAGTGGCAAGGCAATGGGCCGACTGCAGCGTCTGAGCAATCCAAGTGGAAGTCGCGCAATGTGCGGATGAACTATTACGCGGGCAATGAGCGGGTTGTGCTGGTTGCCGAAGGCGAGGGGAGTTTTTCGCTGGACAGCACGGGCACCTATTCCCAGTTGACCCAGAGCTGGAGTGTTGGCCCCCCCAGCAGCGAGACGAAAACGCATACAGAAAGCGGCTCACTGTCCCGAACGCACAGCACTTTTGTGACGCTTAACTCGGGCGAGAAGCTCTATCTGCGAGATTGCTCCGTCGCAGAGTCCGGCTCGTATAGCTACAAGCGGGCCAATGCGCAGCGTGAAAATAACACCACTGGAACTTGGAACGATACCTGGATCACCAGCGATGGGACTTACACGGCCAAGTTGATGGCGCGCGACCTGTATGTCTACGACCCATCCCTCTACCTTCTGGTGTATGTGGAAGGCGCTGCAGAGCACGCTGGTGGTCACAGCTACAGCCTGCACTCGTGGGAGCATGAAAAAGGCGGGAATCGCGATACCGGGTACGACGACACCTTGAGCAATAACTGTCCTCTCCCAGAGCCCAAGTTCAATCTGGTCATTCGCTTTGGGAGCGTAAAGCACAGCTTCCCCATCCGGATCAGTGCCACCGACCCGCTCCATATCAAGGAGTACAAACTGCAATGGGGCGTGACCTGTGGTGTGGAGCCACAGTGGAATTTGCCCGAGAGCGGCGTACTGGTGGGCAATTGGGGGCTGACGTACGGCACGCCGATGGGCTTCAGAGAAGGGGACTTGCACGACAGGTTCGTCAATGAGGGCCGCAAGATACAAGCCACGTCCGCTTACTTTGCCTCTGTGCCGCGCTGCGTTGCGCTGGATTGCGCCATGCCAAGCATCGAGGTGTATTACGCCAAAGATCCGTGGACGGGGGCGGCGCTCTTGCTGATCAAACCCTACCAGACTGCCGGTGGCACGTCGGTCTCGCTCACGGTGGATGAGCCCATGGCCTTTGCCATTGACAGGCAGGGCGTGCGGCGCGTCTCTGCCGTGGATGCCAGCGTAGCGGTCAACCAAACCACTCAGGTGAACCCAGAATGAACACCATCGTTGTTAACACCTTGTCGGGCGCGGTGAGCGAATACACGCAGCACGCCTTTCAGAGCATTACGCCAACGCACGGCGGCGCGGCCAGCGGTCTGTATGCCTTGGGTGGCGATCTGGATGTAGACCTGCCGATTGTGGCCAGCATCCGTTTGCCGCCCACCTTGCGCGAGTCCACCCTAAAAAAGCGCATCGACATGGCCTACCTGTCCATGCGCGGGGAGGGCTGCGCGCAGTTCAGCGTGCTGGGCCCGGGCGACTTCCCGTGGAACTACCAGTTTCCCTTGCGCAGCAGTGGCCAGACCCGCTGCCAGGTGGGCAAGGGTATCCGCGAGAACTACCTGGGCTTTGCGCTCAGCAACCCTGCGGGACAAGCATTCACCCTGGATCGCATCGAGATCCTGACCCTTGAATCCAAAACACGGAGAGTTTGAATATGGCAATTGATGTCAATGGCCCAGCCGAAATCGTCAAAGACAAGTACGAGCGCTCGGTGCAGCTGGCCGACAAGGCCGCCAAGGAGGTCACCACGTTTCAGGATGCGCTCAACAAGAGCATCTACCAGCCGCCACAGATTAGTGTGCAGTGGTCTACGCTTGCCGCGCCCAATCTCCCGCCCATCCCAGACACGCCCGATCTACCGGCATTGGAGCTGCAGCTGCCAGCGGATATGCCCGGGGCTTTCACCGGCGCCATGCGCGAGGTGGCCTTTAGCGATTTCAACGTGCAGGCGCCCGTGCTCAATTTTGGCGTGGCTCCTACGCTCAACATTGGCCAGGCCCCGGCCCTGCCGCAGATGCGCGAGGTAGCCCTGCCAGATGTACCGGAAGTGAATCTGCCCGAGCTGCCCCAGTTGCTGACGCTGAGCACACACACCTTTGGCGGCGTGAATCTGCACGAAGACTGGCTTGACAAGCTCGATGAGATCCCCGCGCTATCGGTGCTGCAGCCCGCGCCCATGAAGTACACGCCCGGGCAGAAGTACGCGTCACAGCTGCTCGATGGGCTCAAGGCTGCGCTGGCCGCACGCATCAATGGCGGCACCGGCTTGGCGCCTGCGGTGGAGCAGCAGATTTGGGACCGCGCGCGCGACCGCGAGACGCAGTTGGCGCTGGCCCGAGAGCAAGAGGTGATGCGGGGCGCCGAGGCACTGGGCTTTCCGCTGCCCTCGGGGGTGATGGCGGGCCAGCTGGCCGATGCGCGTCGTGAGTACCACGACAAGCTCTCGGGGCTGAGCCGCGATGTGTCCATCAAGCAGGCCGAGCTGGAGCAGCAGAACGTGCGAGACAGCATTCAGTCTGCGCTGCAGCTGGAATCGGCGCTTATGGACCAGCACTACAAGTGGGAAATGCTGGTGTTTGAGTCCACCAAGGCAGCGGCGGACAATGCCATTGCCATCCACAACGCAGCGCTTGAGCATTACAAAGCCCTGCTGGCTGGCTACCAGGCTTACGCCTCCGCCTATGACACGGTGATCCGCGCTGAGCTGTCCAAGGTCGAGGTGTTCAAGGCGCTGTTGTCGGCCGAGCAGATCAAGGCCGATATCAATAAGAGCCTGGTTGAGCGCTACAAGGCAGAGATCGAAGGCACCATGGCCGCCGTCGAGATCTACAAGGCCCGCGTGGGCGCAGCGCAGACCCTGGTGGAGCTGGAGCGCACCCGCATCCAAGCCGGAGGTGAGCAGATCAAGGCCTTTGTGGCTACCGTGAACGCTGAGCAAGCCAAGAGCGAGCTCTACAAAACCCAGATCAGCGCCGAGGCCACCAAGGTAGATGCCTATGGCCGCATGGTTCAGGCGTACAGCGCGCGGGTAGGCGCCCAGGCTGAGCGGGCGCGGGTGGAGGTGGCGCGCTTTCAGGCACTGATCAGTGCCAAGGGGCTGGAGTGGGATGGCTGGAAAGCGCGGCTGTCGGCCGCATCCGCCCAGGTGGAAGCGGCGGCACGTTCATCGTCGGTGCTGATGGACGGTTACCGGGCCGGAGCCTATGCCGCCGAGGCGCAGGCCAATTCCCTGATGTACCGCTGGCAAGCGGACATCAAGCAGTACGAGGCCGGGCGAGAGCTTACATTCCGTGTCCAAAAGGCCAACAACGACGCGATCATTCACGCCAACGATGCACGCATGGACGCCTCCAAGGTGATGCTGGCTACTGGATCCCAGCAGGTGGGTTCGGCTTGGAGCATGGTGTCGGCGTCTGCGGGAATCTCTGCAGGCTCAACAGACACCTTCGTGCACCAGACGTAATCGGCGTACCCCGTATAGGGTTCGACATGCGGGCGCTGCTGGCTGACACTTTCAGCCATGACAGCGCCTGCTTGCTTTAGCTACACGATCTACCAGGGAGCCACGTTCCGGCGCGGCTTTCGCTGGTGCACCGTTTCATACCCCACCAAAATCCATTGCGGCAAATTGGTGCGTGCTGACAATGGGCAGCCGGTTCCAGATGCGGACATGGTGCCGGTGGATTTGGCGGGTTGCACTGCACGCATGCAGCTGCGCAGCGAAGTGCTATCGCCAGACGTGCTGCTGGAGATGAGCACCGAAGATGGCCGCATTGACCTGTCGGCAGGCGATGGCTGGGTCCATATTGTGCTGGACGCAGCCACCACTGGCGGTATCCCCTACGGCGATCAGCCCCCAGCCAAATGGAGCGGGGCCATCGGTCAATTGGAAATCGTGCACCCCAATGGGGATGTGACGCGTGTGGCAGAAATCAGCTGGTCTGTGGCACCCGAGGGGACGCGATGATTGCCGAGGATGTGGCGATCCTGCTTCAGGACCCTGGTGTCATTGTGGACCAGCAGCCGTCCGATGTGCTGGTAGTGCCTGTGCCTGAGGCAGCCGTGTTCATTGAGGATGCTGCGCCTTTAGTCATTACGCTGGACGAAGACTCCGATTTGCTGGTGCTCCCCACGGAAGAAACCCGGGTTGTGATTGCAGCTGGGCAGCAAGGCCCTGCTGGCCCGCCTGGCCCTGCGGGAGGCGCAGGGGATTTGCTCCTGACGCGCACTGCAGGCGTGCCTATGAGTGCGCTATTGGTGGTGTATGAGTTGGGCGGCAAGGTCTACCCCTTGAGCCATGACGATGCAGCGCATGTGTTTGCGGTGCTGGGGCTGACGGTCAGCAGCGGGCAGACGGGTGCGCAAATCTCCATCCAGCTGGAAGGCACGGTGAGCGACTCGGGCTGGTCTTGGGCCTACGGCCGGGTGTATCTGGGGCAGGGTGGTCAGTTGACGCAGACCCCGCCTGCTGACGGTTTCTCTGTGCTGATCGGCTTTGCAGCCACGCCCACCAGCATCAATCTTTCAATCTCTGACCCTATCGAGGTGTGACATGCCACAAGGATTTTTGACTCTAGTAGGCGGCAAAGTAAAGCAGATTTTTGCCACTGCAGTCTCTGCGGGTTCCGCAAATGCTGGTAACGCCGTTGCACTGGATGACACGGGCCGTCTGGATATGAGCCTGATGCCCGCTGGCATTGGGGCCAACACCCAGGTGCTCAATGCGACTGAGGCTCTGCCAGCGGGATCGTTTGTGCAGATTTATGCCAACGCAGGCGCGGCCGGTGTGCGGCTTGCTGATGCAGCAAGCGGACGCGAGGCCAACGGCTATGTGCTGGCTGCGGTGGCCAGCGCTGCGGCTGCTACGGTGTACCCGCTGGATGGCGTGAACAGCGCGCTGACCGGCTTGGCGCCTGGAGCCACGTTCTGGCTGGGCAACGCCGGCGCCACTGCTGCCGCGCCGCTGGATGCCACGGACATTGCGAATGCAAACAAGGTCAATCAGATCTTGGGCAAAGCCAAGAGCGCGACTGAGCTAGTGACGGACGACTACGGTTTCCAGATTCTGTAAGCCATGCCCGCAGCCGTTCGCAAGCCTCTGGTCGTCATCGCCGGCAAGCCCCAACAGCTGCCGGTGGGTGAGACGCTGGACACGCCCGAAAGGTCGGTGTCCGTAGTGCGCGCGAGCGGCGGTGCCCTGAAAGTCACGATCGGGGCATCAGGGCCAGCGCTTGTCTTCCTGGCGGACGGCTCTAGCCGCGAGGTGGGGACTGGCTCAGCTGGCGTATGGCGCATTGGGCTGAATCCGGCTGCAGCTGCAGACCCCGTGGACATCTCCGGCAAGCTGGATGCCGACTTCAATTCGCTAACCGCGAGCGCTGGACAAGATGCTGACCTGTTGCCGCTGCGCCGTGCAGCCTCGAACTTCAAACTGACGCTGGCCAACCTTGTGACGTACATCACGGGCGTGGCGCGTAGCTGGGCGGGTAAGCAGACATTCAGTGCAGGGGCCGATATTTCAACGCTGGGCGTGACGGGGGAGAGCACGCTATCAGGTGGCGCGAAGCTCGGCGAGCTTGCTCCCCTTCTGAAATGCAAGGTGTTGACGGGCACGATGCCGTCCTCGGCAGGGGCATCAAACATCGTGGCCCATGGGCTGATGCAGGGGAATATTGTTTTTGTGCGAGCAGCGGTTTCAAGCAGTGATGGCTACCTGGTTTTTGACGGCAACGGTTACGCGACCGCTAGTTTTGAATGCGCTGCATCCTCAACGCACCTGCGCGTTACGACCGTGTCCTCTTCTTCGGCTGATGTACTAGGCCGACCCCTTAAATTCTTTGTTTTCTATCAATAGGGGTGATTTATGCCTTCACAAACCCCACTCAAGCTCACACCGACCTCCGGTACCACGGGCGAGCTGCGTGAGTTCGCAGCAGGGGACTTCCTCCCGCTGAGCGCTGGTGGCACTGGAGTCGCAGCAGGGAATACCGCTGATGTGCGTGCAGCACTGGGGCTCGGCTCCGCTGCGGTTGCGGCAATTCTCGGCACTGTCACTCAGTCGGGTGGCGTGCCAACGGGCGCCATCATCCAGCGGGGAAGTAATGCCAATGGCATATTTGTTCGCTTTGCTGATGGCACACAGATCTGCTGCAAAACTGTTAGCGCTCCAGCTTCATGGACTACTGTCGGCAAGCTCTGGGCGACTGGGCTCTTTAGCTTGGGAGATTGGCCAGCAACATTCGCCACCCTGGAGGGTGTGGCGAATGCGATAAGTGGCGGCCCCATGGGTGCATTCGTTGTATCTGGAGGCACCATGCCGAACACGACTGTCGCGGGTAGCGTCTATATCTGCAATAACGAAGATCGCGGGGTTGTCACGCTCTATGTAACAACTACGGCAGTCGGAAAGTGGTTCTAGCAATGAAGATACAACTCTCCCCCCAAGTGAGAAATGGCGAGCTCAATGTTTCCAAGTCTGGCGATACCTTGACGATCAATGGCACCGTCTACGACTTCGCGCCTTTGTCAGATGGCGCATTGCTGCCAGCTGCAGCCATCCAGTGCGAGCACATCGTCGGCGACGTGACCCGCGTCGGCGGTCAGCTTCACATCACGCTGCTACTGCCTATCGCATGGGACGCCCCACATGAGACCTGCTTCCCCGAGCCCATCGTCAACCCGCCGGACGGCGTCATCAATCTCCCAGGAGGTGCAGCATGATCGACTGGGATCAAATGAAAACCGCTGAGCAGTTGGCTGATGAGGCCAGGCGCGCCAGTGTGCCCGCAGAGATCTCCCGCGCCCAAGGCAAAGGAATCTTGATCCAGCGTGGACTGATGCCCGCCGTTCAGACGTACATCGCAGCAATTGCAGACCCGGAGGAAGCAATGTGGGCCGACCTGGCAATGAATGACGCGACGGTATGGCGCCGCTATGACTCGCCTTTTCTGCTGCAAGCTGCTGCAGCGCTGGGGCTGACTGATGAGCAGTTGGACGAGATGTTCATTGCGGGATCGCAGATTGTGATCTGAGCACCCCCCTTTAGGGTTCGACGCGAGAGCCATGCCCCGGAACACTCCGGGGTATGAAAAAAGCACTCATCGTCTTTCTTGCCGCAATAGGTGTCAACCGGCACTTGAGTGCTGAGCAACGCCAGGACATTGCCAACGCTGCTTACCATGCAACACCGGGAGCTGTGGCCGGTGGCGCGGCGCGTTATGGTGGACTCCCGCTGTCGGACTGGCTAGTTGTCGCATCCATCTTCTTTATCGTCCTGCAAGCCGGGTATCTGGTGTGGAAGTGGCGACGGGACTATCGGCGTGACCTTGCGCGCCGTGCTATGGGAAAGCTCGCTGATGAAACCGTGCGAGGTGATTTATGAGCGGCCAAGGCAAAGTCTGGGGCAGTCTGGGCGTACTCGTGCTCGCCGTTGTAGGTAGTGTGATTGCTATCGAGGGTGGTTATGTCAATGACCCCAACGACGCTGGCGGCGAGACAAACCACGGCGTCACTGCCAAGGTGGCGCGCGAGCATGGTTATGACGGCCCCATGCGCACCATGCCTGTAGACAAGGCGCGCGATATCTACGCAGACACCTATATCCATTCCCCGAAGTTCGATCTAGTGCTCGCTAGGTCGCCGGCCGTTGGCGCCAAGTTGGCTGACATTGGCGTCAATGCTGGCACGGCCCGCGCTGCGCGCTGGTTTCAGCAATCCATCAACGACCTGAGCCGTGGCGGGCGCGACTACCCGCAAGTGGCCGCCGATGGCGCCCTGGGCCCTCGCACCGTGGCGGCCTATGAAGCCCTGGAGAAGCGCCGCGGTCGCATCAAGGCTTGCGAGCTGACGATCAAGCTGCTGGAAGGCTACCAAACGGCTCACTACACCCAGTTGGCCAAAAGCCAAGCCAATGCCAGCTTCCTGGTTGGCTGGCTTGACCACCGCATCGGCAATGTTCCGCTGACACGCTGCGCCGAGTCTGTATCGGGAGCCATCCAATGATCTACACACATGCCGCTGCAGCCATCGCGGGTGCCGCGCTCTCGGCTTGGCTGACTTGGCAAGTGCAGGACTGGCGCTTGAGTGGCCAGGTGCAGGCCGCTCGGGTGGAAACCACACGGATCTCGGCAGAGTTGGCCACCGAGAAGCAAGACCGCAAAGACCAGTTGCTACGCGCCCGGGCGTCTGCACAAGAAGCCTACATCCGCATGGAGAGCACCAAAAATGCCGCAATCGACAAACAAACCCAGCGCGCCGAAGCCAATCGGCTGGTTGCTGCTGGCCTGCGCCGTGACGCTGACGGCCTGCGCGACCAGCTCGCAACCGTGCCAGCCCGTATCGCAACCGCTTCCCATGCGGCCGTCGCTGACTACGCCGCTACCGCAACAAAGCTATTCGCAGAGTGCACGCGCGAATACACAGAAGTGGCAGAGCGAGCTGATGGCCACGCCATTGATGTCCAAGCCTTGATTGAGGCCTGGCCGACCAATCCGAGCCGGCCGGAAGCCGGCGAAAACCTCAGTAGACCATGACCCAATACCGCAAGAAACCCGTTGTTATTACTGCTATTACCTTCGAACAACTGGTATCGCATGGCATCAAGCAGTGCCAGGCGGAAGGCCGAGAATCCAACATCGTAAACGGCATGCCTTGGTCGTTTGCCTATGGCGGTCACCCTATCACCCATGAGCACGACGACTGCTACATCATCCCGACGCTGGAAGGCTCAATGATGATGGGGCGCAACGACATGCTTATCACCGGGGTGAAAGGGGAGATTTACCCTTGCAAGCGCGAAATATTTGATGCGACCTATGACTCAGTGTCAACGGCGCCGGAATCGACGCTGCCGCCCCACCAGCAACGCGTAGTTGACGAGCACGCCGAGCTGCGTGACCTCTTGGCCAAGCTGGACGCCTTCATTCTGGACAACCCGGTGTTTCTGACCTTGCCAGAAGCAGAGCAGGGGCGTCTAAAGCGCCAGTCGAGCGCCATGGCGCTGTACGCCGACATTCTGGCTGAGCGCATCAGCTACCTCGGTTAGAACACCAGGGCCCTAGCAACTCATGCCTTGATAACGAGGTATGGGTTTTCTTTTGCGAGGGGTATCAGTAGTGACGGCAACTGAGTGAACATCGGGCCCCACCGTGGGTAGTAATTCAGCCGATGATGTCCGTGGGGACAATAAAAAACCGCCCGGAGGCGGTTTGCAATTTAGTGTTGACGCCTACGGAGTCTGCCTATGCCAAACATAGCAACAAGTGATGAAAGGCCAATCAAAACCCATTCATTCAACGTCGGCACTGGTGCTGGCTTGTTCGTAGGTGGAGGCGCTGTGACCTGGAAAGTCTGTGTTTGGGTAATTGTCGTGCCAGTGATCGTCGCTACAACTGTGTAGGTTCCCGGCTGGAGTGCAGCACCTTGGCTACTGTAGGAGTTGTCTGCTTGAATGGTGGATTGCAGTGTTTCAGTGTAGCCATTGGGCCCTGTGATTTGCAAGTCAACGGTAGTGTTGCTGCCAGGATCAGCAACTGTCCCTTTGTACAGCGGTGCTGTCAGCGCAGGCAAGGTCCCAGGGTTGTTGAGTGCCAGCGTTGACGGCGGGGCGCCATCGACAAGAAGTCCATCTACTGCCAAGCCCGATTGGTAACTAGAATCTGACCAATTGACAACGCCTATTTCCAGGCGGTAAGTGCCTGGATTTGGAATAGTGTATGTGGCTTGTACCCAATCTGAGTATCCACAGCCACTAGAAAAGCACAGCCCTGTTCCATTAAGCAGTGTTCCAAGTGGAGTCCAGCTGGGGGCTCCTCCAATGATTGGAACGCTAGGCGGAGTAAGGGTGGCTTGATGCGGTGGCATTCCATTTCCAGGAACGACAGATATGGTGGGATCAGTACGAGCGGTGAAAAGCAGTGCAGCTTGATTGCCGGAACCGTCTAGTAATCTCGCCCACGCAAAATCAGAATATTCTCCACCGTCACTAGTGACATAGTTGAACTGGAAGCTGATAGCTGAATTAGCGACAGACACCGTGAAGGGCTGTGACGTGAAGGTTGCGCCATTTGTTACTGAGGTTGTTGGCACGCCAGTGGGTAACTTTGCTATATCAAAATCTGGAGGCGGATCTGAATCAGGTTGGGTGGTAACCCAAGCATATCCAGTCGAACCGACCACTGGCGCATTTGTTACGACTCCATCAGCGGTCGAATTACCACAGCCTAATGTATTGCTACATGTCCAAGTAGAAGAATCTACAGCCCAAGCACTGGTGGCAAGTAGGCAACTGGCTATAAGCGTAGTGTATCGATACATAAATTGGCCTCCATCATGCGTTAGCACGAATGATTTGAATAAAATTCGTTATAGAGGATGAGTATGTATTAGGTCGCTGAATTTATTTTCAATTACTGGAGTCATTTGGTTGGTTGTTGCTCACTTTCTGTATGAATGAAGCTGTTTCAAAAAGGGCACACCTTCATCCGATATCTTGAAGATTAGTAGGCTGCAAGCGGACGCCTTTTAAATAATTTGGGCGCTTTGGCACGGGAGTTTTCTCAGAACTCTTTGTTGTCACTGCTTGATTTTTCTTTCAGCATCTCACTACAGGAATCTCATCAATATTGGTGGTGTACCGAGGCGTGCGCCGCTCCTGCTTCATGCTCCAGCGAGCACTGTCGTTATCAATCACGGCCACGATAATCGAGCGGTGCTGCGGCTTCATGTAGCGATCAACGACGAGCAGGTCGCCATCAGCGATGCCAGCCTCTCTCATTGACAGCCCGCCATAGGCAGTGCCATGGGACTGAGGTCTAGCGAAAGTGGCTGCAAAATGCTGTACATATATACAGTATGACTGGGGGCGCGATTTGCGGGAATAAAGTCCCAGAAAGCGCGCCATTGCTAGTGCTTGGTGTTTTGAAATATTCCCACGAATTTCTTGAAACCCGCATAAACAATGGAATGTGATGCGGACTTTTAATCCGTTGGTCGCGAGTTCGAATCTCGCAGGACCCACCAAAAAATAAGTATGAAAATCAAGCCCCTACGCAATTAGCGCAGGGGCTTTTTTTCTTGCTGCTAGCTTCATAGCAAACAGAGTTTTCACGCCGCTTTCTTTTTGTTGGTTGTGCTTACTTTTTTGCCAACCAACGCAACGGCGTCTTGCAGTGTTTTTGTCGCAAGGTGACTGTAGCGTTTGGTGCTGACGGCTGATTTGTGCCCCAATACCCCCCCCCGACGGTGTACAAGTCAACGCCTGCGTTAATCATCTCGCTTGCGGTGCTGTGTCTGAGGTCGTGCAGCCTAGCATGCCCAAGGCCAGCTTTCCGTGCCCCTTCTTTGAAGGCTTTGCTGACGGTCCATTTCGTTGGCGTTACCGGCCATAGTCGCGGGTTGCGGACGATATGAGCCACCCTTGGGTGAATTGGCACAATGCGCGGAAGTCCGTTTTTCGTGTGTGCGCTATCAAGTTCAAACACTGCGTCAGCTTGTGATGCAAGCGCTAAGCCGACCTCGCCAGACCGCATGCTGAATCGCCCCGGGATTTGAGGAGGCTCAACACTCTGAGAGGATTGAGCCATGAAGAAGTCAAACAAGTTTTCACCCGAGGTGCGCGAGCGCGCCGTACGCATGGTGCAAGAGCACCGAGGCGAGTACCCATCGCTGTGGGCTGCCATAGAGTCCATAGCGCCCAAGATTGGCTGTGTGCCACAGACGTTGAACGAATGGGTTAAGCGCGCTGAGGTCGATACAGGCGTGCGCGAAGGCGTTACGACCAACGATGCGCAGCGGATGAAGGAGCTGGAGCGCGAGGTCAAGGAACTACGCCGAGCCAACGAGATACTGAAGCTGGCTAGCGCGTTTTTCGCCCAGGCGGAGCCGGGCCGCCGACTGAAGTCTGGAGAGCCTTCGTCGACAAGCATCGTGATGCCTATGGGGTCGAGCCACTCTGCAAGGTCTTGCAGGTTGCCCCTTCGGCGTATCGTCGGCATGCGGCGTTACTGCGAGCGCCCCACAAGCGCTGCGCTCGGGCTCACCGTGACGAGAGGCTGATGCCACAGATTGAACGCGTCTGGCGGGCCAACATGCAGGTCTACGGCGCCGACAAGGTGTGGCGGCAACTGGCCCGCGAAGGCGTGACGGTGGCCCGTTGCACAGCCGAGCGGCTGATGCGCAAGTTGGGGCTGTGCGGGGCGATGCGCGGCAAGGTCGTGCGCACCACCGTCAGCGATAGCAAGGCGCCATGTCCGTTGGAGCGGGTCAATCGGCCGTTCCGAGCCGGGCGACCGAACCAGTTGTGGGTCAGCGACTTCACCTACGTCTCGACCTGGCAAGGCTGGTTGTACGTGGCCTTTGTCATCGACGTGTTTACCCGGCGCATCGTCGGCTGGCGGGTGAGCAGCTCAATGCGCACGGACTTCGTGCTCGATGCGCTGGAGCAAGCTTTGTACGCCCGACAGCCTGAACGTGATGGAAGCCTGATATGCCACAGCGACCGCCGTCAGCATTCGGTACTCTGAACGACTGGCTGAAGCGGGTATCGAGCCTTCCTTGGGCAGCAAGGGCGACAGCTATGACAACGCCTTGACCGAGACCATCAACGGTCTCTACAAAGCCGAGTTAATCCATCGCCGTGCGCCATGGAAAACAAAGGAAGCCGTGGAGTTCGCTACGCTCGAATGGGTGTCATGATTTAACTACCATCGCCTGCTCGAACCTATCGGGTA
>JAVXMM010000076.1:0-7969 GCA_036646255.1 Comamonas sp.
GTCAAACTCGATACCCTGGCCGATACGGTTCGGGCCACCGCCCAGCACCATGATTTTTTTCTTATCGCTAGGCTCAGCTTCGCACTCTTCATCGTACGTGGAATACATGTAAGCGGTGTTGGATGCGAACTCAGCCGCACAGGTGTCCACACGCTTAAACACGGGGCGCACCTTGAGCGCGCGGCGTGCTTCACGCACCGCCTTGTCGGTGGTCTGCAACAGCTTGGCCAAGCGGCGATCCGAAAAACCTTTTTGCTTCAGGCCGCGCATGTCTTCAGCGGTCAGCGACGACAAGGCCTTGTCACCCTGCTCTTCGGTGTGCTTGTCGAGCGCAAGCTCCAGCTTGATGATCTCTTCGATCTGCACCAGGAACCACTTGTCGATCTTGGTAATGTTGTGCACTTCATCCAGCGACCATCCGGCAGCGAAGGCATCGCCCACGTACCAGATGCGGTCGGGGCCGGGCTCGCCCAGTTCCTTCTCCAAAATCTCGCGATCCTGGGTCTTTTCGTTCATACCGTCCACGCCAACTTCAAGGCCTCGCAAGGCTTTTTGGAAGGATTCCTGGAAGGTGCGACCGATAGCCATTACTTCACCGACAGACTTCATCTGTGTGGTCAGGCGATTGTCGGCTGTAGGGAACTTCTCGAACGCGAAACGAGGGATCTTGGTGACCACGTAGTCGATAGTGGGCTCGAACGACGCAGGCGTCTTGCCGCCAGTGATTTCGTTCTTCAACTCATCCAGCGTATAACCCACAGCCAGCTTCGCAGCAATCTTGGCAATCGGGAAGCCGGTGGCCTTGGAAGCTAGCGCCGATGAGCGCGAGACACGCGGATTCATCTCAATGACGATCATGCGACCATCCTTGGGATTGACCGAGAACTGCACATTCGAGCCGCCGGTATCCACACCAATTTCACGCAGCACTGCCAGCGAGGCATTACGCATGATCTGGTATTCCTTGTCAGTCAGCGTCTGGGCAGGAGCTACGGTGATGGAGTCACCGGTGTGCACACCCATCGGATCCAAGTTTTCGATCGAGCAAACGATGATGCAGTTGTCCGCAGTGTCACGCACCACTTCCATCTCATACTCTTTCCAACCCAGCAGCGACTCTTCAATCAGCAACTCGTTGGTGGGCGAGGCCTCCAGGCCTCGCTTGCAGATGGTCTCGAACTCTTCGGGGTTGTAAGCAATGCCGCCTCCCGTGCCGCCCAGAGTGAAACTGGGACGGATAACGGTGGGGAAGCCCATTTCCTTTTGCACGACCCAAGCTTCGTCCATGGAGTGGGCAATACCGGAGCGCGCGGAACCCAGACCAATCTTGGTCATGGCGTCCTTGAACTTCAGGCGGTCTTCTGCCTTATCAATGGCTTCTGGCTTGGCGCCGATCAGCTCGACCTTGTATTTGTCCAGCACGCCGTGCTTCCACAGGTCCAGCGCACAGTTCAGCGCAGTCTGGCCACCCATGGTGGGCAAAATCGCATCGGGACGCTCCTTGGCGATGATCTTCTCGACCGTCTGCCAAGTGATGGGCTCGATGTAGGTCACGTCGGCCGTGGCCGGGTCGGTCATGATCGTTGCAGGGTTGCTGTTGATCAGAATGACTTTGTAGCCCTCTTCGCGCAAGGCCTTGCAGGCTTGAACGCCGGAGTAGTCGAACTCGCAGGCCTGTCCGATGATGATCGGGCCAGCGCCAATAATAAGTATGCTTTTAAGATCTGTGCGTTTAGACATAGGGCTCGCCTTGCAATCGCGCACGCTGGGCAACTATATTTTGTATAGCTGTCAGCGCTTTATTTATACGCGGTCGGTATCCAATTTATTCAAAAGTGCTTGCACACGGGCTTCTGGCAGGTTTTTTTGCATAAGCTGCAACAAACCATCACCTTGCACCATGGGGCGCAGCACTTCTGCTTCGGCTTCGTAGAACTTCACATCCCACTCAGCCATCAGTTGGTTGAATTCCTCGTCCTCCATGGTCTTGCACTTGGCCACGATGGTGACCAGAGGCAGCGCCTTGTTGTCGAGGAAGGATTTTTTGTAGGGCTTTTGCTGCCAGCGCGCCATGAACCAGTCTTTGTGCTCAGGCGACAAAGTCATGATGCGTTTGCTAACGGCTTTCTCAAGCGTAGCGACTGGAAAACTAAACAGTTTCATGGCAGCAATTCCCTCTCTTTATTAATAACGGCTGGGCTTCTTGGCCCTTATACCTTTTTGTGTTTGCGCATCAAGCTCACAAAGCGATCGAACAGGTACGACACATCGTGCGGGCCAGGAGATGCCTCTGGGTGCCCCTGAAAGCAGAACGCTGGCTTGTCCGTACGCTCCATGCCTTGCAAGGTGCCGTCAAACAAGCTCACATGCGTTGCACGGGTGTTTGCAGGCAGGCTGTCGATCTCCACCGCAAAACCGTGGTTTTGACTGGTGATGCAGACGCGACCGCTGTCCAAATCCTTAACCGGATGATTAGCACCGTGATGGCTGTTTTGCATCTTGAAAGTCTTAGCTCCTGATGCGAGCGCCATGATCTGGTGGCCAAGGCAAATACCAAAGGTAGGAACGCCGCTGTCCATGATCTCGCGCGCCGCAGCGATGGCGTAATCGCAAGGTGCCGGATCGCCAGGGCCATTTGACAAGAAAATGCCATCTGGTTGGTATTTGAGCACATCAGCCGCCGTGGTTTGCGCAGGCACAACCGTAACGCGACAACCGCGCTCGGCCAACATGCGCAGAATGTTCTTTTTGACGCCAAAGTCATACGCCACCACGTGGAATTCGTGGTCTTGCAGCTTACCGTAGCCAGGTGTGCCGTCAGCACGTGCCAGTCGCCATTCGGTCTGACTCCACTCGTACGATTGAGCAACGCTGACCACCTTGGCCAAATCCAAACCCTTCATGCTAGGAGCAGCTTGCGCGGCAGCGATAGCTTCATCGATTTTGGCTTGCGACACGACTTCGCCTGCAGCCAAACCAATCACCGCACCATTTTGCGCCCCCTTGTCGCGCAGCAGACGCGTGAGCTTGCGGGTATCGATATTGGCGATGGCGACCGTCTTGTTGCGCTTGAGGTAATCAGACAGCGTTTCCGTGCTACGGAAATTGCTGGCCAACAAAGGCAAATTCTTGATGATCAGGCCTGCGGCAAAGACTTTGTCGGACTCAATATCCTCAGCATTGATCCCGTAGTTACCGATGTGCGGATACGTGAGTGTCACGATCTGCTGGCAGTAGCTGGGGTCAGTGAGAATCTCCTGATAACCGGTCATGGCGGTGTTAAACACCACTTCGCCGGTGGTGGTGCCAGTTGCACCAATCGAGTTGCCAATAAAGACCGTGCCGTCTGCGAGCGCCAGGATGGCGGGAGGAAACGCGCCCTGTTGAGACAAAAACACTGGGTTCTCCGAATGGTTACGGGTCGCCCGGTGCCTGCAGCCGATGGGTGATCTGCTGCCTAGGCGTTACTTATGAGAGTTTGCTTTAAATACGGCCGGGCGACGTGATTACTTGAAAGCCACCCATTGTAGCGCGCATGCCGCAATCTGAGTCAGCAGCGGGGCTGTTTATGGGGTTAAAACCGTAAAAATTACACACTCTGCGCAGATTTAATACTACGCACCGCGTATATCAAACACGAAATCAACGCAAAGCGCATACTCGCAATCCCGAATTCAGCAAACACACTAAACCGCGCGCGAGGCAGCACTTGCGTGCAAGCAAATGGCGGCTGCAGCACCTACGTTAAGCGACTCCTCGCCACCTGGCTGGACAATGCGGATGTGCTTTTGAGCGCCAGCCTGCAAAACCTCAGACACACCCTGCCCTTCATGACCCATCACCCAAGTGCAGGGCCATGGCAGTTGAGCTCGATGCAACCAATCACCTTGGTGTGAGCTGGTCACCAACATGGGCTGATCGAGCGCCTGCACATCGTCGATCGATGCATTTTCCACCAAATGCAGCGCAAAATGCGCCCCCATACCTGCGCGTAAAACCTTGGAGCTCCACAGCGCTGCCGAGCCTTTGATCGCGATTACTTGACCGAAACCAAAGGCAGAGGCACTACGCAGGATAGACCCCACATTGCCTGCATCTTGCACACGATCCAACACGACCGCCGCCACACCTTGCAGCACTCTAGGCGCTGCAACCGGAAAATCCATCAAGAAACCAAAAGGTGCAGGCGATGGCAGCGGACTCAGGCTGGCGTACAGCGCATCTTCAATTACTATATTTTTAATAGCTGCTTGAGCATAGTGCATCGGAACAGACTGCCAAAAACTCTCCGAAAAAACAGCCACCGCCGGCTGTTTGCCACGCGCCAGTGCAGCGCGACACAGATGATCACCCTCAAGCCAAACACGGCCCTGCTTGCGGTACGCCGCGCCATCCTCCATCAAGCGACGCAGATCTTTTACTAATGCGTTATCACGGGATTGAATAAAAACAGGGTTAGAGGCTGTAGACACAAAAATTCCTTGTAGCAGGCGACTCACTCGCCTTTGCAGCAGCCGTATCAGGGCTTAGCCGCAGCGATCACATGAGCCACGGGCGCGAACGAGCGGCGGTGCTCCGGACACGCACCAAATGACTGCAGCGCCGATAAATGCACTGCTGTACCGTAACCTTTGTGCGCAGCAAAGCCATACTGGGGGTACATGCGATCAATCTCTTCACACCAACGATCACGGTGCACCTTAGCCAAAATAGAGGCTGCGGATATCGCTGGCACTAGCGCATCACCTTTAACAATGGCTTCCGCTGGCACATCAATTTGCGGTAAACGGTTGCCATCCACCAGCACACACACAGGCCTCAGGCGTAAGCCATTCACCGCGCGCTGCATGGCAAGCATGGTGGCTTGTAAAATATTCAGCCGATCCACTTCTTGCACAGTCGCCACCGCAATCGAGCAACACAGCGCCTTGGCGCAGATCTCGTCATAGAGCTTTTCGCGTTTGAGTGCCGTCAGCTTTTTAGAATCCGCCAAACCCGCGATGGGCGAGCGAGCATCCAAAATAACAGCCGCGGCAACCACTGGCCCCGCTAATGGCCCTCGGCCTGCCTCATCCACACCAGCCACCAAGCCTGGCGGATGCCAAGGCAGGTTGGCCTGGTCAGGCAGCGAGAATTTTCTGGATAACATGGGCAGCAAGTTGTGGAGTATCCCTGCGCAACTCGTGGTGCAGGTCAGTAAATCGCTGCTCCAGTCGAGCCAAGCGCGCAGGATCATCACGCGGTGCATCTAGCCACTGTGCGACAGCGGCTGCTAGCGCCTGCGGCGTGGCTTCATCTTGCAACAGCTCCGGCACAACAAAATCTTGGCACAGGATATTGGGCAAACCCACCCAGGGCTGCAGCTGCTTGCGCCTCATCAAGCGCCAGCTAATAGCATGCATGCGGTAGCTGATCACCATGGGACGTTTGTACAGAGCAGCCTCTAAAGTGGCGGTGCCACTGGCGATCAAGGTGCAATCACAAGCCTCTAGTGCTTGATGGGATTGACCGTCAAGCACACGAATGCGATCCAATATCCCGCATTCCGCAGCAAGCGCATCGATATGCGCACGCAAGGCAGGAACAGCAGGGACGAGGATTGTAAGCGACGGGCGCTGCTGCAAAAGCAAGCCAAGCGCTTTAAAAAATGGCTTGGCAATGTAATTCACCTCAGAGGCACGGCTACCCGGCAGCACAGCCACCACTTCACCCTGCTCAGCAAGACCCAACGCGCGCCGAGCCGCAGCACGATCAGGCTGCAGCGGTATTACATTGGCCAATGGATGACCTACATAGGTGGCCGCAATACCATGCTGAGCAAGCAATGCTGGCTCAAATGGAAAGATGCACAACACATGGTCAGCCGATCGGCGAATCCTCTCCACCCGCTCAGGGCGCCAAGCCCAGATAGATGGACACACAAAGTGCACTGTCTTGATACCTTGTGCACGCAGGCGCGCTTCCACACCCAAATTGAAATCCGGGGCATCAACACCCACAAATATTTGCGGCTTGTTGGAAGACAAGCGCTGCACCAGTTGTTTGCGAATACGCAAAATACCCCAGATGCGTTTGAGCAACTCAGCACTGTAGCCATGCACAGCCAAACGCTCGCTAGGCCACCAGACATCAAAGCCAGCGTCCCCCATACGGTGGCCACCAATGCCTGCAGCGTAAAGATCGGGGAAATCAGCCTTAAGGCCTTGCAGAACCAGACTGGCGAGCAAGTCACCCGAAGTCTCGCCGGCCACCATTGCCAGAAATGGATAAGTATTTGGAGACATCGCGTTCACCATGCGCGCTAGCGCACAATGCCGCGCTTAGATTGCGCCAAAAAATCAATCATCAACTGCACATCAGCCTGGGCCTCGGGCACACAGCTGCTGTGCAGATCATTCAAAGCATCCATTGAAGCTTGCAGAGTCAAACCACTGCGATACAGCACACGATAGGCCTGTTTGATGACCGCCAATCGCTCTGGACCAAAGCCACGACGACGCAGACCTTCAAGATTCAGACCACGTACCGTTAGCGGATTACCATCTACCATCATAAATGGAGGCACGTCTTGGCTAATATGGCTGGTAAAACCCGCCATCACGTGCGCACCCACTCGTGTGAATTGGTGTACACCCGTCAGACCACCAATAATGGCCCAATCGGCCACGTGCACATGACCCGCCAAGGTTGCGTTGTTGGCCAAAATGATGTTATCGCCTAGCTGGCAATCATGTGCAATATGCACATAAGCCATGATCCAGTTGTCGTCACCAATACGGGTAACACCTTGATCCTGAACCGTACCCGTATTAAAGGTGCAAAACTCGCGAATGGTATTGCGATTACCAATTTCAAGCCGCGTGGGCTCGTTCGCATATTTTTTATCTTGCGGCGAGCCACCCACGGCGGCATGTGAATAAATGCAATTATCTTCACCAATGCTGGTGATGCCGTCAATCACACAATGCGCAGCCACTGAAGTGCGCGCACCAATACGGACATTCGGCCCAATCACCGCATAGGGGCCAACAGACACTGAGTCATGCAGCTGCGCCGCAGGATCTACAGCCGCAGTCGGATGAATCAGACGCTCAGCAGCCATCTACCTTCATTCCACATTGCGCATAGTGCACATCAGCTCGGCTTCAGCGGCCACTTCACCATCCACACTGGCGACGGCCTTAAACTTCCAAATACCCGCGCGCACACGGTCAATCGTAATCTCAAGCACCAGCTGATCGCCCGGTACTACGGGGCGCTTAAAGCGCGCCGAATCAATACCGACAAAATAATAAATATTATTTTCATCAGGCACCTGACCCATGGCATCAAATGCCAGCAGGCCAGCAGCCTGCGCCAAAGCCTCCAAAATCAATACACCAGGCATTACGGGGCGACCTGGAAAGTGCCCTGTAAAAAATGGCTCGTTGAACGTAACGTTCTTGATTGCCTTGATTCGCGTATTGCGCTCAAGCTCCAACACTCGATCCACCAACAAAAATGGGTAGCGGTGAGGCAACTGCTTGAGAATTCCTTGAATATCCATCATAGTGAACTTGGCTTAGCCGTTTTTCTGTGTTTGCTCCAAGGCCTTGATACGGTCCCTCAACGCATGGAGATGTTTTAGGGTGGCGGCGTTCTTTTCCCAGCTGCCATTGTCGTCGATAGGAAAGAAGCCGGTGTACTGCCCCGGCTTCTTGATCGACCGGCTCACTACAGTGGCCGCCGAAATATGTACATTGTCGGCGATTTCGAGGTGACCCAGAATCATTCCAGCTCCCCCAATCGTGCATTGACGGCCTATTTTGGCACTACCTGCGACGCCAACACAGCCCGCCATGGCTGAGTTCTCACCGATTTCAACGTTATGTCCAATTTGCACCTGATTGTCGATCTTGACACCATCCGCGATCACGGTGTCTTGCAGCGCACCGCGGTCAATACACGTATTGGCACCGATTTCAACATC
>JAVXMM010000076.1:7979-18533 GCA_036646255.1 Comamonas sp.
CCCAATACGCACACCACCCAGCTGCTCAATCTTGATCCAACGTCCCTTGTCATTGGCAAAGCCAAAACCGTCGCCACCTATGACCGCACCAGGCTGCACCAACACGCGCTTACCCAACACGCAAGCCGCGCCCACCGTAACGCGCGAAGTCAATACCGAGCCTTCGCCGATGACCGCACCACTCCCCACATGACAAAGAGGACCTATAGAGGCACTAGGGTGCACGCAAGCACCTTCTTCCACAACGGCCGACGCATGGATACCCGCAGGCAATACACGAATTTGATGATGCTGACGCCACAACTGCGTGAGACGCGCAAAGAACAAGTAGGGATCATCAACGACCAAATAGGCGCCAGCGCGCAATTTGGCCTCTGGCTCCATACTCGAGCTAACAGCCACACAGCCAGCCTTAGAAGCCTGCATTTGCATGTGTAGCTTAGGGTTGCTGAGAAAGCTTATGCAATGTGGGCCAGCATCTTCCAAAGAAGCAATCGACTCCATTTGAAGCGAAGGCTTCCCCTGCTCCAGACGGCCGCCCAAAGCATCAATAATCTGACCTAACCGCAAGCCCACGCCGACCTCTGCTTTACTTGCCAGAACCAGCGTTCAGCGCCTTCAGCACCTTCTCGGTAATGTCATGCTTCGGGTTAATGTAGACAGCCTCTTGCAGCACTACGTCGTACTTTTCCTGCTCAGCAACTTGCTTGACCACCTTGTTAGCACGCTCCAACACTTGGGCTAGCTCTTCACTCTTGCGGGCACCAAGATCTTCTTGGAACTCGCGACGCTTGCGCTGGAACTCACGATCCTGATCGACCAGCTGGCGCTGACGCGTCACGCGCTGACTCTCAGACATGGTGGGCGCCTCACGCTCAAATTTCTCGCCTTCGATTTTCAGCTTGTTGCCGACTTCCAGCAGATCTTTTTCGCGTTTGGAGAACTCCGCCTCCAACTTGGACTGTGCAGATTTGGCAGCATTGGCTTCACGGAAGATACGATCCGTGTTTACAAAACCAGCCTTGAACTCTTGCGCTTGCGCCACAGCACCAAACGACAGAGCAGCAGCCACAACCATCAATGGGAAAGGACGAGAAAAGGTTTTCATTAGAAAGATGTTCCGATTTGGAATTGCAATTTTTGAATTTTATCGCCAGTGAACTTACGAATAGGCTGAGCATACGCCAATCGCAGTGGCCCCAGAGGGGAAATCCAGCTCAACCCGATACCAGCGGATGCACGCATTTCATTCAGTTTCAGATCTTGCTCGTCACCCCAGACATTTCCGGCGTCAACAAACGCGAACCAGCGGAAGGTACGATCGTTACCAGTTCCCGGCATAGGACCGATGAACTCTGCATTCAAGGTCACCTTCTTTGGGCCACCCAAAGTAGCGCCCGTCACATCACGTGGCCCCAGCGTATTTTGCTCAAAGCCACGTACTGAACCCAAACCGCCGGAGAAATAATTTTTGAACACGGGAAAAGCTTTATCGCTCATGCCCTTACCCCAACCAGCCTCACCGTTCAATGCAATCGTATAGCGTTTATTCAGCGGAATGTACTGCTGTATCTGGTAATTAGCCTTCAGATAACGCGCATCACCAAAGAGCGACCACTCTGAATTCAGCTTCTGGAAGCGGCCCGAATTAGGTGCCAAAGCGCTGTCACGGCTATCACGAGACCAACCCACCGTAAACGGGAAGTTGAGACTGGTATCACCATAACGTGTCGCATAGTCCAAATACGCCGCAGGCATATTCGTACCTAACTTGATGCGTGTATGCTCCAAACCGCCACCCACATAGACGGTATCAGACTCGCTTAAAGGAATACCAAAACGCACGCTTCCACCAGTGGTCACGATCTGGTAATTACCACCCTGTTCGTCATAGGGACGGTCGGTACGATAGTACAGATCGTAGGTACGCGAGATACCGTCCTTGGTGAAGTACGGATCAGTCGTACTCACCACCAAAGTCCGGCGGTACTTACTGGTGTTGACATCCACACCCAGATAGTTACCCGACCCAAACACGTTTTCCTGTTTGATGCCGAAGGTCAGAGAAACCTTTTCCGCACTAGAGTAGCCAGCGCCCAATTGCAAGGAGCCAGTTGGTTTCTCTTGCACGATCATGTTTACATCCACCTGATCGGGCGCACCTGGTACCTCTTGGGTATCTACCGCTACATCATTGAAAAAACCCAAACGGTCCACACGATCACGCGAGAGTTTAATCTTGTCCGAGTCATACCAAGATGCTTCGTACTGGCGAATCTCTCGGCGTACCACTTCATCACGGGTACGGTTATTACCTGCCACGTTCACACGGCGCACATAGGCACGGCGCGATGGCTCCGCCTTGAGCACCAGCTCGACCCGGTTGTTTTCACGGTCAATCTCTGGCACCGCTGCAACACGCGCAAAAGCATAGCCAAAGCTGCCGAAGTGGTCGGTGAACTGCTTGGTAGTTTCCGTCACGCGATCCGCGTTATAGGGCTCACCCGGTTTGATCGTGACTAACGACTTGAACTCGTCATCACGATCCAGGTAGTTGCCCTCCAACTTCACACCGGTGACCACATACCTGGGTCCTTCATGGACCTGCAGGTTGATCGCGATACGCTCCTTATCAGGAGATATAGACACCTCGGTCGAGTCGATGCGGAACTCCAAGTAACCACGCGACAGATAGAAAGACTTCAGCGCCTCCAAGTCCGCATTGAATTTGGAGCTGGAATAGCGATCACTCTTGGTGTACCAACTTAGCCAACCACCCGTATCTTGGTCAAACAGATCAGTCAGCGTGGATTCTTTGAAATCCTTGTTACCTGAAATATGAATCTCTTTGATCTTGGCAGCGTCGCCCTCAGTCACCGTAAATGTCAGATTGACGCGATTGCGCTCGATAGGCGTCACCGTAGTCACCACATCGGCGGCGTACATACTCTTGTTTATGTACTGGCGTTTCAGCTCTTGCTCGGCACGATCTGTCAGTGCCTTATCGTAAGGGCGCCCCTCAGTCAGCCCCACATCACGCATGGCCTTTTTCATCGCTTCTTTGTCAAATTCCTTGGTACCCAAGAAATCGACATTGGCAATCGTGGGGCGCTCTTCAACCACCACCACCAGCACATTGCCATTGGCCTCGAGACGAACGTCTTTAAACAAGCCCAATGCAAACAGCGCACGAATGGCTGCAGAGCCCTTTTCATCGTTGTAGTCGTCACCAACATGCAATGGCATGGACGCAAAAATCGTCCCTGGCTCTACGCGCTGCAAGCCCTCTACGCGAATGTCTTGAATGGGAAATGGATCCAGAGCCCACGACAGCTTGGCAAACAGCATCAACGCTGCGGCAGCCGTGGTCTTGCGAAGAAGCGAAGAAGGGATGGAATATGTCATTTGTGATAGCAACAGGAGCCGCCCATTATGCAGTAGAGCCATGAAAGTCAGCCCAATAGCCGCGACAAATCGTTAAAAAACGCAATACACATCATGAGCAGCAATACGGCGACCCCGCCTTTTTGCAGTCGCTCAAGCCATTGCGCCGTAGGCGGCTTGCCGGTGACAGCCTCCCAAAGATAATACATCAGGTGACCACCATCAAGAACGGGCAGCGGCAGCAGGTTTAGCACCCCCAGGCTCACGCTGATCAAAGCAAGAAACGCGATGTACTGCGTCAGCCCGATCTGCGCGGATTTACCAGCGTATTCAGCAATCGTCAGGGGGCCACTGATGTTTTGCAGCGACGCCTGACCAATCACCATCTTAGCCATCATCTTGACGGTAAGTGTTGAGACTTCCCAGGTCTTTTGCACGCCTTTAGCAAAGCCTTCCCATAAACCATAGCGTACCTGCACCATGGTGATGGGTGAGCCAATATAGGCACCCAAGCGGCCAATCTTCTTGCCCCGGTCCTCGCTCTGCGTTAACTGCACGAGCACATGCATAGCCTGGCCATTACGCTCAACCAGCCAATCTTGCACAGCTGGCGCGGCATCTGCGCCAGCAGCCCGAATCACCGAACGTAACTGCGCGCCATCGGGAACTGCCGCACCATCAATCTGTAAGACCTTATCGCCTTTGCGCAGCTGCGACTTCTCTGCCGCACTGCCTGCCTCAAAATCACCCAGCACAGGGTCTGACCACGGATGGGTCAAACCGATTTTCTCCATCAATTGTGCATCGGCATCCGACGCAGCCAAGGTCGATAGCGGCAAACGCACTGATTGCTCGGAAGCACCCTCGCTTTGCTTCACACGCAGTTGCACATCCTTACCATTGAGTGCGGCTTGGGCAACAAACCAGCGCAGATCTTCTAGCGAGCGAACGGCCTGCAGATCATCACCCTCCAGCCCCATACCAACGACTTGCTCGCCACCCTGAACACCGGCTTTAGCCATCAGGCTTTGCGCGGGCGGCGTCCCCATAAAGGCCGCTGGCTCACGCACGCCTATCCAGTTCACACAGGCATATAAAAGTACCGCCAACAGAAGGTTGGCGATAGGGCCTGCAGCCACAATGGCCGCACGCGAGCGCAGCGGTTGGGTATTGAAGGCCAGATGACGCTCCTCAGGGGCCACAGGCGCCTCTCGCTCATCCAGCATGCGCACATAACCACCCAAGGGGATGGCGCCAATAACAAACTCGGTCGGAGAGTTCTTTTTTCGCCAGCGCAGCAAAGGTTTGCCAAAGCCGACCGAGAAACGCAGCACCTTCACACCGCAAGCCACGGCCACACGGTAGTGTCCGTACTCATGCACAGCGATCAATATGGCCAGCGCAACAACAAATGCAACAACCGTCAGCATCGTTCAAGCCTTTGCTATCAAAATATTCATTCTAACGACCTCTAGGCGGGCGCTAGCGGCCAGAAAGCCTTGCAATCAATGTGGCGGCATAAGAGCGCACCTCTGCATCCAACGCCAGTAAGGCATCAACACTGCCTGGCGCTTGTGGCTGCACGCCAGCCATAGTTTCCGCATTCACTTGGTAAATCTGGTCAAAGCGCATGCGGCCATCCAAGAATGCGGCAACCGCGACTTCATTTGCTGCATTCAGCACCGTCGTCGTACCCTCTGCCGCACCCAGTGCCTGCCAGGACAAGTGCAAGCCAGGGAAACGCACGGCATCCGCCTCTTCAAAAGTGAGAGCAGCTAGGCGCGAAAAATCAAGCGGAGCTGCTCCACTTTCTACACGCTCAGGCCAGGCCAAGCCGCAGGCGATAGGTACACGCATATCAGGCGTACCCAACTGCGCCAGTACCGACGCATCACGAAACTGCACCATGGAGTGAATGATTTGCTGCGGATGAATCACCACCTTGATCTGCTCTGGCTGCATATTGAAGAGCCAACGCGCCTCAATCACCTCCAGCGCCTTGTTCATCATGGTGGCCGAGTCGATGGAAATCTTGCGCCCCATCGAAAAATTGGGATGGCTGCACGCCTGCTCAGGCGTTACATCGCGCAATGTCGCAGGTTCACGGGTACGAAATGGCCCACCAGACGCCGTCAGGACGATGTGATCCACACGCTGCGGCCAATCCGCAGGCTGCTCCGGCAAACATTGGAAGATTGCCGAATGCTCGCTGTCTATTGGCAGCAGAGTGGCTCCACCCCGGGCCACGGCATCCATAAAGACTTGGCCACCAACCACCAAAGCTTCTTTATTGGCCAGCATCAATCGTTTACCCGCCAGCGCGGCAGCCACTGCAGGGCGCAAACCAGCGGCACCCACGATAGCGGCCATCACCGCATCTACGTCGGGGTGACTGGCAATTTGCTCCAGCGCCTCAGCACCATCAAGCACCTCCGTCTTGCTACCCGCTTGCAACAACTGGGCACGCAGATCTTTGGCATGCGCAACGCTCGCCATCACAGCAAAACGCGGCTTAAATTGCAGGCATTGCGCTAGCAAAATATCGATCCGCGAATGCGCACTCAGCGCAAATACCTGATAGAGATCAGGATGGCGAGCCATCACATCCAGCGTATTAGCTCCAATCGAGCCCGTCGATCCGAGGACGCTTACTTGCATTGTCATTGCGAGAGTCACTTATCCAAAAATTGCAGCAGCATCAGCGCCAGAGGCAATGTGGGCAAAAGGGCATCAATACGGTCCAATACGCCACCGTGGCCGGGAAGCAGGTTGCTGCTGTCCTTCATTCCAGCACTGCGTTTGACCAGTGACTCAACCAAGTCACCAGCCACGCTAAGCGCCGCCAAAAATATACAAGCCACCACCATAAGCCATGGCGAAAACGCCCACAGGCGCGTGTACAAGCTCGTCACCGATGCGCCAAAATATTTATCTGCAGCGCACCACAGCGCCGCCAGCACCAACACCGCAAAGGCACCACCCCAAACACCTTCCCAGCTCTTGCCGGGACTGATCGCTGGCGCCAACTTGTTTTTGGTAAAGCGCAGGCCAAACGCCTTGCCCGCAAAATACGCACCAATATCCGCAACCCAAACCAGCGCAAACACCGAGAGTAAAAAATTCACCCCAATCCATTTAGCCTGCGCAACAGCAAGCCATGCCACCCACAACGCAAGCACGCCAACAACCAAACGGATCGCTCGGGGGATATGCGGCCAGCCCGCCACGCCAGCGCGCAACAAATAGGCTGCAACCAGCACCCATACTGCGCCTACCGTTAGCCACAGACTAGGCAGCGCAGCTTTTGTCCACCCCAGTGACCAAGCAATGCCGCAAAGTGCTAGGCAAATAACAGCAACCGCATAGGCTCTCAAGCCTTGCACCCCGTTAAGCCGTGCCCACTCCCAAGCAGCAGCACCCATCACCAGCAGCATCAATGCTGCAAATGGCAAAGGGCTGGATGCAAAAATGGCGGGAATCAAAATCAGCAAGAGAAGCAGTGCGGTGATCACGCGTTGTTTGAGCAAATTCGTTCTCCAATAAAAAGCGGTGGCCACGCCACCGCAATATGTCGCTATGAAAGCGCGCGCGTAATCTGCTCCGAGGTCTTGCCAAACCGGCGCTCTCGGCGATTGAAATCGGCAATTGCCGCATCCAAAGCCTGCGCATCAAATTCAGGCCACCATTTATCGCTGAAATACAACTCGGAATAAGCAGCCTGCCACAGCAAGAAATTACTGATGCGCATCTCGCCACCTGTGCGGATCAGCAAATCGGGATCAGGCACATGAGCCAAAGCCATTGCACCAGCCATTGACTCTTCAGTAATGGCCTGCCCTGCAGCACTCAACTTGGCAGCAGCCTGCGCAATATCCCAGCGCCCACCATAGTTGAAACAGACATTGAGAACCATACGATCATTGTGTGCCGTGAAGGTCTCTGCCTGCGCAAGTCCAGCTTGGACTTTTGCTGATAGTGACGAACGCTCACCCACAAAATATAGACGAATACCATCACGTGCCAGGGATGGCACTTCTTTGGCCAAGGCACCTGCCAGCAGCTCCATCAAACCATCCACCTCATCGGAAGGTCGGTTCCAGTTTTCGGAAGAAAAAGCGAACACCGTCAGCACCTTGACGCCGCGCTCAGCGCAATCCTTGGCACAACGGCGCAAGGCATCCACACCCTGCTTGTGCCCTGCTAATCGAGGCAAAAAACGGCGCTTGGCCCACCTGCCATTACCATCCATTACGATGGCAATGTGGTGAGGAATCTCAACAGACTTCATGCAATAAAACGAATCTAGCCAACAAGGGCTTAAACCGCCATGATGTCTTTTTCTTTATCAGCCACCAACTGGTCGATCAGCTGAATGTGCTTGTCAGTGACTTTTTGCACTTCGGCCTCCGAACGCTTTTGATCGTCTTCGGATGCTTCTTTGTCCTTGACCAATTTTTTCACACCTTCGTTAGCATCACGGCGCAAATTGCGAATGGCAATCTTGGCGTTCTCACCTTCAGACTTGACCAGTTTGGTCATTTCCTTACGACGCTCTTCGCTCATCGGAGGCATAGGCACGCGAATCAAGTCACCCATGGATGCGGGGTTCAGACCTAAATCGCTTTCGCGGATCGCCTTTTCAATCTTGGCAGCCATGTTTTTCTCCCATGGCGTCACGCTGATCGTGCGGTTGTCCAACAAAGCTACGTTAGCCACTTGCGATAGCGGCACCATAGATCCGTAATAATCCACATGGATACTATCCAGCAACGCAGGGCTAGGACGGCCAGTGCGGATCTTGGTCAGGTTGTTCTTGAAGGCGGCAATCGATTGATCCATCTTGCCTTCGAGGTTTTTCTTGATTTCAGCGATTGTCATTCTCTACTCCTCTAAACCACGCTCATACAACATGCCACCAGTGGCCGCTTATGCATAAACGAGCGTACCCTCATCCTCACCCATCACCACGCGCTTGAGCGCACCGCTCTTGATGATAGAAAACACGCGAATAGGCAGCTTCTGGTCGCGACACAGCGCAAATGCGGTGGCATCCATGATGCCCAGATTGCGGCTCATGGCCTCATCAAACGTCAACTGAGCATAACGGGTTGCGGTTGGGTCTTTCATCGGATCCGCCGTGTAAACACCATCCACCTTGGTGGCCTTCAGCACCAATTCTGCGCCAATTTCAGCACCGCGCAGCGCTGCTGCAGTATCGGTGGTGAAGAAAGGGTTACCCGTACCCGCAGCAAATACCACAACCTTACCCTCTTCCAGGTACTGCAGCGCCTTGGGACGCACATAGGGCTCTACCACCTGCTCAATACCAATAGCCGACATCACGCGAGCTGTCAGGCCTTGTTTATCCATGGCATCGGCCAGCGCCAGCGCATTCATCACGGTCGCCAGCATGCCCATGTAATCAGCCGTTGCTCGGTCCATACCAACAGAGCCACCCGCAACGCCACGGAAGATGTTGCCACCACCGATCACCACAGCCACCTCCACTCCCATGCGAGTGACTTCTGCAATCTCTTCCACCATACGAACGATGGTAGCCCGGTTGATACCGAATGCATCATCGCCCATCAGGGCTTCACCAGAGAGTTTGAGAAGAATGCGCTTGTGGGCTGGGCTATTGGACATGGTGAAAACTCCGAACGTGGTGGTATCTACAAAAACGATAGGTGAAACAAAGGGGCCGTAGCCCCTTTGTCAGGATGATTACTGGCCCTTGGCAGCCGCAACCTGGGCGGCCACTTCAGCGGCGAAGTCATCCACCTTCTTCTCAATGCCTTCGCCCACCACGAACAGCGTAAAGCTCTTGACGGTGGTGTTAGCTGCCTTGAGCATTTGCTCCACAGTCTGCTTACCGTCAGCAGCCTTCACAAAGACTTGGTTGAACAGCGAAACTTCCTTCAGGTACTTTTGCACCGAGCCTTCCACCATCTTGGCGGCGATATCAGCAGGCTTACCAGACTCTTCAGCCTTTGCAGCAGCCACCGAGCGCTCTTTTTCGATCAACTCAGCAGGCACATCAGCACTGCTCATCGCAACAGGCTTCATAGCCGCAACGTGCATCGCCACATCCTTGGCGGCTTGCGCATCACCTTCGTACTCCACCATCACGCCGATACGGGTGCCGTGCAGGTACAAAGCCAGGCTAGTGCCATCAAAACGCTTGAAGCGACGGAACGACATGTTCTCGCCAATCTTGCCAACCAAACCCTTGCGTACTTCTTCCAGCGTAGGGCCGAAACCGTCCTGCTCGTAAGCCAGAGCACCCAGCGCTTCCACATCGGCAGGGTTCTTTTCAGCGATCAGCTTGGCTGCAGCGTTGGCCATAGCGATGAAGCTGTCGTTCTTCGACACGAAGTCGGTTTCGCTGTTTACTTCCAGCAAAGCGCCGGTATTGCCTTCAACAAAAGCCGTGATCACGCCGTCTGCAGCGATACGCGATGCAGCCTTGCCGGCCTTGGTACCCAGCTTAACGCGCAGCAGCTCTTCTGCTTTGGCCATGTCGCCATTGGCTTCAGTCAAGGCCTTCTTGCATTCCATCATAGGCGCGTCGGTCTTAGCGCGCAGTTCTGCCACCATGCTTGCGGTAATTGCCATTTTCTCTTCTCCGTATTCAGTTCAATATGTGATTGGGAACGTAGGTAAAAAAAAGGGGGCCAACTAAGAGCCCCGCTTTTTATTCGCGACCCATTGGGCAGCCCAAGGGATTAAGCAGCGGAGTTTTCCACTTCCACGAACTCATCACCTTCTTCGCCGGCAGCAGCCTTGACCACGTCAGCCACGGCGTTAGCACGACCTTCCAGGATCGCGTCAGCGATACCACGGGCGTACAGCTCCACAGCCTTAGCAGAGTCGTCGTTACCAGGGATCACATAGTCGATACCTTCAGGGTTGTGGTTAGTATCAACCACGCCAACCAGAGGAATGCCCAGCTTCTTGGCTTCAGCCACAGCAATCTTGTGGAAACCCACGTCGATAATGAAGATGGCATCAGGCAAAGCGGTCATATCTTGAATACCGCCAATGTCCTTTTCCAGTTTTTCGATTTCACGGGTAAAGGTCAGTTGTTCCTTCTTGCTCATCGCTTCCAGGCCAGCTTCTTGCTGAGCCTTCATGTCCTTCAGACGCTTGATCGAAGTCTTGACGGTCTTG
>JAVXMM010000077.1:0-17918 GCA_036646255.1 Comamonas sp.
CAACCCCGAGTTCACCATGATGGAGTTCTACGCGGCCTACTGGAACTACCGCGATCTGATGGACTACACCGAAGCGCTGATCCGTGATGCAGCAATGAAGGCTGTGGGCACTTTGCACCTGACTTACGGCGGCAAGCCCGTGGATCTGGAGGCTCCATTTGAGCGCCTGACCATTGTGGAAGCCATCGTCAAGTACACCGAAGCCGGTGATAACGTGGGTGACCGCGAGTGGCTAACCAATGCTTTGAAGAAACTGGGCATGAAGGAAGAGAAGGACAAGCTCTCCACCCGCACCCTGGCCAGCCTGCAAGTGCTGTACTTTGAAGAAGTGGTGGAAGAGAAGCTGTGGAACCCCACCTTCATCATGGAGCACCCAACCGAGATCAGCCCGCTGGCCCGCGCCAATGATGACCGCCCTGAAGTGACTGAGCGCTTTGAGCTCTACATCACCGGCCGTGAATTCGGCAACGGTTTCTCGGAGCTGAACGACGCCGAAGACCAGGCTGCACGCTTCAACGCCCAAGTCGATGCCAAGGATGGCGGCGACGACGAAGCCATGTACTTTGACCACGACTTCGTGCGTGCGCTGGAATACGGCATGCCCCCTACCGGTGGCTGCGGCATCGGTATCGACCGCTTTATGATGCTGCTGACTGATTCGGCCAGCATCCGCGACATCATCTTGTTCCCCGCCCTGCGCCGCGAACAATAAGCCACTAGACAAAGAGTGATCTGCCAGCTTCAGATCACTATTAAATTAATAGCTGCTAGCGCCTACCAGATGGGCGCCAGCAGCTATTTTTATTTAAACCGCCACATAGGTGCAGCGCGACATCTGAGCATGACAGAACTGCATGCATCGATATACTGATCCGCCATGCAGATACCACGATACTGGGCGCAAACGCGCCTGCGCCATGATGCAGGCTTGCGCCACGGAGCCACCGTGCAGCGCTGGGGCTGGTCGAACGACAGCCAAGCGAATGCACAGGCCCATGCCCGCCAGCGTGCGCAGGCCGCGCTAGACGATTTGCTGGCCGCCCCTCAACAGCGCCATCTGGACAGCAGCTTTCGCCGCATGGAACGCCTTGGTGACTATGGCATCAATGGCGAAACGCCAATCCGCGAAGAAATACTGGAGCAGCGCGGCGATACCGTGTTGACACGCAACAGCTACGGCGCGCATTGCCTCAACACCCCTCATGTTGCCATTGCCGATGTAGACACCGTGCCTGAGCGCCAAGTCAGTGCGGCTACCTTCCCCATTTTCTCGCTGGGCTTTACCTTAGTGCCTTTGGCCGTTTTGCTGCTGCAGTCCAATGCACTATCGCTGCAGAACCTGCCGCCTTGGCTCTGGGTTGTGGGCAGCGCGCTGATTTTTGCGAACAACCTGCGCCGCTGGCTGGCAAAGCGCCAGCCAAGGGTACAACCGGCAGATCTGGAGCGCGCAGCGGTAGAGCGCGTCAGTGCATTCAGCCAGCAGCACCCGGATTGGGGCCTGCGCCTGTACAAAACGCCCAAAGGGCTGCGCGTGCTGGTAACGCATCAAGCAATGCAACCCCAAGCGCCCGAGGTGCAGCAGCTGTTTGCCGCCCTGCAGGTAGACACGCTCTACGCCCGTCTGTGCCAACAGCAGCAGTGCTTTCGTGCCCGCGTCACTGCCAAACCCTGGCGCATAGGCATTAACGGCGCCAGCCCCCAGGTGCGCCGCTGGCCAGTGGCAGAGAGCTACCAGGCACAACGCGACGAGTGGAACCAGCAGTATGACCGCGTTGCCGCCGATCACAGCGCCTGCCACTTTGTCGCCCAGCTCGGCACTCAGCACATCGACACAGCCGTGCAGCCACTGATTGATTGGCACGATGCAGCCTGCCGCGCGCATGATGCGCATCGCAAGCTTGCATAGGCTCATCACCAGCGCTGCCACCAACACGGGTTAAGCTAGGCCCCATTGCGGCCCGTGCGGCCGGCCTTTGCTTTTCTTGATTTCTTCCCACCATGAACCGACTCAAAGCTCTGATCCCCGCCTGGGCATCCGAATGGATTGACATCATCATCCCGGCCGCGCAAATCGCGCTGGTCTTGCTCCTGGCCATCGTGTTGCACTACGGCACGCGCAAGCTGATCAATCGTGTGGCCAAGCATTACGCCTGGCCGCTAGAGTTGATCGTGCCTGTCAAAGGATTGATTCGCTGGCTCATCATTGGCGGAGCCATCTTGCTGATCTTGGAGCGCTTGGGCGTCAGCGCCACGGTGCTGTGGACGGCCTTCTCCGGCTTTGCAGCCGTGGGTGCCGTGGCATTCTTTGCGGCGTGGAGCGTGCTGTCCAACTTCTTTTGCGCCGTCCTCATCTTCACCGTACGCCCTTACCGCTTGGGCGACTATATCGAGGTACTGGATGCACTAGATAAACCCGGCGCCAAAGGCCGTGTAATCGATATTAATATGCTCTACACCACGCTGGAGGATTTTGACGCCAAGCAATCAGCCAATATAGTGCTACAGATCCCGAACACCCACATCTTCCAGAAGGTGGTGCGCCGCTGGACAGGCATGCCGCCACAGCCCGATGCGACGCCGCCAGCGCCCTCTGATGCTCCCGCAGGCGCCACACTACCGCCTGCTGCGTAGCGCACGCTATGCCGTCAAAATGCCGCATTAAAAGCGGCTAATGCAAGCCCGCAAATCGCAGATTTGCGTTTAAGACAAGGCGCGAAGCTGCAGCAGCACAAGCTTGCAAAAAAGGTGCAGCAACGATATATCAAAGGTTGCGCTAGCCACTTTAAGCGAGCATTGCTGTATGCGGCAGAGCGCTGCTGGCTACAACACCTCGTCCTTAAGCTGCGGAAACACCTTGGAGACCTTGGCCAGCAAATAGTCGCCGTAGCGGCCATTAAAAGCATGGACATTGGCCTTGTCCCAGCGCTCAGCACTGTCGTCATGTACAGGCGCACCCTCCAGACCCTCAATGCGCTGTACACGGGCTTCAAAGTTCGGGTCAAAAAACAGCGGAAAAGACAATCGATCCGTGCCCGATATATTGCGTTTGACGCGGTGAGGCGTGGATTTGTAGAGGCCGCCGGTCATACGGTCCAGCATATCGCCAATGTTGCAAACAAAGCTCCCTTGCAGGGGTGGTGCATCTACCCAGCCTTGAGGCGTGTGTACAGCCAAACCACCAATAGGGTCTTGGTACAGCACGGTGAGCAAGCCGTAATCCGTATGCTCACCCACTCCCCAAGGTGCTTCCACGCCCTGCGGCACCGCAACGCTGGGGTAATTAAAGATACGGAACAACACCAGTGGATCGGCCGTGTATCGGTCGGAAAAATAGCTGGCAGGCAGCCCTAGGCTCAGCGCAATGCCTTCCATCACACGGTGGCCCACCTGCGTGACGGCATCCATGTACGCAAGGATGGTGTCACGGTAGTCCGCCAGATCGGGGAACAAATTGGCACCATGCACCGGTGTCTTAGCTACGACTTGCGGGTGGTCTGAAGGCAATTCCGCCCCCAGGTACAAGCCCTCTTTCCAGTCGGGTAGGCCCGATGTGAGCTCCCCCCCCACCTTGAAGTACCCACGCCACGCGCGGCCACCCAAGGCCATGCGCCACTGCATTTTTTGCTCCTCGGGCCAGCTAAAAAACGTTTGGCTCAAGGCGTGTAAGCGATCAATCAGGCTTTGCGGCACGCCATGCTGGCTTATATAGAAAAAACCGTGCTCGCGGCATGCAGCGCCGATGGCATCAGCAACCGTGCGGCGCTCAGCATCGCTGGCCGATTCATTCACCAAGGCGCCAATATCAATTACAGGCAAACGGGCAACAGCGGTAGAAGTAGCAGTAGTCATAAACAGGGAAGTGCCCCACTCAGTCGGGGATCAGCATCAGGTTTTATCAAACGGCGAACGGATATCCGCCAAAAATTTTTGCGTGCGTGGGTGCTGCGGCCGCTGGAAGAACTCCTCGGGCGTTGCACGCTCTACCACAGCACCTTGGTCCATAAAAATCACGCGATCCGCTACCTCGCGGGCAAAGCCCATTTCATGCGTTACGCAGACCATGGTCATGCCGTCCCTGGCCAGGTCGCGCATCACCAGCAGCACCTCGCCAACCATCTCGGGATCGAGCGCACTGGTCGGCTCATCAAACAGCATGATGGGGGGCTTAAGCGTCAACGCACGTGCAATCGCCACGCGCTGCTGCTGGCCACCTGAGAGTTGGCTCGGTATCGCATCCGCCTTGTTAGCCAGGCCCACGCGCTGCAGAAGGCTCATCGCGCGCTCCTTGGCCTGTGCAGCTGTCATTTTTCTTAGCTGCACCGCAGCCAAGGTGCAATTCTCCAGCACCGTCAAGTGCGGGAACAGGTTGAACTGCTGGAACACAAAGCCAATGCCTGCACGCAGCAGGTTCACATCCAGCCTGGGGTCGTGCACCGGTTTGCCATCTAGCAAAATCTCGCCAGACTGGATTTCCTCCAGTCGGTTGATCGTACGAATCAGGGTCGACTTGCCCGAGCCTGAAGGCCCGCACACCACCACCACCTCGCCAGTAGGGATGGTCTCATTCACATCGACCAGTGCGTGGTAATCGCCATACCACTTGTTCACGTTTTTCAACTCAATCATGCAGCCACCTTCTCAACACGGCGGGCGCCCAAACCTTTGCGCTCCAGCCGTTTCTCAATCCAAAATGCAAACCGCGACAGACCAAAGCACAACACAAAGTAGGTCAAGCCCAAAATACCAAACACTTCAGCAGGCTTGGTAAACACCAAACTGTTGATCTGCGTGGCGATGAAGGTCACCTCCGCCAAGCCAATGATGTAGCCCAACGAGGTTTCCTTGATCGTCGAAATAAACTGGTTCACCAGCGACGGCAGCGAGTTGCGCAGCGCCTGCGGCAGGATCACGGTGCGCATGGCCTTCGTGTACGACAGCCCGAGCGACCGCGCGCACTCCATCTGTCCCTTGGGCAAGCCCTGGATGCCAGCGCGCACAATTTCTGCCAAATACGCGGCATCAAAAATCACCAGCGCAATCAACATGGTCCAGAACTGGTCAGTCTTGTAACCCGTTACGCTGGGCAAAAAGAAATAAGCCCAGAACACCACCATGAGCAGCGGCGTGCCACGCACCACGTACACCAGCGCCGTGACCGGCCAACGCACCGCACGCCAAGGCGATATGCGTGCCATGCCCAAAAGCAGGCCTAGCGGCAGCGACAGCAGCAGGCCGAGGGTGGCCAGAATCAAGGTCAGCGCCAAACCGCCCAGCGGGCCGTTGGGGTACTGCCCCACCAAAAAATACAACCAATAGGTTTGAATCAACTCCAGCATGTGCGCCCCTTACATCGTGCGCACCGGATAGCGGCGCTGAAACCAAACGGCGGCAAATGTGATCAGCAGCGACACCGCCAAATAGGCGACGCTGGCGAACGCAAAAGCCTCAAAGCTGCGGAAAGTCTGGCTCTCTACCTGGCCGGCTTGGTACATCATCTCTGCCGCGCCAATCACGGTGGCGATAGAGGTACCCTTCCACATATTGAGCGTTTGCGAGATCAGCGGCGGAACCGTGAAACGAAAGGCTTGCGGCAAAATCACCAAACGCATGGTGCGCATATAAGTCAGGCCCAAGGCACGCGCCGCCTCCATCTGTACGGCAGGCACAGCGCGGATGCCGCTGCGAATATCTTCCGCCATATAGGCAGATGTATAAACGCCCAAAGCAATTACGGCGCAGATCGACTCAACCGGCCCAGCGTAGAGCGCCTCCTTCCACGCCGTAGGCAACAGCTCAGGGACCCCAAAATACCAAAAAAGCATTTGCGCCAGCAGCGGAATACTGCGGATCACCTCTACATAACTAGCACCAATCCAGCGCAGCGCCTTAAAGGGCGACAGCCTGAACATGGCGATCATCAGCCCCATGGGCAAGGCAATCCAAAAGGCAAAAAACAGGTACTGCAGCGACATCTTGAGGCCAGCCACCAACATCTCGTGGTACTGGCCGTGCAAGATCATCTGCACATCAAAAGTAGTCATCAGAACTATCCATAAGCAACACAAGGCGCTGTTGTCAGCGCCTTGTGCATCACTAGGCAATCGCCAGCATCAATCGATCTTGTCGGTCTCGAACTTGAACGTACGCTTGGGCAGCTTAAGCGCGCTTTGCTGCCCAAACCAATGTTCGTACATGGTCTCGGCCTTGCCGCTGGACTCCAGCTCGCGCAGGGTCTCGTCCACCAATTTTTTTAATCCGGCCTCGCCCTTTTTGATGCCGAGCGCCAGCGGCTCAGAGCTGATGCTGGTGGGCAGCATGACGTAGTCCTTGCTCTGCGGCCCCAGTTGCACCAGGGCACGTGCCAGGCTTTGGTCTTCGTTCACAAAAGCAGCAACCTTGCCTTGCTGCATAGCCACCAAGGCCTGCGGCGATGTGTCAAAGGACACCACCGTCACCGTAGGCACCGCGTTCTTGATGTTCACCTCCATCGAGCTGCCCTTGGCGGTGGATACGCGTTTACCTGCCAGCTCCGGCACATCCTTGATGCCGCTATTGGCCTTAACCAGCACTTTTTGGCCAGCCACAAAAGTTGTCAGTGAGAAATCAATCTGCGCCTCGCGCTCCTTGCTGTGGGTCAGTGATGCAGCCAGCAGATCGATATGCCCTTGTTGCAGCTCTGGGATGCGCGCTGCCAAGGTGATTTGCTTGAACACGGGTTTAACACCCAGCTTGGCAGCCACCGCCTTGCCCAGCTCCACGTCATAACCAGCCAGCTCGCGGGTTTTCGGGTCGATAAAGCTCAGCGGCTCATCGGTGCCCAGCACACCCACCACCAGCTCACCCTTTTTCTTAATGTCATCCACCTGGTCGGCATGTGCCACGCCACTCGCGATCACCAAGCTAGCCACTGCAGCCATCCATATACGTCTTTTCATCGTCATACTCCCTGGGTAATACCGTAGTAAATACAAATACGCTTATTCGCTGATCTTGTCGCTGTCCCATTTGAAGCTACGCGCAGGCAACTTCAGCTTGCTTTGCTGGCCAAACCACTTTTCGTACAAGCCATTGGCAGCGCCGCTGGCCTCCATTTCGCGCAGCAAATCGTCCACCATCTTTTTAAAGCCGGCTTCGCCTTTTTTGATACCCAGCGCCAGCGGCTCAGTGCTCAGGTTCATGGGTAGCACGCGGTAGTCCTTGCTGCGCTCACCTAGCTCATAGTTGGCTTGTACCAGGCTGATTTCATCGTTGACAAAACCAACGGCCTTACCCTGCTGCAAGGCCACAAATGCCTGCGGCGACGTATCGAAAGTCACGATGACGGCGGTTGGCACCACTTTGCGGATATTGACTTCCATGGTGCTGCCCTTGGCAGTCACCACGCGCTTGCCTGCCAGATCAGGTACATCCTTTACGTCACTGGTTTTTTTCACCATCACCTTTTGACCGGTGACATAGGTGGTGAGCGAGAAATCCACCAAGGGTTCGCGCTCTTTGTTATGCGTCAGTGCGGCGGCCAGAATGTCCACATGGCCCTGCTGCAGCTCGGGGATGCGCGCCGCAAGATTAAGTTGCTTGATGACCGGCTTGACGCCCAGTTTGGTGGCAATGGCTTTGCCAATATCCACCTCATAGCCCACCATTTCACGGGTTTTGGGGTCGATAAAGCTGAAGGGCTCGCTAGAGCCATACACGCCGATGATCAACTCGCCTTTTTTCTGAATATCCGCCAACTGATCCGCATGCGCCATCCCACTGGCGAAGACCAAGCTACTCACGGCTGCAAGCCATACGCGTCTTTTCATAGTTATCCGCTCCTTGTTGTGCTCTGTACTGGCGGTTTGGCTTGAGCAGGCAAAGGCCTGCAAAACCGGTTTCAATCCGCCAAAGCACTGTAGCAGCGGCTTTGCTCAAAGCGTTCTGTGGCAAACCCGATGATGCTGCAGCTGCACATGCACGTAAAAGCCGGGCCTTCAGCGAGCATGGGTAGACGCTTCAATCTGCAAACTTAAAATCGCGCACGCTGTATTGGTGGCGAGTTTGCGGGCCATACCAAGTAAAGAAGATCTTCTCAGCCTGGCCTGTTTGCTCTAGCTTCGTCAGTGCCTCATTGACCGCCGTTTTCAACGTTGTTTCATTTTTCTTGACACCTATGGCGACCACCGTGGTGCTCACGCGCTCAGGCAACAACGCCAGCCCCTTCCCACTCTCGCCTGCTTTGGCAATGGCGTCGAGCAAGGCGGCCTCATCATCTACATAGCCAGCGCCCTTGCCCTGCTGTAGCGCTTGGAAGGCCTGTGGCGCTTGGTCAAACGTTATGACCTGTACGCCCGGCACGGCCTTTTTGATATTGGCCTCTTGCGTGCCGCCTTTGACTGTCACCACGCGTTTGCCCTCCAGCTGCTTCAAAGCGGAGATAGCACCGCCCCCTTTGACCAGCACTTTCTGGCCAGTGATAAAAGTAGGTAGCGAAAAATCAATCTGGCCTTCGCGCTCTGGCGTCTTTGCCAATGCGGCGGCCAGCACATCAACGTGGCCCTGCTGCAACTCGGGGATGCGCGCTGCTACTGCCAGTTGCTTAAAGACGGGCTTTACACCCAGGTGCTTGGCAACTTCTTTGCCCAAGTCCACCTCGTAGCCCACCAACTCACGGGTCTTGGGGTCGATAAAACTGTAAGGTTCGGCCGTTCCGAGCACACCGATCACCAATTCGCCCTTGGTGCGAATGTCAGCTAACTGATCGGCCCATACGGTATTCGTCAGCGCCAAGCCACCCACGGCCAGCCATGCATGCATCTTCATTGCCATCCCCCTGATAGGCAAAGCACTCATCTGAGTGCCTTGCGGTTTAAGTATAGAAACAAGCGCTAGCGCCTTTATTCAGACACTTTATCGCTATCAAATTTAAAGTTTCGCTTAGGCATCTTTAGTGGGCTTTGCTGGCCGTACCACTGCTCGTACAAAGCCTCGGCCTTGCCACTGGCTTCCAGATCGCGCAAGGCGCTATCCACAGCCTGCTTCAAGGCGGTCTCACCCTTTTTAATGCCCAGAGCCAAGGGCTCAATACTCAGGTTCGAGGGCAGAATTTTGTAATCTTTGCCTTGCTCGCCCAGTTGCACCAAGGCACGCACCACGCTCTTGTCGTCATTGACAAATGCAGCACCCTTGCCTTGTTGCAGGGCCAAAAAGGCTTGTGGAGCCGTGTCAAAGGTAATGACGGTTGCAGTCGGCACAGCCTTCTTGGTGTTGGGTTCTTGCGTGCCACCTTTGACGGTGACTACGCGCTTGCCAGCCAAGTCAGGTACATCGTTGATGCCACTGCTTTTCTTGACCAGGACGGTCTGGCCAGTCACAAAGGTGGTGATGGAGAAATCCAGCTGCGCCTCGCGCTCTTTGGTGTGGGTGAGCGATGCCGCCAACACATCCACATGGCCTTGCTGCAACTCAGGAATGCGCGCCGCCACTGTCAGCTGCTTGAACACCGGCTTTACACCAATTTTTTGTGCGACTGCCTTGCCCAGCTCAACGTCATAACCCACCAGTTCGCGCGTTTTGGGATCGATAAAGCTATTAGGCTCGTCCGTACCCAGAACGCCGACGATGAGCTGGCCCTTCTTTTGGATATCTGCCAGCTGATCTGCCTGCGCCATACCTGCAGCCACGGTCAGCACAGCCGCCGCGATAAAGCCAATACCTGTTTTCATTGTTGCGCGCCCCTTGAATGCTGCTTGCCGAATGGCAGGCAAAAGCAAATTCTAGATTTATAAAAATCACAGGTATACGATTTTTATTTCATATGAAAATATCGAATGTGACAGATTATTGGCTGCCAATCAATCATCCGCTTCAAGGGTCAAACCCAGCTGCAAGCAACCCATGCCCTGACATCGAAGTAAGCACTTCTATTTCTTGATTAAAGGGGAGTCCCAATATTTCTCCTTCGCCCTATCTCTTTCAAACAAAAAGATAAGCGGCCCCAAAAGCTAGTGCCCTGGCACGATGATGAAGGTTTGCTGTAGCAGTTGGAGGCAAATAATCTGGGTGGAAGCACCTCTTCAAAGCATAAAAAAACCGCTGACAAACCTGGGCTTGTCAGCGGTTTTAGTGGTGGCGAGCCAGCAGCTTGCCTGGCTATGACAACAATTCCAAGGCCTGTAAATAGGCGGGCTGGCGCATCAGATCATCCCAAGGCTGGGGCACGGTCTCGGGCAGCAAAGCTACGCGGCGCGATTCAGAATCCTCATCGGGCAGCCAGCGGCCGGTACGCAGTGCGTCATCCATGCCGTCCAGCAGCTCATCCACATGCGCGCCCAGACCCAGGCTTTGGTTGCACAGCAATACCATGTCGCAGCCAGCACTCAGTGCGGCAATAGCGGCATCGGTATAGCTGATCAACTCGCCATTGATGCGGCGCGCGCCTTCCATGCTCAGGTCATCGCTAAAGATGGCGCCGTCATAGCGCAAGCGGCTACGCAGAATGTCTTTGAGCCATTTCTCGCTAAAACCCGCTGGGCGCTTGTCCACCTTGGGGTAGATGACGTGCGCGGGCATCACGGCAGTCAAGACGCTGGAGAGCCAAGGGTATGGCGCTGCGTCCTCCTCCAAAATCGCTGTAAGGCTGCGCCTGTCGACTGGGATATCGACATGCGAATCTGCCTTCACAAAGCCGTGGCCGGGGAAGTGCTTGCCGCAGTTGCCCATGCCCGCCTGTAGCAAGCCGTGCATCAGGCTTTTGGCAAGTGCGGCCACCACACGCGGGTCGCGGCCAAAGCTGCGGTCGCCAATGACGCTACTCTCACCATAGTCCAAATCCAGCACGGGCGTAAAGCTGAAATCTACGCCGCAAGCGCGCAACTCGGTGCCCATCACATAGCCGGCTGCCGTCGCTGCATTCATCGCACGCATGGCGCCGCTGCCTTCGCGCGCCTTGCTGCCCTTGCCGTCATCCATCCATATCTGACCAAAGTGGCGCATTGATGGCAAATGCGTAAACCCGTCGGTCCTAAAGCGCTGCACTCGCCCGCCTTCGTGGTCCACACAGATCAGCAAGTCGGGCTTTACGGCTTTGATATCAGCGCAGAGCGCCACCAGCGCCGCACGACTTTCCCAGTTTCGGGCAAACAAAATAATACCGCCTACCAGCGGGTGTGACAGGCGCTCGCGGTCTACATCGGTCAGCGCTTTGCCTGCGATATCAATGATCAAAGGTGCATGCATGGTGCTTTATCGCGTTCAGGTAAAACTATACAAATGATAGCTGCCAGCGCCCAATAGACGGACGTTATAAGCTGTTTTTACTAAAACCTTAGCAAGACTTACAGTTTCTCAACCACGCAAAAACTGGCAGCGTAATCCACCTCGTCGGTCACGGTAATGTGGGCCGTCAGGCCTTGCGCCGCAAACCAGGTAGCCAGCTCGCCATGCAGGCGAATGGCGGGTTTTCCGCTTTCCAGGTTGATAACTTCGCAATGCCGCCACGTCATGGGCATGCGCATGCCCATGCCCACTGCTTTGCTGAAAGCCTCTTTGGCGGAAAAGCGCGTGGCCAAATAGCGCACACCGCGGTCAGGCCAGCGCTCAGAACGGCGCTGCCACACGGCAAGCTCGCCATCGGCCAGCACTTTTTTGGCAAAGCGCTCGCCTTGCCGCTCTAGCGTTGCGCGGATGCGGCGTATGTCGCAGATATCGGTGCCAATGCCGTAGATCATAATTTCAAAAGAAATATGCCTCTAGCGCCCTACTAACGGGCGCTAGCAGCTATTTTTACAATAGCACTCCATCTGCACGTGCAGCCAGCGAGCGCAGGTAGGCGCGCACCGCTTCGGCATAGCCCAACTCCAGCGCATCGGTCACAAAGGCGTGACCGATGGAGACTTCAAGCACATCAGGCACATTGGCCACAAACGGCGTCAAGTTGCGCAGGCTCAAATCATGGCCAGCGTTCACGCCCAAGCCTACGGCCTGCGCGGCCTTGGCGGCAGCAGCATAGATTTTGATTTGCGCGCTTTGCTCGGGCGTGCCAAAAGCGGCGGCATAAGGCTCGGTAAATAGCTCTACACGATCGGCACCAGCGGCTTTGGCGGCCGCCATTTGCTCAGGGATAGGGTCCATGAACAGGCTGACACGCACGCCCAGCGATTTGCATTCGTCGATCAGCGGCTTCAAGCGCTCTGCATCTTGCGGAAAGCTCCAGCCATGGTCGCTGGTGAACTGGCCTTCGCTATCAGGCACAAAAGTAGCCTGATGCGGACGCAGGCGGCGCACAAAATCCATCAGGTTATGGAAGGGGTTGCCTTCGATATTGAACTCACACGGGACGGGCCAGGTCGCAATGATCTCAGCGATTTTGTCCACATCGTCTGCGCGAATGTGGCGCTCATCCGGGCGCGGATGCACGGTAATGCCCTGAGCACCAGCCTCCAGACACAGGCGCGCCGCGCGCGTCACACTGGGAATGCCCAAATGGCGGGTATTACGGATCAACGCAACCTTGTTGAGGTTGATTGACAAGGCGGTTTTCACGGGGGTGGTCATAGCGATTGGAGTTCCATCATCAACTGGCGGGTACGCAGCACCGGTTGGCCGCAATGGTGTTGCAGCACAGCACGTAACTGCGCTTTTAACTCGCCCGCCGCCATCGCGCAAGCCCTCAAGACTTGGGGATAGGGATTTGGCGCAGCCAGCGCCGCTTCTAGCCGCATCCACTGCGCGCCAGTCAAGCTGGCACGGTCTTGGGATGTAGCTGCGCGTAAGCCCGCATCGGCCACCAGTACATATGGCGATTGCGGCTGTAAGGCTTGCAGCGTCAGGGTTTGCGCGGTTAGCAATGGCAGGTGGCCCAGCTCGCGCAGCAAGATCAACTCAAAAGCTCGCAGTACTGGCTCCAGCGCATCACCGTGGTCAGTCGCCAACACCCGCACCACGCCGGCATAGATGTCAAACAAATTCGCAAACGGGTCTTCACGTGCCAGCAAGCGGATCAGCAGTTCATTCAGATACATGCCGGACAGCAGACCCTCGCCAACCGGCATGGTGTGCCCGCCTACCCATTCGGCGCTTTTGAGGGTATGGATGTCAGACGCTCCATCGCCACTCAAGCCGTAGGACACTTTGAGTGGCTGCAGCGCCAGCAGCACCGGGCGAAAACTCGATGTTGGCTTTTTCACCCCTTTAGCCACCAACGCCACCCTGCCCCGGTGGCGCGTAAAGCACTCCAAGATCAAACTGGACTCGCTCCAGTCGTATCGGTGCAGGATAAAGGCGGGTTCGTCGTTGACGCGCTTAACGGCCATGGTTGTTATGGGTGGCCAAAGATGTTCAGTACTGGGGAAGGCGACTCAGCGCAGCGGCCGAGATGCAGCTGCGCAAACGAAGACAGCGGCTGTGCAACAACAAGCTGCGGCAAGCAAGTACCGGGAATCGTATCCCCAACACCTCACTCGTAGCCGAAGGATCTGACACGGGCTTCGTCATCTGCCCATCCCGATCGAACCTTCACCCACACTTCCAGGAACACCTTGGCATCCAGCAGCTTTTCCAGCTCTTGGCGAGCCTCGGTGCTGATACGCTTGAGCTTTTCGCCCTTCTCGCCAATCACCATGGCCTTGTGGCCATCGCGCTCAACCACGATGGTGGCGGCGATGCGAAAGAAGCGCCCGTGGTTTTTGCTCGGTTCTTCGTCAAACTTGTCGATAACCACAGTCGAGGTGTAAGGCAGCTCATCGCCGGTAAAGCGGAACAGCTTCTCGCGCACCGTCTCTGCTGCGAGGAACTTCTCGCTGCGGTCGGTCAGCTCGTCCGGTGCGTAGAACCAGTCTTGCTCGGGCAGGTACTTTTGGCAAATACCGAACAGGCGCTCGATATCACCCTTGTTCTTGGCCGACATGGGCACAAACTCGGCAAATGGATGGCGCTCTTGCATATCACGCAGCCAGGGCGCGATCTCGTGGCGGCGATGCACGTTGTCTAGCTTGTTGGCGATCAGCATCGTGGGGATGCCAGGCTTGAACAGCGACAGCACCTTGGCATCGGCCAGGGTGAAGCTGCCAGCTTCCACCACGAACAAGATCAGGTCCACATCGCCAATGGCGCCCATCACCGTTTTATTCAATGACTTGTTCAGCGCAGTCGAGTGCTTGGTCTGGAAACCTGGCGTATCGACAAAGACAAACTGCGTGTTGTCCTTGGTGCGGATACCAGTGATGCGGTGGCGCGTGGTCTGCGCCTTGCGCGAGGTGATGGAGATTTTTTGCCCCACCAGCGCATTCATCAAAGTGGATTTACCGACGTTGGGCTTGCCCACAATGGCAATCAGGCCACAGCGCTGCGGGCCAGTTGGCACCAACTCGACGGCAGCGTCTGCCTCAGGCGCCACGCGCGCGGCAGCTCGGCTAGGTTTGGCAGCCGCCAACATGGCGTCCAGATCGGCGGTAGATTGGGCGGGAGGTGCGACGGCGTCCGACTTGGCAGCACCGCGGTTAGGAGAAGATTTCGATGTCATAAAAATTAGCGGTGCAGGGATTGGAGTTGCTGGAGCATGGCCTCGGCAGCGGCTTGCTCGCCCGCGCGACGTGAGGCACCGGCCCCCATCGTGCTAGCGTTAAAGGCGGCAACCTTGCATTCCACAAGGAAGGTCTGCGCATGGGCTGCTCCCGTGGTGCCCGTTACCTGATAAAGCGGTACGGGTTTTTTGCGCGCCTGCAGCCACTCTTGCAAAGCCGTTTTTGCATCTTTGGATGCTGCGGGCATATGCTGCGAGATCTCGACACGCTCATACAAGTGATGGACTACCGACTCAGCCTGGCCGTAACCTGCATCCAGGTACACGGCACCAATAATGGCTTCGACCGCATCGGCCAAGATAGATGGACGCTCACGGCCACCGGATTTTGACTCACCCTCACCCAATCGCAAAACACTCGCTAAATTGAGCCGCAGCGCAATATGGTGCAGAGTTTCTTGTTTAACTAGGTTGGCACGTATACGCGAGAGATCACCTTCTGGCGTGGTCTTGAGCTTTTGAAACAGCATCGTCGAGACCGCTAGACCCAAGACTGAGTCACCCAAAAACTCTAGGCGCTCATTGTGTTCCGCACAAAAACTACGGTGCGTTACTGCTCGCTGCAGCAACGCACCGTTCGAGAAAGAATACTGCAGGCGTTCCTGCAATCGACTAAGTTCTGAATCCACCTACTTCACACTATCGTTAAAACGGAACACCAAGTAGACCGGCCCATAAATAGGGATATCACGCTCATAAGCGTAGGAAACCACTACTTTGCCACTCTCATCTTTGGTGACTCCCAAATCCTGGGGGTTAACCGAGGTCATGTCATCAATCGCCTGAGCTGCGGCATAAACGGCGCGCACCTCTTGCACAGTAGTGCCTTGGCGGGCCGCTTTGGTAGCAGCCTTCTTAATGTTCATATTCTCGATCACGATAGGGACTGCTTTGCTGCCAATCACCGCCAAGCCGACGATGATAAACCCCATTAGCACTACGCCGATAAACGACATACCGCGCTGGCGGCTACGTGGTGTTTTTTGCATGGCTCGCATAGTCAATCCCTCTTAGAAAACTGTTTTAGTTAAATGGCCCGATGCGCTTGATATTACCGAAATTCATCCAGACAAAGAAGGCTCGACCCACAATATTTGCATCAGGCACAAAACCCCAATACCGCGAATCCAACGAATTATCGCGGTTATCACCCATCATGAAGTAATGCCCCTCAGGCACCTTGCAGGTAACACCTTCTACGGTGTAGCGGCAATTTTCCTTGTACTTGAAGTCAGACGCGCCTTGCACGAAATTGGGCACATCGGGGTTGATGATGGATCGGTGGGTCTTCTCGCCCAGTTGCTCTTCAATTTGCTTGAAGTAGCGCATCGCATCTTGTTCAAAATAGTCAGGCTGGTTGGTCGTTGGCACCGGCTTGCCGTTGATCGTCAAGCGCTTGTTGATGTAGGCCACCTCGTCACCCGGCACACCCACCACACGCTTGATGTAGTCCATGCTAGGCTGCGGCGGGTAGCGAAACACCATCACGTCACCACGCTGGGGGGAATTGCCGTCGGTGATCTTTTTGTTGATCACAGGTAAACGCACACCATAAGTAAACTTGTTCACCAAGATCAGGTCGCCCACCTGCAAAGTGGGAATCATCGAGCCCGACGGTATCTTAAAAGGCTCGAACAAGAACGAGCGCAGGATAAACACCACCGCAATAACGGGGAACAGACCTGCAGTCCAATCCAGCCACCAAGGCTGCATCAGTAAACGGGCCTTGCCTTCATCTACATTGTCGTTGTCGATCTTTTGAATACCTTGTGCGCCCAGCTTGGCACTGCGCTCAGCCGCCGATGCCTCTAGCTGCGCTGCAGCGGCTTTGCGTTTGGGGAAGAAGTAAAAACGCTCTGCCAACCAGTACACACCGGTCACCACCGTGGCCAAGAACAGCAGAAGTGCAAAATTACCCTCGATATTGCCCGTGTACCACGCGGCCATATAGGCCACAAACGCGCCCAAAATCAGTGTCGTCAGGATTGGCATAGTTCTTTTTAGCTTTAATCTTCCACCTGCAAGATTGCCAGAAAGGCTTCTTGCGGCACCTCTACAGAGCCGATTTGCTTCATGCGCTTCTTACCAGCCTTTTGCTTTTCAAGCAGCTTGCGTTTACGCGAAACGTCACCACCATAGCACTTGGCCAGCACGTTCTTGCGCAAGGCTTTAACCGTCTCACGCGCGATAATATTGGCGCCAATAGCAGCCTGAATCGCCACGTCAAACATCTGACGGCTAATGATCTCGCGCATCTTGGCTACCACGGCGCGACCACGGTATACCGACTGCGAGCGGTGCACGATGATGGACAGCGCGTCCACCTTCTCGCCGTTCAGCAAAATATCAACCTTCACCACATCGGATGAGCGGTACTCGAGAAACTCATAGTCCATAGACGCATAACCACGCGAAACCGATTTGAGCTTGTCAAAAAAGTCCAGCACAATTTCGCCCAGTGGCATCTCGTAGGTCAGCATGACCTGGCGGCCATGGTAGGCCATGTTCATCTGCACGCCGCGCTTTTGGTTGGCCAAGGTCATCACTGGGCCCACATAGTCTTGCGGCATATACAGATGCACGGTCACGATGGGCTCGCGCACCTCTTCAATGCGGCCCACTTCCGGCATCTTGGACGGGTTTTCCACATCAACCACTTCGCCATCCGCCTTGACCACTTGATAGACCACGCTAGGCGCGGTGGTGATCAGATCTTGGTCAAACTCACGCTCCAAACGCTCTTGCACAATCTCCATGTGCAACAAGCCCAAAAAGCCACAGCGGAAGCCAAAGCCCAGCGCTTGCGACACTTCAGGCTCGTATTGCAGGGCGGCATCGTTGAGCTGCAGCTTTTCCAGCGCATCACGCAACTGGTCATATTCACTGGCTTCGGTCGGGTACAGGCCGGCAAATACTTGGGGTTTCACTTCCTTAAAACCAGGCAGCGGTGAACCGGCAGGGCCCAGGTTGTTCGGCAGCTTCTTTTCCAAGGTGATGGTGTCACCCACCTTGGCGGCCTTCAATTCCTTGATACCGGCAATGATGTAGCCCACCTCGCCCGCTTTGAGCGATTCGCGCGGCTCGTTGGCGGGGGTGAACACGCCAATATTGTTGGCTTCATAGGCAGCGCCCGTCGCCATCATCTTGAAGCGCTCGCCCTTTTTGAGCTCGCCGTCCACCACGCGCACCAGCATCACGACGCCCACATAGGGGTCAAACCAGCTGTCCACAATCATGGCGCGCAGCGGGCCATCCGGGTTGCCCTTGGGCGCGGGCACCTTGGCCACGATGGCTTCCAGAATCTCGTCAATGCCCATGCCGGTCTTGGCCGAGCAGGGAATCGCGTCCGTCGCATCAA
>JAVXMM010000078.1:0-17515 GCA_036646255.1 Comamonas sp.
CGTACCAATTTGGGAGATTTGAAATGACCCGAGACGAAGCGCTCCAGAAAATCAAGAAGTGCTTAGCGTTGGCGTCCAGCCCCAATGCACACGAAGCGGCAGCCGCCCTGCGTCAGGCCCAGAAGCTGATGCAGCAATTTAGCTTAAACGAACATGACATCGGCCTGGCAGATGTTGCCGAATGTGCGCAAGATGCTCACAACGTACCGCTGGTTCGATGGGAGGCTGTGCTTGCAAACATGGTGAGCGGCGCCTTTGGTTGCAAAACCATCACTAACTTTGGCCACCGCATTTTGCCAAGTCTCAGGATGCAGCGGGTGCGCCGATATCTGTTCATCGGGGTTGGCGCTGCCGCTGAAGTAGCCGCTTATGCGTTCGATGTGCTATCGCGCCAGTGCGCTAAGGACCGCCGCTTCTACATCAAGCAGCAGCCGAAGAACTGCAAAGCCAAAACGAAAGTTGCCCGTGGTGACTTGTATGCCGAAGGCTGGCTCCAGGGCGTGCAAGCCGAACTGGAGACCTTTGCCGCCATACCGGAACACAAAGCAATTCTGGAGCGTTACATGGAGCAGAAGTATCCCAACCTGACTGACCAGAAGGCTCAAGACAGAACCACGGGAAAAAACGTCACTAGCAATGACTGGTACCACGGCAACAAAGCTGGCAGCAAAGTCCGCCTAAAACATGGTGTGGCCGGTCGTCAGCAAGCCTTGCTGGAGGGCCGGGCATGAAAAGCTTTGAATCCATCGCCCAACACGCCTACGAGCGCTTCTGCAATTCTTTGTATGGCTCCGCTGCAGTGCGGGTGACCTGGGACGAACTGTCACAGCAAACGCGTAATGCATGGGGCGAGGTCTCCCGCCAGGTGGCGGAAGAGATCCAACATATTCACTAAACCTACTAATCGAGGACAGCATGGGTATCACGCAAGCCGCAATGGACACTTTGGACAGGGCGCCACGCGCCGCAAATGCGGCAGGTGGCACCCTTGCTGGTCCTGTGTTCAAAAAACGCTCTAAGCCGCTGAAATCTGCTCCACCCCAGCTGCTGCACTTTGTGCGCGAAGGCAGTGTCAGCGATGCGGCTCGCGAGCTTGGCCTGACACGCGCCACGGTATATCGCCTGCGGGATGGCTACTGGCCCGGCAATCCTGCAAATATTCTGCAAGCCTGGGCCCGCTTCAAAGCCGGGCGCGGTGCACTCGATTCATGGTTTCTGCGCCGTGTGCGCGCCGGTGGTGTCGTGCGCCATGCGGGCCAGGACTTCAGTGCGCCCGGCTTGCCTGCCCGCACCGGCCAGATACTCGCTGTTGCCCGGGACACCGACGGCAACTTGCTGGCCCAAACCCTAGAACTCCCTGCCGAGCGCATTGCGCTCACAGCTGCATACAACACCCAACACTGAAAAACATGGCAAACCACACCGCAGCTATTCACGTCCTCAAGTCCAAGCTGCGCCTGACAGACGATGACTACCGTGCGCTGCTGCACACGCTCACCGGCAAGTGCAGCTCTAAAGGAATGACGGCCGACGAGCAACGCACCGTGCGCGATCACATGCAAACCTTGGGCGAGCGGATGGGCCTGGTGCAGGCCACCACCCAACGCCGCCCGTTGACCAAGCCGCAATTCGATCGCCTGAAGAAAGAGACCCGGCCCAAGGAGCGAAAAATCTGGGCGCTGTGGAACCAACTACATCGCGACGGCAAGATCGCCAACCCCAGCGCCGCCGCGCTCAACGCTTGGGTGCTGCGTCAGGTGGATGTGAGTGCATTGCGTTTTGCAACCGATCCGCAACTGGATACCTTGATCGAAGCCCTCAAAGCTTGGGGAGACCGATAGCCATGAGCGACCGCAACATGACATCCGCCGAGGCCGCCATTTTGGACGGCCTTTTGCCCGTCGGTATGACGCCGGACATGCGCGACGTTGCCATGTGTCTCTACGAAGCGCTGGTGCTTAACGATTGCCGCGCTGGTCAGGTCGGCCCCAGCGCCGAGTGGCTTGCCCAGCTAAACACATGGGCCAACCAGGTGCTTATGCAGCTGCAGCGCCTGGCAGACCAAAAAGGCGGTCACCCGTTGTACATTGCAAAAGGCATTGCTGTACACCTGACCGCGCGAGATCGCACCATTTGTGCAGGCTTTCGTGGCAACAACTACCGCGAACTGGCACGCAAGAACGGGCTCACGGAGATGCGTGTGCGCCAGATTGTTGACGCATTCCAGCGCGAGCAATTCTTGCGTCGGCAAGGCAACCTGCCTGGCTTTGATGGCAATATTTCCTAAAGCGCTTTACTTCTAGTAAAAGCGCTCGCCGCGCGACAGTCGCGGCATGCCTCAAGCAGCCCCCAAATCCCTTCACATCTTCAAGCCCGGCCGATGGACCACCATTTCGGGCGAAGCCATCGAGTTCAGCGAGGCCGATCTCGCTGCATCGGCCCGGGCCTACAACCCCAAGCTGCACAAAGCACCGATTGTTGTCGGACACCCCAAAACCGATGACCCGGCAGTAGGCTGGGCCAAGAGCCTGACCGCCAGCGAGCGCGGTCTTTACATCACTCCCGAAAAAGTCAACCCAGCTTTTGCTGAGTCTGTCCAAGCTGGCAGCTACGGCACGATCAGCGCCAAGTTCTATCGCCCCACTGACGCGAGCAACCCCGTTCCTGGCGTCTGGTATCTGCGCCATGTGGGCTTTCTAGGCGCGCAGCCCCCATCCGTTAAAGGCTTGGAAGAGCCCGAGTTCGCCGAGGACGGCGACGGCGTGTGCTTTCAGGAAGGTGTGGAGTTTGGTGAATGGGATGCCATGACCAGCGCCGGGCTCCTGCGCAATCTGCGCGAATGGATTCTTGGCCGATTCGGCGCTGATGAGGCTGACAAAGTTCTACCCAACTACGAAATCCGCGCGCTCGAGCTCGGCGCGCAGGAAGAAATCAATAAGACCCGCGCCAACGAAAGCCGGTCGCTGATTGCCTTTGCCGAAGGCGCCGAAACCGCGCCTGCCACCGATCCACCACCCCCAAAGGAGTCCACAGTGACCGAAGAGGAAGCCGCGCAATTGCGCGAACAGAATGCCGCGCTTCAGCGGCAAAACGAGGACTTAGTCCGCACCCAGGCTGACAAAGATGCCAAAGCCAAGCACGAGGCCAACGTCGAGTTTGCCGAGTGCCTTGTCAGCGAAGCCCGCATTCCGTCTGCGCAAAAGGGCCAGGTTGCTGCACTCATCACCCAACTGGAAACCACGCCTGATGTGGAATTCGGCGAAGGTGAAGAGAAGAAGCCTCTCCACCAAGTGCTCCGCGATCTTCTCAAGGGGCTACCGCCATCGGTGGCATTCGGGGAAACCGCCACCAAAAACCGTGCTGACGCAGACCAGGACGACGCGGCATTTGCCGAAGGCGCAGATCCTGACCGTGTTGCCCAGCACCGCCGCATCAATGCCTACGCCCGGGAAAACGGCATGAGCTACGCGGCTGCGGCTCACGCCGTGATGCGCACCAAGTAACCACCCAACCCAAAGGAGAAACCCATGGGACGTTTGAGTAACCTGCGCGTAGTGGACCCAGTCCTCAGCGCAATCGCAATCGGCTACAGCAATGCTGAGTTCATCGGCCATCACCTGATGCCATTCGTTGAGCTGGACAAGGAAGGCGGCAAGATTCCTGTCTTTGGCAAGGATGCATTCCGCGTCTACGAGACCCAGCGCGCATTGCGTGCCAAGTCCAACCGTATCAACCCGGAGAACATCGACGGGCGCGACATTGTGCTGGATGAGCACGACCTGGAGTGGCCGATCGACTACCGCGAAGACGCCGAAGCCGCGTTCCCGATGCAGGCCTTTGCGACCGACCGTGTCACCGAAGGCCTGCGCCTGCGCCACGAGAAAATGGTCGCTGACCTGGTGCAAAACCCGGCCAACTACCCCACGGGCAACAAGATCATCCTGTCGGGTAGCAGCAAGTTCAGTGACCCTGATAGCGACCCGGAAGGCGTGAACGACGATGCCAAGGCCGCAGTGCGCGCAAAGATCGTCAAGGAACCCAACACCCTGGCCATCGGCTACAAGACCTGGCGCGCCCTTAAGCGCCACCCCAAGCTCAAGGGCATTCTGAGCGATAGCCGCTCGCGCCTGGTGCAACTGGCCGACCTGCGTGACATCTTCGAGATCGAGAACATCGTCGTCGGCAAGGGCATGCAGCTGGACGAGAAAACGGGCGAGGTATTCGATCTGTGGGGCGACACCATGGTCTACGCCTACGTCCCCAACGGTGCACCCACCAAGGCAGGTGACGCACCGGTGCGCAGTGCGCAGGAGCCTAGCTACGGCTACACCCTGCGCAAGAAAGGATTCCCGCAAGTCGATTCGCGCCCCGAAGACGGCAAGCTGGAAATCATCCGTAACACAGACATTTTCCGTCCCTATCTGCTGGGTGCCGACGCTGGCTACCTGGTAGGCGGCACGGTTTAAGGGGGGTGACATGGCTACAAAAAATGCATCCAAAGCACCAGCAACTTCTGCTGCGCCTGCACCAGGTGCGTCATCGCCTGCCGGAGACGCGCTTGCAGAGACGTCGCCAGCCAATGCAGTTGAAGGCCAGGTCGGCGATTCGGAAGACTCAGAAGGCGCAGTCCTAACGTCGGGCGAAGGCCAGTCCAGCTCGACGGCGGGCACCGAAGGCGCTGCCATGACTGTGGGCAACGCTGACGCCGGTGCAGCCACAGGCACCGTGCTCGACGGCACTGTCTCCAATAGCGTGTTTCTTGACATCCCGGAAAAAGACCGGGGCCAAGGCGACAGCGACCCAGCAAAGCCCATCGAGTTTCCCTACCAGGTGTGCTCGGTGCCAATCCGTCATAACGGCGAGTACTACTCAGTCGGCAGCACCGTGCATCTGACATTTGCGGATGCTGCTCGCCTTGGCCCTCTCGTGATCCGTACCGCAGGAGCATCCGATGAAAACTGAAAAAATCTTGCTGGCCACGACCGTCCTGGCCGCCGCCGCTCTCAGCCGCTTTCGCCTGGTCAACTTCGCCGGTGCCCCTGCAGGGGTCGGTGATGCCGTCCTGGGCGTCGCAAACACCAGCTATGCCATGGGCGAACAAGCTGGCGTGGCAACACACGGCGAGATCCTGGTGGAAGCTGGCGGTGTCATCCCTGTGGGCGCCCAGGTCGAGCCTGATGCCCAAGGCCGCGCCGTAGTACTGACCACTGGCAAGCCTTGGGGTAATACGCGTGATGCAGCCGCCGCAGCTGGCGACATCATCCGGGTCCTGCGCTGATCGCCATGACCGCATACGCAACCATCGCCGACCTGGTCAACGCCGCAACTGGTGGCTGGACTGAGCTGGCACAGCGCGCAGCGCCTGAGGACGTTCTCGCCTCTGAGCTATTGCAGGCTGTGGCCACCAGTACCGACACCTCGGCGTGGACCAGTGAGGCAGTGGCTGTGGCGCAGGCGGCTTTATCCCGGCTGCAGGATGCGCTCGAGCGTGCCAGCAAGCACGCCGATACCTACCTGTTTCCGCGTTACCGGGTGCGTATGCCGCTACCCGACGACCTGGTGCAGGGTAGTAGCTTGCCCACAGCGGTGGCCGCGATCGCACTCAAGCGCCTTTATGGCACCTCGGTGCCTGAGGAACTACGCCGGGGCTCTGCCTGGGCTGACCAGTACCTGGTTGACCTCTCCAAAGGCGTTGTGAGCTTGGGCGGCACTGACACCGCTGTAGCCCAGCCGCCTGGCTTGATGATGACCCGTGCTCCAAAAAACGAGTTTGACTGGGGGGCCTACTGATGAGCACCAATGCCGCAGTGCACCCCAACAACTTCATGGAGCCCGAGCCCCACATCGTGCAGCGCCTCAGGTCTCTATTGCCCGCCAACGTGCATGTGCTCACCGCCAAGGAGCTTGCTGATGTGCGGGAAGACACCCAACCGGTGCCAGCCGTGCACGTTATCTACAACGGGTTTCGCGTGTTGGAGAGCCGTGAAGACGCGCGGGTGGCGCGCTTAGACCATGAGTGGCTGGTGGTGTCTGCCGTGCGCAATGTCAGCGGCCTCAAAGCTGGTGCCAATGCACGGCAGGAGGCTGGCTTGCTGGCAGCGCAGGCGGGTGCAGCCGTTATGGGCTACCGCCCACCAAACGTGGCCGGTCCGTTGCGTCTGGCTCCGTCCCCAGGCATTGCCCCCAGTCCTCTGGGCTATCTATACCTACCGCTCGCCTTTTTGGTCGAGTCGATGTTCTTCAACGCGGATCAACTCAAATTACTTTGAAAGGGAGCCTGACATGGCCAACACCGCAGAACTGATCAAGCAGATCTACAAACCTATGATGACCGTCGGCCAGGTATATGCCAAGGCCTGGGGCCAACCTGGCGAGCTTGCTCCCATCGGGAACGTACTGGAAGCCAGCCTGGAGCACAGCGAAGATGTGCAAACCCAGGAAGACATGACCAAGTTGGGCGGCGGCGTGCACGCAGAAGTGCGCCGCATCAAGGACGTGAAGGTCAAGTTCAAGATTGCCGACCTGAACCTGTTGAACTTGGCACGCGGCACGCTGGGTAGCATTGATTCCATTCAGGCGGGCACCGAGGCAGATCTGCCCTACACGGTCAGCAGCCTGGGCGTCTTGATTCCGCTCGACCACATCTCGCCCACTGCGGTGGTGGTCAAGAAGGGAGCAGCTGCCGATAGTGCGCAACCTGTCGACATGGCCGCCAACTACGAAGTGCGTCCCGAAGGCATTGTGCTGCTCTCTGATGCGCCAGACATCGCAGCGGCCGACAAGCTATGGCTGAGCTACTCGTATGGCGACTATGCCGTCATTGAAGCACTGACCACCAAAGCCCCAGAGCTGCAAATCATGTTTGGTGGCCTCAACGAAGCCGACTCGGGCAAGCCTGTGGTCATTGACATATGGCGTGCCAGCCAGGGCATTACCAAGCAGCTGACGATGCTGGGCAAAGGGTTCGCCTCGCTGGACGTCGAGGGTACTTTGATGATGGACCCGACCAAAACTGGTGCGGGCATCAGCAAGTACTACCGCACCCGCATGGGCTAGGCCCGCCATCAGACTGACACACCCAGTTGCGGGCCGTACTCCACAGCGGTGGATGCGGCCCGCCTTTTCTAGAGCTTCTCAATGGCTGACCAGAACAAAATCGACTTTACAGTCCGCATCACCGAGGAAGGCGTCGACAAGCTTGCCGCCGGTCTCGAGCGCATTAACGAGCAAGCCACCGATGTGAGCAAGGCTGGTGAGGCTGCGGGTGCTGGCGTCGATAAGCTGGCCGCTGCCGCAGACAAGGCGGGGGTCGAGCTTGAACAACTCGCCGCGGCTCAGGATAAAGCCGATGAGCAAAGTGACGAGCTCAAGGCCAGCAGCAGTGCCGCAGCCGAGGAAGTGGCTGACCTTGGCCAACAAGCCGACAAAGCAGGCACTGAGCTCGAACAGCTTGCCACTGCCGAGGACAAGGCCCAGCAGCAAAGTGACGAGCTTAAGACCAGTAGCAGTTCTGCCGCCCAGGAAGTTGCCGACCTTGGCCAGCAGGCCGACAAGGCTGGTACTGAGCTTGCACAGCTCGCCAGCGCTGGCGAAAAAGCGCAAGCCAGCGGCGAGCAACTTAGCGATAGCGCCAACCAGGCCGACAAGAACGTCTCAGACCTTGGCAAGTCTTCGGGCACAGCTGCCGTTGAGCTAGAGCAACTCGTGCAGCAGCTTGACCGCCAGACAGCCGAGATCAAAGCGGGTCTGGAGCTGCAGCGCTCCGAGATCGAGCTGCAAAACCGCCGCCTTGGCATGCAGCGTGCTGAGCAGCAAGAGCTGATCAAGTCTGCCCAGGCACGAGGTAATGAAGCACAGGCGCAACAAGCACAGGTGCGGCTGCGAGAAATTGAGTCCGAGCAACTACGCCTGATAGCCCAAGCTAAGCGTGCTGAGGCACAAGCGGTCGACCAAGCTGTGCAGGCGCGGCGTGCGGAATTGGCCGCCCAAGGGCCGATTAACGCTGCGGCCGCCAAGGAAATTGCCGCAGCGGAAAACCATGCCCGTGCGCTGCGCACCGAGGCCGCTGCTGCTGACCAGGCAGCCCAGCGCGTGCGCCAACTGGGCACCGAGCAGCGCAACACTTCTGGCAGTACCGATCAGCTGAGCGGCCGGATATCTGCTCTCACCCAGCTGCTGGGCGCCATGGCAGCATCGCTGGCTGCCGCTTTTAGCTTTCGCACTTTGGTCTCTGCAGCCGCCGACATGGAGCAGTTGCGCGCTGGGCTGGAGGCCGTTTGGCAAGACGCTAAACGTGCTGGCCAGGATCTGGAGTTTGTCCGATCGGTTGTTGCCCGCTCTGGCGCCGATGTGCGCGAAGCGGGTAAGGCCTGGCTCGGCCTGGCTGCGGCCACCCGTGGCACAGCGGTAGAAGGCGAACCGACGCGCCGAGTATTTGAGTCGGTGGCTATCTCCATGGGCAAGGCCGGAAAATCCTCGGCCGAGACTGCTAATGCGCTGCTTGCGCTCCAGCAAATGGCTAGCAAGGGCGTCATCCAGATGGAAGAGCTGCGCGGCCAGCTTGGTGAAGCCCTGCCAGGCGCGCTACAAGCCACAGCTAAAGGCCTAGGCCTCACGACTAAGCAGCTGATTGACCTGGTTGAATCAGGCTCGCTGACGGCATCTGATTTTTTCCCGGCCTTAGCAAAGGGGCTCGATGAGCTCTACGGTACCGCCAATAAAGGGGCGCAGACGCTCACCCAAGAGATCGGCAACCTCAAAAATTCTGTCACAGAGATGGGCAACAGCATCGGCGAAGCCGGTGGTTTGCAGGCGCTGAAAACCACTGCTGAGATCGCCCAGGCCGCTATTGTTACGCTCGATATTGCCATCGTTGCAGCTGGAAAAAGCATCGGCTCGGTGTTCGCTGCCATTGCGACTTGGGATTTTTCTGGGCTTAAACAGTCTTTTGCAGATATCGAGACGGAGGCCAAGGATAAGCTGCTCAAAGCCGCTCAACATAACAGCCTGCTGCGCGACAGTTTGAACGAGAGCGGGCGGGCTGCACTTGACGCCGCGATCAAACAGCAGGAAGCAGCTAAGTCCTCGACCGCACAGAGTAATGCTGCCAAGGAAGCGGCTGGCAGCTATGCAAAGCTGTCTGCTGAGTACAGCGTCAACCGCAAAGAAATTGCTGATCAAGTAGAACTCGCGGGCAAAGAAGTTGAGGCTGTCAAAGCGCGTGGCGAGGCTCGCGTGGCTGAAGTCAAACTGCTCGGCGATGAGAAAGCCCTCCGCTCGGCAGTTGGCGCAGCTGCAGCCGATGAGGCTACGGCACTGAGAGATCTTGCTGATAAGCGCCAGACCGAAGTCAACATACTGAAGGCTGAGCTAGAGAGCAAGAAGTATCTGCTGAGTTTTGAGGCGACTGTCACCGATGAACGGAAGAAAGAAATTAAGGCTCTTGAAGACTTGATCGCAAAGAAGCAAGTCGAGACCGACAAAACTACAGCCCAAGCAGCGGCAGCAGAGGCCTATGCAAAATCGAAGAGCAAAGAGGTGCAAGCGGCAGAACTTGCAACCGAAGCTGCCAAAGCTTCAAATATTGCACGCCTATCAGAAGCGCAGTCAGCCGTCTCGCTGCTGGAGACTCAAAAAGGCCTGGCCTCGCAGTCTGAGCAGATCGCAGCACTGATGGGCAATGAAGTCGGTGTGCGCCGCGCAAAGATCACTCAGCTCGAAATCGACATCAAGCTGACAAAAGCAAAAGCAGAAGTTGCGCGCGCCGAGGCGGAAGGCAGCATTGCCGTTGCCAATGCCACCCTAGCTGAATTGCGGGCCAAGGGTGAAAACACGGCAGTCAAAGAAGCCGAGATTGCGGCATCCATCCGCAGCGCCCAAGCCAAACTGGCCGAAGCGGACGCCATCCGCAAAAGCGCCGAAATTACCGACCGTGAGCTCACCAACCTACGAAACGGCGCTGGCAATGCAAGCAACGGTATCAGCAAGAGTATGGACGGCGCCCGTGAATCTGTCGAAGGCGTTGGTGCAGCGGCACGTGAAGCTGCTGGTGGTTTTGATCTTATGGGTCAGTCCGCAGAGGCGGCGGGAAATAAAGCCAGCCGGACTGCAGGCACGTCTACTGGAAACCGCCAGGGAATCATAGAGTGGCTAAAAGGTGCTGGCCTGGATGAAGCCGTGGCCGAGTACATCAGCCGCGATTTTGTCGACGCCAACGGCAAAGTGGCCTATATGGGCAACGCTGGCCAGAAGAAGTGGAACGGCGACACCATGTCCAACGCGTTGTCTAACGCTGTGGATTACTACAAATATGGTGAAGGCAAGAACGCGGCTGAGAACATCGCAGCCCAAGATAAAGCGCAAAAAGACGCCAAAGATCAAGCCAGAGCCAACAAGACTCAAGCAACCACGGCGCCCGCTAACCCCAGTAGCTCCAGCGGCGGTGTGTCTGCAGGTGCTACTTACGTCTCAAACATCAATATTCCCGGGCAAGCGACCGTGTCTCTCAATTATTTAGATGCGGGCAGTCAGCTCAGGGGAGATGAGTTGATCCGTCAGCTTGCAACCGGAAAAGGCGTTGCCCAATGATCACCTTAACTTACCAGGGCGTAGTGCAAGAGCTCCCAGACCGCTTGATTTGGGTTGATGAGTACCAGTGGAGCCCGGTTGATAAAGCGATCCGCACCGCGACCAATGGGGCCATGCATGTGCACGTCGGCAAGCGCTTGGCCGGTCGCCCCTACACCCTGAGCGGCCAGGCTGGCAAGGCCTGGATCGAGCGCAGTGTCTGCGACCTCCTCAAGTCCTGGGCAGACGAACCGCTGGCCGAGCTGAGCCTCTTCATCCGGGGCTCAGCGCGCAACGTGATTTGGAACCAGGAGGGAGGCCTGGCATTCGAGGCCTCGCCCATCTGGGTGCTGCTCGATGGCGAGCACACCTCCGATCTCAAATACCTCCCCAATTTTCGATTTAAGGAAAAGTGATGACTCTGCTTTTCGGCGACATTCGCTTCGCACAGTCGGCCCGCATGGTCGACGCTAAGGAAGGCGGCGGACCGCCCTCGGCCAAGCTGCTGACTTCTGGCCGCTCCAATGAGATCTTCCCCGACATTCCGCTTGACTCGCGTGTCAACGGCCGCGTGGAGATTTACAGCATCTTCGGCGTGCTGCGCAATGCAGACCGCACCATGCTGCAGGGCGCCAACGTCATTGTGGCCAACCCACCCAATGATCCGCGTGTGGCTGTCACCATCCTGTCGCTGGGTGACTCGTTTGCCACTCGCGCCGATATCGCAGCGCGCATTGAGCGCATGCGTGCGGCCGGGCCCGAATTCGGCGGCTTCCTCCTGCAGGACCACTTTGCCACCATGGGGCAAATCTCGATTTTTCAGCGGCCGGAGATGGTGCCGCCTGGCATTGGCCTGACCTTCTTGCTGATCTACGACGAGGGCAAGGCCAGTGAGCGCCGCCAGCGCATTACCGTCAAGGCGGTCAAGACCGAGATCCGCAAATACACAGTGGTCGTCAGCGGTGAGGCCAAAACCTTTGATGGACAGCTGTCGGTGATCGAGCTGATGAACCCGCTCACGCTGGACTTTCCCGGCTCGCCCCCTGACATCTTCTTCACGCGGGCCGCCAACAAGACGCTGTTTCGGGAGACTACGTTTGTCGACGCGGGCGTTTTCTACAGCGCCGGCCGCCTGGAGCAGCCCTGCGGCATCAATGACACCTTCGTCAAACTCCCCACGATATACACCCAGGTCGTGCCCAACAATCGGACCGAGTCCAACCTGGTCGACCAGCGGCCCAGCTCGCGCTACACCGTGGTTCTGGCCGAGTCGCCCCGGCGCGTGGAAGTGGGTATCACCCCCCACACCAAGCAGATCGTCATCGGCGAGAACAACGCGGGCAAGAACTTTGTCGAGCGCCTGTTTCCGCTGCCCCAGCCCGGCCTGACCTTTATCGACTTCTTCACGCTGGGCCAGCGTTACACGGCGCGGGACGATGGCACCGGCCGGGTAACCGGCTCTGCTGGCGGGGCAGTGAGCCACCTCACGGGTGATTTGAGCCTCACCACCAACGCCATCCCCGATATCGGCAGCAGCATCGCCATCACCTGGGGCACCAAAGATGCCTACACCGACCGCTCGGGCCAGGGCGCCAATGTGCGTATGCCCGAGCTCGTAATCACCCTCGACGCCGACAACGACTCCGACCAGGCCAAGCCTGGGACCATCGTCGTGCGCTACACCAGCGCCAATGTGATCTACACATTTACCGAAGACGGTAACGGTTCTCTCACCGGGGATGCAACGGGCGTGGTGGACTACCCAAGCCGCACGCTCCTGGTACGCCCCACATACATGCCGGACCCGGGTGCAGAGCTGGAAATCAACTACGAGGTCGACGGCACTATCACCGAGTACTTCCCCGGCCTCTCACCCGATGCGGGTGGCTTTATCCAGATGACCCTGGCGCAGCAGCCTGCTGCAAAGTCTGTGCGCGTGCAGTGGGCTACTGCACGCGCAGTCTCCAACACCTCGGGCGGCAACCTGACCACCACCACGGCCAACAAAGACACCGATGTGTCCTACACATACAAGCCCGTGCCCGAGTACTACGAGCCCGCGCCGCCAGCTGTGGTGCCGCCCTCGATTGGCTACAAGCCGCCTTACACCGCTATTCATACGGATTGACCATGGCCATCAAAATCAAGACAGTCCCCTTTGCCGTCAAGACCACCAACGGCAAAAGCTCTACAGTGACGACAGAAACGGGCACCACCAGCGATGGCCGCATTGTTGCTATCAGCAGCGCCACCGATGACGGTCTGGGCAATTTTGTGGCTGGCATGGGCAACGTCAACTATGTTGGAAAGCAGCTCAACATCAAGGTGGTTGATTTCAACAGGTCGACGGAGAGCTACAAATCCGACCACCAGGACGCGGCCGAGTTCGAGCGCACTGTTGCTGACGGAGAGGGATCGAGCAGCTCGGAGACCACCAAAGGTGGCTCCTACGGCACCGCCTCGGTGGGTGAGCAGATGCTCGCCAGCTCCTCTGTCATGGTGCGGTACCGAACGGGCGCGGGCGCACCGATAGCCAAGACCATGAGCTACGTGATGCCCGCTGTGACGCTGGACCTGTGCCCGCTCACTACCGACCGGGTCGTGGCCGGCTCGGTGATGTTTCGCTGGATGGCGACCACTTATGTGGACTTCGAGGGCGTCATCTACCGAGGCCGCACCGACACCCAGCCGGGCATCATCAGCGGCTACATCGATTACGCGGGCGGCACCGTCCTGATGACCGACTATGTGGTGGGCGGCACCGGGCCCGGCGACTTCCAGCTGATATCGCTGTGGACGCAAAAGGGCCAGTGGACGACGGCAAGCCTGTTTTTCAACACCGAGTCCGCGCCGCTGCGTGCCGGGCCTGGCGGCTTCGTGCTTACCGTCAACGACACCAAGGGCAACCTGCTCACCGCCAACGTCGACAACCAGGGCAATATCACCGGCCCGCACATGCGCGGCAAAGTGGTGTTTGCACGCGGCAGCGTTGCCCTGCAGACGGGCGACTTCGTGCTGGCCGCCGAGCTGACAGACGCGGACAAGGCCGAATGGTGGTACAGCGCGGGCGACGTCGGCGCGGTCGAGGCGGGCAAGATCTGGCGGCCGTGGCCCGTGGACCCGACCACGCTGCGCTACAACGCGGTCACCTATGTCTACCTGCCGGTCGACGTCAATCTGACGGGCCTCGATCCTGCTGCGCTGCCCTCTGACGGTCTGGTGCCTTTTGTGCGCAGCGGCGACTCTGGCTGGATCGGTACTGAGTACGGCGGCTCGGCATTTGTGCCCACCATTGGCATGACTTACAGCTTGGGCCATGAGCGCATGTCCCATATCCATGTGCTGGGCGACGATGGCGCGGAGATCTTCACCGGTTTCGAAGCGGACCTTGACGCAGGCACCGTCACGTTCAACGACTTGACCGGCTACCCCGCACAGGTGCGCGTGATCGGCCGCGTCAGCGTCTATCTGCGGGTATCCAAGGTGCTCATCAATGGTGAGGTGCACTTTACGACACCGATTGGCTATGCATTCCCTGCAGGGGCAGTATTTAGCAGCGCGTTGCGCCAGGGTGATCGCTATGCACGGGTGACCCGTGTCTATACGCAAAAGAGCTGGGATGGCGTGACATGGTATGACGGCATGGACCCAGCGCATGGACCAGCTGCGGCGAAGTATGACCACGACGCACCGGGCAAAGCAATTGAAGTAGCCAACCTGGGTGCCATAACCCAGCGCTGGGCGCTCCGGTTTAGGGACAGTCAGACCTATGACCTCTTCGGTCAGAAGTCCGGCCTGGTGGGTACCTTCAACATCAACACCGACTACAAGCCCTTGAACCAGGCGGCCGGCGCACCCTACATGCACATCAAGGCGCTGGGCTTTGGCGCGGGCGGCTTCATCCCCAACAACACCGTCTTCATCGACACCGTGGGAGCAGAGGCGCAGATCGCTTGCGTGCGCTGCGTGATGCCTGGCACGCCTGCCGGTATTGAAGACAACTCCATTTTTGTGCAGTACGGCGATGTCGGCCGCGCCCCTGAATCCACCCTCTAAAACTCCAAGGAAATCACACCATGGCAAATATTCCCGTCAAGTGGGCGCACAGCGGCATGCGCGGCGCCCCCGTCATCAGCGGCGTTGCTGGCTCGCTGATCAGCGCACTGCGCACCTTTTTGATCACCGGCTTTGCGCCCACTGCAGCCGTGTCTGCGACAGCCTTGGATGGCATCGCGACCATCATGCTGCCCAGCGCGCAAAGCTTTGAGGAGCATGGTGTAGTGCTGCTCGCAGGCGCTACAACGCCAGGTTTCAATGGCGAAGAACGCGTGCTCACCACGGCCAGCGACCGCATCACCGTGGCCACCACTGCGGCCAATGGACCGATTGCTGGCAGCATCACCGTTCGCTATGCGCCGGTAGGTGGCTGGGAGGAGGTTTTCTCCAAAACCAATGTGAGCGTGTTCCGAAGCACGGACGTGACAGGTTCGCGTTTTTTCTTGCGGGTTGACGATACGGGGACTACGGCTGCACGTGTTATGGCTTACGAGTCAATGACGGATGTGGACACTGGCTTGGGAGCCTTTCCCACGCCAGCGCAGTCTAACGGCGGTGGATACTGGCATAAATCTGGGGTGGCTAATGCCGTGGCTGTGCGATGGAAGATGTTTGCAGATAGCCGGTTTCTGGCGCTGGCGGTTGCTGCTGTTAGTCACCAATCTGCTGCACACATATCGGCACCTCTGCGTGGTTTTGGAGACCCAATCGCGCTCTCTCCCAGTGGCGATGTCTGGAGCTGCATGATCAGTGTGGCGGGATCTGGGAACACCAACAATAGTGGTTTCTTGGACTCCTGTGTACCCAGTAGTGCCGGCAATGGCATTCACTGTGCACGGGGTATAAGCGGCATGGGGGGGAGCGTAGTGTGCAACCCAAGGGCGTACACCTCCAATTCCAGCGAAGTTAGTGGCGTTTCTACGTACTTGGGTGCTGGCCCGAGTGCTGTTGATGGGGAGATTAAGCTCAGCAAATTGTTTGTTTCAGAAACTGCGACCAACTCTGCGCCCCGTGCAGAAATTCCCGGTGTGCGATTTATTCCCCAAACCGGAGTAAATGCAATTCTTATTGATGGCGATATCTTGCCGGGTGCGTCGGAACTGCAAGAGCGTAGATTGATGGCAGTAAATACGGGCACCAATCAGGGTGTATCCAACCCTGCTGGCGTCTACTTGGTGGACACAACGGGACCGTGGAGGGAGCAGTGATGGCGGTTTTGCTGGCCTCTACACCGCCGCTGGGTTCCGTGCGCGGACAGGTGCCCCTCCAATATCGGCACGCAGCACAGCTGTCCACGCCGAGTCGCTTGTTGCAGGATTTTCGTTTTTCACTGAGTACATCGGGTGAGATCCGCGATCGCGTCATGCTCAAAACATCACCAACCGCGCCAGAGGTGCCTATGCCACGAGCGCGCATCTGGGTGCATCGGTTGGTGGACGGCTACAAAGCGTGGGAGGGATTCAGTGATGCACTGGGTTACTACCATGCCTCTGGGCTGGAGCTGGGTGTTACGTACGTGGTTACAGGCGTTGATATGACGGGCGAGCATAAGAGCACTGCAGGTGGCCCTGTCGTGGCCCAGAAGGGGTGATATGGCAACCTTCGAGATCACTGTGGAACACCGCAAGGCGCGCAACCAAGCGAGCATCACACTCGCTGACACCGGCCCCAGCCCATCTGCCATCAAGCTTTATAGCGAGAAGGGAGGCGCTTTGATGGCTGTGCGCACGCTTGCAAAACCCTGCGGCGCGCTAACGGTTGAGGGCTTCATCAGCCTGCAGATGGCGGCTGCAAACGACCTGGCGCTGCTCACCGGCACCCCCACCTGGGGCGAGTGGTGCGACGGCCATGGCAACAAGATCATCGGTGGTGCGGTAACGCCAGGCGATGGCCCGGGCCCGTTTCGGCTTTCGGGTGCTGCCAATGGCATGGTGTATGAGGGCGGCGTTGTGCTGCTCAAGACCCCGGCGATCATCCGGTAAGCGCTGTGGCTGATATCGACGGAAAACTGGTCTTCACCGCGCTGGCAGACGGTAGCGGTAGGCTGGTTTTTGGGGTGGAAGGCGACTCAGGCGCTGCGCCTGGTGCAGAGCTGGGGGTTGAAGGCGACTTCCCGGAGATGGACGGGGCGATCACCTTGGTCATTGCGTATGAGATGGCCGTTGACGGCGATCTCCCGGGGATGGAAGGTGATGTGGGTTTGCAGTATGACTCCGGGGTTTTCCGGGGCACCCGGGTGGGCCTGGAGTTCTCCTGGCAGGAGGCGGGGCCCGTCGAGGCACGGCTGGACACCGCCTGGCAGGTCAGCGAAGCGCACGCGGCGCGCCTGGCCGCCCGCTGGCGGGAAGCAATCCCGCTGGCCGCCCGGGTGGGTGCTGTTTGGCAGGAGACCGAGCGTCTGCAGTCCAGGCTGGCCACGTCCTGGCAGAACGCCGTGCCGCTGAGCACCCGCCTGGCTTTGGCCTGGCAGGAGACCATCCGGCTGGAGTCGCGCCTGGCCATGGACTGGCAAGAGGCCGTGCCCCTGAGCACTCGCCTGGCCTTGGCCTGGCAGGAGACACTGCACCTGAGCGTCCTGATGGATGCCAGGTGGCAGCAGGCGATCCCGACTCGTACCGAGCTGCGCACAAGCTTCGGCAATGGCAGGCTGGTGGCCAGGCGCCTGGACGCGCGCTGGCAAGAGGCAACTTGGCCGCGCTCGGGCGTGTCGCTACCCCCAGTGGTCATCCCACCTGAAAAGGAGCTCTGCTACGACCCGGCCACCGTGGCGAGGCTGGTGTTTTCCGAAGCCAGGGATGGAACGGGCAAGCTGGTTTTTGTTTGCCTGCAAAAGGGCACCGAGTTGCCCCCTGCGCTCGTAGTGGTCCCTTCTCTTAGGACTTACATCATGTTC
>JAVXMM010000079.1:0-17144 GCA_036646255.1 Comamonas sp.
GTGGGCGGCGCAGCAGCAGCGACACTTGACGGTAAGCCACAGCTTGCTTGGACAGGTCGTCATACACGATCAGCGCGTCTTCGCCGCGATCACGGAAATACTCACCCATTGTGCAGCCCGAGTAGGCCGACACATACTGCATAGCAGCGGATTCAGAGGCGGTAGCGGCCACGACAATCGTGTAATCCATCGCGCCAGCTTGCTCCAAAGAGCGCACAACGTTCTTGACCGACGAAGCCTTCTGACCGATGGCAACGTAGATACAGGTAACGCCTTGACCCTTCTGGGCAATGATGGCATCAATGGCAACAGCGGTCTTACCGGTCTGACGGTCACCAATAATCAGCTCACGCTGTCCACGGCCCACAGGCACCATCGCGTCGATGGACTTGATACCGGATTGCAGAGGCTGATCCACGGATTGACGAGCGATCACGCCAGGCGCAACCTTTTCGATCACGTCGGTCATCTTGGCGTTGATAGGACCCTTGCCATCAATAGGCTGACCCAGTGCGTTCACCACGCGGCCGATCAGTTCAGGACCTACTGGAACTTCCAGAATACGGCCCGTGCACTTGACGATGTTGCCTTCCGAGATATGGGTGTATTCACCCAAAATCACGGCTCCCACCGAGTCACGCTCCAGATTCAGAGCCAAACCATAAGTCGCTTGGCCATCGGCGCCAGCTGGGAATTCCAGCATTTCGCCAGCCATCACGTCAGACAGACCATGGACACGCACGATACCATCAGTCACCGAGACAACCGTACCTTGGTTACGGATATCGGAGTTGCCTGACAGACCCTCAATGCGGCTCTTGATCAGCTCAGAAATTTCTGCGGGATTGAGTTGCATTACTCTTTCCTTTTCATTGTTTAGCCGAATCCTCGAACTGCTTACGCAGTGAGGGTCGCTTTCATTTGTTCCAGACGGGCCTTGACGGAAGTGTCGAGCACTTCATCGCCAACTACCACGCGGACGCCGCCAATCAGCGATTCGTCCAGCGTGGAGCTCAGATTCAATTTGCGGCCAAAGCGTTTTTCCAGCACGGCGCCCAGCGCATTCAATGCGGAGTCATCCAGTGCAAAGGCGCTGTATACCAGCGCATCAGATGAACCGTTTCCACGGTTCACCAAAGCGCGGAACTGCTTGGCCACTTCGGGCAATGCATCCAGACGGTGGTTCTCTACCACCGTACGCAGGAAGTTGCGTGCTAGGTCTGACAAGGCCCAACCGCGTGCCAGCGTCACACCAGCCATCACATCCAACACCTGGTCATTGCTGACGTTGGGGTTGTCGGCCAGTTGGCGCATTTCCGGATCGGCGGCAATCGCCGCCAGTTCGTCCGTCCAAGACAGGGCTTCATTCAAGCTTGCACCTTTATCGGTGCAAGCTTTGAACAAGGCATCAGCGTAAGGACGGGCAATGGTGGCGAGTTCTGCCATTTCGTTGCTTCCTTACAGCTCAGTCTTCAGGCGATTGAGCAAATCACTGTGAACCGCAGGATTGACTTCCTTGCGGAGAATCTGCTCAGCACCTTTAACTGCCAAAGTAGCAACTTGTTCGCGCAAAACTTCGCGCGCTTGGATCACTTGCTGCTCGGCTTCTGCACGGGCTGCGGAAATGATCTTGTTGCCTTCTTCGGTAGCACGGGCCTTAGCCTCTTCTACGATTGCTTGGGCACGACGGTCTGCGTCCGCGATACGCGACGCTGTTTCATTGCGTGTTTGGGAGAGTTCTTCTTCCACACGCTTGTTCACAGCTGTCAACTCGGACTTTGCCTTATCGGCAGCAGCAAGACCATCGGCGATTTTCTTTGCTCGCTCATCCAACGCCTTGGCAATAGGTGGCCACACGAATTTCATCGTGAAGATCACCAGAATCAAGAAGACAATGGCCTGAACGAACAGGGTCGCGTTAATACTCACGGCAACACCTTTCTATCTACGGCGTTGATCGGAGCTTAGGCCAGGGTGAATGGGTTGGCGAAAGCGAACAGCAGAGCGATAGCAACACCAATCAGGAACGCCGCATCAATCAGACCAGCCAAGATGAACATCTTGGTTTGCAGTTCGTTGATCAGCTCAGGTTGGCGTGCCGAAGATTCCAGGAACTTGCCGCCCATCAGAGCAATACCGATCGAAGCGCCGATAGCGCCCAGACCAACAATCAGACCACAAGCCAGAGCGACGAGACCGAGAACGTTTTCCATGATGACTCCTAGGGATTAAAGGAAGGTTGAATTGAAAGGGAAAGGTCAGTGAGCTTCATGTGCTTGGCCGAGGTAAATCAGCGTCAGCATCATGAAAATGAAGGCCTGCAGGGTGATGATCAAAATATGGAAGATCGCCCAGATAGAGCCTGCAATGATGTGCCCCACGGGGAGCAACACACCAGAGAGCGACATAGCCGCTGCGCCACCCATCAGGGCAATCAGCATGAACACCAACTCACCAGCGTACATATTGCCGAACAGTCGCATACCGTGCGAAACCGTCTTAGCAACGTATTCAATGATCTGCATCAGCAGATTGATAATGCCAAGGATCACGGCAAAAATAGGGTTCTTCGAGGTGCCGAAAGGTGCGGTCACCAGCTCGTGAGCCCAGCCGCCCATACCCTTAATCTTGACGCTGTAGTAGAAGCACAGAATCAATACAGCCGTAGACAGGCCCAACGTGGTAGACAAATCAGCCGTAGGCACAACACGCAGATAAGCGTGAGCAGGGTCATGGCCAGCAGCACCGTAGACTTGCGCCCACAGAACAGGCAGCAGATCAACTGGCAGCAAGTCCATCGCGTTCATCAGGAAAATCCAGACAAACACGGTCAGCGCCAGAGGGGCAATGAATTTGCGCGATTGGGCGTTGTGGATATTAGCCTTGGCCTGGTTGTCGACCATCTCGACCAGCATCTCGACCGCAGCCTGGAAGCGACCAGGCACACCCGAGGTGGCCTTGCGCGCCGCCAGCCACAGCACAAAAATGCCGAGCAAGCCAAGCGTGACCGATACGATCACGGAGTCAATATTGACCACCGAAAAGTCAATGATCGACTTCTGCTTGATATTTTGAAGGTGCTGCAAGTGGTGAACGATGTATTCACTTGCAGTTGGTGCGTGCGCTTCTGCTGCCATCGGACAACTCTTCTAATAATTACAAACTGTTTGCAGATCTGGTCAGCAGCCAAAGCGCTAACCAGTACGTCTTCATCACCACAACCAAGCCCAAAACCAGTGCTAACCAGTTGAGCCCCGGTACCACCAGTGGCGCCACCAAGAGCAGCACCACCGTCAATACCAATTTTGCGATCTCCAGACCAAAGAACCGAACCATAGCAAGATTTTCTTGCCCGGCGCCTAGCGTCATCCGCAGCCCACGCGCGAAAAAGGCAGCAGGTATTACCACCGCCGCCGCGCCATACGCTACCGACCACGCCCATCCAGCACGCTGACTGATCAGACCCACCAACACGGTGAGCATCACCCCAACCACCAGCTGCCACTTCACGACTCGCATCACCGACACAGTCGGATGGCGACGACGCCACTCTGCTGCCTCCTCGGCAGTCAAGGGCTTGAAGTCCGGCTCTTCGGCCATATGTTTATCTTCTGGAGCACTTGTAGTCATTTTATTGCTGGCTCCTGGGTAGAACGATACTAGCCAAAGCCTGCGATTATAAGGATAAACCCGTTGGATACGGAAGGCGTTTTCATGCGCGCTCGGTTTTTTACCGCAGTTGTAGCTTTGCTACCTACCGCATCCCACCTGATTTTCTTGCAATTTCTTCAGGCAGAAAATGGCTAAATTGCTGACACACCATAACCATCAAGCTTCTGTTTTAATAGCAAAATGACCACCTCTGACACGCCACAAAACATTGCAGATTCTGCCATCGATTCCCGCAAGGATTCGCTGATTGAATACCCCTCTAACTTCCCAATTAAGGTCATGGGCCTCAATCAGGACGGCTTTGTGCACACCGTTACCGCCATCGCCAAGGAATTCGATCCTTTCTTCGATGCCAGCACAGTAGAGCTGCGCCCCAGCGCAGGAGACAAGTACCTGGGCGTGACAATTACCGTAACGGCAACCAGCCGCGAACAACTCGATAACTTGTACCGTGCACTCACCTCCAACCCTATGGTGAAAGTCGTCCTCTAAGCGGATTGCACCCCTATCCGCTGCTGTCACCTATGCGAACCCTGCCGGCCTCAGCGCGTCGGCTTCTTGCCCATGCAGACCCGTTTTTTAGGCTTGGTAGGCTATGCGCCCACCCTCACAGCCATGCAAGATTTCACCGCATCACGCACGCCAGATTTGGCTGATGAGCTATGGATTTGTGAGCACCCCTCCACCTTTACCCAAGGTGTAGCTGGTTTGCCCAGTCATTTGTTGCATACGGGCGACATTCCCGTCGTACAGACCAACCGTGGCGGTCAGGTAACCTACCACGGCCCCGGCCAAGTGGTTGCCTACCCACTGATTAATCTGCAGCGCGCCGGCTACTTTGTGAAGGAATATGTGTTCCGCATCGAAGAGGCCATCATCCGCACCCTGGCTCAGCTAGGTGTGACCGGCCACCGCGTGGCGGGAGCACCCGGCATTTACGTACGCTTGAACGACCCTTTCTCGCACGCCCAATTACCCCAGCGCCCACAAATGCGCGCAGAAGGCAGCCCTGCGCCTGAGCCAGATTTCAACGGCCTAGGCAAAATTGCCGCACTCGGCATCAAGGTCAGCCGCCACTGCACCTACCATGGTGTCGCGCTCAACGTCAAAATGGATCTGGAACCCTACCAACGCATCAACCCTTGCGGTTATGCAGGGCTGCAGACTGTGGACCTTTCTACAATAGGCGTCGATACCACCTGGGAAGCAGTGGCGTCCGTACTGGCCGCCGAGCTGACTGCCCGACTCTCACCCTGAGACACCTGCCATGAGTACCTCTGAAGTCGTGCGCGAAGCACAGTCCGCTGAAAACTACAACCCGCTGGCCAAGCAGAAAGCTGCGGCCAAGCTGGCGCGCATCCCTGTCAAAGTGCAGCAAGCCGAGGTACTGAAAAAGCCCGATTGGATCCGCGTTAAAGCCGGCAGCCCCACTACGCGCTTTTATGAGATCAAGGATATCCTGCGCGAAAACAAGCTGCACACCGTCTGTGAAGAGGCCAGCTGCCCCAACATTGGTGAGTGCTTTGGCAAGGGAACGGCCACCTTCATGATCATGGGCGACAAGTGCACACGCCGCTGCCCATTCTGTGACGTTGGTCATGGCCGCCCCGATCCACTCGATCAAGACGAACCCTTGAACTTGGCCAAGACTATCGCCCAGTTGCGCCTGAAATACGTGGTGATCACCAGCGTAGACCGTGACGACCTTCGCGACGGAGGTTCTGGTCACTTTGTCGAGTGCATCAGGAACATCCGCGAGCTCTCACCCGCTACGCAAATCGAAATCCTTGTGCCCGACTTCCGCGGCCGCGACGACCGCGCACTAGAGATTTTGAAATCGGCACCACCCGATGTAATGAACCACAACCTGGAAACCGCACCGCGCCTTTACAAAGAAGCGCGCCCCGGCTCGGACTACCAGTTCAGCCTGAACTTGCTGAAGAAGTTCAAAGAGCTGCACCCCAACGTGCCCACCAAGAGCGGCATCATGGTCGGCCTGGGCGAGACGGACGAAGAAATCCTGCAAGTGATGCGCGACATGCGCGCTCACAACATCGACATGCTGACCATCGGCCAGTACCTCGCCCCATCAAATAGCCACCTGCCCGTACGCCGCTACGTACACCCGGACACCTTCAAGATGTTCGAAGAAGAAGCCTACAAAATGGGCTTCTCCCACGCGGCCGTGGGCGCCATGGTTCGATCAAGCTACCATGCCGACCAACAGGCGCATGCGGCGGGCGTGTAAACATATTCGATCTAACCGTTATAAAAATGAGAGCTGCAGGCGAGCGATGGGCGCGCGCCTGCAGCTTTTTTTATGCGAAAAATAACCAACCGTGCACGGCCTCCCTTGCAAGGACCGCATGACGCCCTACTTCGCCACCCTCACCCTCCCTGGTGTGATTCTTCGGCCCTGGCATGCGAACGATGCCGAGTCCTTTGTGCAAGCCGCGCATGAATCAACCGCCACCGTCGGCCGCTGGATGGACTGGTGCACACCCGATTTCACGCACCAACACGCACTGAACTGGTTTGTTGAGTGCCGCGACAAAGCTGCGCGCTTCCAAGCCTATGAAAGCGGGATTTTCTCCGCCATCAATGGATCACTGCTCGGCGGCGCAGCCCTCAACCACATCGACCACGACAATCGCCTGTGCAACCTTGGCTACTGGGTCCGTCAATCCGCCCAACGCCAAGGTATTGCCCTGCGTACGGCGCAAGCCCTCATCGCGCATGCCTTCACGGCCCTGAATATGCAGCGCATCGAAATCGTGGTCGCCGAAGGCAACATCGCCAGCGAAGCCCTCGCCCGCCAAGCCGGTGCCAAATGGGAATGCTTGGCCCGCAACCGCCTGCAGCTGCATGGAGCCGCGGTGCCCGCCCATGTGTTCTCGGTCGTGCCTTGGTAGCTTGAGGTTTTAATGACTAACGCGCATTGAGAGTCGGCGTAAACTGATCATGGCAAATGACAAGGCGATGGCAGCAGCGAGGCGGCGGTCTGTCTTGTCACTACGCATTGCAACGCACTTGAACCTTCTGAGATTTCAAAGAAATTTCCGATCCGGTATCGCCACTTGTAGACAGCCATACCAGTCGACTAATGCGCTCAATGCTTAGACTTTTGTGCCATCAAGATTTGGCGGCTTCGCGCGCCAGAAACCCTTGCTTGAGCCAGCCTGCATCAAACGTTTTGCCAGCCAGTTACGCCTGCAGACGAATGTCTTCAAGCAATCTCTCTATGCCTTGAAGCTCGTGCCGTTGACCTGTAAATAACACACATCGAATCAAGCTTCCCCGAGCGTTCGTCCGCTCCAAGTTTTGGATAGTCAAACCACCTCGGATGCCTCATATGGCCTTGCTCGAACCACGACCCTTTTGAGCCCGGCCCATGTCGATGCACTTGCACAATCGTTACATCCACCATGGCGTATTCCATGCCCGGTTGATCGCTCGCAGCACCAAACAGCTTTTGATATACAAGGGCTTTGAACCGCATACAAAACCGTTTGAATATGGTGTCCTACTTGCCAAATTCAGGTGACGAATGTTGCCAAGGGCTGCCTGTGCTCACAATTCAAAGCAACCGCTCACCAAGAACAAACAGCTATTGGTACCACTGCGGCCTCCACCAAGCTTGCCTAAACACATTGGGCTCATGCGAGCCCAATGCTTATCTGTCAAAACATATCGCATCACTACGCAATGGCGGCGCTGTCCTTGGGTCAAGAAAGCAAACCTCAACAGACCCAGGGCTTCGCACCCGCCGCACGCCGCTAGCATCTTGAATTAGAACCAGCTACTACTCCAGCATCTCCGCCGGATTCTCAGCCGCCATCACCTGTTGCGCCCAAGCGGTCAATTGCTGGGTGTTAGCACGCAGCACCTCTTGCTTGACGGCCAGAATCTGCGCGGGTTGCATTGAGAAGCTGCGCAGGCCCATGCCCAACAGCAACTTAGTCAGCGCAGTATCACCCGCCATTTCTCCACAGACGCAAACGTCTTTGCCCAGGGCGTTAGCGGCGCTGATAACTTCGGCAATCAGACGCAGCACGGCTGGGTGCAGCGGGTCGTAGAGATGGGCAACGGCTTCGTCGGCTCGATCTATGGCAAGGGTGTACTGGATCAGGTCATTGGTGCCGATGGAGACAAAATCAAAGTACTTGAGGAAAGTGCGCATGGTGAGTGCGGCGGCGGGAATCTCCACCATCGCGCCCAACTTGACGTGGCCTTGCGGGATATCACGCTCGCGCAGCTCTTGCGAAGCTTGCTCGACCAGAGCCAGCGTTTGTTTGATCTCGCTAACGTGAGCAAGCATGGGGAAGAGCAGCTGTACCGGCCCGTGCACCGCCGCGCGCAAAATGGCGCGTAGCTGGGTGCGGAACATGTCGGGATCGGCCAGACTCCAGCGGATGGCGCGCAAGCCTAGCGCAGGGTTCAGGTAGTGGTCTTTGGGCTGACCTTTGTCCAGCGGCTTATCGGCACCCACATCCAAGGTGCGGATAGTGACAGGCATGCCTTGCATACCCTCCAGCGCCTCTCGGTAGGCGCGATATTGCTCTTCTTCGTCCGGCAGTCTGCCACCCCTACCCATAAACAAAAATTCGGTACGAAACAGGCCCACACCCACAGCACCAGCCTTAACGGCGCCAGGGCCATCGCCAGGTTGCTCGATATTGGCGAGCAACTCGATGCGTTCGCCATCTTGTGTGACGGAGGGCGTATCGCGCAGGCGCGACAGGCGTTCGCGCTCCAGTCGAATCTGGCGCTGTTTAAAGCGGTATTCCTCGAGCAAGATCGGCGATGGATCAACGATAACTTCGCCCGCATCGCCGTCGATGATGACCCAGTCGTCCGCACGGATCAGCTGACTGGCACTGCGCGCGCCCACCACAGCAGGGATATCCATGCTACGCGCCACAATCGCGGTGTGGCTAGTGCGGCCGCCCACGGCCGTCACAAACCCAGCAAACACGCTTTGCTTGAACTGCAGCATGTCGGCCGGAGATAAATCATTGGCGATCAGCACCATGGGTGCATCCACATCGCCTGCCACCCAGTCGTGCTGGCCATCGTTCAAATCTGCGGCACTGGCGCCGCTAATGGGCGCAGCCACGGGGCTGGATACACCGCGCATATGGCGCAGAACACGCTCCACCACTTGCTGCAAGTCGCCTTTGCGCTCACGCAGGTACTCGTCGTCCATCTCATCAAACTGGCGGCACAGCAACTCTAGCTGGGCGGTCAGCGCCCATTCAGCGTTGTACAGGCGCTCGCTGATCAGTTGGCGCACGCCGGATGAGAGCATGTCGTCTTGCACCAGCATCAGGTGCACATCCAAGAGCGGCCCCATCTCTTGCGGTACGTCGGCGCCCATATCGCCTCGCAGGCGCTGCAACTCTTCAATCACCGCCATACGGGCGGTGCGCACGCGCTCGATTTCGCGCTCGACCTGCTCGGCCTCGACCCGATAGTGCGTTACGTCCAGGTGGCTGGACGCCGCCATCACGGCCCGCCCAATGGCAATACCCCGGGCCACTGCAATTCCGTGGATGGCAAAACTCATGCTGGATTCCTCAGTAGTCGACGGCGGTGCCTTGCACCGTACCCGCGTGCCCCGTTTATACGCCTGCATCAGGCGGTTTCACAAGATTGATACGCAAAATATGGGGGCTATCTAAATCAACAACGAGCCGCTCAAAAGCGGCTGTTTTAGCGCGGCTAGCGTCGCCGACGCCTATAGTAGATGGGGTTTAAGGCGAGGCACACAGCGCAGTAGCAGCGATACTGCCTTGCCGCAGCAAAGAGGCATCAAGAGCGAGGCTAAACGCGCTTACTCGCCTTCGCCGAATTTGTCATTGATGAGTGCCAGCAACGCGTCCATGGCCGCTTGCTCATCCGCGCCATCAGTCTCAATGCTCACTTCGGTACCGATACCGGCCGCCAGCATCATCACGCCCATGATGCTTTTGGCGTTAACGCGGCGCTCGCCGCGAGTGATCCACACTTCGCAGGCAAAGCTGCCCGCCAGCTTAGTGAGCTTGGCCGATGCCCGGGCGTGCAGGCCCAGTTTATTGCTGATGGTGACGGCAGTCTTGATCATGTGCTCGGATATTTTGATTTTGTGGCGTGTTCTGTGTCACCTGCATGATGCCCTGGCTGCCACCGGTAATAGCGCGCGCGGTTAGGTTGTCTAGTTCTTCGCTCCGGTAGCACAGAGCACGCAAAAGCATGGGCAGGTTTACACCGGCGATCAGCCGCGTGTCGGCACGCTGTCGAGCCAGCTCTTGCGCAATATTGTGGGGCGTGGCACCAAATACATCGCTTAGCACCAACACTGGGCCGCCGCCTGCGAGCAACGTCTGCGCATCTTGTAGGCTGACTGCCGGATCAGCGCTTGCCACAATGTCGAGCGCTATCAGGTGCTCGCCCGCATCGGGGAACACATGCGCAGCGCACTGGGCCAGCGCTTGGGCCAGCGGTGCATGGGCGATCAACAAAATGCGGTTGCTCATAGGTGCAAGAAAACGGTTGCTGATTAATGCGGCAAAGCTGCATACAACAAGCAGTGTAGCGATTTTGCGGCACTGCAACATTGGTAGTGTTGCTTAGCCAGATACGCGGTGCAGTCAGACAATTTAGTGCCCCGCTGTGGGCCACAGCCCATCAACCTTAGCGTAGCTGCAGCCCCTCGGCAAAATTGGCAAGCGCATCCGCCGCCACGGGGTTGCCCGGCGACAACACCATGGCTTGGTAGACGCGGGCTCCGCTGCCCTCTAGCCGCACAAACCAGCGTACATCGGCAAACACCGCACCGCCTCGCCCATCACGCCCCTGCCAACTGGCATGGCGAGCCTGGGGTAGCTCTAGCCCATTTTTTATCAAAAAAGCTTCGCCAGCAGATGGGGCGCTTGCTAGCTGCAATTGTTTTTGTAGTGCTTGCTGCCACCGCTCTAGCACGACAGGAGCATCGGCCGGACTGGCCAGTAACAGGTGCGATACGGCATAGGTAGCGCCGCCAGCCTCGCAGCCCAGCATGGTCAGTGGCACCTGGCCTGCGCCCCAGTCTACTTCGCGTACAGCCTGGTCAGGCTTGCAGGGCAGCAAGACGGTAAGCGGTGTACCCGCCACTGCAACGCTGCGCCAGTTGAGCGTGGGGCTGCAGGCGCTGAGCGTCAAAATCAGCAGGGGCAAGGCAAAAATGCGCATTGCTAGATTATGAACAGCGAGTGCAGCCAGCGCCTGTCGCCTGCGCTGCGCCACAGCAACTATCAATTTAGGAGCTACTAGCGCCTAGCAGTTGGTTGTTAGATGCCTAGCTCATTCAAATTGCATCTTATTTCGACCATAAAACCATGGTGACCGGGACAAGCGCGTGGCTGCGCATAATGTGGCGTGCGCCGAACTTTGTGCGCCAATTGCAATCCCAAGGCCATGGCTAAAAAATCCTCTACCTCGTTGATCGCCGGTATCGTCATCGCTGCAGCTGTGGGCGTAGGCGCCTATGTGTTCCACGGCTCCGGCCAGGCTGCGGCGCCTGAGAGCCAGTTTGTGTTGCTCAACGGCAGTACCACCAGTACGGCTGACATGAAGGGAAAGGTTACCTTGGTCAACTTCTGGGCTACCAGTTGCACCACCTGTGTGGCCGAAATGCCCGAGATCATCAAGACCCACGACAAGTACAAGGACAAGGGCTACAACACGCTAGCCGTGGCGATGAGCTACGACCCACCCAGCTATGTGGTGAACTTTGCTGAATCGCGCAAGTTGCCCTTCCAGGTAGCACTCGACAACACAGGCAAGATTGCCAAGGACTGGGGCGACATCAAGCTCACGCCCACCACTTTCATCGTCAACAAACAGGGCAAGATTGTGAAGAGCTATGTCGGCGCACCTAATTTTGAAGAACTGCACAAGCTGATCGAAAAGCTGCTGGCAGAAGCCTAAGGGCTCACAGGGTCTGTTGAGGGTTTGATTGAGAATTGCGTTGGGTTTGAAAGCACTCGGCTGCTATGCGCTCCGTCCGTAGCAATGCTCATGCCTTGCAAACCCAGTCCGAAGGGAAGGCCACGCGCCCCACTCATTGTTGCGCTCCTTTGTGCAGATGTGCACCTAGAAGGCATCGCTCACCTCGATTGACCGGCGGGCAATGGCCTTTGCTGCCTTAATCAGATCTCAACAGCTCCTAACATTCATGTACAGGCAGATTCTGCGAAAACCGCCTGCAACGGGCGGTTTTTTCATAGTAGCGCAACAACACGCCTTCGCTACACTCCCCCCATCATCACTACATAGTTTGGTTGTGGACAGACCTGAAATTACGCTTATTCACCCCTCATCGCCTGAGGAGTTAGCGCTAGTGCGCGAGATTTTTCAAGAATATGCTGACACCCTAGATATTGACTTGGACTTCCAGGGCTTTGCTAACGAACTGACCGACCTGCCAGGCGACTACGCCGAGCCACGCGGCAACTTGGTGCTAGCTATGGTGGAAGGCGCCGTGGCCGGCTGCTGCGCGCTGCGCCCCATCGATGACGTGGACTACGCCAACGCCTGCGAGATGAAGCGCCTCTTCGTGCGCAAAGCCTTCCGCGGCTTTGGCCTGGGCCGTCTGCTGGTGGATCACACGCTGACCGCTGCTGCGCAGTTGGGCTACGTCTGCATCCTTCTCGACACGTTGGACAGCATGGAATCCGCCCGCGCTCTGTACGCCGATTTTGGTTTTGAAGAGATTCCTCCCTACTATCACAACCCGATTGCAGGCACGCATTACCTCAAGGCGGAAATCAGGCTGTAAGCACGGCACGACTAGAGCGTAGACACCCACCACATCAGCCCCGCACACAGCGCAAACAACAGCAACGCCAACAGGCGCAAGCTTGCCGTGTCTTGCGATGCACGGGGTTGCGGTGCGGGCAATTGCTTGTCGCCGTCAATCATGGGGCGCACGATGGGTTTTTTAAGGCGCCAGATGTAGAACACAATCGCCGCGATGTGCAAGCCAATCAGGCCCAGCAACACATACTGGCCAACGTGTGCGTGGTAATACGTGGCTTGACCCACCACGGTGCCGGGCACAAAGCGCGACAGCGGGCCGGCAAAGGCGATTTCATCATCGCTCATCAATCCGCTGGCCACTTGCAGTGCCAAAAAAAACAACATGGCCAGCACGGCCCAAGCGCCGGTGGGGCTGTGGCCCACGTCATCATGCACATGGGCCTTGCCGCCCACATAGCCCAGTACCCGAACTGGCCCTAGCGCCAGTTGGCCAAAGCGCGACCAGTAGCCACCCACCACGCCCCACAACAGCCTGAACAGCAACAGCGCGCCAATCGTGTACCCACACCGCTGGTGCCACACCATGGCATTGCCACCCACTTTTACTGTGATAAACGCGCCAATAAAACACAGCACCAGGGCCCAGTGAAACAGGCGTGTTGGCAGGTCCCAAATGCGAACGGATGTGGCGGTGGATACAGTTTTTGTCATGGTCTTTATAGTGCGGATGTGCTACAAATCGGGCGTGCGATCGCATTGTGGGCCCAACGTGGCAAGCTGGCAAACGCCAATGCAGCCGGGCACAGCGCCTTCGCCGCAACCCCCACGACAACAAGATACAAGGACGACCCACGATGAAAAAACGCCCTCTGCTCGCCGCCCTGGCCTGCGCTGCTGCGCTGTCTGGTTTTAGCACTTCAGCTTCGGCCCAGTTCGCCAAAGCTGAGGACGCTATCAAATACCGCCAATCCGCTCTATTTGTAATGGCACAACACTTTGGCCGCGTAGGCGCCATGGCCAACGGGAAAATACCTTTTGATGCCAAGGTTGCCGAGCAAAACGCAGACATCGTCGCCCAAATGGCCAAGCTACCCTGGGCCGGCTTTGAAGCCGCCCACGAAGGTGGCAAGGCCAAGCCCGAAGTGTGGAAAGAACAAGCCAAGTTCAAGGACTTGGCCGAAAAAATGCAGGCTGAGACCGTAAAACTGGCAGCCGCCGCCAAAACAGGCGATGTAGACAAGCTAAAAGCCGCTTTTGGCCCGACTGCAGCCAGCTGCAAGGCATGCCACGACGACTTCCGCAGCCGCTGACCCGTTATTACCCATGGCTTGCGCCTGATGCGTCGCGGCACTACTTCGCCGTAGAGCTGTCAATGACTTCAGTCATACGCCTGGCCTCAACCGGCCATGGCATGGGCAGAGCAGCACGAACGACTAAGATATCTCTGATTCCCAAACAAAAAGCACGCCCTTGGCGTGCTTTGCTATTAATTTAAGACATCCAGCGCCCACTGGGCAGGCGCTAGTAGCCTAAAAAGCATTAAGCCTTGGCTTGCATCAGCATGGTGTCAGCGTTGCTGACTTCAAACTGGCCAGGGCCTTCTACGTTCAATTGCACAACTTTGCCGTCCTTGATCAGCATGGAATAACGGTTGCTGCGCAGACCCAGACCCTTGCCGTTCAAGTCCAGCGTCAAGCCGGTTGCCTTAGCAAAAGCGGCATCACCATCACCAATCATGCGCACCTTACCTTCGGTGTGCTGGTCTTTGCCCCAGGCACCCATGACGAAGGCGTCGTTCACCGACAGGCACCAGATTTCGTCCACGCCAGCGGCCTTCAATTCGGCAGCCTTTTCCACATAGCCTGGTAGATGCTTGGCCGAGCAGGTTGGCGTAAATGCGCCGGGCACGGCGAACAAGGCGATGGTCTTGCCAGCAGCTTCCTTTTGCACGTCAAATGCATTGGGGCCCAGACTGCAACCGTTGCCTTCTACGGCCACGAATTCGCTCAGAGTTGCGGCGGGTAGTTGGTCACCAATTTTGATCATTGTGTACTCCTTGTTTCAGTGTGCCTATTGGCAGGGCGGCGCCTTTGAAATATGGGCGCCAAATAAAAAAACGACCCACGCATTGTGGGTCGTTTTTCAACTTGCGTTGGCTTCCGTCAATAAAGACTTAAACCAGGCCAGCCTTTTGTACCAAGCGGGTAGCAACCCAGTTCTTGGTCTTAGAGAGCGGACGGCTCTCGGTAATTTCGATGGTATCGCCGGTCTTGTACTCGCCCGACTCATCGTGGGCGTGGTACTTGCTCGAACGGGTCATCAGCTTACCGTAGATGGGGTGCATCACACGACGCTCCACCAGCACGGTCACAGTCTTTTCACGCTTATCGCTCACCACCTTGCCAATCAAGGTGCGCTTGAGGGACTTTTTCTCTTCCGTCATGTCAACTCCTTAATTACTTGGCGGCTTGCTTTTCAGCAAGAATTGTCTTGGCACGAGCCACGTCGCGGCGGGTAGCCTTGAGCGTAGCAGTGTTACCCAGTTGTTGCGTAGCCTTTTGCATGCGCAGACCGAAGTGAGCCTTTTGCAAGGACTTGATTTCGGTTTGCAGGCCGGCGACGTCTTTTTGGCGGAGTTCAGCAGCTTTAGTCATATAGATTTCTCCTGATTAAGCGCCAAGTTGACGAGCAACGAACGTGGTGCGCAGCGGCAGCTTGGCAGCAGCCAGGCGGAACGCTTCACGAGCCAGTTCTTCGGGAACACCCACGATTTCGAACACCATCTTGCCAGGCTGAATTTCAGCGACGTAGTACTCAGGGTTACCTTTACCGTTACCCATACGCACTTCAGCAGGCTTAGTGGAAATTGGTTTGTCGGGGAACACGCGGATCCAGATACGGCCGCCACGCTTAACGTGACGAGAGATTGCACGACGTGCAGCCTCGATCTGGCGGGCCGTTAGGCGACCGCGGTCCGTGCACTTCAGGCCGAAATCACCGAACGCCACCGTGTTACCACGGGTTGCGATACCAGTGTTGCGACCCTTTTGCTCCTTGCGATATTTGCGGCGAGCAGGTTGCAGCATAGTTATTCTCCTTTACCGTCCGCTGCTGGAGCGGGCGCGTCAGTCTTGCGAACGCGCTTAACGGAATCAGCACCAGCGCCCGTAGGCTTGTCGCTGCCATCAGCAGGTGCAGCATTGGTGCCTGCGGGGCGGCGGCCACCACGGCCAGCGCCATCACGACGGTTGTCGCGACCATCGCGGCGTGGGCCACGTGGACGACGCTCGTCGTCTGGACGAGGGGTCTCAACGGCTGGCAGGTCGTTACGGCCCAAGGTATCACCCTTGTAGACCCAGACCTTCACGCCGATGATGCCGTACGTCGTCTTAGCTTCCGAGAAGCCGTAGTCGATGTCAGCACGCAGGGTATGCAGAGGCACACGGCCTTCGCGATACCACTCGGTACGTGCGATATCGATACCGTTCAAACGGCCCGACGACATGATCTTGATACCTTGAGCGCCCAGACGCATCGCATTCTGCATCGCACGCTTCATGGCGCGACGGAACTGAATACGCTTTTCGAGCTGCTGGGTGATCGAGTCAGCGATCAGTTGAGCATCGATTTCAGGCTTACGCACTTCTTCGATATTCACTGCAACTGGCACGCCCAGACGGGTAGCGAGTTCCTTCTTCAAGGCCTCGATGTCTTCACCCTTCTTGCCGATCACCACACCAGGACGAGCCGAGTAGATGGTGATACGGGCGTTCTTGGCAGGACGCTCGATCAGAACGCGTGCGACAGCAGCGTTCTTCAGCTTCTCTTTCAGGTACTCACGAACCTTGATGTCTTCGGCCAGCATGCCAGCGAAGTCACGGTTGCTTGCGTACCAGCGGCTAGACCAGTTACGGCTCACCGCCAGACGGAAGCCGGTAGGATGGATTTTCTGTCCCATATTCTTCCTTTAGGCCTCAGTTACCCACGGTCACATAAATGTGGCATGTAGGCTTGCTGATGCGGTTGCCGCGGCCCTTGGCGCGAGCGGTAAAACGCTTGAGCGTCGTGCCTTGTTCGACGAAGATGGTTTTCACCTTCAACTCGTCGATATCGGCGCCGTCGTTGTGCTCAGCGTTGGCGATAGCGGACTCCAGAACCTTCTTGATGATCACAGCAGCTTTTTTCTGTGTGAACTCCAAGGTGTTCAGAGCTTGGTCAACCTTCTTGCCGCGAATCAGATCCGCAACCAGACGGCCTTTGTCAACCGACAGGCGAACGCCGCGGAGGACTGCACGTGTTTCAGACATGGTCTACTCCTTATCGTTTCGCTTTTTTATCAGCGGGGTGACCCTTGAAGGTGCGCGTCAGGGCGAATTCGCCCAGCTTATGGCCCACCATCTGGTCGGTAATGTACACAGGTACGTGCTGCTTGCCGTTGTGCACGGCGATGGTCAGACCGATGAAATCGGGCAGAACCATGGAGCGGCGCGACCAGGTCTTCACTGGTTTCTTATCCTTGGTGGCTACGGCTTTTTCAACCTTGGCCAGCAAGTGATGGTCAACAAACGGGCCCTTTTTAAGAGAACGAGTCATTTGCTACCCCTTACTTCTTACGACGCGACACGATCATGATCTGTGTACGCTTGTTGTTACGGGTACGGTAGCCCTTCGTCAAGTTGCCCCATGGGTCAACT
>JAVXMM010000080.1:0-16937 GCA_036646255.1 Comamonas sp.
GACGCCGAGGTGGACCTGGGCCCGGTGGGCGAGGCCTTTGGGATTGCCGTGCGCATGACCATCCACCTGCCCGGCATGGACAAAGCCGCCGCAGAAAAGCTGGTACATGACGCCGACCTGGTCTGCCCCTACTCCAACGCCACACGCGGCAATATCAACAAGACGCTGGCCGTCGCCTAGTCTCCTTATTTGATAGCAGCCTTCACAGGCATGTAAGCCGGTGAAGGCTTTTTCACGTACATTGCAACCCCATGGTTTATTCTGTTTTCACCAAAGGATGCGCATGCTGAGCTGGGCCTACCTACTCACCGCCATCGTGGCCGAAGTGATCGCCACATCTGCCCTCAAAGCTAGCGACGGCTTTAGCCGGCTGTGGCCATCCGTTATCACCGTCGCGGGTTACTGCGTAGCGTTTTACTGCCTGTCGCTCACCCTTAAATACATGCCGGTGGGCGTGGCCTATGCCGTGTGGTCAGGCCTGGGTGTGGTGCTGATCACCGCCGTGTCCTGGATCTTGTTTGGCCAAAAGCTGGATGCGCCTGCGCTGATTGGCATGGGCCTGATTGTGGCTGGCGTAATTGTGATGAATGTGTTTTCCAAATCCGTTTCGCACTGAGCAGCACAAGCGTTTCTCAACATTCATCGTGCCCAGCTGGGGCATCATCACCGCCAAGGAGTAATGCGATGAGTGAGATCAGCTGGGACGAATTTATGAAGGTAGAGCTGCGCGTAGGCCGTGTGGTGCAGGCCGAGGTGTTTGCCGAGGCACGCAAGCCCGCTTACAAGCTACAGGTAGATTTTGGGCCCGAGCTGGGCGTGCGTAAATCCAGTGCACAAATCACCCAGCTCTACCAGCCGCAGGATTTGCTGGGCCGCCTGGTGGTGGCCGTGGTCAACTTCCCCAAAAAACAGATTGGCCCCTTGATGAGCGAATGCCTGGTCACCGGCTTTCATAACGCCGATGGCCATGTGTCACTGTGCGTGCCGGATGGCGACGTGCCTTTGGGAACGCGCTTGCTGTAGGCCGCGCACGACAACGCCTATCGCCCTCAAGATCTGCCACCCCTACAATCGAAAGCAGATTAACCATAGCCAAGGATTGAGGGGAACATCATGCATATCGCTGGCATCGGGCTGCACGTCATCATTGCCTTGTTCTTCGCCGTGCACGCAGTGCGCTCCGGGCAAAACAACTACTGGCTTTTTATCCTTTTTGTGTTCCCACTGCTGGGCAGTGTGGTGTATTTTTTCGCCATTTTCCTGCCTAGCTCGCGCCTGCAGCGCCATGCGCGCCAGCTGGCCAACTCGGCCGCGAAAGCGCTAGACCCGAAGCGCGAAGTACGTGAGGCCCAAGCCGCCTACGACTACAGCCCCACTGCACAAAACGGAATCCGCTTGGCCCAGGCCCAACTGGCCGTGGGCGATGCGCAAGCCTCGCTCAAGCACTTTGAAGCAGCCATGAAGGGCCCGTTTGCCGCCGATCAAGACATACGCTGGGGCGCCTCGCAAGCCGCCTATCATGCAGGCCAGCCGCAAATAGCGCTGCAGTACCTGCGCACCATTGCCCAAACCGATATGAATTACCGTGCCGAGTCCGTAGGCCTGCTGATCGCCAAAAGCTACGCGGCGTTAGGCGACGACGACATGGCGCGCAAATCCTTTGACTTTGTGCGCGAGCTATCGGGCGGTTTTGATGTGATTGCCGAGTACGCCATCTGGGCCGCCAAGCGCGGCGACTGGACCACCGCCAACCGCTTGAAAGCCGATGTGGACAAAGCCATGACACATTGGAGCAGCCAGCAGCGCCAACTCAATAAGCCCATACTGCAGCGGCTCAAGATGGCATTTACCAAGGCCAGTACCTAGAGTCTGCTGAGGTGCAGCTACGGTATCGCGTTGTTCATAAAAGGGGCTGCTTGCAAGGGCGGGCAAGGTAGCAGGCGCAGCCTGCACATTTATATAGAAATAGCGATTACTCCCCATCCGAAAAGAGTCAGCCGCTATTACTTTTGAAGAATCTATCCGCCAGCTATGCACCTGCGTTCAGCAGCGCAAGACGCACCCCGGTAAAATCAGCGGTTATGGCAAAAATCATCGTTCTGGCATTGGTGCTGTTGTTCTTTGGCTGCGGCTTGTACATGCACCTGCGTGGCCGGGTGCGTCACAGGGTGCTGCGTCAACTGTTTGACCACTCTACCTTTACTGCGCCATTCAACGTCTTCATGCTGATGTTCAGCAAAGTACCGCGCACGCCCTACCTGCCCACCAGCACCTTTCCTGAGCTGGCCCCGCTACAGGCCAATTGGCGTGAAATCCGCGAAGAAGCCATCAATTTGCAGAAAAATATGCAAATCAAGGCCGCAGCCAACAACGACGATGCGGGCTTCAACTCCTTCTTCAAAACCGGCTGGAAGCGCTTTTACCTGAAGTGGTACGGCGACGCACACCCGTCCGCTATGGACCTGTGTCCAAAAACCACGGCGCTGGTCAAATCCATCCCCAGCATCAAGGCTGCCATGTTTGCCGAGCTACCGCCCGGCGCCAAGCTCAACTTGCACCGCGACCCGTACGCAGGCTCGCTGCGCTACCACCTGGCCGTGCTGGCGCCCAATGACGACCGCTGCATGATCGAAGTGGACGGTACGCCCTACAGCTGGCGCGAAGGCGAAGGCGTGATCTTTGACGAAACCTATATGCACTGGGCTGAAAACCGCTCAGAGGGCAACCGCATCGTGCTGTTCTGTGATGTGGAACGCCCCATGACTAATGGCTTCGCCCAGTGGCTCAACCACTGGCTGGGCAAGAACGTGGTGGCCGCCGCCAGTTCGCCCAATAACGAGGGCGATCCACGCGGCTTTATCAGCCGTATCTTTAAAGTGTCGTTCTACTTGGGCCAATACCGCCGTCGCTTTAAGGCGTGGAACAAAACGGTCTACAAACTGACCAAATTTGGTCTGATGCTGACCGCTCTGGCTCTGTTTATCTGGTGGCTCTGGCCCAATAAGTAAGCCCGCTTTACTGGAACTGCTCTTTGTTTTCCAAGCGTAGCGTGCGCTGAGAGCGGCTAGCAAGCCCCAGGCAGTACAAACCCACGACAGGGCGACACAACAACGCACCAAGAGCCGTGTTGATCACTATTGATGAGAAATCGGCCCTTAGCGCCCACCTAACGGGCGCTAGCAGCTATCAAATGAGAAGCGACTAAAGCGCCTTGCGTAAACTGGCTGGCGGTATGCGCATGGCTTCGCGGTATTTGGCAACGGTGCGGCGGGCGCACTCAATGCCTTGCTCTTGCAGCAGGTCGGCAATCTTGGCGTCAGACAGCGGTTTTTTCGGGCTCTCTCCCTCCAGCAGCTGCTTGATCAAGGCTTTAACAGCCGTGCTCGATGCGCTACCGCCCGTCTCGGTACCCAGGCCTGATCCAAAGAAGTATTTCAGCTCTACCGTGCCTTGCGGCGTGGACATGTATTTGGCGGTAGTGACACGGCTGATGGTCGATTCGTGCAGGCCTAGCTCATCGGCAATCTCGCGCAGCACCATGGGACGCATGGCCAGCTCGCCGTGCACGAAGAAGTTGCGCTGGCGCTCCACAATCGCCTGTGATACGCGCAAGATGGTGTCAAAACGCTGTTGGATGTTTTTGATGAACCAACGTGCCTCTTGCAGGCGCTGCTGCAGTGCTCCATGGCCTTCGCTGCCCTTGTGGCCGCGCAAGGCGTTGGCGTATATGTCTTGCACGCGCAGGCGGGGCATTACCTCAGGGTTCAGTTGCACGCTAAAACCAGCGACGGCTGCTTTCGGGTCGCTGCTGGCGCGCACGATGATGTCGGGGGTGATGGCGTTGCGGTCCACATCGGCAAAGGGGCGGCCGGGGCGAGGCTCCAGCTTTGCGATCAAGCCCAGCGCCTCGCGCACAGCGGCTTCGCTGCGGCCCGTTAGCTGCATCAGCTTGCGTACATCGCGGCGTGCCAGCAAATCCAATGATTCTTGGCAGACCAGCATGGCAGTGGCATACACCTCTAACTCAGGGGCGTTGGCGCCTTCCTCCTCAGCCACAAAGCGCTGCTGGGCCTTGATTTGCAGCGCCAGGCACTCTGACAGGTTGCGTGCACCCACGCCCACGGGCTCCATGCTCTGCAGCAAGCGCAGTGCCATCGTCAAATGGTGCAGCAGTGCGTCATAGGCATCGGGGTCAGCCGCATCGCCAAAGCTTTGCGCCAACTCGGCCAAGGTGTCTTCCAGATAGCCGTCGTCGTTCAGCGATTCGATCAAAAAGTACAGAGCCGCACAGTCTTCGGGCGCAAGCCGCAGCGACAGGGCTTGGCGGTGCAGCACGTCTTGCAAGGTGGTGTGAATAGCACTGCGATCAGATGCAGGCGTGTCGTCTTCATCCTCGGTCGATGCGCTACGTGCGGGCAAGTCACCGCCCCACTCTTCCCAGTCGGATGCGGAATCGCCCGAGGCGGCTTCAGCATCGCTGCCGGTTTCTTTGCCAGCGGCAAAATCTAGCGAACCATCGCCACCCACATTAAAGTCAAAATCGGCATCAGCAGCTATCCCTTCAGCGTTTGCAGCTATGGATTCAGTAGTATTTTCTACAGCATCTGCTGCGGCAACAAGTTCTTCAGGGACATCAGGCGTGCTGTCGTCGTCGCTTTCTCGCTCTAAAAATGGGTTTTCGTCGAGCATTTGCTCAACTTCCTGCTGCAGCTCTTGGGTAGACAGTTGCAGCAAGCGTATGGACTGCTGCAACTGTGGGGTGAGGGTGAGATTCTGCGATACGCGCAGTGACAAGGTCGGCATCATGGCAGACCTCCGTCACCGCTGACCCCAGCGAATCTGAGGTGTGTGCACGCTATGACGGCTAGGCGTGCAGAGTACGAGGCTACGCATTCAGCGCAGCACATGGAACGAACGGCATCACATGCGGAAATGCTCACCCAGATACACCCTCCTCACGTCAGCGTTTTCAACAATCTCTTGCGGCGTACCCGCAGCTAACACCTTGCCATCGCTGATGATGCAGGCGTGGTCGCAAATACCCAGGGTCTCGCGCACGTTGTGGTCGGTAATCAGTACACCAATGCCACGATCCTTCAAGAAGGCAACGATGCGCTGAATCTCGATCACCGCAATCGGGTCGATACCGGCAAACGGCTCGTCCAGCAAAATAAAGCGAGGCTGTGTGGCCAGTGCTCGGGCAATCTCAACCCGGCGGCGCTCACCACCCGAGAGGGCAATGGCGGGCGACTCGCGCAGGTGCTCCACACGCAGCTCTTGCAACAGTGCGGTCAGCTGGCGGTCTACCTCGTCGCGTGACAAGGTCTTGCCGTTAGGGCCTTTTTGTAGCTCCAACACGGCACGCACATTGTCTTGCACGCTCAGTTTGCGAAAAATAGATGCCTCTTGCGGCAGGTAGGACAAGCCCAACTGCGAGCGCTGGTGAATGGGCATGTTGGCGACCGACTGGCCATCAATGCGGATATCACCGCCATCGCTGCGCACCAGGCCCACAATCATGTAGAAGGATGTGGTTTTGCCCGCGCCATTGGGGCCGAGCAAACCCACCACTTCACCCTTGCGCACGGACAGCGATACGTCCTTGACCACCTTGCGGCTGCCGTAGGATTTTTCGAGGTGCAGAACCTCCAGCTGGCTGCGGTGGTCGCTAGCGGCAGCCTGGGCATTGACCGAGATATTCGACGCGTTTTCAGCCACGATCACTTGGCCCCGTCGTTCAATTGCGTGCTGGGACGCAGTTTTTCTTTGTCATCAGCACTAGATTTAGGCTTGCCTGCATCCGCCCTATCATCCGCCTTGGGGGTCAAAATCACGCGCACGCGGCCATCTTTGGGCGCACCAGGTTTATTGCCTGTGGTACTAGCACCTTTTTGACCGTTAACGGTAAAGGTGTCGGTCAGGTTGTTGTAGACAATGACCGAGCCGCTGACTTGGTCGGTCAAGGTTGATTCGCGGTAGCGGCGCAACTCGCCACGGCGCTCAAAATGCACGGTGTCGTCGCGGCCGTTGTAAGTAATGACTTCACCTTCGCCTTCGACAAACTCAGCCGGCGCACCTGGTGCGGTATCGCGTTTTTGGCGAAAGTACGCAAGCTTGCCCGGCGCAGCGTTCACCACGCCGTGCTGGAAGCCATCGCGATCCTGGTTGACCGTGAGTTGCCCGCCGCGGATGGTGATGGTGCCCTTGGTCACCACCACGTTACCGGTGAACACGCTGGTCTGCTTCAGTTCGTCGTGGCGGCCATCGTCCGCCTCAATGTTCATGGGCTTGGTGCGGTCAGCACGCTCGGCATGCGACAGCATGGGCACTGCCAGCGCAGCAGCCATCAACAGGGAGGTAAAAATACTGTGTCTCATAAGGCATGAATCTTGCTCTGACCCATTGTAGCGAGGTCGGCTCGCCATCTATCCACAGGCATAAAAAAGCCCGCGTATTGCGGGCTTAGCATGGTGCAGTCTGTGACAGATCAACCCTGGGCGACCAGGAACTCCACCACTTGGAGCACATTGCTCATCGAGCCCGCACGGGTGCCATCGGTGTAGTACTTACCAGCCACGCCCATCGAAGGCACGCCTTCAACGCCGTAGGCCTCCTGCAACTGGGTCGCCTTGCGCACTTGGCCGGCCACAGAGAAGGAGTTGTATACCTCCTTGAACTTCTTCACATCAACGCCGTTCTTCTCCATAAAGGCGAAGATCTCGTCGTCCTTGTTCAGGCGCTGGCGCTCTACGTGAATAGCACGGAACACCTTGACGTGAACATCAGGGATCAAGCCCATGGTCTCGAGCGTGTAATAGATCTTCTGTTGTGGCACAAAAGTGTTGTTAAAGGCCACAGGCACGCGGCGCACTTGCAGGTTCTTAGGCGCAGTCTTGGCCCAGGCTTCGAACTGGGGTTCGAACGAATTGCAATGTGGGCAGCTATACCAGAAGAACTCGACCACCTCAACCTTGCCAGCAGGCGCTTCCGTAGTGGCGGGCTTGCTCAGCTTAAGGAAGTCCTTGCCTTCTTTGAACTTAGCCTGGGCTTGGGCGCCGGTGGCAAAAGGCAGGCTGACAGCAGATGCAGCCACTGCCGAAGCGGCAGTCACGGAAAACTCACGACGTTTCATGTTGTATTAGCTCCAGTATCGGGTTGCAAGGTAGGAATCAAGGTGGCATCAAAAGTTCAACGTTGCACACGCACAATTTGTGCATCGACGCCAGCACCATCCAGCTTGCCTTTTAGGCCATCGGCATCATCGCGCTTACTAAATGGGCCCACGCGCACACGGTAGACAGTGCGGCCATTCACTTCACGTTCGGTTACACGTGCTTCCCAGCCCATCATAGCCAATTTGGCACGCTGTGCATCGCCATCCGCCTGGGTACGAAAGGCCCCGGCCTGCACAAAGTACTGGAAGGCATCAGATGCACTGTCTGCACCACGCGATTTGGCCAGGTCACCCAGCGGATCAGCTTGACCAGCCTTGGGGTCGAGCTTGGCCACCTGGGTCTTGTCATTAGGCTTGTCGCTTGGCGTCTTGCTGTTTTCACCCAGCACCACCTCAGGCTTGGGCGGCTTGGTATCCACGGGCGGCTTGGCGTTGTCAGCAACAGGCTTAGGTGGATCAGGCACCACCACACCTTGGGCTGCGGGGGCCGTAGGCGTTGCAGGGCGAGCAGGGTTTTTACCGTACATGGGCGAGTTTGGGTCCCAATGCTGGTTGCGCTCGGCCTCGGCCTTGTCTTTAGCCTCACCGCGCAAGCCACCTTTGTTGACAAACGGCACAGGCACATTGGTCACATACACGGCTACGGCCAAGGCCGCGCCCACGCCTACCAGCAGCCCCAGGATCAAACCCAGGATCGTTCCACCACGTTGATGTCGCATTGCAGTTATTACCTTTGTTCGCAAATTCACATGCGCTCTGGGGCATCTACACCCAACACCGCCAGACCGTTACGCAGCACCTGCGCGGTTGCCGCCACCAGGGCCAAACGGGCTAGCTTAACGGGCTCGTCATCCACCAGAATGCGCTCAGCATCATAGTAGCTGTGATAGGCCGCAGCCAAATCACGCAGGTAGAAGGTTACATCGTGCGGCGCGTTGCCGTCAGCGGCAGCAGTCAGCATCTCGGGATACTTGGCCAGCATTTGCATCAGCGCCTGGGCTTGCGGGCCTTGCAGGGCCGTGAGGTCAACACCCGACAGTGCCGGCACGCCAGCGCCGCCCTGCTCTTGCCAGCCCCGCAGCACCGATTGGATACGCGCATGGGCGTACTGCACGTAGTACACGGGGTTGTCGTTGTTCTGTGCCACGGCCAAATCCACATCAAAGGTGTACTCGGTATCGGGTTTGCGGCTAAGCAGAAAGAAACGCACGGCATCCTTGCTGGTCCACTCGATCAGGTCGCGCAGCGTCACGTAGGAGCCAGCGCGCTTGCTGATTTTGACTTCTTCGCCGTTCTTCACCACCCGCACCATAGTGTGCAGCACGTAGTCTGGGTAGCCCTCGGGGATGCCTACATCAGCGGCCTGCAGGCCAGCGCGCACACGGGCAATGGTGCCATGGTGGTCCGTCCCTTGAATGTTTACCACCTTGGTGAAGCCGCGCTTGAACTTCTGGATGTGATAGGCAACGTCGGGCACAAAGTAGGTGTAACAACCGTCGGTCTTGCGCATCACACGGTCTTTGTCGTCACCGTAGTCGGTGGACTTGAGCCACAGTGCGCCGTCCTGTTCGTAAGTCTTGCCATTGGCAACCAGGCGGTTGACTGTGGCCTCGACGTGACCGTTCTCATACAGGCTGGACTCAAGGTAGTACTCGTTGAACTTCAGGTTGAAGGCCTGTAGATCCTTATCCTGCTCGTTGCGCAAATAAGCCACGGCGAACTGACGGATGTTGTCGTAATCCTCGACATCGCCATTAGCCGTAAATTCGCGGTCGTCGGCCTTGATGGTTTCCTTGGCCAGAAAGGCATTGGCGATGTCCTGAATGTAGTCGCCGTTGTAGAAATTCTTGGCCAGCGGATTCTCGCTGTCGGTAGGCCAGCACTCGTCACCGGGCTTGAAGCCCTTCGCGCGCAGTTGCGTGCTCTTCGTCAGGGTGTCGATCTGCACCCCCGCGTCGTTGTAATAGAACTCGCGGTGCACTTTCCAACCTTGGGTGGAGTACAAGTTGCTGATGGCGTCACCAATCGCCGCTTGGCGACCGTGACCCACGTGCAGCGGGCCGGTTGGGTTGGCTGATACGAACTCAACCAGCACGCTCTCGCCGCGATCAGCCTGATAGCCAAACTGAGCACCCTGCGCCAGCACTTCACGCACGATTTGCTGCTTGGCGGCAGGCTTCAATCGCAGGTTCAAAAAACCAGGTCCTGCGATTTCGATAGCATCCACCCATTGCTGAAAGGGCGCTGTCGCCTCTAAAGCCGCCTTCAACTGCTCGCCCAAGGCGCGCGGGTTGGCTTTGAGTGGTTTAGCTAGCTGCATGGCAGCGGTAACAGCGTAGTCGCCATGGGCCGCCACCTTGGGTGTCTCAAACGCGGCGCGCTCACCAGCGCCGGGCGACAATTTCTCCAGCTCGCCCGCCAAAGCAGCGAGCAAATCCTTTTTGACTTGCAACATAGTTTGAAATTCTTGGAGGAGGCTGGCGCCTACTGAAAGCTACCAGCCCCGGGCGTAAAAAACGGCCACTGCGGCAATGACCGGGATCAAATGGGCTTGCCACATGATCCATTTGCGGGTGGATTGCACCTCGGCCGCCGCAGGCAAAGCGCCATTGTCGCGCAATTGGCGTAACCAACGCCGAAACACGGCTGTCGGCTTGAACGACAGCAGCATACCAATGACAAACAAAGTCATCTTGAGGTGAAACAGTGGCTGGCCAACATACCAAGTCACGCCTTTGGCACCCAGAAAGAGCCGTGCCAGCCCTGTGGCCAGCACCGCCAGCGCAGCAATGCCATAGATCCGGTCAAGCCGCGCCAGGCGTTGCACTACCGCGGCGTTCATCCATTCATTGCGGCACAGCGATGCCTCACTCGATAAAAACACCACCATGGTCAACAAGGCCAGCAGGTGGATACAGGCCAAAAACGCTTCCATTGTCATCGAACAACTCCTTCTTTCCAGAAATCATCCTGCTCGTAGTGCTGCTTCACAAAATCAATCCACAAGCGCACACGCAGCGGCAAGTGCTTGCGCTGCTGGAACACGACATAAATACCATTGGGTGGCGCAGCATATTCCTCCAGCACCGCCACCAGGCGGCCCGCAGCGACCTCAGTCTCAACCTCCCACGTGCTGCGCCAGGCAATGCCCCAGCCTTGCAGGCACCAGTCATGCAGAACCTGTCCATCCGAGCAATCCAGCGGCCCGCCGGGTTTGAAGTGCATCACCTCATGCCCTCCACCACCCACCGGCATGCGAAAGGCCCAGCCGCGTGTTTGTGATGCCTCGCTCGACAAGGTCAGACAGTCATGCTGGGTCAACTCACTGGGGTGCTGGGGGGTTCCGCGGCGGCGCAAATATTCGGGTGTGGCCACGCACAGGCGCCGGTTGTCAGCCACGCGCACGCTCACCAGCGAGGAGTCAGGCATATCGCCCACGCGGATCGCGCAGTCATAGCCCTCGCCCGCCAAATCTACCAGCCGATCACTCAGGTTGAGCGATACCGTCACCTCGGGGTGGCGGGCGCGGTACAGCGGCAGCAACGGCGCCACATGGCGACGACCAAAGCCTGCAGGTGCCGTGATACGCAAGTGCCCGGTGGCCTTCACGCCACCAGCGCTAACGCTGGCCTCCACATTGGCCAGATCGGTCAGCAGGCGCTGGCAGTCCTCTAAAAAAGCAATGCCCTCGTGCGTAAGCGACAGCTTGCGCGTGGTACGCACCAAGAGCTTGACGCCCAAGCGTTCTTCTAGCGCATCCAGACGCCGCCCCATGATGGCCGGGGCCACGCCTTCGGCCTTGGCCGCTGCCGTCAAGCTGCCACGCGTGGCGATAGCGACAAATGATTCCAACTGCTTGAGACGATCCATAGCCCAGTGCGCAAATGCGGATGTCAGGGGCGTGCCAACCGCAGCGACGCAGCCACAGACCATCCTATTATCATCGGGGCAGAATGCCGCAGTGGCTCAATCCGTACATACAACATGTTCCAGATCATCCATGTCCACCTCCCCCAGCCGCGCCGCTAGCCAAAACTCCAACGCCGATGCTCTGTGGTTTGCCCCCGCGCAGTTGCTGCGCCTGTTTGGTAACAGCCCGGTCTCCATGGCCTACTGGGGGCAAGACCAGCGTCTGCGCCTGGCCACACCACAGTGGTGCGAATGGTTTGGCATCCCCAACAGCGGTGTAGCCGGGCAACTACTGACCGAAGCCCTGCCCAGTACATTTCTGGAGCAGCACCGCGACGCGCTGCAAGCGGCCGCATTTGGCCAGCGCCAGCAGTTTGACAGCCATCGCACCGATGCCCACGGCAGCACCCAGTGGCGTCGTATCAGCCTGTCGCCCTACTTGTGGGGCCCACAACCCGCCAGCAACCAGGTCGCTGATGGCGTGCTAATGCTGATGCAAGACTGCAGTGCCGAGTACGACGCACATGCCCGCGAAGCCGCCTTGCGCGCCCAGCTCGCCACGCTGACATCGACCGAGCAAGAGCGAGCGGACGAGAAAGCAGAACTGCTCAAACTGCGCACCCTGCTGGATTGGCGTACCGCCATGCTGGCCGAGCACAGCGAAATGCTTCAACTACTGTCGCATGAGATCCGCCAGCCACTCAACAACGCATCGGCAGCCATGCAGGCCACGATGAAGGCCATTGGTGATCTGCAGCTAACCCAGACCACGCCCGCCACCAAGGCCCTGCTGCGGGCCGAGCATGTGCTGCAACAAGTGATTGGCACCCTGGATAACACCTTGGCCGCAGGCACCATCTTGGCCGTAGGCGGGAAAGCTGGCGCGTCGAGCGACACCGACCTGCCCACGCTGATCAACCTGGTACTGCACGACATTGCCGCCGACGCACGCCCGCGCATTCAAATCGTGTGGGATGCCGATGTGCGCACCGTGCAGCTGCACCCGGCGTTGATGCGGCTGACGATTCGCAACCTGCTGAACAACGCCCTTAACTACGCGCCCGCCAACACCCAAGTACGCCTGCGCATTGCCGAATCTGACGACCCGCTGGCGCTGATTATGGAAGTGATTGACGAAGGCCCGGGCATTGCCGAAGAACTGCGCCCGCGCCTGTTTGAAAAAGGATCGCGCGGCACCGAACACCGTCACCGACAAGGCGCGGGGTTGGGGCTTTTCATCGTGCGCTCTGTGGTCCAATTGCACCAGGGCACGGTGCAAGCCTTGCCGCGTGAGCCGCATGGCACCATCATGCGACTTGAACTCCCGCAAGGCCTTGCGGACTGATTATTTAGAACAAGAGACACCATGCTTCCAGCCACGCTTGCCCTGGTCGACGACGACACTGAATACTGCGAGTTCCTCGCCCAACACCTGCGCAATCAAGGCATCAAGGTACAGGCCTATGGCGACAGCAGCGATCTGCTGGCCGACCTAGAGCCCTACCGTTTCGACTTTTATGTGCTGGATTTGATGCTGCCCGGCGTAGATGGCGCCGAGCTAATCCGCATCTTGCGCAAACGCACGCAAGCAGGGGTTTTGATAGTCTCTGGACGCCTCGGACCCGAGGTGTTTGCCGAAGTGATCAATGCGGGGGCTGACATGTATTTGACCAAGCCCGTAACCTTTGAACAGGTGGAGCTGGCGATACGCGCCGTGCACCGCCGCATCATGACCACCGCCAAAACCGCCACCGCGTGGAAACTAGACAGTCGCCGCAACATTTTGACTGCACCCGATGGCCAGTTGGTTGAGTTGAGCCCCACCGATCTGTTGCTGATGGAATGTTTTTTGAAAGCCGCTGGTGAGGTAGTAAGCCGCGACCAAATCCGCGAGCTGCTGGGCTATAGCAGCGAGGCTGAATCCGATAACAGCCTGCACGCCACTATCTACCGCCTGCGCCGCCGTATTGAAAAGGTGACGCCGCTGGCCGTTCCTCTGCAGTCGCAGCAAAAGGTGGGCTACCAGTTTCGCGCACCTCTGGTGGCTGCATAGTTTCGATAAAAACAGTTACCAGCTACCGGGTAGTGGGCGCTAGCAGCTTCTTTTTTAATAGCAAAAATGCACAACAAACCCACGCATAACGCTGCTGCGTTTGAGCCAGCTGCAGACGATGTGTTTGCGCGCATTGCCGGGCGTTATGACACGCTATGCGACATCTTCAGCCTCTATTTGCACCGCCGCTGGAAGGCTCGCATGGCCCAGTGCATTGCACAAGCGCCGGGAAGTTTGCTGTTGGATGTGGCATCCGGCACGGGCGACATACCCTTGCGAGTGCTGCGCCGCTGGCGCGCCGGTGGAGCCACAACGGAGCGCCACATCATCGTGTCCGACTTATCGCCTGCCATGTTGGCCGTAGCCCATCGCAAGTTAGGCGAAAACGCGGTAGTGGATTACCGCGTGCTCAACGCCTATAGCCTGGATGGCATTGCCGATAACTCGGTTGACGCCTTCTCCATCTCGTTCGGCATGAAAATCATGGATCGCGACCAGGTCGTGCGGCAGGCCTTGCGCGTGCTCAAACCCGGCGGCCTGTTCTTTTGCCTAGAGGCGTCGCACATACGCTGGCAAGCCCTGCACCGCGCCTATTTGCATTACATGCGCTGGTGCCTGCCCATGATTGCCAAACTCAAGGGTGACCAAGACACCAGCACCTACCGCTATTTCCTCAAAGGGATTGAGGAGTTCCCCGACCAAGCAGCACTCGCGCTAGAGCTAAAGGCAGCGGGCCTGCGCAATGTGCACTGGGAGAATATGACGCTGGGCATTGTGGCACTGCACATGGCAAAGAAGCCTTAAAAGTTGCCAACTCCACCTTAAAACATAAAAAGCGAGCTCCAGGCTCGCTTTTTCATTGGGGCGGAGCCCAATTACATGGTCATCTTGCCTTCTACATCGGCCACCTTGCGGCGGGCCAGGGCCAGGTTGGCGCGGGAGTTATCCAGCACGTAGTACACAAAAATACCTTGCAACTTCTGCGAAGGACGAATCAGGTGGTACTGCTTGCCCAAGGTGATCAGGATGTCGTCAATGATGTCGTTCAGACCCAAGGCCTTCATGGTCTTCATCTTGGCGCGCACCACTTCGGTGTTACCCGCAGCAGCCAGCTCCAAATCCACACCAGTACCGATGCTACCCAGCATCATGCCGCTGTTGTAGTCCACCACGGCCGCACACATCGCGCCGTCCATCGTCATCAGGTCGTTCAAGCTCTCGTTCAGATTTGCCATGTTGCACTCCAATCAATCAGTTTGATCCAGATCAGTTCTGAATTTACCTTACTAAGGTATTGATGATTCTAATGAGTCATTTCTGAGCATGGCGCTCATTCATATTGGTTTGCAATCATGGGTTGACGAGGAAGACCGCAGTTACTATTTGTTTCTATAGCAATGTTTTGAATCAGAGCATAGGCTCAGCCTGATTTCAAGCTTCCTCATTCGCCGCCATTCCTGTTAACTAGAGCGTGTTGTATTAGCAACTCTGACCGAGCCTTCAGCTGTTTCCCCCGCCCACAATTAGCGGCTGCCGCCTAGAAATATGCGCATCCCGGTATTTAAAACCTGCCCAACTAGCCAGTTCATCTACTATTTTTTAGCTGGCAGGCAATAAAAAACGGGCACCAAGCCCGTTTTTTATTCTATTTATTGCTTGCGCAACAAATATTACATTGTCATCGAGGATTCCACATCGGTGATCTTGCGACGAGCCAGGGCCAAGTTGGCACGCTTGTTATCCAGCACGTAGTACACAAAAATGCCTGCCAGCTTGGTCGATGGGCGAATGATGTGGTACTGCTTGCCCAACGTGATCAGGATATCGTCGATATTCTCGTCCAGGCCCAGAGCCTTCATGGTCTTCATCTTGGCGCGCACCACTTCGGTGTTACCCGCGGCAGCCAGCTCCAAGTCCACGCCCGAGCCAGCGCTTGCCAGCATCATGCCGCTGTTGTAATCCACTACAGCCGCGCACATAGCGCCGTCGAGGGACATCAGATCGTTCAAGCTATCGTTCAAGTTTGCCATGTTGCTCTCCAAGGTGACGCTGAGGGATCAGCAAAAATTACCAAATTTCGATAAATCTGATTCTATGTGATCAGTTCTGATTTTTGTGTGATTTCACCGTGTTTTGCAATTTCCCTACCACTAATGCCCATGGAAGCTTTTGCGCCGCATCAAAAAATAACAAAAATATATTTAAAAACATGGAGTTACAAAAAGTAGCCAATACGCTTTAAAGAATAGTCAGTTGTTATTTAGCATCATTCATCCAGCCTGTATCACTCTCAATGCCATCGTCGATGCGCATATCTGATCTATCGAAGCCCTCATTCACGCCTGAATTACATCTTTAAAAGTCACTTATCTACACCATTTTTATAGATTGATCACTAATTCTGTATGCAATACAGTCATCTGTCAGGGTGCCCAGGGCGCCAAACGGTTTTGAGCAATTGAAGAGGAAGACACATGACGGATCGCACCCCCATTTACGGCCTGCAAGTCGCCACCGAGCTGTACAACTTTGTGAACGCCCAAGTGCTGCCTGGCACGGGCGTGGATCAAGAAGCCTTCTGGAAGGGCTTTGACTCCATCGTGGCCGATCTGGCCCCAAAAAACGCCGCACTACTGGCCGAGCGTGACCGCCTGCAAACCGAGCTGGATACCTGGCACAAGGCCAACCCCGGCCCTGTCACTGACATGGCGGCCTACCGCACATTTCTGACGACCATCGGATACTTGACTCCAAGCCCCAAGGACGCCAAAGCAACCACCGAAAATGTGGACGCTGAACTTGCCGTGCAAGCGGGCCCCCAGTTGGTGGTTCCTATCTTGAACGCCCGCTATGCACTGAACGCCGCAAATGCGCGCTGGGGCAGCCTGTATGACGCGCTGTATGGCACCGACGTCATCAGCGAAGAAGGCGGCGCAGAAAAGGGGAAGGGCTACAACCCAGTGCGCGGCGCCAAGGTAATTGAATTCGCTCGCAACTTCCTGGATCAAGCTGCGCCTCTGGCTACAGGTTCACATAAGGATTCCGCAGGCTACGCTGTTGAAGGCGGCAAGCTGGTTGTATCCCTGAAGGACGGTAGCAAAACCGGCCTGAAGGATGAAGCCAAGTTCATCGGCTACCAAGGCGATGCAGCGGCTCCCAAATCTGTCCTGCTGAAGAACAACGGCATTCACATCGACATCATGATCAACAAGGCCACACCGATCGGCAGCTCCGACGCTGCGGGCGTGGCTGATGTAGTGGTGGAAGCGGCACTGTCAACGATTCTGGATTTGGAAGATTCTGTAGCCGCTGTGGACGCTGAAGACAAGGTCAACGGCTACGCCAACTGGCTGGGCATTTTGAAGGGCACGCTGACCGAGTCCTTCGACAAGGGCGGCAAGACCGTCACCCGCGGTCTGAACGGCGACCGCGAGTACACCGGTGCCAACGGCCAGAGCGTCAAGCTGCATGGCCGCTCGCTGATGTTTGTGCGTAACGTGGGCCACCTGATGACCAACCCCGCCATTCTGTGGGGCGCGGACAAGAAAGAGATCCCCGAAGGCATCATGGACGCCATGGTGACCACCACCATCGCCATTCATGACCTGAAGGGCGGCGCCAACGGCATTCGCAACAGCCGCACTGGCAGCGTCTACATCGTCAAGCCCAAGATGCACGGCCCCGCCGAAGCCGCTTTTGCCAACGAACTGTTCGGCCGCGTCGAGAAGGTACTGGGTCTGGCTGAAAACACCGTCAAGCTGGGCATCATGGACGAAGAGCGCCGCACGACGGTGAACCTGA
>JAVXMM010000081.1:0-16698 GCA_036646255.1 Comamonas sp.
TGCGTGTCATCCAGCGCGCGCGGCAGGTGCGCGGCATCCAGCGGCACCAGCTTGATCTTTTTTGGGTTCTCTGCCAAGTCCAGCTCAGACACGCGCAGCGGGTTCACGCCCTGCTTGATTTTGACCAAGCCCGCTTGCTGCAGCAGCAAGATGCCACGCGCCAGGTTGCTCGGGTCATTGGGCAATGCCACGCGATCGCCGTCCTTCAACTCCGCCAGCGATTTGCGCTGCTTACTGTAGATACCCATAGGTGCAATCGGCCCCTGCACCAGCGCCGTCAGATCCAGCTTGCGGTCCGTCTTAAACTGGTTGAAGTAGACCTCATGCTGGAAGAAGTTAGCATCCAGCGAGCCATCAGCCAGCGCCAGGTTAGGCTGCACATAGTCATTAAATTCCACCAGCTTGACCTTGTAGCCCTTCTTCTCCAAAAGCGGCACGATGCCCGCTTGTAACTGGTCAATATTGCTGCCGGCCGTACCGCCAATCACGATCTGTTTTTTGCTGGCATCCTGGGCCAGCACGCTGCCCGAAAACCCCAGGCTTGCGGCAACTAATACGGCGGCGGCGATCAGCGAGCGGCGGTTGGTGGAATGGATTGTCATATCTAAAGCCTCCTGGTGCTGAGCACCTTGTGATTGGTTTTGGGATGGGTTGCAGTATCAACGCCTCTCTTTCTAATCACAACGAATAATTTATTCCATCCATATATCTACCAAGCATGAGCAATAGGAGACATGAAAAAAGCCAGCGCATGCGCTGGCTTCAGTGGTGGTGATGGGGCGCTGATTACTTGCGCTTGCCCTTTTTAGCAGATTGCTTGCGCTCTGGCTCGCAAGGAGCGGCGTTCTTTTTGACCAAATGTTCAGGCCACAGGCTATAGCTCAGGTCTTCGTCAGTGCTACCGTTCACGTTAAGCGGGTACAGGCCGGGAGCGAATTTTTTGCACTCTTTGTACTTCTCGTCAGTGCTGCTCAGCTCAGGGCGCACTTCGTAGGCCAGGTTGATGGCCGCGTCAGACTTGGCGTCCTTGGCGTTAACGCTGATCTGATTGCCGGTGCGCTTCCAGGTGCCACGGTATTGCACGGGCTTGCCTTCTTCGCTCTTGGTTTTATAGATGACTTTGCCGCCCTTCAGGAACTGAATGCTGAAGCTGGCATAGCCTTCTCCGTTAGCGGTTGCATAGGTTTGCTGCACAAACTTATTAGGCTTGGCATCAGCAAACTGGGCGGAGGCTTGCGGTGCAGGTGGTGGTGGCGCGGGTTCAGCGGCCTTGGCGACTTCAGCTTCTGCGGCCTTGGCTTCAGTAGCTTTGGCGTCTTCGGCGGCTTTGTCAGCCGAGGTGGATGCGCAGCCGGCGAGCAGCGCGGCGGCAATAAGCGCACTCACGGCGCCAAGCTGGTTCATTCGTTTCATAGATGCCTTTGGTAGCTGGCCCACACCGGGCCGGGTTCTGAAGTGATCCTGCCACATACAGATGACAGCACGCTATAGAGCAATGCGACGCTGCACGCGGAGAAGATAGAAATTATGAATCGAGCCAGGCAACCGTAGTGAATGACAACCCGACTTTTCACCCATGCGTTGCGTGGGCGCCGCAGCATTGACAGTGTGCAAAATGCCGTTGTTAGCCGCAATGGAGCTTGCTTACTGTCCGAGCAGTACCAGTTGCAGACCGCGCAGCATATGGGCAAACGAGTCTGCCGCCTGCGCCGTGGTCTGGGGCCACACCAGTACCGTGAATGCCAAACCGACCACCAAAATCAGGCCGATAAAAGAGACGAAATCCAGCCAGTGGTTGTTGTGGTGAAGCATGTCGACCTCCTTTCATGGTGTAAATGCACGGCAGATACAGGTATTAGAGCGCGCTGCCGCCCGCAAATCTGTCAGCCAAGAGCGATGCGCAGAGCCAGTGTGCGGGCCTTGGCGGCCGCATTTTGGCGGCAGCAAGAGCATGGATGCCCCTACATCTCAGTTGGCACTTTATGGGAATTATTTTTCACCTTGAGAAGTAAATTAGCCGCTAGCACCCTGACAACAGGCACTGGCAGCTATCAATTTTGCAGCAACATGCCAGTTGCAAGGCATGGCTGGTAGATTTTTGCTAGCCGGCGTTGACTGCAACTTAGCGCAACTTACGGCTAGTTTGCAGACAACGTCTCCCATCTTCGCGCAAGCACCCGCTTAAAAACAGGCTTGTTAGATGGTTGCGCTGTCTGATCGGCAGCCTTGCTTAATCGAGCGTGGTGCGACAATATGCGGCAGACCCAGCAACCAGTGGCGCTAGGGCTTTTGCGGCTTGCGCCGGTGTTTACCACGCTAGCCCGCTACCGCCTTAGCCCCACCACGGTCGGGGTACGAAAACTGCCAGCACTGCTGGCTTGCCTTTGCTTGATCGCTTTTACCCATGTCCTCTACGCCAATTTCGTCGCCGCACGCCGGCATCCACCTGCAAGATGTGCACCTGACACGCGGCGCCCAGCCCGTGTTTGCAGGCCTGTCTTTGCACTGGAGCGAGCCGCGCATTGGCCTGATTGGCGACAACGGCGCGGGTAAAACCAGTTTGTTCAGATTGCTCTGTGGGCTAGAGATGGCGCAACAAGGCAGCGTGCAGGTAGCTGGCCATGATGTACGGCGCGAGCACGGGAAATTACCCGGCGTGGTGGGAATGATGTTCCAGAACCCAGACGACCAGATCATCTTCCCCACCGTAGAGGAAGAGTTGGGCTTGAGCCTGCAGTACAAAGGCGTGGCGCGCAAAGCCGCCATTGCGCAAGCCCAGCAATATTTGGCAGCGCGCGGCTTGGCTGATTGGGGCCAGCGCGCCGTCAGCAGTTTGAGCCAAGGCCAGCGCCAGCAGGTGTGTTTTTTGGCCATGCTGCTGGCCGCGCCGCAAGTGATGTTGCTGGACGAGCCCTTTGCCAGCCTAGATTTACCTGGCCAGGCCCGCCTGTCAGCCGAGCTAAGGCTGGCGCCACAACAAATCGTTATATCCACCCATGTGCTGGCCCATGTGTCGCATTTTGATCGCGTGGTGTGGCTGGACAAAGGCCAGGTGCGCGGCGATGGCCCGGGCGCGCAAGTATGCGCCGCCTATGAGCAAGATGTACAAGAGCGCATAAAAGCTGCTGTTAGCGCCCAACCAGTGGGCGCTAACAGCTCTGAAAAACATAGCATTGCAGCCAGCTGCGCTGAGGCGGTATAAGCATGGGCAGCCTCTACAGCGACATCCCCAGCTGGCTGCACCGCGTGCCTGCGAGCGTCAAGTTATTAGTGCTGGCTTTATGCGGCATGGGCTTGATGCTGGTGACCGATATGCGCTGGCAAGCAGCAGCCTTTTCCGTAGTGCTGGCTTTGTACATCAGCATTGGCGCGGCCAGCCGCCCTACGCGCCGCCTGATTTTGGCTGCGCTGATTGCATCACTGCTGGTGGGCGGCTTTCACGCGTTGACTGGCAAGCCTTGGCTGGGCGTGGCCAGCGGCCTGCGCCTGCTCAGCGCCACCATGCTGGGCGCCATGCTCACCGTCACCACGCGCTTTGGCGATCTGCTGGATGTGGCCGAGCGCCTGCTGCAACCACTGGCCCGCTTTGGCGTGCCGGTAGAACGTTTAGCGCTGCAGCTGGGCCTGATGATGCGCTTTGCCGAGCACTTTTTTGTGCAGTGGGCGCGCTTGTCAGATGCCTACCGCATCCGCACCGGGCGATCCGGCGGGCTGCGCCTGCTAGCGCCACTCACCATCCGCATGCTGCTCACCGCCCGCAAGGTAGCCGATGCGCTGACGATCCGCCTCAAGTTGTAAACCCCTTTTTATGTTTGGATGGAACTCCACCATGACAACCACCTACACCGTACCGCGCGCACAGCGCATCGCCCTCGTCGCGCTTTTTGCCGCGCTGATGGCAGCCTTTGGCATGATTCCCAAAATTGACCTGCCGCTGGGCGTGCCCATTACCGTGCAGACGATTGGCGTGATGCTGGCCGGCTGCATGTTGGGCGCCAGCATGGGATTTCAGAGCATGTTGCTGTTTTTAGCCGCTGTGGCACTGGGCCTGCCCCTGCTGTCAGGCGGGCGTGGCGGCATGGGTGTGTTCTTTTTACCGTCGGCCGGTTATCTCATCGCCATGCCACTGGGCGCCCTGGTCTGCGGGCTGGTGATGCGCGCCATGACCGGCCCGAATAGCAGCCCCAGGCGTTTGGCTTGCTCGGCCTTTGTAGCATCGGTTGTTGGCGGCATCGTGGTGCTGCACGCCTTTGGCGTAATCGGTTTGGTGCTGATCGCCAAGCTGAGTTTGACCCAAGCGCTGATCGGCACCCTGGTGTTTGTGCCGGGTGACCTGATCAAGTGTGTGCTGACCGCCGTGATCGTGCACACCGTAGCTCGCGGCTTGCCAGATTGGCGCTTTGGTGGCCGAGCGCAACAATAATTTGAGCGCTATGCACGATTGGCAGCAACTCATTCACACCCCGCTAGCGCATTGGGCGCAGCAGCAACCTAAGTCATTAGCCGTTGATGACGGTGAGCAAGCACTGAGCTTTGCGCAACTACACGCCGCCGTACAGCAGCGCGTGCAAGCCATCCACACCGCTCAAGCGCCCTCCACCTTATTGCTGGACGCCACCCTCTCCCCTGCTGCGCTGGTGGCTGACTTTATCGCCACCAACACCAGCGGCCGCTGCGCTGCGCTGGGCGATGCCAGCTGGCCTGCCTCGCAGCGTGCGCAGGTGCAGCAGGCCATTGATACGTTCAACACAAAAAAGGCTGCTAGCGCCCACCCAGCAGGCGCTAGCAGCTATCCTTTTTATATTGGCTTTACATCAGGCAGTACCGGCCAGCCCAAGGGTTTCCGACGCGACCACCATTCGTGGGCAGAGAGCTTTCGCGTCTGCGTCAACACCTTTGGCAGCGCGGTCACTGGCCGCATTTTGGCACCAGGGCACCTGTCGCATTCGCTATTTTTGTTTGGTGCCATGCTGGGCATTTGGACGGGAGGCGGCGTGCAGCTGCAGCGCCGCTTTTCAGCCAGCCAGTGCTTGGCTACCCTACGCGCAGGCGGCACGCCTTGCCTGGTGGCCGTGCCCAGCCAGTTGCTGGTGATGCTGCAGCTGGCCGAGCGCCGCCAGCTTGCCGCTATCCCCGATGTGCGCCTGATTTTGATCAGCGGCGCACGCTGGATGCGCCAACACACGCCAGCGCTGCAAGCCCTGTTCCCCAATGCACGGATTGTGGAGTTCTACGGCGCATCGGAGGCGAGCTTTATCGCCTGGATGGACGCAAGCAACGCCACGCCGCCACAGGTAGTGGGCCGCGCCTTTAGCAATGTGCAACTGCAAATCCGCGATAGTGCGGGCCAGCAACTCGCTGCGGGCGAGGTTGGCCAGATATGGGTAAGCAGCCCCATGCTGTTTATGGATTACGTGGGCCAGGCCGATGCCACAGCTGCACAGCGCGATGGCGATTGGCTGAGCGTGCGCGATATGGGAAGCATCAGCCCCGACGGCCTGCTGACCCTGGTAGGGCGCGAGAAACGCATGATCGTCACCAACGGCAAAAACCTCTTCCCCGAAGAAGTGGAGGCCGTGCTGGCCGAGCACCCACGCATCATCGCCGCATCGGTACACGGTGTGGACGACGCCCTGCGCGGCAAACAGGTGTGGGTAGCACTGCAACTGAATGATGCAAACAACAGCGAAGCCGCCCTGCAACCCTTGGCCGACCATGCGCTCATCGCTGATTTGCAGCAGTGGTGCCGCAGCAAGCTAGAGACGTATAAAACCCCGCGCCGCTGGTTCATCGCCGCACCCTGGCCGCAAACCGCCAGTGGCAAAACCGACCACACGGCACTGGCCGCGCTGCTGCAAACTCCCCATGGCGACAGCTCCAACGCCCCCACAGCAACCGCTAACGCCGGTTAAAGTAGCGCCATAGCTGCCGATCAAAGGCAGCGCACCGCTATCAAAAATAAAGCTGCTAATGCCCTATAAATGGGCGCTAGCAGTCATTTTCATCTGAAAATCTACTACATGACTGCACGGCCCGTCTACATTGCCAGATACGCCCGCAGCGCCGTGGTGCCCGTGGGCGGCGCCTTCAAAACACTGCAGGTGCATGACATTGCCACGCCGGTGCTACACGCCCTGCTGCAGCAAACGGGCCTGCCAGCCAGCGCCGTGCAAACCGTGGTGCTGGGGAATGCACTGGGCGCGGGTGGCAACCCCGCACGCATGCTGGCCCTCGCTGCGGGCCTGCCCATCAGCAGCGCGGCTTACACCATCGACACCCAATGCTGCGCCGGGCTAGACGCCGTGGCCCTGGGCGCCAGCCTGATCGCCAGTGGCCAGGCCGATGTGGTGATTGCCGGTGGTGCCGAAGCCTGGAGCCGCGCGCCCATTCGCGCCACCCGCCCACTGCGCGCCAGTGATGCGCCCGTGCCATACGAGCGCCCCGCCTTCGCCCCCAACACGCAAGACGACCCTGACTTGCTGCTAGCCGCTGCCCGCTACGCCGCAGCCCAAGGCCACAGTCGCGCCGCACAGGACCGGTATGCCGCCGCCAGCCACGCCCGTGCCCTGCAAAGCGCCACATATTTGGCGGGCGAGATCATCCCCATCAACGGCATCGCGCAAGACACCTTCCCCCGCCAACTGACCGAGCGCCACCTGGCACGCACCCCCACGGCAGCTCAGACCGATGATGCGGCGGCAAGCGATACCGAGCGCCAAGCCTGCGCCGTCAGCAACCTGGCCGTCAGCCCCAAAGCCGATGGAGCGGCCCTGTTGCTACTGATGAGCGACGCCGCCTGCCAGCGCTACCGCGTGACGCCCTGCGCCCGCTGGTTAGCCCACCAATCGCTAGGCGGTGCCCCCGCCATGCCGCTGGTGCTGGCCGCGGATGCCGCCACCACCTTGCTGCATGCACAAAGCCTGCGCTGGGCTGACCTGAGCGCCATCGAGTTGCACGACGCATTTGCCGTGCAAGGCCTGCAATGGCAAGCACTGCTGCGCGACCAAAGCATGGACACCTCCGTGCTTAACCACCATGGCGGCGGCATTGCACGTGGGCATCCGATTGGGGCATCCGCTGCAGTGGCACTGGTGCGGGTGTTGGCTGATTTGCAGGCTGCGCCGCGCGGAAGTTTGGGGTTAGCGTCAGTCGCGGGGGCTGGAGGGATGGGGAGCTCAGGCTTGGTGGCCAAGGCCTAGCCGCCTCAGCCAGCGCAATCCTATCTAGCCAACTTCCCCACCCGGGGCCGGTATCGCCTGCAGTTGATTCCAGCTGGGAGCGCCCGCCAATTGCATGGCCAGCAACAGTTCTGAGTGCAGTATTTCGAGAGACCGGTTGGCTCCGGCCTGCCCCCCGGCGCACGCCCCCCAGAGCGCGGCCCGGCCGATAGCGACTGCATTGGCCCCAAGTGTGCGGGCTTTTAAAGCATCTACGCCGCGCCTGACACCCGAGTCCAGAATAATCGGAGCCTCGGGCCCAACGGCTTGGCGCACCAGTGGCAGAGCGATTGCTGATGCAACTGCGCCATCCAACTGCCTGCCGCCATGGTTAGACACCCATAGCCCGTTAACACCTTCGCTCAGCGCCATCTTTGCGTCTTCAGGATGCAAAACCCCCTTTAGCCACAATGGCCCAGCCCATGCTTCCCGCAGACGCCGCAGCCCATCCCACGTAAAGGCAGCATCGAGGTTCTGCCCCACACGCGCCGCAATGGTAATACCCGCAGACTCGTCTCCAAGCGCACCTTTCACATTCGCAAACTGCGGCATACCACTGCGCAGCATACGCAAGCTCCATCCTGGGTGGGTAATACCATCCATGAGAAGTTGAAGACTAGGGCGAGGAGGAACTGAGACACCGTGCTTTAGATCTTTTTCTCGCTTCCCCCCTGCTTGCAAGTCAACCGTCACGACCAAGGCGCTATAACCCAGCGCTTGCGCCTTGCGGACCAGCCGTAGATTGAAATCATGGTCTTTCAACACATACAGCTGAAACCACTTGGGCGCTGCCGTATATACCGCTATATCTTCCATAGCGGCCGTAGACATGGTTGACAGCGTGTATATGGCCCCGATGTCGGCGGCAGCTTTCGCCAACATAAAGTCCGCGCCAGGCTGCCCCAGCGCGCAAGAGCCCATTGGAGCGATCACAAACGGCGTTGCCAGTTGACTGCCTGTTAGCGTGGTTGCCGTATCAGGAGCAGAAACATCAGTCAGCACTCTCGGCCATAGCTCTATCTCTTCAAAAGCCCTGCGATTGCGTGCAAGCGTTAATTCATCCTCCGAACCTCCATCGATGAATGAAAACACCGACCGAGGTAATCGCCTGCGAGCACGCTCTCGCATGTCAGCGATCGACACCAAATGCTTCATTTTTATCCCTTGTCAATCAAGCGATGCGGTGTTGGCGAGAGCGCACCACCGGCCAAGGCCAAGCGATATGCTGCCTCACTGAGCTGTCTGTAAATATCCCCGGCGTCTGCATTCCAGAGTGACACAGCCTCCCATTGCTGTTGCACCACCTTCGCATCACCTCGCGCTGCGGGCCCAGTGATGGCACTGGCAGGGCCCAATGCAAGTGCATTTCGCACACTCACCTCCAGCAATTGTTTGTTCAGCGGGGCAATAACGCTTTCTGGAACACTTGCTGCTCGCCACGCTTGCTGCGCGATGTCTTGCAACGCGATCGTGAAATTGCTACAAAAGACTGCCGCAGCGTGATAGAGCTTTTTGGTGTCTGCCTGAAGCGCGAAAACCTCACCACCGATTGCTTCCATGGCAGCAAGCAACCACTCCTTCATTTCTACATCTCCCTCGACACCGCAAAAGGTTCCCTTGAATTGACGTACGGAATCACAAGGGTTGGCAAAATTAAGAGCCGGATGCACTGAGGCCACCGACCACCCTAGCTTTTTTAATGGAGCAAGCTCTTCGGACGTGCAAAAGCCGCTGCAATGAAAAGCCTTGGCTGGCGGCCAACCCTGGCTGACGGCACGCCTAGCCAACAGCTCCGCGGACTGCGCAATGGCAGAGTCGGGAACTCCAATAAGCCAGATGCCGCTGGGCCCCAATTGCTCCCATTGATCCACTGGCTTACCGGCACCAATAAAGTTGGCCGCTTGCACGGCATGGGCCTCGTCTCGACACAGAACATGCGTCACGTCTAGCCCAAGATGTTGACGCAATAGATGCGCCAAGGTTTGGCCTACACGGCCTGCGCCAATCACGGAAAGCTGCGCTCCCGTCATAGCCGAGGCTTCTGGAGCCATCATTTCTTACGCCTGGCGTTTGCCATGTAGTTATCAAACGGAAGGTCGCAATACTGCTGCCATGCAGACTGCAGATCACGGAACTTAGACCACTCGATAAATATTTTCTTGAAGGCTGGGCTTTGTGCCGTCAGCTCCTCAAACAACTCGTTAGTAGCTTTGTAACTGGCGTCCATGACCGACTTTGGGAATGCGCGCAATTGCGCACCACTTTGGATCAGGCGCAACAATGCCAACGGGTTAGCCGTGTCGTACTTGGCCGCACACCACTGATTGGCTTCCGCAGTGGCTGTCCTGATGGCTGCCTGGTAGGTCTTGGGCAGCGCGCTCCACGCTTTCTGGTTCACAAAGAAGTTAAGCGTGGCCGTGCCTTCCCACCAGCCAGGGTAATAGTAGTATTTAGCAACACGTTGCAGCCCCAACTTTTCGTCGTCGTACGGCCCCACAAACTCTGCGGCGTCCAGCACGCCTTTTTCTAACGCCTGGTACAGATCGCCCGGCGCCAATTGCTGAGGAACTACACCGAGTTTGGCCAGTGCCATTCCTGCCAGACCCCCAACACGAAACTTCAGGCCTTTGAAGTCGGACGGGTCTTTGATTTCTTTTCGATACCAACCTGCCATCTGCGCGCCAGTATTACCAATCGGAAAGTTCAATAATCCATATTCCGCGTAAAACTCGTTGAGCAACTCAATGCCACCACCGGCGTAAAGCCATGCATTTTGGCCACGCGCATTCAGCCCAAAAGGAAGTGCGGTCCCAAACCCAAATGCCGGATCTTTTCCGATAAAGAAATAACTAGCGGTATGCCCCGCTTCTACGGACCCGTTCTGCACAGCATCAAGCACACCCAATGCCGGCACCAGTTCTCCGGCTGGATGCACAGAAATTTTGAACTTCCCGTCAGTTAACTCGCCAACTCTTTTTGCTGCCATATCCATGGCACCATAAATCGTGTCCAGCGCCTTGGGGTAGCTGGAAGCCACCCGCCAACGAATATCCGGCGTAGATTGTGCATGCACAGCCGGAGCAGCGACGATAGCTGCACCTGTCGCTGCTGCTGCCGTCCGGGATAAAAAGCGACGTCGCTCCATCATGTCTCCTGTTTTATATTTTCAAGCGTGGAATTCATTCTTCACTTCATTGTATGAAGGCGCTTGCGTTTGCCTGCCTCCTTGGCGACGGCAACGTTTTCCCACAATGCATCTCACGCCTCAATTTGCGACTCATGACCAAGTAATCTCGAAAATCCCCCTCCAAAAATAGAATTAATTTACAAATCGCCCAGCATGCTTCTTCATGACCCAATTTGATGAATGCACACGAGCGATCAGGCGCAAATTCAGTGCCTGTCCTGGAAATGGAAACCTTGTATTTATGGCGGCGAATACAACCCATAAAATTACAGATTTTCGGTTGAAACTAGAGGTAAGGCCGCAGGCTGCACCCCACGTCTAACAAGGCGGTGCGACGGCACATCAACGGTAGGTGTTAGCCGCTCTTATGGCAGATCTCCTCGATGTGCAGCCCTCTAGTGCCTGTAAGGTGAGCACGCTCTAGACTTGCTAATCTTTCGATAAAGACGACTGTGTACGGAGACTAGATCCGGAACGTTTATAAAGTTGCTTGATCGATATCGCCTCCTAGAAACAACATCACCCATGCTCACCACCCTCGCCATCGCCAACTACCGCTCCCTGCGCCAACTGGTGCTGCCATTGGGCCAGCTCACCGTTGTCACCGGGCCTAATGGCAGCGGCAAAAGCAGTGTCTATAAATCGCTGCGGCTGCTGGCCGAGATTGCGACGGGCGGCATGGTGCGATCGTTGGTGCGCGAAGGCGGGTTGTCATCCACGTTATGGGCGGGGCCTGAGGTAATTAGCGCGCGCATGCGCCGGGGTGATGTGCCCGTGCAAGGCAGTGTGCGCAGCAAGGCGGTGAGTTTGAAGCTGGGCTTTGCCAGCGACGACGACGGTTTTGGCTATGCCATTGATATTGGCTTGCCCGCGCCCTCCAGCGTGCCGGCGGCGTTCTCGCTGGACCCTGAGATCAAACGAGAAGCTGTGTGGGCCGGCCCACTGCTGCGCCCAGCCACAACCCTGGTGCAGCGCGATGGACATCTACTCAAGCTGAGAGACACCAACGGCGGCCGTAGCTGGAATGTGATGGAGCGCCCCATCCCCCGCTGGGCCAGCATGCTGACCGAGTTTGTCGATCCGCAATCCGCGCCCGAGATGCTGACCTTGCGTGAACAAGTGCGCTCCTGGCGCTTTTACGACCACTTTCGCAGCGATGCCGATGCGCCCGCGCGCCAGCCTCAACTGGGCACCTATACGCCCGTGCTCAGCAACGACGGCGCCGACCTGGCGGCGGCCTGGCAAACCATTGAATCGATTGGCGACCATGAGGCTTTGGCGCAAGCGGTGGAAGATGCCTTTGAAGGCGCCAGCGTCTCAGTTGACCAGCAGGGCAGCAGCCGCTTTAGCCTGCTAATGCACCAGCCCGGTCTGCTGCGCCCGCTGCAAACCGCAGAGCTGTCAGACGGCACCCTGCGCTATCTGCTGTGGATTGCCGCCCTGCTCACCCCGCGCCCACCGCAACTCTTGGTACTGAACGAGCCTGAAACCAGCCTGCACCCAGATCTATTGCCCGCGCTGGGCCGCTTGATTGCCGTGGCCGCCCGCCAAACCCAAGTCATCGTCGTCACGCACGCCAATCGCCTGATCGCAGCGCTGGACGATGCCGCCACGGAGCTGGACTACCAGGCCATCCATTTAGAAAAGAGTCTGGGCGAAACTCAGATTGCCAACATCCGCGCGGACAACCTGCCGCATTGGAGCTGGCTGGATCGCTAGATTGTGATCATTTAATCCGATAGCGCCTGCTAGTCATGCGTTAGACGCTATATTTAGTATAGCAATACCAACCAATAGCGCAGCGCTTTACCGAGCAGCCATCTGCCCCCGGTGTGGAGCGCAGACAACGCCGCCCGCGCAACAGCCAAAACGTAACAAGGCAAGTTACACTTGCCAACGCACTATTGCATTGCCTTATTCAAAAAATATATATGAAGACATATTTGAACATCGCCTTTGCCTGCGTGGCAGCGGTATCGCTTTCGGCTTGCGTGACAACCAAGGGCTCAGGATCCGGCCCAGCGCCCGCGCCCGCACCGGCCACAGAGCAAACCAGCGGCCCCAAGCCCGGCATGGACGCCAAAGGCAATGTCATCGACTCCAAGCTGATCGAATCAGGCAGCGGCCGCACGGTGATGGGTATCAACAATTATGAGGGTGAGATCACTGGCAACCCCGCGCCCAAGAGCAAATTTGGCCAGCTGCAAATTGGCATGTCGATGAAGCAAGTAACCGACATCGTGGGCCAGCCCAGCGACCAAGGCGGCTACGTGACCGGCAAGGCCTGGATCCCCTTCTTCTTCGGATCTGACCGCTACCGACATGAGCTGGTGTATGAAAAGCAAGGCCGCCTGATCTTTGCAGGCAGCGGCGGATTTGACAGCAACTCGCACCTGATCTGGATCATCAACAGCGCCAACGAAGGCCGCTACCGTTGAGCGGTGCTGCGTTGCGAAACACCTTCGCGACGCAGTAGCATCACAATGGGCTCTGTGCATCGCCGATCAGGCTTTGCATCTGAGCGTGCCCACCACCTTATCGGCGCAGATTCAGGGCGTTTGCCAGGCCATCCATGTGGATGAGGGCAGATCGAGGTTACATTCAACGCTTCACAGAGGAGTACACCATGTCCAAAGAGCAGCGAAACGAAAAATTGACGAAGAAGCCGAAGAAAAACAGTGCGCCAGCGAAAGATACTTCGTCAAGCACATCCACTCGCCCGATGGCGCCCGTCACTGCAGTGCCCGCCAAGGGCAAGATGAAGGATAAGTAAACCGCTTTGCAATTTAAAAGCGATGCCCCATCGCAAGATGCGTCGCCTTCAATGCACCGGTTAAAGCCCTCATTCGAGGGCTTTATTTTTCAGTACGCCACATAGCCAATCACATACACCTCCAACGCCCACCTACCGGGTGCAATTAGCTATCAACAGAAGAGCATAGCTGCTGACTCAATCTGCGCCCAACCGCTGGAAATAGTCCTTTACCGCCGCCCGCTCAGTGCGCGTCTGGTTAATCGGCGCCTCTACATCTTCATACCCCAGCGCCATGCCACACACTACGGTGTGCGATGCGGGTAACTGCAGAGTATCGCGAATCAGAGTGGGGAAGGACGCCATCGCGCCAATGCCGCAAGTCGCCAACCCGCGTGATTGCGCGGCCAGCATCAAGCCGTAAATCGCCATGCCCAGGTCCATATAACCACCGGCGCCAAAGCCGCTGTCGATGGTAATAATCAGCGCCACTGGCGCATCAAAAAAACGGTAATTGCACCCAAACTGCGCGGCACGCCCTGCCGCATCGCCACGCTCCACTCCAATTGCCCCATACAAAGCCTGCGCCGCCTGTACCTGGCGCTTGCGCAGCGACATGGGCAACGGGTTGGGAAAGTAGCCATACTCCTCCGCCTCCTGCGCACCCGCCTCATACGCCTGCTGCAGCTTCGCCGTCAGCTGGCCGCGCAAGTCGCCGCACACCTGCCAAAAATACCCCGGCTGCAGATTGGCCCCGCTGGGTGCTTGGCGCGCCTCCTGCAATACCGCCTGTAATACCTCATCCACTACCGGTTGCGGCGTAAAACCACGCACCGACCGGCGCAATTGCGCGGCGTGGGAGTGCATACCTTGGCGATCAAGGGCGAGGGGGCGCTGGGGGTGGTTCATGGTGGACGCTATTGTAGACAACGGCTCGGGCTGTAAGTTACCGGCAGCAACAAGCCTATGCCAAGAAAACAGAATTCTCCAAATGTCTACAGTGAAATTTATTGCACAGCGGATTCAATAATAAAATAAATAAACTTAGATTATTAAATCAGAACAGATTGCCAACTACACACAGATGCAGATCAGTAAAATTCCATATATCAAAAATTAGAGGAAATTAATGCAAGGCACCAGTCACCAATCACCAGATTCCAAATACTCAATCAATTCAAAAATTAATAGTATTAACTTCAATCCAAAGATCCCCGCAATCAAAGAAATCCCCGATTTGAAAAATCAACAATATTTATTAAATGAAATTTTCTTCAAAAGCAAATGAATAATTAATTATTTTAAATATTATGAATATTCAGATGATTTAATGCAATAATTTATTTAAATGAGATTTAAATACCTTAATAACTCACCCATCGACTGATGGGTGGTTTAAGAAACCGGAAAATTGAGGAAAACGATAAAAGAATTAACCACGTCTCATATTAAAAAATCCGTTGACTCCTGCGAGGCGTGCCTCAAATATCCCTGACTGGCACCACCCGCCATCCCTCCAACATCAAATCCAGCGCTCCCAGCGCCTCATCCAGCCGCTGCGGCGGTGCGCCTTCTTCGGCAATCCAGAAGGCGGCTTCGACCAAACAACCGTTGAGCAAGCGTGCCAACGCCTGTGCACTACCCCGGATGATGACGCCCTGCTCCATCAAATCTTGTAGATAGCGGGCAATGAACTGTATGCATTGCTGGTGCTGCGCTCCCTGGTCCGTTCCGGTGAGCACAGCACGGGCATCTTGCAACACGATGCGGCGGATTTCGGCCTCTTGTGCCATGGCCAGATAGGCGCGGCAGTAGGCTAGAAAGCCCAACCACGGTTCTGGCTGGGCGCGTAGCACCTCCTCCAGCCGCGCGTCCATTTCTGCATCCATCTCTGCCACCACGGCGGCCAGCAGGCCGCTTTTACCGCCAAAGTGGTGGTAGAGAGCGCCTCGTGTTAGGCCCGCTTGCGCGGTGAGCTCGTCCATGGATGCCTGCGCATAACCATGCTGTGCAAAGGCCTCGCGCGCGGCCGCGATGAGCTTGGCACGCGTAGCTTCAATCATGCTGGCGCGGCTTTGGCGAACTTGGCTCATAGGTGGCTCCATTCACATACAAAACGTATGCCAATGATACGCGAGCCATCTTCCCACTCTAAAATGCAATTTGCATACGCAATGTATGTGAGTATTTTTGCATGAGGTTTTCGATGTTCCACGCTTACCGCAGCCTGTTCTCCGCGCCCGGCACTACTGGCTTTGTGCTGGCCGGCCTGCTGGCGCGCCTGCCTTTGTCGATGACAGGTATCGGTCTGATCACCATGCTCTCGCAGCAGCGCGGCGCCTATACGCTGGCGGGCGCGGTGGCTGCGTGCTTTGCGCTGTCAATTGCCGTGCTGGCGCCGCGCATATCAGGCTTGGTCGATAGGCATGGCCAGGGCAAGGTGCTGCCGATTGCGGCAGCCACCAGCGCCAGCGCCATGTTTGCGCTGCTGGCCTGCGCGCACTGGCAAGGACCAGACTGGTTGCTGCTGGTACTGGCGGCGCTGGTGGGCAGCCTGCCCAGCATGCCCGCAATGGTGCGCGCACGCTGGACGGTGATCTACAGCGGCACGCCACAGCTGCAAACCGCGTTTGCATTAGAGGCCGTGCTGGATGACCTGTGTTTTATCGTCGGCCCGCCTTTGTCTGTAGGCCTGAGCATGCTGCTATTCCCCGAGGCGGGCCCCATGGTGGCGGCAATTTTGCTCATCGTTGGCGTGGGCGTGTTTGTCATGCAGCGCAGCAGCGAGCCACCCGTGATGGCGCAAGGCACAGGCCATTCAACCTCCATGCTGCGCCAGCCCGTGGTACGCACGCTGGCGTTGTTCATGCTGGCACAAGGCATCATCGTTGGCGTGATTGATGTGGCTAGCGTGGCCTTTGCCACTGCCCAAGGCAAGCCCGGCATGGCAAGTGTGGTGCTGTCGTTTTACGCGCTGGGCTCTTGTGCCATGGGGTTGATGTTTGGCACCTTGCGGCTCAAGATGCCGCTGCACCGCCAGATAGTGTGGGTGGGTGCATCGGTAGCGATCACAGCCATTCCGCTGCTGCTGGCCAGCAATTTGTGGGCGCTGGCCGCCGCCGTTCTGCTGGCGGGCATTACTTTTGGTCCGACGATTACCGTCGCCATGAGCCTGGTGGAGCAACAAGTAGACAAGCAACGCCTGACCGAGGGCATGACCTGGCTGCTGACGGGGCTGGCCATGGGCGTGGCGTTGGGCGCAGCCGCCGCAGGCTGGGTGATTGACCGCTGGGGCGCGCAAACCTCGTTTGCCATTGCCTTGCTGGCAGGAGGCGCCATGTGGCTATGGGGCGTGCAGGCTGGCCAGCAGGCGCGGCCTGTGGGAAAGCCATAGATACATAGTCAAATTGCCAGCCAAAGCCCAATTGGCAGGCGCTAGCAGCTCCTATTTTTAATATACGCATCGGCACAAACACCAGTGCACTGAGGGCTAGCTGATTGCAGCGGCACCCCAATGCAGCCCGTACCATCCACCCCACACG
>JAVXMM010000082.1:0-16333 GCA_036646255.1 Comamonas sp.
TCACCCGTGTAGATAACCACGTTGTCGCGCAGCAAACGGAAGTGTGCGTTGCGGGTAACGTTACCCTGGGTGATGTACGAACCAGCAACAGTACCAATCTTGGACGCCACGAACACGGTGCGGATCTCGGCCATACCGATGATCTCTTCGCGCCGCTCGGGAGCCAGCATGCCAGACATAGCAGCCTTCAACTCATCGACGGCGTCGTAGATGATGTTGTAGTAGCGGATATCCACATCATTGCTTTCGGCCGTCTTACGTGCTTGCGTATCAGCGCGCACGTTGAAGCCGATGACGATGGCCTTGGAAGCCAGAGCCAGGTTGACGTCAGATTCAGAGATTCCACCAACACCGGTGTAAACCATCTGCACCTTGACTTCGTCGGTAGACAGCTTGAGCAAGGAACCAGCCAATGCTTCTTGCGAACCCTGAGCGTCAGCCTTGATGATGATAGGCAACGTTTGCACGCCACCACCAGCACCCATTTCGGCAAACATGTTCTCCAGCTTGGCTGCTTGTTGCTTGGCCAGCTTGGTGTTGCGGAACTTACCAGCACGGTAGGTCGCGATTTCACGTGCACGGCGCTCATCACCCAACACCATGAAGTCGTCACCGGCTTGCGGCACATCGGACAGACCTTGGATTTCGACCGGAATCGAAGGACCAGCTTCCTTGGTGGCCTTACCATCTTCATCCAGCATGGCACGCACGCGGCCATAGGTTTGACCAGCCAGTACCACATCACCGACCTTCAGCGTACCTGACTGCACCAGCACCGTAGCCACAGGGCCGCGGCCCTTGTCCAGCTGGGCTTCAATCACGAGACCCTTGGCATTGGCTTCCACTGGTGCCTTCAGCTCCAGCACTTCGGCTTGCAGCAGCACTTGCTCCAGCAGCTCGTCAATGCCCAGACCTGTCTTGGACGACACCGCTACGAATGGCGAATCGCCGCCGTACTCTTCCGGCACCACTGACTCAACTACCAGCTCTTGCTTGACGCGCTCAATATTGGCTTCAGGCTTGTCTGCTTTGGTAATAGCTACCACGATAGGAACACCAGCCGCCTTGGCGTGCTTGATGGCTTCCTTGGTCTGTGGCATCACACCGTCATCGGCAGCAGCCACCAGAATCACGATATCGGTGGACTTGGCACCACGGGCACGCATGGCGGTAAACGCCTCGTGACCAGGGGTATCCAGGAACGTGACCATGCCGCGAGGCGTTTTCACGTGATAAGCACCGATGTGCTGGGTAATACCACCTGCTTCGCCAGCCGCCACCTTGGAGCGACGGATGTAATCCAGCAGCGAGGTCTTGCCATGGTCTACGTGGCCCATTACGGTCACCACAGGTGCACGCGACAATGCCTCGGACTCCGCACCAGACTCTTCTTCAGCGGTAAAAGCTTCCGGATCATCCAGCGCAGCAACGTGTGCCTTGTGGCCCATTTCTTCCACGATGATCATCGCAGTGTCCTGATCCAGCGGCTGGTTGATGGTGACCATCTGGCCCATCTTCATCAGCGCCTTGATCACTTCAGTTGCCTTGATCGACATCTTGTGTGCCAACTCGGAGACGGTAATCGTCTCAGGCACATAAACGTCGAGCACACGCGCCTCCACCGGTGCAGCAGACTGGTGGTGATGGTGATCATTGCGATCATTACCACGACGGCCGCCACGGGGGCCGGAACGCCAGTTGTTGCCGCGGTTACCCACGCCACCGCTGGAATCACCGCGGGTCTTGAGTTCTTTACGCTTAGCACCGTCGTCGCTGTTACTCCAGCTGGACGACAACTTGGCCGACTTGACCTCCTTGTTGCCAGCACCAGCACCCGGGCCGGTCTTGGCGGCACCTGCGGCAGTACCTGCTGCAGGCTTGTGCAGAGTACCCTTCTTGGCATCCGCTGCCTTAGGGTCTTTTTTCTCTTCTGGCTTCTTGGCCACGAGCACCTTCTTAGGTGCATTCATCATGGCGCGGATAGCTTCGGCTTCGGCCAAAGCCTTACGACGACGTTCATCCAAGTCAGCAGCACGAGCTGCTTCCTCGTCGGCACGAGCCTTGGATTCTTCATCAGCCTTTTGCTTAGCCTCTGCTTGTGCAGCAACGCGGGCGGCAGCTTCTGCTGCATGCTCGCGTTTTTCTTCTTCCTTGGCAGCCTTGGCTTCCGCTAACTTAGCAGCTTCCGATGCCACATAGGCAGCGGCACGCTCCTCGGCCTCACGCTCCTTGCGCTCGCGCTCTTCGCGCTCAGCACGTTGCTGGGCCAATTGCGCCTCTTCATGGCCGATCTCCTCAGCCTGACGCATTGCCTGCTCTTCGCGCTTCACCAAGTCTGCCTTGTGATCAGCTTCCTTTTGCTTAGCTTCAGCGTGTTTGATGGACTCGTCAGACGGTCCTTCAGCCACTTCGTCGCGCTTGACGAAGGTACGCTTTTTGCGCACCTCCACCTGTATGGTGCGCGCCTTACCCGAGGAGTCAGCCTGCTTGATTTCGCTGGTGGACTTCTTGGTCAAGGTGATTTTTTTACGATCGGCGGCAGAGCCATGCGCAGCTTGCAGATGCGACAACAACATTTGCTTGTCCGATTCGGACAATACATCGGATACAGCATTCTTGGAGACACCTGCAGCTTGCAGTTGTTCCAACATGGTTTCCGGCGATTTTTTGAGTTCCGCAGCGAACTCAGCGACAGTATTACTCGACATATCTTGTTCCGTGCCTCCTGACCTTACTCTTGTCCATCAAACCAGTGCTCGCGTGCCTTCATGATTAAGGCTTTCGCATCGTCAGCAGACTGGCCGGTCATTTCGGTCAATTCATCAATGGCCAAATCGGCCAGGTCGTCACGCGTGTGGATGCCAGCAGCTTCGAGCTTGCCTACCAGCTCGGGCGTCATCCCGTCCAGATCACGCAACTCTTGGGAAACACGGGCAACACTTTCTTCACGGACAATTTCCATAGTCAGCAGCGCATCTTTGGCGCGCGAACGCAGTTCATTGACCGTGTCTTCATCAAAGCTTTCGATCTCCAGCATTTCTTGCAGCGGCACGTAGGCCACTTCTTCCAGGCTGGAGAAGCCTTCTTCGATCAGGATGTCGGCGATTTCCTCGTCCACATCCAGTTTCTCCATGAACAGCGCGCGAGAAACACCAGTTTCCTCCGCTTGCTTTTGGGCCGATTCGGCCGCGTCCATGATGTTGATTTTCCAACCCGTCAGGTCGGATGCCAGGCGCACGTTCTGACCGCCTCGGCCAATGGCAATTGCCAGATTTTCTTCGTCCACCACCACATCCATGGCGTGACGCTCTTCGTCCACCACAATGGACGACACATTGGCAGGTGCCAGCGCGCCGATGACGAACTGTGCGGGGTCTTCCGACCACAGCACAATATCCACGCGCTCACCCGCCAGCTCATTGGTCACCACATTCACGCGGCTACCGCGCACACCCACGCAGGTGCCAATGGGGTCAATGCGCTTATCGTGGCTCAGCACGGCAATCTTGGCGCGGCTGCCTGGATCACGAGCACAGCTCTTGATCTCCAGCAGGCCTTGCTCGATTTCAGGCACTTCGTTGCGGAACAACTCGACCATGAACTCAGGCGCAGAACGCGACAACAGAATAGGAGCGCCACGCAGAGTCAGATCCACATCCATGATCATGGCACGCACGCGGTCACCGTTACGCAGATTCTCCTTAGGGATCATCTCGGGGCGTCGCAAACGACCTTCCACGCGTCCGGATTCGACGATCAAATCGCCCTTATCCATACGCTTGACGGTGCCATTGAAGATTTTATCGCCACGAGCCATGAACTCGTTGAGCAACATTTCGCGCTCAGCGTCACGGATTTTTTGCAAAATGACTTGCTTGGCCGCCATAGCGCCAATACGGCCAATCGGCAGCGATTCAATTTGCTCTTCTAGGAAGTCGCCCACGTCAACGTCTGGCTTGCGATCCAGCGCATCCATCAGCATTTCTTCGGCTTCGGGGTTTTGCAAGCCTGCGTCATCAGGCACCACCAACCAACGGCGGAAGGTATCGTAGTCGCCCGTATCGCGGTCGATGGCTACACGCACATCCACCTCACCCTCATACAACTTCTTGGTTGCCTGGGCCAGGGCAGACTCCACAGCGCCAAAAACCACATCGCGCTCAACGTTCTTTTCGCGCGCGATGGCATCCACCAGCATCAACAATTCGCGATTCATGCGACGACTCTCCTATTTTTCAATCTTCAATTAGAAAGTGGCATTAGGTGCTCCACTCCCCATGGCAATCGATTCAATCCTGCACAGTGTCTTCGTTGCGCGCAGCACGCCCCTTGAAGCTCACAATCGGCGCAAGACGTGCTTCACGCAACTCATCTAACGTAAAGCCCAGACTTTGCAGCGGCGCTGGCAAGCGTTTCTTGCTCACTCGGGCACCGGGCTTGACAGGAGGTGCATCACTCCAAACGATTTGCCAGCCACCTTCGTCGGTACGCTCCAGCGTTCCACGAAATTTTTTACGATTGGCACTAATATCGGTACCTGCAGCGGCAGCGCCAATGGCCTCCCTAAGCGTCAGATCGATCATCTCACCGGTGAATCGAATGAAATCTTGCTCATGGCGCAGTGGGCGATCGATACCGGGCGACGACACTTCCAGTCGGTTGTATTCAACGCCATCGACCTCCAGCGCAAACTGCAACTGGCGCGTGACTTTTTCGCAATCCTCGACCGTGACAAACTGCTCTGGCACGCCTTCAGGACGCGCCTCTTCCGGCATCCAGGGCAGATCAATGGTGATACGCAATAGACCGCCTGCGGAGCGATCAATCTCCACCAGGTCATAGCCCAAGCCGGTCACCGTTTCTAGGGCGATTTGTTGCAAGCTCACGTGTGCTATTTATCCCACAAATACGAAAAACCCGAGAACCACGGAATGTTACATATTCCGCAGCTTCGAGCTGAAAAACATTCGACCAAAAAAAACGGGCGGTTGGCACCGCCCGTTTGGTCGTGTAAGCACACATTATAGGGGCAAACCAGTATCCTGGCAACCGGCGAAGAGGTTTTCTGCGCTTGCCTAGACGGCCTCATGCTCCAATCAGAGCTCTCGCGCGCAACAGTAATGCATGCGCTTCATCCCCTATCGGCAGGGCGTGCGGTTCACTATTGGCAAAGCTGTCCAGCATTCGCTGCAGCACCCCAATTTGCGGCAGCAAGGGCCCCATAAACACAGCCTGATCCCCTTGCCCCACCAACACTGTAGGAAAGGTGGCAATGTCTAGATCACCCAGCGCACCTTCTTCATCCTCAACATCCAGCCAGGCGAACTGCATGGCCGGGATTTTCTCCGCCAGCGCATCAAAAGCAGGACGGTACTGCTTGCACACGCCGCACCAGTCGGCACATAGACACACTACCAGCCAAGGTGCGGTTGCAGCCTCGTTCATATACACACTACCCACTTCTGTCACAAAGCAGTGTTTTTACCACCTTTGCATGGCGCTCATAGGAACAGGTATTAGCAAGTCAGCGCCAAATCTGACTTGAATCATTAAAAAAAGCTACTATCTCCGCACCAGAGTGATGTAAAAAACACACAGCAACATTTACCAGGAGCGCTACGCGATGGAGCCCAAAAATTACTACGATATTCTTGGGGTGGACAAAAAGGCATCGGCAGACGATATCAAAAAGGCATATCGTAAGCTAGCCCGCAAATACCACCCAGACATCAGCAAAGAAAAGAATGCCGACAAACGCATGGCCGAGCTGAATGAGGCCAACGCCGTGCTGTCTGACCCTGAAAAACGCGCCGAGTACGACGCCATGCAAGATGCACCTCGCAGTTTTGCAGGTGGGCCACGCGGCAACCCTTTCCAGAGTGCCGAAGGCTTTAATACAGGTGATTTCAACTTCAACCGCCAGCACATGGGCGATGAAGCCGATTACAGCGACTTCTTCAGCCAAATGTTTGGCCGAGGCGGCCCAAGCCAAAGCGGGCGGCCCGGCGCCCGCATGGGCCCCGTGCGCGGCGACGACCAACACGCCAGCATTGAGCTGGATTTACTCGACAGCTACCGAGGCACCGAACGCGTGCTCACCCTGCATGGCCGCAATGGCGAGAGCGGCGAACGCCAACTGCAGGTCAAAATTCCCAAGGGCGTGCGCGAAGGTCAAATGATCCGCCTGGCCGGCCAAGGCAGCCCGGGCTACAACGGCGGCGATGCGGGTGATTTGCTACTGGAAGTGCGCTTTCGCCCCGACACACGCTGGCGCACTGAAGGCAAAGATGTTTATATGCCGCTGTCCGTGGCGCCCTGGGAGGCAGCACTGGGCGGAGCGACCGAAGTCAGCACACCGTCAGGTACGCTGGAGGTCACCATCCCTGCAGGCTGGTCGGCCGGACGCAAACTGCGCCTCAAAGGCAAAGGCCTGCCTGCCGCTACGCCGGGCGATCTGTATCTAGAGCTTCAATTAACCACACCGCCTGCCAACTCTGTCGAAGCCAAGGCCGCCTATGAAGCCTTCGCCAAAGCCTTCCCGCAGTACCAGCCTCGCCAAGGAGCTTGATGATGAGCAGCTACACCACCATCCACACCACAACACTAGAGATCATGGACGACGCCAACCTGGACGCCGAAACCCTGGCCCGCAGTTGCCACCGCAACGTGGAATGGGTGCAGGCCCGCGTGGTTGAAGGCGTGCTCACCCCCAGCAGCGGCACGCGCAGTGCGTCCGCTGTTACCAGCTGGCGGTTTGCCAGCGCCAGCATGGTGCGAGCTCGGCGTGTTGCCCAGCTAGAGCGCATGTTCGATGCCGACCCGCAACTGGCCGCCCTGACGGCCGACCTGATTGAGGAAGTGCTGCAGCTGCGGCGCAAATTGCAAGCAAAGTAATTCGACATTACGGCAAAAACAATAGCTGATAGCACCTAATAGACGGGCGCTAGCAGCTATTTTTATTAAAGAACGCAATGCAAGCGGACAACAAAAAAGCCCTCTGACGAGGGCCTTGCTGCAGCGCAGGTTTTTTGCCTCCATCCGCATGCCGCGCCTGATCGTGGCAAGCGCGGCATGCGGACGGTGCAAAAACCGGAGGGGGATTAACCGCCCTTGTGCGTACGCTTGCCAGGGTTCTTCTTGCTACGCGTAGCAACGCCACGTGCGCGGCTGGACTTTTGTCCACGGCCAGCGGTAGGCAAGCTCTTGCCGTTGGGCAGAGCTGGTTGAGGGGTGAACTTACGATCAGCTTCCGTAACGATTTTGTTGCCCATGGTGGGACCTCGCGAGATAAACAAAACCGACATTAGGCCACAGATGACGATGCGACTGACAAAACCCGGGGCTAAATCGGGTGCATTAGTGCGAAATTAAGACCTACTGAGCTGCAGTCGGGGATCACGCTGACCATGAAAGAGGGAGCGGAAGCAAGCAATCCACCCGCAGCAATAAGCACCGGGGCAAGGGGGGCGATGCGGCAGACAACCCCTTTCACGCGCAAGCAAAGGGAAGGGAAGGGAAGGGAAGGGAAGGGATCTGGTCACTCATCACTCATCTGCGCTCCTTATGCGGGTTGGCACGCGCACGCCAAACTTGGCAAGCTGCCAAACGCCTTCGCGCCCCACTCCATCGCAACAGCCCCCTGCCCTCACCACACAGCGCAAGCGTGCACAAAAAACGTGCATGACCTACAGTTTTGTGGCGTGCAAACCCTTGTAAATTCTGGGAACGTGATTACGATTCTGCTATCTAAATCGATTAGACAACGAGGAGTATGTGTCCTATGGACGAGTTAGACCTGCAAGACACCCAGCCCCGCCGCAACTTGTGGCTGCCGGCTGTTGCGGTAGGTTTGTCGGCTCTCGCAGCCTACTGGTGGGTAACAAGCAAACCAAAAAAGGTGCTACCAGCCGCCCAGATCGAGCCGGTAGCCGATTTTGATGTACAGCGCTTTGTGGGCGACTGGTATGAGATTGCCCGCATGGAGCGCGGCGCGGGCAAGCCGCTGACACGTTCGCGCGTGGAGTATGAGCTGCAAGATGACGGGGGTCTACTGATCACCAGCCGCGGGTTTCACACAGGCACCAACCGCTGGGTCGAATCCACGGGCATTGCACGCTTTGTCGGGTCGCCCAATTTTGGTGCGATGAAGGCGTCGTTCTTTGGCCCATTTTTTGAGGGCTACCACGTGGTAGCCATTGACCCGGACTACCGCTGGGCCATGTTGATGGGTGACACCACCGAATCTTTCAAGCTGCTGTCACGCAGCCTGGTGCTGGATGGTGAGACCACTGAGCGCTTGGTACACCAGGCCGAGCTGATGGGCGTACACGCTGACCGCATCCACTGGGTGATGCAAGATGGCATCAACCCGGTAGGCCAGTGGTAACTAGATAAAAACAGATATTAGCGCCCATCTGTTGGGTGCTAGCAGCTATCAAAAAGGAGCTCCCAGCTCCTTTTTTTGTTGTCACACACCCACGAGCTTCTCGCCTCCCTGCTCCCGCTCCAACAGTGCATCCATGCTGCCTTCAAACTGGATCTGCCCCTTCTCCAGCACGTAGGCGCGGTCACTCACTAAACGGGCAAAGTGCAGGTTTTGCTCGCACAGCAAAATGCTGACGCCGTGGGCCTTAAGCTGCAAAATCATCTGCGCCATTTGCTCCACAATTACCGGCGCTACACCCTCTGATGGCTCGTCCAGCAACACCAAGTACGGGTTACCCATCAAAGTACGGGCCACGGTCAGCATTTGCTGCTCGCCGCCGCTCATCTGGCCACCGGGGCGATTCGGCATCGCAGCCAGATTAGGGAAGAAGGCGAAGAGTTTGTCCACCGTCCAGTCGCTGGCCACCATGCCATCTGCCCAGTGGCGTGCGGGTTGGCTCCCTACTTCCAGGTTCTCCAGCACGGTCAGCTCGGTAAAAATGCGGCGGTCCTCTGGCACAAAGCCCAGGCCTTGGCGGGCAATAGCCCAGGCTTCATCCCCATCAATCTGCCGGCCACGAAAGCGCACTTGTCCACTGCGCCGCTCCATCAAGCCCATGATAGTTTTGAGCGTGGTCGATTTGCCTGCACCATTGCGGCCCATCAGCGCAACCACCTCGCCGCGCCGCACATTGAGCGACACATCAAACAAAATATGTGCCGCGCCATACCAGGCATTTAAACCCTGTACATCTAGCAGCAATCCCGTCTCGGTCATTTCGGCGCCTTGTCAGTTGTTGCATAGGTAGCGCCGGTGCCCAAATACACAGCTTGTACCTCGGCGTCGTGGCGTACCTCGTCGGGTGTACCCTCCGCAATCAGGCGGCCACGCGCCAGCACGATGATGCGGTCAGCATAGGCAAATACAACATCCATGCTGTGCTCGGTAAACAGCACGGCCATGTTGCGCTCACGCGCTAGGCGCTGGGTCAGGGCCATCAACTGGTGGCGCTCGGCGGGCGCCATGCCGGCGGTGGGCTCGTCCATCAACAGCAGCGCTGGGTTGTTGGCAATGGCAATGGCCAGCTCAACACGCTTCACATCGCCATAAGCCAGCTCGCTGCAGGGGCGGTCGGCCTGGTCAGCCATGCCTACAAGGGCCAACAAGGCCAGCGCATCGGCGGGCTGAAACTGACGTGCGGGCTGCCACAGCGCAAACAGCCTGTTGGCATGCGACAACAAAGCCATCTGCACGTTTTCCACCACGGTCAGCGATACAAATGTCTCGGCAATCTGAAAGGTACGGCCCACACCCAGTCGCCAAATATCTCGCGGTAACTTGCCCACCAGTTCGACGCCGTTCAGCTGTACCGTTCCGGAATCCGCCTTGAGCTGGCCGTTCAGCATATTGAAGGTGGTGGATTTACCCGCGCCGTTGGGGCCGATCAAGGCCAGCACCTCACCTCGACGCAAGGCAAAGCTGACATCAGCCACCGCCTGCACGCCGCCAAAGCGCTTACCCAATCCACTCACCTGTAGCAGCTCTGTCATGGCCATATGGGGAAAATACCTCTAGCACCCAAGCAGTGGGGGCTAGCAGCTATATATTTTGAAAATAAAACGCATCTCACACTACCGGCCAGGTATACGTAAATGCTTTGCAACCAACCGCTCCAACTCAAGCCAGAGCTCATTGACGATTGCGTTTTTTAGCTTCGCGGCTTCAGGCTTGTTCATTGCAGTATGTGGCGAGGAGTTCTGCACCTCAATACCTGTTGCTGCATGAACCAACCGCACTTGCAAAAATCGCTTTGGTTTGCCCGGATGAGCACCTTTAGGGTTAGCGTCCCCTGCACCAGTAATCAGAAAAATGCCAACGTCAGACGCATTTAACTTCCATATTTTCTTCATCATGCCAGCTCCAAACTGGCCGCCATCAGCCGCTGTGTATAGGCCTCGCGCGGCGCGTCCAGCACTTGCAGCGCATCGCCCATCTCCACAATCTGGCCGTCTTTCATCACCAGCACATCGTGGGCCATGGCCCGTATTACGGCTACATCGTGGGTGATGAGCAAATAGCTCAGCCCGCGCTCTTTTTGCAAGCGCTGCAGCAAGGCCAGCACCTGTTGCTGGATGGTGACATCGAGCGCGCTGGTGGGCTCGTCCAGCACCAGAATATCGGGGTTGACCATCAGCGCCCGGGCAATGGCAAGGCGCTGACGTTGCCCGCCTGAGAACTCATGCGGGTAGCGATCGAGCAGACCAGGGAACTGCCTCTCGTCCAAACCCACCTCAGCCAGCATGGCCAGCACCTGGGTTTGCAAGGCGCTATCAGCCAGGCCAGGCTGGGCCAATTGCAGCCCTTCACCCACAATCTCTTGCACCGTCATACGGGGCGACAGCGATGAGAACGGGTCCTGAAAGACCACCTGCACCCGGCGCCGCAACTGCTGGTTGGCGCCCGTGTTGCGATGCGCGGGCAATTGCCAGTACTGCTGCTCCACCTGCAAATCACCCGTGCTGGGCAGCAAGCCCAAAATGGCCTGCGCCAATGTGGATTTACCCGAGCCAGACTCACCAATTACCCCCAGCGTCTGGCCTTGAGGCAATTGCAGGCTAGCGTTTTTGACCGCCTCAAACCGGCCTTTTTTAAACCAACCTCGAATGCCTGGCAGCGGCGTGGCGTAGGCCACGGAGAGATTTTGCGTGCTAAGCACAGCCTTGGCACCCACCTGCTTGGGCACCACCTCGCGCTGCGGCGTACTAGCCAACAGCTTGCGTGTATAGGGGTGGCGGGGCGCGGCAAACACATCCGCCACCTTGCCCTGCTCGACCAGCACGCCTTGCTCCATTACCGCTACGCGGTCGGCAAAGTGGCGAACCAGGGGTAAATCGTGCGTGATGATCAGCACGGCCATGCCGGTTTGGCGCTGCAAGTCAGTCAGCAAATCCAAAATTTGGCCGCGCAGGCTCACATCCAGCGCCGTGGTGGGCTCGTCAGCAATCAGCAGCTTGGGCTTGCAGGCCAGAGCCATGGCGATCATGGCGCGCTGGCGCTGGCCTCCGCTCAGCTGATGCGGGTAGCTTTGGGCGCGGCGCTCAGGCTCGGGGATGCCAGTCGTGGCCAGCAAATCTACCGCGTGCGCCCAGGCTTGCTTGTCTGTCAGCCCTTTTTTAAGCTGCAGCACTTCGGCAATCTGCGCGCCCATAGTCATCAAAGGGTTCAGCGCCGTCATCGGCTCCTGGAAGATGACGGCGATCTCGTCGCCGCGCACGGCTTGAATCTCGCGCTCTGGGATCTGCAACAGGTTACGCCCACCCATCAATGCCTGACCGCGCAATTGTGCATCGCCCACCAGGCGCAGCAGACTGAGCGCCGTCACGGTTTTGCCCGAGCCAGATTCACCCACTAAGGCGAGTTTTTCACCGGGATACACGTCCAAGCTCACGCCTTTGACAACCTCTTTGCTACCAAAGCGCACATGCAAGCCGCTCACCCGCAGCAGGGGTGCGGGCTCGCCGCGGTGGATGATGGCATCAACCATGGCGCAGCTCCTGCTTGCTAGCAGTTTGCGCATTAGCTGCATTTTTAATAGCGTTTAGCGCAGGCATATCGGTCGCTGCTGGCGTATTCAACTGTTTCCTCGGGTCCAGGGCGTCGCGTAGCGCATCACCCATAAAAGTCAGCAGCAGCAAGCTACCCACCAGCACGCCAAAAGTGGACAGCGATATCCACCAGGCATCAATATTGTTTTTGCCCTGACTCAGCAACTCACCCAAGCTCGGAGTGCCGGGCGGCACGCCCAGGCCCAAAAAATCAAGCGATGTGAGCGTCAAAATCGCGGCACTCATCTGGAACGGCAAAAAAGTAACCACGGGCGTCATGCTGTTGGGCAGGATGTGGCGCCACATGATTTGCCAGTTGGACGCGCCCAAAGCACGAGCAGATTTGACATAGTCCATCTGCCGGTTACGCAAAAATTCGGCGCGCACATAATCGGCCAAGCCCATCCATGCAAACAAACTCAGCAGCACCAACAGCAGCAAGGCGCTGGGCGCTAGCACGGCGCTAAAGATGATGAGCAAATACAAGGTGGGCATGGCACTCCAGATCTCGGTAAAGCGCTGAAAGACCAAATCCACCTTACCGCCAAAAAAGCCTTGAATGGCACCCGCCAAAATGCCAGCTACCGTGCCAATGGCCGTCAGTGCCAACCCAAACAGCATGCTGACACGAAAGCCATACAGCAGCTGCGCCAGCAAATCGCGCCCCCGGTCATCAGTGCCCAGCCAGTTATCGGCCGATGGCGGCGAGGGGTTGGGCGACTTGGCAAAGTAGTTGATGGTGTTTTTGCCGTAGCGATTAAGCGGAAACAGCGCCCAATTGCCCGGCGTGGCCAGCTGCTGTGCGATAAAAGGGTCGAGATAATCGGTGGCAGTGTGGAAATCGCCGCCAAACGTGGTCTCGGGGTAATCTTTGACCAGCGGGTAGTAAGTTGTGCCCTCGTAGCGGACGATGAGCGGTTTGTCGTTGGACACCACATTCGCCAGCAAGCTGATAACGACCAAACAGACAAACAAGATCAAGCTGTAGTAGCCAAGGCGATTGGATTTAAAGCGCCGCCAGGCACGCGCGCCGGGCGACGCAGATGCGGCACGCGGCATGGCTTTAGCTGCCGATGCAGGAGCTGCCTGCGATTGCTGGATGGGCGGTGTAGCCATGTTTTTATACCAATTTATGCTGCGCCAACCGTGGCATTAGTCAAACTTCACCCGTGGATCAACCCAGACATAGCACAGATCGCTGACCAGCTTGGTCAGCAAGCCGATCAGGGTGAACAAGTACAAGGTACCCAACACCACGGGGTAGTCGCGGCGAATCACGCTCTCATAGCCCAGCAGGCCCAGTCCGTCGAGCGAGAACAGTGTCTCAATCAACAAGGCACCGGTAAAAAAGGCGCCCACAAACGCAGCGGGGAATCCCGTCACAATCGGCAGCAAGGCATTGCGAAACACATGGCGCCACAGCACTTGGCGCTCAGAGAGGCCCTTGGCGCGGGCCGTCACCACATACTGCTTTCGTATCTCTTCCAAAAAAGCGTTCTTGGTCAACATGGCCGTTACGGCAAAGCTGCCAGCCACCATAGCCGTGACAGGCAAGGTAATGTGCCACAGATAGTCCACAATGCGAGCGCCCCAGCTCAGCTCGTCCCAGTTGGCCGATGTCAGCCCGCGCAGCGGGAACCAAGCCAGTTGCCCACCAAAGATGACCAAGAGCGCCACACCCAGCACAAAGCCGGGTATGGCATAGCCCACCAAGATAATGAGCGTGGTGAACAAGTCGAACTTGCTGCCCGCGCGCACTGCCTTGGCAATGCCCAGCGGCACGGCGACCAGGTAGCTGATAAAAAACGTCCACAACCCCAGGCTGATGGAGACGGGTAGCTTCTCCTTAACGAGTTGCCACACACTTTTGTTTTGAAAAAAGCTCTTGCCCAAGTCAAAAGTGGCGAACTGGCGCAGCATTTGCACAAAGCGCTCAGGTGCAGGTTTGTCAAAACCGTACAGCGCCTTGATTTCATCGAGACGTTTTTGATCGATGCCCTGCGCGCCGCGATAGCTCATGCCTCCGCCCTCCGCACCGCCGCCTGCACCAGCCTTGGCCTCGGCAAGGTACTGCTCTACCGGGCCACCCGGCACAAACTGGATGACGGCAAAAGTCAGCAGCAGCACGCCGAACAAGGTCGGGATCATCAGCAGCAGGCGTTTAAGAATGTAGGCAAACATGGCGGGCAGGCTTTCGCGCTAGGCATCAATCGGCGTTAACTATAAAAATAATAGCTACTAGCGCCCAGTGGGCGGTCGCCAAGCCTTGTTTTATCATAAATCATGGCTTCGCAGTCTGGGCATTGCGCGGCGACAGCTGCGCCCACCAGTTGTAGATCACCCAGGTCTCACCCGGCGTGTAGGCCGGCGTTTGCGGCGGCGGCACCAGGCGCCAGGCGTCATACACCATGCGGTGCGATGGTGCATACCACGCAGGCACCAAATAATGGCCGGCGACGATGATGCGCTCTAGCGCATGGCAGGCTGGCAGCAGTTGGCCTATGGTCTTGGCGCTAGCCATTTGGGCAATCATGGCGTCCACCGCCGGGTTCTTCAGACCGATAAAGTTGCCCGAGCTTTCCTGATCAGCCGCCGCGCTGCCAAACAAGTCCGCGTACTCCTGCCCCGGGTTGTTGGTGCCGGGGATGTTGAGCGAGACGATGTCGTAGTCAAACTTGTCCATGCGCTGTTGGTAGAGCGCAAAGTCCACTACCCGCAGCTTCAACGTGATGCCTAGCTTCTCCAAATTACGAGCCCAGGCACTCATCATCTTGACGCCGCCTTCACTGCTGTCCAGGTACTCCAGCACCAGCGGCTCACCCTTGGCATTGCGCAACATACCATCTTTGATCTGCCAGCCCGCATCGGCCAACAGCTGCTGAGCCTGGCGCAGGTTGGCGCGCAAGCTGTGCTCTCCGTCGGTGCGGGGCGGCGGCTGTATGGCGTCCAACGTGCCCGTAGGCAAATCCTTCTCAAACGGCTTCAGCAAGGCCAGCTCTTCCTCGGTTGGCACGCCACGCGTCTCACATGCCGTATTGCCAAACAGGCCATGCACACGCTGGTAGGCGCCATAGAACATCTGGCGGTTCATCCACTCGAAGTCAAACGCCAAGCCTAGCGCCTCGCGCACGCGCTGATCTTGCAGCAGCGGGCGGCGGGTGTTCAAAAAATAGCTTTGAAAACCAGATGGCAATTTGTGCGCAAACACGCCCTTGCGCAGCTCACCACTGTCAAAACGCTTGCCGTACAAGCGCCGCGCCCAGTCGCCCGCGCTAAAAATACGCATCACATCAAACTCACCCGCCTTCAGTGCTTCTAGCCGCGCCGTGGCGTCTTTGTAGATTTTGACAGTGACTTTGTCAAAGTTGCCCGAGCCCACGCGAACTGGTAAATCCTTGCCCCAGTACTGTGGGTCGCGCACATAAGTGATGTCGCGACCAAAGTTGACCGGGCCAATCTTGTAGGGGCCGCTGCCAATCGGCGTGTCGGTAATCACTTCGTCAAACGGCTTGGGCTTACCGTCCGCGCCCTTGCCCCAATCGCGGCTGAACACCGGCAGGCCGCCCACAGTCAAAGGTAAATCACGGTTGGGCTTTTTAAAGCGAAAGCGCACGGTACGCTCGTCAATCACGTCGCAGCCGTCCACATCGATCAACAGGGTTTTGTAACCCGGTGACACGTACTTGCTGATCAGCGTCTCATAGCTGTGCTTTACGTCTTGCGCCAGCACCGGCTGGCCATTGTGAAAGCGGGCCGCTGTGCGCAGGCGGAAGGTGGCGCTCAGGCCATCAGGGGCTACCTTCACACCTTCGGCCAGCAGCCCGTAGCCGGTGGCGGTTTCGTCCAGGCTGCCAGTGAGCAGACTCTCAAACAGCATGTCACTCAAGTAGGCCGGTGGCGAGCCTTTGATGGTGAACGGGTTGTATTTGTCAAATGTGGAGTAGCGCAGGCCAGACACCAGACGCAGCTCGCCCCCCTTGGGGGCAGCAGGGTTCACATAGCCAAAATGCTTGAAATCCGCGCCATAGCGCGGCTCGCCCCACAGGGCATAAGCATGATCGGCCCAAGCCGGTGCTGCCGCAGCAGCCCACAAAATCAACGGAAGGCAAAAGCGCATGCGACAATTCTGCACCAGCCGGAGGCCGGGCGCCGCGTTTGTCACCCGCAATTGCGATAACTGTGGCGCATTGGCTTCTGCATGATCGATTTAACGTTTCGCATGGTGCGAAACCAACCAGGAGAAGAACAAATGGGTTTTCTGACCGGCAAGAAGCTGCTGATCACTGGCGTGCTGTCCAACCGC
>JAVXMM010000083.1:0-16034 GCA_036646255.1 Comamonas sp.
CCATCAAGCACGCCAAGGTGGTGGGCTTTGAAGACCTGGGCATGGAAGCCATCTATGAATTCGACGTGGTCGACATGCCCGTGACCGTGGCCGTGGATGCCGGTGGCACCAGTGCACACATCACCGGCCCCGCCGTATGGAAAGAAAAAATTGCCACCGGTGAGTTCAAAGGCATTGAAGTAGCCGGCGCTTAAACCGCCCACCCTCTTGCCTTGAGGCATCCAAACCGCCTTCGGGCGGTTTTTTGTTGCTGCCCGGGCTGGAGCGGCAGGCCGGGCAGCCGCGCTGCGCAATGCTTACAGGGCACCCTGTGGGCTCAAAATTCCATGCCCACCCTTGTTAGGCACATGGGTGTAGATCATGGTCGTGCTCGCATCCGCATGGCCCAACAGCTCCTGCACCGAGAGAATGCTGGAACCGGCCTGCAGCAAATGCATAGCAAAGGAATGCTCATCCCCCCGCAACTCCAGCGTGCTGAGAAGTAGGGAACCTCACAGGAGAATCTCCACCATAAAGAAATCACGTTTCATCGCCAGCCAGACCACCGACGCGCTCAAGCGAGCAGAAGCCGGCCTAGCGGCTCCTGAACTCCGTCGTGAACGAGGCATCAGCTCGGCGACGCTCTACAAGTGGCGGGCCAAGTTCGGTGGCATGGATGCGTCGCTCATGGCTCGCATGAAGGAGCGGGAAGAGCAGAACCGGTGGTTGCGCAAGATGTACGTTGAGGAGAAGCTCAAGGCGGAGATCGTCTAGTAGGCTCTTGCACAAAAGTGGTGATGCCATCTAGCAAGCGCGAGATGGCTCAGAGAGCAGTGCAGCAACACGGCGTGTCGATTCGAGCAGCTTGCCAAGCATTCCAGATCAGCCAAGCCTGCTAACGATACGAGGCTCACCATGACAGCAAAGACGATGAGATCGCCCAGTGGTTGCTACGTCTGACTGACAACAACCGCAACTGGGGCTTTGGCCTGTGCTTTCTGCATCTGCACAACGTGCGTGGCCTTACCTGGAACTACAAACGTCTCTACCGCAACTACCGGGAATTGGAGCTGAATCTGCGTATCAAGCCACGCATACGCCTGGTACGGCAAAGCCAAAGCCTCTCACAGTGCCTGAGACCTGCACGAAGTCTGGTCGATGGACTTTATGAATGACCAGCTCGAGGACGGGCGCAGCATCCGGCTGCTCAACGTGATCGATGACTTCAACCGCGAGGCTCTGGGTATTGAAGTGGGCTTCTCGCTGCCGCCCCATCGTGTGATCCGAGTCCTGAGGCAGATCATGGCCTGGCGTGGCAAACCACGAGTGATTTGTTGCGACACCGGGCCGGAATACACCAGCGCTATGCTGCTGCACTGGGTCGATTTGCGTTATCAGGTTCGATTAATTGACACGCCGCCGTCGACGAGGAATGCCGTACCCGTGATGAAGCTCGACGCATCCGATGCGAGATGTAAAACGGATCGCGCGATTTCTTCAGGCAAAGCCATTCGTTTCAGTGCATGGAGGCGCTCAACAAATGCCAGGATTTCGGGAGTGGCGCCCGGAGCATTGGTTATGCTTGCGGGCGTATCGGTGCCCCCTGGGAGGATCGCATTTACCCGGACACCTTTCGCGCCGAACTCGGCTGCAAGGGCTTTGACCAAACCAATTTGCCCCGCCTTGCTAGCGGCGTAGGCGGCCATGTTGGGCATGCCGACCGTATAGCCGACAAAAGATGACGTGAAAATAAGCGAGCCGCCGCCGCGTGCGATCATCGCTGGCACTTGGTACTTGGCACCCAGAAAAGCACTGGTCAGATTGGTGTCGAGCGTATCGCGCCACTCGCTCAGTGCTACATCCATGGTTGGCTTCGTTTCGCCAGTCACGCCCGCATTGTTGAATGCAATGTCAAGGCCACCAAAGCGAGAGATTGCCATATCAACCAAGTTCTTTGCCAGCTTTTCACATCCAATGTCGCCCGCGACCCCGATGGCTTGAGCACCCGCCGCCTCAATCTCGCCAACGAGCGAGTCGAGTTCGCTTTTACGGCGCGCGCTCACGACGACCCGGGCGCCCTCTCTTGCAAACAGCTTGGCAGTCGCGCGTCCGATTCCAGAACTAGCTCCTGTAACGATGGCCACCTTGTTCGCGAGTACATTCATCTCCAACTCCTGCTTCCTTAGTGTTGGCAGATCTTATCGATCCATATTGCTAGCTTCTATCCGATTCTTGCTTTTGTACTGCGCACCACGACGCCGTGGTTACAGTTGGAGATAGCCGAACAAACCCGGGAATGTAGAGTGAGGTCTGACCATTCATCCAAGCCGTAATCGATTTACGGTTCGGCTTAATTCAGGCGCTAGACCTCACAGGTTGGAAACCTGGAAGCACCATATGGACAAACCTACTCACCGAGCTAGAAGCGGTTCTCGGGCCACATGCAGGCATGTTCGCCAAACCTGGACTCGTTTGCCCCGCACTCGTTTCAACCAGATTTGAACGACGTGGCATTGGCGGGTCAGTTTCTTGACTTGCCGCCGAATCCCCCAGAACGTTGGCACTATGAGGACGTAACTCGCGCCTATGCAGTTTTCAAACTCCTCGGGAGCCCCGCACTTACGTTGCGCTGGCGGTTCTCCGCGAGGTGCAGGCGACGGGCTCACTGCATTTTGTTCCGGCTGGTGTGGCGGCGCAGTGTGCCCCGACTGAGGTTGAAGAAGTCCGGTTCGAGAACCTGGAGCAGGGCGTCACACCGTAAAAATGAAGACGATACAGGTGTCCGCTCAAATGGGAAAACTCCAGGTACATGAAGAGTCCCGCGTTATTAAAAAATCAGGTTGATAAACAGTCGTGGTTTGACAGTTAATCATCTGACTTCCTTTTCTGGCCTCAGGCATCTTACAAAATGTCATATTAATTTTTGACTACAAAATCTCAATTAGATAGCTCTACCATCCCAGAATTAGCCATCGATTGACGGCTCGTTTGTCCAATCAGGTCCGGGACATCTAAAATGTTTTCTATAAGCTGGTGTTGCCACGGCCGATTGAATCCGCCAAATACCTGCCTATTCACTGCCTGGGAGCGCCACTCCGAATATTCGGCCGAATATGGACATTCAGCCTGCAGTGGGCGGAGCTGACACGACACCCACACCAAACATCAGATCAAAACCTGGCCTCTTCTTGACGAATCATGGAGATCAGCGCCAGCAAGGCACTTGGCACATGGCGATGGCCCGGGTAGTAAAGGCGAAGGCCTGGAAAGATGGGACACCACTGCTCCAGCACACGCTCCAGGCGGCCATGCTCAAGCGCCTCACGTGCCAAATGCCCGGGTAAAAATGCGATGCCAATCCCTTCCATCGCGGCATCCACCATCAGATTTTTATCCGTCAATGTAAGAGGGCCATTAACATCTATCGCCTCTTTAACGCCATTGAGTTCGAACTCCCAGCGATAGATCGCGCCACTTTCGAAGCGAAACCGGATGCAATCGTGGTTATGCAGATCTTGCGGCACGGCGGGGCGGCCTCGCAGCGAAAAGTAAGAGGGTGACGCGACCGCTGCGAAGCGAACCTCTGGCGAAACGCGCACAGCGATCATGTCCTGGGGTACCGCCTCGGCTAGCCTGATTCCTGCATCGAATCCATCGGCCACGACGTCGCTCAGCTTTCCGTCATTCACGATGTCTAGATGAATGCGAGGATATTCAAGCAAAAATCGAGCGAGTATGGGAAGCAAGACCATCCGGATGGCGCCCTCACTGGCATTAATTCTGAGGGTGCCACTGGGAGTGCCGCGCAGCTCACCGATCTCCTGCATGGCCTCTGAAATGGAAAAAATGGCAGGGCGAAGCTTTTTAGCGAGGCGCTCACCCGCATCCGTCAAAGACACACTGCGCGTGGTGCGGTGGAACAGCCGAACACCCAGCAAGTGCTCAAGACTCTTCACGGAGTGACTTACAGCCGACGGTGTAACTTCCAGTGCAACCGAGGCCGCGCGAAAACTCAAGTGATCAGCCACCGCGAGAAATACGTTGAGGGCAAATAGATCGCCGGACTTCAATTGATGAAAGTCACTCATTGAAATTCAAAAATTGTATAAGTAGTAAGAACGGACATATATTTCTTCACCAAAAATTTGCCTGCAATCTGAAATTGATTGGCAGCACATCCATCAAAAGCAAAGGCTATTAACATCTTGGTGGGAAATATGCTCGTCATAAAGAAGTGGAATCTTGATTGATGAAATATCCTCATTTGAGTATGGTGCATTAGCGATATTGTCTTTGTATTGAGGGGGCCATAGACTGCGATGGGCAATAACCTCAAGGAATATCCGTGTCACAGAAGATTTTGATTACTGGCGCCAGCTCTGGCTTTGGTCGTGGTGCAGCGCTTGAACTGGCGCGTATGGGCCACCAAGTGGTCGCCACCGCCGAAACCTGGCCACAGGTACGCAGCCTGCGCGCCGATGCCGCAGCGGCGAGTGTCACCCTCGAGGTGATCAAGCTAAACCTGCTCGACAAAATCGACATCGCCCACGCTGGCTCGTTTGATCCAGATGTGCTGGTGCTCAATGCCGGTGTGATGGAAGGCGGCTCGATCGTCGACATTCCGATGCAGCGCGTGCGCGAGTCCTTCGACATCAACCTGTTCGGCCACCTGGAGCTGGTCCAGGCCATCGTGCCCAAGATGGTCGCGCGCAAGGCTGGAAAAATCGTGTGGACTTCATCGATGGGCGGCATCCTGGTAGTGCCGTTCCTGGGTGTGTACTGCGCGACGAAGCACGCGATCGAGGGGATTGCAGGCTCGATGAAGGCCGAACTCGCGCCCTATGGCATCAAAGTGGCCACGGTCAATCCGGGCGTCTTCGGCACAGGCTTCAACGATACCGGCGCCGAGAGCTATGTTCAGTGGTACAACGCCGACACGGCCGTCGTGCCGATGCCCGATTTCAGCAGCAGCTTGGTCGATCAGGCCGACCCGCAGGAGATGATCGACGCAATGGTGGAGATCATCCCCGCCAAGGAACACCTGTACCGCACCATGCGTCCGCTCGCGACGATCGAGGCTGCCAAGCAGTGGCAAGCGACAGAGTGGTCACAGAATGCCTAACGTTTCGTTGGACAAGGCGCAGCAGATCGTGGCGCGAGGCCGCGCCGCGGCCCAGAAAGCCGGGCTGAATGCCGTCTTCGCGGTCCTCGATACCGGCGCCAACCTAGTCACTTTTTCGCGGATGGACGGTGCCTGGCTGGCGTCGAACGAGCTGGCCCTCGCCAAGGCCCGTGCCTCGGTGATGTTCCAGATGCCGAGCGAAGCGCTGAACGCACCGCTGCAGGTGGGGCAGCCGCACCCGCATTTCGACCACATCCACGCGGGAGGGCTGCTGCTGATGGGCGGTGGCATTCCGCTGTTCGACCCCGAAGACACGCTGATTGGTGCGCTCGGCGTGTCCGGCGGAACTCCCGAGCAGGACACGGCACTTGCGCGTGTCGCTGCTGCCTGATACTGGACGCAGCGCAGGCTGCAGCCCCTCTCACGAAACTCAGGAACAAGGCTCACAGAAGTATCGGGACTGCCCGATACGATCGTCGGCCGCATTCTTCGTGCGTGCGATTCGAATCGAATGACCGATCCTTCGGCTCCATCACCGTTGACTCACCACGCGCATGCCGCTCAACTCAGTAATGAAAGTGAATCAGACATGACTGCATCCAACACCCACATCGAGACCCGCAACAGCGCCAAGCCTAGCCCACGACGCATACTGTTGATCGTCTCAAACACCACGCAGCTCAAGGGTTTCACCGTGGGCTTCTTCGCGGAGGAGGCAACGCGTGCTTTTCATATGTTCATGGATGCGGGTCACCAAGTCGACCTGGTCTCTCCCCATGGCGGCGAAGTGATGTACGACACGCACAGCGACCCACGCACGCCGGACGGCCCCTATGCAAACGATCTCATCAGCCTCGGCTTTGTTCACCACGCAAAATTCGGTGCACTGCTCAAAAACACCCCACCCATCAGTTCGGTGACGGTGAACGACTACGACGCCGTCTGGGTTGCGGGCGGCGGTGCGCCACTGGTGACGTTCAAGGACGACACCGAACTGCACCAGTTGATCGCCCGCTTCTATGACGCTGGCAAGATCGTGACCCTGATTTGTCACGGCGCCTCGCTCCTGCTATGGACTCGTCTCGCGAACGGCAAGCTGCTGGCGGAAGGCAAACGATGGACAGGCTTCACGGACGAGGAAGAGGCGGAGCTCAACACGGCTTTCGGCATGACGCTCAATGACTACACCATCGAGACCGAGGCAGCCAAGATCGCGAACACGAACTTTGTTCGCCTCTCCGCCAACGAGCCGTTCGCCATTCGCGATGGTCGATTGATAACCGGGCAGCAGCAGTACAGCAGCGGCATCACGGCCGAGCTGGTACTCGAGGCGCTCAGCGAGTAACGCGCCGGGTCGATGGCGAGTAGGTGTGACTCAGCGCTACGAGCAAGCCGGTTGGACTTGGCCAGCGCTTCGTTGCAGGTGGGTCGTGCCAGCCCCGACAATCAATCCCATACCTGTGGATAGGCGCTGGTACAGGCGTGGCCGTAGCCAACCGGAGGAGGAACGGTGAACTTGATCCAAGCCTACCCCATGGGGAAGCGAACGGCCGGGTTGTTACTCACTCTGATCGGCGTGCTGGCCGTTGGTGTGGGGATATTTGGCGCCACCACACATTCTGGTGCAGTGCAGCTGGGCTGCTGGTGATGGTGGCGTTGATCCAGATCGGAGGCGGCTCCTCGGTCTCGCTGCGCAGCGCTGGCGATCTTCAACGCGTGCAGCAGCTCGCCATGCGCTAACAGGCGCGCGCCGTCACAGGCCAAACCCAGCGCCTGCAGGGCGTGACGCACCGTTTCTTCACCACCACCTGGATCGAGATGGCTGTACTTGGCGCAGCCCTGCTAATGCTGCTGATCACGCTGGTGTCCAGGGACGGCTTCTGGCAAGGATTTGGCGAAGGTCTTGCTGTGCAAGTTGCCCTGGTTTTGTTGCTGGACTCACTAGCCCGTTGGCGGGGGGGAAGTCTATCCGCATTGGCTGCAAGCCACATGCCACATATTTGCAGGGGTCTGTCATTGGGCGCCTGGCCGGGGGGTGCACCCTGCAGAGGCAGTTCCCCTTGCTCCTCTCTCTATCGTTTTTCCATCCAGATGTGGATATCTGGGGTACCGCGAATGAACACCATTGAGAGGGTGTCTTAGCCCTTATCAAGGCCCTAGTGTGGTGATGCTGCAGCCGACTTTGGGTGCGAGCGACTCGCATTCAGCCCATCGCGATGAATTATTAGCCGAGCACCCTTGCACTAGACGAACTGCGCTTTCACGCACCTCTGGTGAATATTGTTAGCTATGCTGCTTATGGCTCAATCGTCTCAACAGGTTTCGCCTCCATTAACTCCGGTTCGATTCTCATCTACGATGTGCTGGGTGGTGCTCGCCACTCTTAACACTCGCCAATAGCGCTAAGACTTGCAATGTAAAGCTACGCTAACCTCCTTGGAAGCCTCCATGCTGTATGGTGGCAGGCTTGCAACCACAGGAACAATAACGATGCCCAAGCCAAATTACCAGTTTGAGAAGCGCCAGCGAGAGCTAGAGAAGAAGAAGAAGAAGGCCGAAAAAGCTCAGCGCAAGGCCCATGGCGGCCCGGATTCGTCATACACGCACCAATCCCTGAGTCCTACTCCAGTAGCGCCAGTAGCACCAGTCAACACCGATCAGCCTGACGAAAACACGCCTCCCGCCTGATTAGCGCCCACCGCGCCCCCCACACAACCGACTCCCCAGCTTTCAGTTCGCCGCGATATGCGCCTAGCCCTGCTGGCTTGTGTTCTGTTGGGAGGTGGCGCTGCTCGCCAGCACAGGCATGGCTTAATGACAGCACCATGTGTACATGGTAGCCAGTAGCTAGCATTCCGGTCTGCTGGTGCCCACCCCGGGCCATTAACCAGCTGGCCCCAGTACTCTCCCAACGCTTTTCTCATTCCCCCGTATTACGAAATCGGCTGGGACGATGCCGTCTTTTACTGCGCCAGCCAGACCACCGCAAGCTTGGCACAGCAAGCTCTGTTTGCACCGCCCGGCGCAAGCTGCATTTACTGGCCCGTTCCCGATGTGGCACGACTTACCCCAGGCAGCAAGGTGGCGCAGCACAGGTGTGCATGTTCCAGCGGCAACTGGCCGAGAAGATGACGTTGATCGCCGCACGGCGTGATCGCATAGCCCACCAACGACCATTCCCGCCGGGCCCTGCATTTTTGGCAATGGCAAGCTCCTACAAACCACTAGCAGCCACCACCTGCCTAACACCCGCACTCGGTGGATAGCCAGCGTGCACGCCACCAGGGTCAACATCCGCCCGCTTTTGCGCCTGTGCGCCTGTGCGCCTCAATCTTCAGCGTGCTGCGCGGTGTGCCCGTGCATACCGAAGCCTTCTCCAATCTATAGACCTGCAGCATCACATATTTTGATAGAAATAGGCAGTAACGCCCACCCAGCAAGCGCTTACCACTATCAATTTTGATAACACAAAGCGCCCAAACTGCACTCACCTGCTTACAAGCCGAGCTATTCGGCTGGGGAACCTAGTGCACCAATACCACTCAAAGAGCCAACTTTTAACCAAGGATTGTCATGACTGCTGATGAGATTCGCGCCATTCTCACCATTTGCCTGTTGGCATCGTTTGCCGATGGCGAAAAACACGACCGCGAACGCGAACAAATCCGCCAAGTGGCCGAAGGCCTGGCAAGCGATGGTCAAGTCAATCTGCCTGGCCTGTACCAAGATGTACTGCTTCGCCGCGTGCAGTTGAATGATGTACTGGCCCAGCTAAGCAGCACCGAATCACGCCAGCTAGCCTATGAAATGGCCGTATGCGTGTGCGATGCCGACGGCAGCACCAGTGCCAAGGAGCAAGAATTTTTAGCGCAGCTGCGCACGGCTTTTGACATGGGCGCTGCCACTGCACCAGCCACATCCGCAACGTCCACAACACACAGTTCCGCCACCGCTGCAGGTTTGACCACGGCTACCGCGCTAGATTTTGACTTACAGGCACGCGACGTAGCCGCTGCTCCCCTGCAAGCCAGCCTGCCCGAGGCCGCCCTGCCCGCTGCCGCGCAAGCACCCCACCCTGCAGCGGCAGACCAACTGGCAGCGGGCGCATCTTCGCGGCGCCCCAGCGATTTATCCTCTGCCGACATGGACAGCAAAATCCTCAAATCCGCCATCATGAACGGCGCGATAGAGCTGCTGCCTGAGAACCTGTCCACGCTCGCTATCATCCCGCTGCAAATGCGCTTGGTCTACCAGATCGGCAAAAGCTACGGCTACGAGCTAGACACCGGCCACATCAAAGATCTGCTAGCCACCCTGGGCGTAGGCCTGACATCGCAGTATCTGGAGCAAGCCGGCCGCAAGCTGCTGGGGGGCTTGCTGGGCAAGGCTGGCAAAGGTATTTTTGGCGGTTTGGGCAAACAGGCAGTCAGCAGTGGCATGAGCTTTGCCAGCACCTACGCGCTGGGCCATGTAGCCAACCAGTACTACGCAGGCGGGCGCCAGCTGTCAACGGATATGCTGAAAAATGCCTACCAGCATGTAATGCAAGACGGCCAGCAACTGCAAAACCGCTACCTGCCGCAGATGCAAGAAACCGCACGCGGCCTGAATACGGCCAAGATTGTGCAAATGGTGCGCGGCGGCTAAGCTCCGCTGATCACGCCGCTCTTGCAACCAACGCGACCTGCTGCATACTCAGCAGGTCTTTTTTTATCGCCATGCCATGACCGATCTGCCCTTCTCACAAGCCTGCGAGAACAACCGCGCACCCATTCTGGAGGTACTGCAAACCGCCTTTGCCGACCGCTGCCATGTGCTGGAAGTAGGCTCGGGTACCGGCCAGCACAGCGTGTACTTTGCACCGCAGATGCCGCAGCTGGTATGGCAGACCAGCGAGCTGCCCTTGCACCACGGCGGCATACATGCCTGGCATACCGCCCACCCCGCGCCCAACCTGCGCGTGCCGGTGGAGCTGGATTTACGCAGCAGCGCCTGGCCCAGCACTGCAGATGGCGTGTTTGACGCAGCCTTTACTGCAAACACCTTACACATCGTCGCCTGGCCGCTGGTAGAGCGCCTGTTTGCCCTGGTGGGCAGCAACTTGCCGACGGGCGGCGTATTTGCCGTCTACGGCCCGTTTAACTACGGCAGCCAGTTCACCAGCGACAGCAACCGTGCTTTTGACGGCTGGCTACGCCAGCGCGATGCAGCCAGCGGTATCCGCGATATAGAAGCGGTAGCGCAGTTGGCAGCACAGCACCAATTACACCTATTGCACGATCACGCCATGCCCGCCAACAACCGGCTGCTGGTATGGAAAAAACTTTGATCTAGAGCACGCCCTATCGCCCTACTCATGGGCAATAGCTGCTATCAAATTTAGCCCAATCACGGCACCAAAATACGCATCAGATTCAGCGCTTAAGCTCCGATAAACAACGCCTGGCATCAATAGATTGGATTTTCCGCCGCCGCTGCTTTATAAACTCTAGCTATCTACAAACTCGTACAGCAAGAGGAAAAGTGAAAGCCATGAGAATCCAAATCCAGCGCGTTCCGCTCCACCAAAACGCCAAGGTGATGGCTATCTTGTTGTCCATTAGCATGGTGATTTTCGTCATCCCTTTTTCCCTGATCACGATGCTGGTGAGCCCAGGGCCTATTCGCTTTCAGGTCGTACAAATGCTCCCCATGCTGCTGATGCCACTGCTCTACCTGATCTTCAGCTATGTCAGCATGATCATCGCCTGCGCCATCTACAACGCCTTGGTGTCCAAGACGGGGCCGTTGGAGTTTGAAGCCGACGTTACGCGCCCTTAAGCAGATATTGCCCCATGCAAAAGGCCCGCATCAAACGATGCGGGCCTTTGTTTTGGTGGGGCGAATAGCTCTTACTTCTTCAAGCACTGGCTCATAAAGGCCTTGCGCTCGTCGCCCTTCTTGCCTTCGGCATCCACGTTGCAAGACTTCATGCGTTCTTGTTGGCGCTTGCGTCCATCAGACAGGCAGCTCGACATATAAGCCTTGCGCTCATCGCCCTTTAGCTCCTTCGTCTTGGCTTCAACATTGCAGGTGCCCATCAGTTGCTGCTGCGCGGTCGGTGCCTTGTCAGCAGCTAAAGTCAGCTGGGATGCCAGCGCGATACCGATCAGAACAATGAGTTTTTTCATGGAATATGCTCTTTTAAAAACTGCGCCGACGACCAGCGCAGGCGAATTTCGGCACAACTCGGCTGCGCTGTCAATGGATTTGTACCTGCAGCAACGCTTTGCTATTAAATTTGCACCATCGACATAGAAAAAGCGGCCACCAAGGCCGCTTTTTCCTGGGAGCAGATCAATTGGCTTAATCCACCAGACCCACGTACACGTGTTGCACGTCGTCGTCATTCTCCAGGCCTGCCAAGAAGGTTTGCACTTCTTCTTGCGCCTCAGCCGAAAGGCTGCCCATGCTGACCGGGTTCTTGGCCTTGTAGCCCAGCTTTGCCGACAGCACCTTCACACCTTGCGCGGGCAGTGCTTTGCTGACGGTATCCAAGTCAGATGGGTCAGTGATGAACAGGGTTACACCCTCTTCCTCGCCCGGCTCAAAATCTTGAGCTCCGGCTTCGATAGCTGCCATTTCCACATCGGCGCCATTCTCGGGCTCACCCTCAATCATGCCCACGTGGTCGAAATCCCAAGCCACCGCAGTGAGCTGGCCCTTGCGGAAGCACACGCGCATATTGGGGGCAGTGCGGTTGGGGTTGTCTGTCAGGCATTCCACCATCACCGGCACACGGTGGGGGGCATAGCCCTCAAACAGCACGGTGGCGTAGTTGACGGCATCCGCACCTGCACCCGAACCCTTTTTGATGGCACGATCCAGCGTGTCCTTAGGCATGGATGCCTTGCGGGCTGCTTCTACCGCCATGCGCAGGCGCGAGTTGCCAGCAGGGTCGCCGCCACCCAAGCGGGCTGCGACCATGATTTCCTTGACCAGTTTGCCGAAGAGTTTGCCTTTGGCATCAGCGACTAGCGCCTTGCCCTTTGCTTTCCATTGCGCGCCCATGGCTGCGGTTTCCTTGTTGTTAGTGGTTGCAGCGCGATCACTGCGGCTTGTACCCGGCAGCCGACTGCACAAAACATGCAGCGGCAGTACTCCAGATTCACAGAGGCAAATTTATACACCGGCGCGGCCCAAGCCGCTTGCGGGCCCGCCAGAGGCTGAGTCGGGATTATGGGTCAATCTACTCACGAAAATTTTCTATAAAACTACCGCTAGCACATGATCAGAAGGCGCTAGCTGCTATCAATTTCATTAATGCTCTCTGCAGGCACAATGCCACTATGTCCTTTATCAAACACCTTTGGCAATGGATTAACTCCCATCGCACGCCCTTGCTGTGCACGGCGGCTGGCTTGGTGCTGAGCTTTGTCTTCCTCGGCCTGCCGGGTTTTGCCAGCTATTGGCCGGCTGAACAACTCTTTCGCCTAGCGGGCGATACAGCCCTGCTTGACCGTATACAAGGCGATCACTTATGGCCCGTGCTGATATCGGCCAGCTTCTTGCAATCGCTACTGATTACCCCGGCTCACTGCTTGGTGCAGCGCTGGTGGCCGAGCTTGCCACGAGCGGCACATGTGCTGGCGGTCATCGCCTTGGTGCTGCTTGCCAGCATTGCGACCACATCGATGATGCTTCTCGCCCAGGTCGATGCATAACAGCGCGCAGCTGCCTACAATCTTGCGCTATTGCTTTGCACGATAAAGACCCACCGCCATGCCCAGCCCCACATCCCCCATCGGTGTTTTTGACAGCGGTATTGGCGGTTTAAGCGTTTTGCGCGCGCTGCGCGAGCAACTGCCCGGCGAGCGCTTTGTCTACTTGGCCGACAGCGGCAACGCGCCATATGGCGAGCGCGGTGATGCCTTTGTGCAAGCACGCAGCGCCCACATCACCCGTTGGATGCGCGAAGCGCACGATGTGAAAGCCCTGGTCATTGCCTGCAACACCGCCACCGCCGCCGCGATTGATGCCCTGCGCGATACCAACACCGGCCTGCCCATCATCGGTGTAGAGCCCGCGTTGAAACCAGCCGCTGTACACAGTAAAACGCACAAGGTCGGTGTCATTGCCACCCAAGGCACTGTCAGCAGCGCCCGCTTTGCCGCGCTACAAGCTGCGCACACCTCACAAACCCAGTTTGTAGTACAGGCCTGCGGTGGCCTTGCACGGGCGATTGAGGACAGCACCCTCCCCGAAGTGAGCGCAGCACAAAGCGAGGCGCAAATCAAAGCACTCTGCGCCCAGTACACGGGCGCTATGGGCCAGTTTGGCAATCAATCTGGTGAGATAGATACCTTAGTACTGGGCTGCACCCACTACATTTTTGCGGCCGCCATTCTGCGCGACTTGGTCGGCCCCGACGTCGCCCTGATCGACACCGGCTCCCCCGTAGCTCGCCGCACCTTTAGCCTGCTGCATGCCACCGGCATGCTGCGCAAACCGGTTGATGCGATGCCCGCGCAAAAACAATGCTCGCTTTATACGACGGGTGAATTGGCGGCGCTGCAGCATGCAGCGGGGCGTTGGTTATCGCTAGAGCCCAGCAGCTGCGTATCTGCCGTTTGACAGATCACATCAAGCACCCTGATCCAGTGCTTGCACCTCTGCCATGCGCGGCTCCATCCACCAAACGAAGCGCAGCTAATACAAGCCAAGCAAACCGCAGCTTTGCGTTTAAGACGACGCGCAAAGCGGCAGGCAGCACCAGCGTGCAACTACGTGAAGCAATGATGATCAAGGATTGTTTCAGCCGCTCTAAACACCTGGCCCGCCAGCGGCGTACCAATCACCTAGCTACGTGCCAAGGCATGAGCGCACCAGGTGGCATGTATAGCCACAACGCCTTTGATCAAATCCACACCATGACAGAGCTGCCTCCTGCGCCAGGTAGTAACGCAGCGATACCACGGCACGTTGCTCCACGGCAGCCCCTTCCCCGATAACCAGCTCGATACTGGAATAGCGCAGGGCGCTGCCCACCGTCCAATGCACACAATAGGCAGCAACAGCACCGCCCGGGCTCGATAAATCACCCCGAATCGTCTTCGAGGTGTTACGGCAGCAATCACCGGTATCTGCAGTTTCCTTCAGTAGCCGTGCAAATGGGGCATTCACAGGTCAGCGCAATCAGCCCATCAAATGTCCGATGTAGCCCAGCTTAGTTTGCCGTTGTTACTCGGCAGCCTCCACCTTCCACAACCTGCGCCCCCCAGCATCCAACCACGTCAAATACAGCCGCGTCTCCAGCTCCAGCTGGTGGTAGGCCGGCTCCATGTGTTCGCACAGCTGATAGAAAGCCTTGTTGTGGTCGCTCTCGCGCAGGTGGGCCAACTCATGCACGGCAATCATGCGCAAAAATGGCTCAGGCGCGTGTTTGAATAAACTGCCTATGCGGATCTCATGACGCGACTGGGTCTTGCCACCGTGGTTTTTGCCGCTGCGCATATGAATGCCCAACGCCTGGTACACCAGCTGCAACTTGCTGTCATACACCACCTTGGCCAGTGGCGCTGCGTTGCGCAGGTACTCGGTCTTCAAGTCCATCACATAGCCGTGCAGAGCTTTATCGGACCGCATGTTGTGCGCCTCGGGGTGGCGCGCCAGCAGCCAATCGCCCAGCTTGCCCGATTGCAGCAAGCCCGCCACCTGTTGTTGCAGGCTGGGAGGGTAGGCTTGCAAATAAGGCAAGGCAACGGCATTGGTCATAGCTGAAAAAAATGGCAAAGGCAGCACGCGGCTGCCTTGTAGTGGATAGAGGTTTAAGCGGTTTGCTTACTACTAAATCAATAGCTTCTAGCGCCCAACTAGCAGGCGCCAGAGGTCAATTCAGTGCAAATGACGGGGGCGACGGCCGCCGCCGTGGCCACCTGTGCTGCCACCGGTACCGCGCGGTGGCTTGCCAATTTCTAGTGAATCGACGAGGGCATCAAAACGCTGGCTGAACAGCTTGTCAATCTCACCCACCACACCTTGCAACTCACCCGCATCAAAATGACGCTCCATGGTACTCACCACATCTTGCACCAGCATATCGCGCTGCACTTGCATGATGGCGGCGGGCGTTGGGCCAACGAACAGCATCATGAAGTCGTCGCGCGACTCGGCGCTGCGATCTTGTTCTTCGTCATCAAATGCAGCGTCGTAGAAGGTCACCTCAATCGCTGCGCCTTGCTCGGTCAGCTCGTTCAGGTTCATGCACATATCATCGAGCGATTGGCGGAAATCGTCGTCTCCGCGCACCGTCCAGCACATTTGCAGCACATGGTCCTTGGGCTCGAACAGAATGCCGGGCTCTTCCTCATAAGCGCTTTCTGCGCCGTCGACCAGCGACTTGGCGCCCGCGTAGTGCCACAGCGGCTTCAAAGCCTCTTGTAATGCATCAAAGCCCACATCGGAGCGCAACAGCACCTGGCCATGGACATGGATCTCAAAGGGTGGGTTGTAACTGGGCATGTTCTGTACCTTCCTATATGGGGGCTACTGTTGACCACAAGCAACCCCACGCTAATGACACGGCAAGCCGCATCGCTTGCGCCGCCTACCCGAGCGACGTTGAATCCACAATATCGGACATTGTGCCCTGTTTGTCGACCACAGACGAAGAAAAAAGCCAACAGGACGGGCCTGTTGGCTTGATCGTTTGGTGCCTCGGGCCGGGGTCGAACCGGCACGCCCCTTATTCAGGATAGCGGCGGATTTTAAGTCCGCAGTGTCTACCAATTTCACCACCGAGGCAGCACTGCGCTGTATTCTAGCCGCGCCAACGCCTGTATTTAACAAACATGCATGACAACAACAAAAAAGGAAGCCAGAAGGCTTCCTTTTATTTGTTTGGAGCGGGAAAACGGGTTCGAACCGTCGACCTATACCTTGGCAAGGTATCGCT
>JAVXMM010000084.1:0-15911 GCA_036646255.1 Comamonas sp.
TTGGTGAAGTCGTCCTGGAACTTCTTGCGCAGGGCCATCACCGGCGCCATGTTGATTTCGTTGAACGTCGTCAAGATAGCGTTAGTGGATTGCGACTGCAGCAAGCGCTCGGCAATACGTGCACGCAGGCGGCTCATAGGCACGCGCTGCTCTGGGCGATCACCCAGATTAGCGGCTGAAGGGGTCGCCACTTGTGGCAGTGCTTTGGTAGGCACGCCAGTAGGAATCACAGCGGCGGTAGACTTGACGCCACCAGCCACCGCAGCCAGCACATCACCCTTGGTCACTCGGCCATCCTTGCCCGTACCAGCAACAGCACTGGTGGACAAGTTGTTGTCCGCCAGAAGCTTAGCGGCAGCGGGCATGGCCACATCACCCTTGTTACCTGCCACTGCAGGTGCAGCAGCTGCAACAGTGGAGGCCGCTACAGCTTGTGCGGGCGCAGCGGCAGCTGGCGCAGCAGCACCAGCCACAGCGTCGGTGTCGATCTTGGCGATCAACTGCTCAGCTATCACGGTAGCGCCGTCACCTTGCACAATCTCAACCAACACGCCAGCAGCGGGTGCCGGCACTTCCAGCACCACCTTATCGGTTTCGATTTCGATCAGGATTTCATCAACTGCGACGGCTTCGCCGGCCTTCTTCTTCCAGTTCAGCATGGTGGCTTCAGCTACCGACTCGGACAGCTGGGGAACTTTGACTTCTACGATTGCCATATCAATATTTCCTGTATTCGGTAAAACTTGCTGTCAGCAGCTTACTTGGTCAGAACAAAGCCCTTGAGCTTTGCAAATGCACCTTCAACCAGTGCCTTTTGCTGCTCTTGGTGCAGGTGCGAGTAACCAACAGCTGGTGATGCCGAAGCAGCACGACCGGAATAACCCAGCTTCTGGCCGTCCAGCATGTTTTCGTGAATATAGTGCTGCACGAAGAACCATGCGCCTTGGTTTTGCGGTTCATCCTGGCACCACACGATGTCCTTGGCGTTGCTGTACTTCTTCAGCTCAGCAGCAAAGGCCTTGTGCGGGAATGGATACAACTGCTCCACGCGAATGATGGCTACATCGCTGATGCCTTCTTCTGCGCGTTTCTTGACCAAGTCGTAGTACACCTTGCCCGAGCAGGCAACCACGCGCCTGACCTTGTCAGCCTTGGCCACAATAGTCTCATCGCGCTCACCAATCACGGTCTGGAAACCACCGGAAGTGAACTCCGATACGGGCGAGGTCGCATCCTTGTTACGCAGCAGCGACTTGGGTGTCATGATGACCAGCGGCTTGCGCAGCGGGCGCACCATCTGACGACGCAGCAAGTGGAAAATTTGCGCAGCCGTCGTAGGCTGAGTCACTTGCATGTTTTGGTCAGCAGACAGCTGCATGAAGCGCTCCAGGCGTGCCGAGCTATGCTCAGGGCCCTGACCTTCATAGCCGTGTGGCAGCATCAGTGTCAGACCGTTGATACGGCCCCACTTCACTTCGCCAGAAGCGATGAACTGGTCGATTACAACCTGCGCACCGTTGGCAAAGTCACCAAACTGGGCTTCCCAGATCACCAAGGTGTTAGGGTCGTTCGATGCGTAACCGTATTCAAAGCCTAATACTGCCTCTTCCGACAGGATGGAGTCGATCACGGTGAATGGCGCTTGGTTGTCAGCCACGTTCTGCAGCGGAATGTAGGTACCTTCGTCCCACTTTTCACGCTTTTGATCGTGCACAACCGAGTGACGGTGCGTAAAGGTACCGCGGCCGCTGTCTTCGCCAGACAGACGGATGGGGTAGCCCGATGCCACCAACGAGGCATAAGCCATGGTTTCACCCATGCCCCAGTCCACGTTAACATCGCCACGGCCCATCGCTGCGCGATCGTCATACACCTTCTTCACCAGCTGGTGCGGGGTCACGGTGGCGGGCAGCGTGGTAACGCGCTCAGCCAAACGCTTCCACTCTGTCAGCGGGATAGCAGTGTCAGCAGCATCAGTCCACTTCTTATTCAAGAAGGGACTCCAGTCCACAGCGTACTGGCTCTTGAAGTTGGTCAGCACCGGGTCAACCGTATGCTTGCCCGCATCCATGGCAGCGCGGTAAGCCTTGGACATATCGTCGCCCAATGTCTCGCCCATACCTTGCGTAGCAAGCTTGTCTGCGTACAGCTTACGCGTGCCTGGATGCTGGCTGATCTTCTTGTACATCAGCGGCTGGGTCAGCGCCGGCGTATCTTGCTCGTTGTGGCCCAGCTTGCGGTAGCAGATGATGTCCACCACCACATCCTTGGAGAAGTCCATACGGAAGTCCAAGGCCAGCTGAATCGCGAGCGCCACGGCTTCTGGATCATCACCATTCACGTGCAACACGGGCGACTCGATCATCTTGACGATGTCAGTGCAATACGTAGTGGAACGCAGATCGCGCGGATCAGAGGTCGTGAAACCAATCTGGTTGTTGATGATGATATGGACTGTACCGCCAGTGGTGAAGCCACGGGTTTCAGACAGCGCCAATGTTTCCTGGTTCACGCCTTGGCCTGCAAAAGCCGCGTCACCGTGCACCAGCACGGGTAGCACTTGCTTGCCCATCGGGTCATTGCGGCGATCCATACGCGAACGTACCGAGCCTTCAACAACAGGATTGACGATCTCCAGGTGCGACGGGTTAAACGCCAGTGACAGGTGCACAGGGCCACCTGCGGTGGACACATCAGAGCTGAAACCTTGGTGGTACTTCACATCGCCAGCAGGCAGATCTTCAGGCGCCGTGTGGTCGAACTCGGCGAACAGATCCTTAGGCATCTTGCCCAAAGTATTCACCAGCACGTTCAGACGACCGCGGTGTGCCATGCCGATCACGATTTCTTGCACGCCCTTGACGCCAGCGGCGTTAATCAGCTGGTCCATCGCCACGATGAAGGACTCACCGCCCTCCAGCGAGAAACGCTTTTGGCCTACAAACTTGGTGTGCAGGAACCGCTCCAAACCCTCTGCGGCAGTTAGGCGATCCAAGATACGCTTTTTCTGATCCGCATTGAAAGCAGGCTTGCTACGTATAGCTTCCAGACGCTCTTGCCACCAGCGCTTTTGGTTCTGGTCGGTAGCGTACATGTATTCAGCACCCAGGGTGCCGCAATACGTCTCGCGCAGTGCATTCAGCAACTCGCGCAAGGTCATGGTTTCTTTGCCGAAGAACGTGTTGCTGGTATTGAACACGGTCTCTTGGTCTGCATCGGCAAAACCGTAGAAAGAAGGCTCCAGTTCAGGAATAGCCGGGCGCTCTTGGCGCTTCAGCGGATCCAGGTTTGCCCAGCTTGCGCCCACATTGCGGTAAGCAGCAATGAGCTGCTGCACTGCAGTGCGCTTGCGACCAAGCTCAGAGTCAGCACCGGAGGCGACGACAACCTTGGTGCCACCTTGCTTGGCGCGTTCTGCAAAAGCATTTACAACAGGGAGATGAGGAACGTCTTTGGCATTGCTGCCATCCGTTGCGGGAACGTTTTGAAGTGCATCAAAGTAAGCACGCCACGTATCCGGTACGCTGCCTGGGTTCTCCAGGTAGTTCTCGTACATTTCTTCCACGTAGGGGGCATTACCGCCGAATAGATATGTATTGCCTTGATAGGCTTGATACACAGAGTTTGTATCGCTCATTTTCTCCGCTGACCTCCGCTTTCCTCTGGAAAGCATTAGCTGGTGCAATAAACCTTCCGCGACACGGCTGAACCGATTGGCGGATGCGACTGTGGCTGGGAAGGGCCGAACAGCGGCTATTGTGCCACTTCTGCATAACACTGTCCTACCGGTTGCCCGGCGATCCATTCGTAGGCTTTAGACGACGCGCAAACCCCGGTAACTCAGATACATTTGCGCTATTCATTCCATCGCTGGCTATCAATGCTCAATACCCGCTCGCTTCACGACAAAGCATTCATCTTGCTGCTAGTTATAGTCACTATTGCATTTTTTGCAGTGCTTTTCCCATTTCAAGGGGCTGTGTTCTGGGGCGTTATTTTGGCCGTGGTGTTTACACCTCTACACAAAAAGATTGCCCAAAAATTCCCTAAATACCCGACTTTTGCGGCCTTAATTACCCTGTCGCTGTGCTTGGTATTGTGCATTTTGCCGCTGACTTTGTTGAGCATGTCGCTCGCCAAAGAGTCCGTGTCCATTTATGAGCACGTTAACACTGGCAAGATCAATTTTGGCCAGTACTTTCAGCAAATCTACTCGGCACTCCCATCCTGGGTCACGGACACCTTGGCGCGCTTTAATTTAGACGACCCAAAGGTCATTCAAGAAAAGATTTCAGGCGTCTCTGTACAAGTGAGCCAGTTCGTAGCGACCAAGATGGTCTCCATCGGTCAGAACACCGTGTTCTTCCTGGTCAGCTTCTGCATCATGCTGTACCTGTTATTTTTCTTCCTGCGCGACGGGAAAATCTTGGTTCACAAGATTTATGCAGCCGTACCACTGGATGACGATCACAAGCAAAAGTTGGGCGCCAAATTCATCACCGTGGTGCGCGCTACGGTGAAAGGAAACCTCGCGGTTGCAGCTACCCAAGGGGCACTGGGCGGCATTATTTTCTGGATTTTAGGTATTGACGGCGCCTTGCTATGGGGTGTAGTCATGGCGTTCTTATCCTTGCTCCCTGCGGTCGGTGCGGCCATTGTGTGGGCGCCAGTAGCTATCTATTTTCTAGCAGTTGGCCAAACTTGGCAGGGCATCGTTCTGGCTGCCTTCGGTGCAGGAGTGATGGGCTTGGTAGACAATATTTTGCGCCCCCTGCTAGTTGGCAAAGACACCAAGATGCCTGACTACCTGATCCTGATCTCCACCTTGGGTGGCTTGTCATTATTCGGACTCACCGGCTTTGTGATTGGTCCGTTGATTGCAGCACTGTTCATCGCAGTGTGGGATATTTTTGCGCCGCAAGCCCAAATCAGCACACCAGCTGCAGATATCGTGGCAGCGAAGGCAGAGAACGCCAAAAAGTAACAAATCTCCAAGAGCCCGGTATGCCATTTCGTGATTTTGAAATCCGCAAGCAGGAGTTTCTGGAGCACTACGCCCGCCAACTCCCAACTCTTAAAGCAGCTGCCGCTTCGTTCAATGCATTGATTGAAGCCATTTTGCAGAACTTGGACGGTGTCAACATCGCCAAGATCGAGTGCCGCGTAAAAAACGCGGAAGAAAGCGTGCGCAAGTTCAAGCGCAAGTACCGCAACGCAGTGGAAGACCGACCCGAAGGCTATGCCATTGCCGACTACATCACAGACCTGATTGGCGTGCGCGTGGTCTGCCTGTACGAGGACGAGCCCCCTGCCATCATGGCCAAGGTGCGAGAGTTTTTCGATGTGATCGAAATCACCGACAAAACAGCGCCCATGGAGGATTCCGAATCCGATTTTGGCTACAAGGGCATCCATATGGATTTGCGCCTGAACGATGAGCAAGCACGGCTATCTGAGCACCGCGCCTATGCCAACCAGGCATTTGAGCTGCAGATTCGTACCATCATTCAGGACTCATGGAGCGAGCTGGACCACAAGATCAAGTACAAAAAATCCATCCCAACCATTTTGCGACGTCGAATCAATATTCTGTCGGCTCTGTTTGAGTTGGCGGATCGCGAGTTTTTGCAGATCCGTAATGAAACCAACCTAGCACTGGCCCTGACGCGTGGCGAAGAAGATGTCGAAAACGCAGCGCTTGCCGGTTATGGCGAGGCCAATGAACCGCTGGACGCCTTCAGTTTTGTAGCGTTCGGCCAGCGCCATTTCCCAGGCTATGAATTTGACCCACAAAAAGTGGAGTTCTTCATCGACGAGCTGGTGCAGGACTTTGATGTGCGCCACGCGTCCTGGCTGTTTGCCGTGGTGCAAAAACACATCACCTCCGTTCGCCACTACAAGGCAGATTTTCAGCACCGCTATCCCAGCAGCAGCTTCAACCCCTTCACGGTGATGCGGCATTGTCTGTACCTCGAAGACAAACAGCGCTTTCGCAAGGTACTGCGCAACTCAGCACGCGATGCGTTTGCCGACTGGCTGCAAACCCATGGCGCAGCCAGCTCCGAACACTAGGGCTAGCACCTACTTCCGCGCACAAGCATGGTCAGCAACAACAGTTGTTGACACATGAAACACTGCAGCACCCGTGTTTACGCTAGGAAGTTTTACTGACTAGTCTAGCTTTGTGCTGATATATTGCAATGCAACATTAACGGAGTTTTGATGCTGTACCAACTGTATGAAACCCAGCGCGCGCTGATGGAGCCATTCGCTGAATATGCGCACGCCACATCTAAGATGCTGAGCAATCCGCTGTGGCCGGTCAGCCAGACCAGCACCGCACAGCGCGCATCGGCAGGTTTCGACTTGCTCTACCGCCTGGGCAAAGATTACGAAAAACCTGCTTTCGACATCAATACCATTACGGCCAGCAATGGCCACGAGGTGGCGGTACATGAGCGCATCGAAGTCACCAAGCCGTTTTGTGAGCTGCGCCGCTTCAAGCGCTTCTCCGATGATCCTCAAACCCTCACCGATATGAAAGTGCAGCCGGTTGTGCTCATCGTGGCACCGCTGTCGGGCCACTACGCCACCTTGCTGCGAGAGACCGTGCGCACCATGCTGGCAGACCACAAGGTCTACATCACCGACTGGACGAATGCCCGCCTGGTGTCGATGGAGTCCGGCGAATTCCACCTGGATGACTACATCAACTACGTGCAGGATTTCGTCCGCCACATCCAAGGCATTTATGGCAACTGCCATGTGGTGAGCGTATGCCAGCCCACGGTACCTGTGCTGGCCGCCGTATCACTGATGGCCAGCCGCAATGAACTAACGCCGCTTTCCATGACCATGATGGGCGGCCCGATTGACGCACGCCGCTCGCCAACCGCCGTCAATAACTTGGCGACGACACATGACATCCAATGGTTTGAGAGCAATGTGATCTACCCCGTGCCGGCCAACTTCCCCGGCGCCGGCCGCCGCGTTTACCCCGGCTTTTTGCAGCACATGGGTTTTGTCAGCATGAACCCGGACCGCCATGCGATGAGCCACTACGATTACTTCAAAGACCTGCTCAAGGGCGATGAAGATAGCGCCGAGCACCACCGCAAGTTCTACGACGAGTACAACGCCGTGCTCGACATGGACGCAGCCTACTACCTGGAGACCATTAAAACCGTGTTCCAGGACTTTGCCTTGGTGAACGGCACTTGGCAGGTCAAGTCACCGGAAGGTGAATTGGAGCTGGTCAAACCACAAGACATCAAAACCAGCGCCCTGCTGACAGTGGAAGGCGAGCTGGACGATATCTCCGGCTCCGGCCAGACCCAAGCTGCGCACGACCTGTGCACTGGCCTCAAAGATCAGGACACACGCCATTTTGAAGTTAAAGGCGCAGGCCACTACGGCATTTTCAGCGGAAAACGCTGGCGCACCATGGTCTATCCCATGCTAAAAGAGTTCATCTTGGCCAATAACCAACCTGCACCCAAGCCCACCAAAGTAAAATCAGCTACTTCCAAGCAGAACATTTTGCACACGGTGTGACCGAGACCTCTACAACATCCGTACAGCCAGCCTCTGCGCTGGCTGTTTTTATTGCGGCGATTGACGATGCCCTGCCCCAAACGCAGTGCACTCGCTGCGGCTACCCCGATTGCCGCCATTACGCCGAAGCCATTGCCGATGGCCGTGCAGCTATTAACCAGTGCCCGCCCGGCGGGCAAGAAGGTGTGCGCCGACTCGCCGTAATTACCAACCGCCCCGAGTTGACGCTGAACCCGGACAACGGGATAGAAGCCCCCCGCACTATTGCCCGCATTGACGAGAGCTGGTGCATTGGTTGCACGCTTTGCATCAAGGTTTGCCCGACCGATGCAATCCTGGGCGCCAATAAGCGTATGCACACCATCATTGCAGACGCCTGCACCGGCTGTGAGCTGTGCCTGCCCGTCTGCCCGGTAGATTGCATTGAGCTGGACAACGCTAGTGGCAATGCAACTGGCTGGGCTGCCTGGAGTGATGCACAAGCAATGCAAGCGCGCAATCGTTATCAAATTCATAGCAATAGGCGCCCCTCAGTCCGCGGGCAACTCACACAAAAAGCTCAACCCTCTGCAGACGCGGCAACCGACAACGCCTCGCTGACACAGGCTTCGCCCACAGCTATGACGCCTAGCCCTACGTCCACCAAGGTTTCGGCGCCAGAAGGTAGCTTGGTGCAGCCACCCGTTGCAGATAGTGCTACAGACAAAAAGGCGACGATTGCTGCCATTTTGGCCAAGGCCAGACAGCAACGCGACAAGCTGCCTTAGCCAGATCGGCCAAACGGCCTGGTAATGCAGGGCAAACACGCCAGGCAGCAAGGGGAAGTACCGTCGCCACCCTGACGAAGCAGCGCACAAAAGCTGCTGCGGCTGCACGATAATGGTCTGCTTATGAACCCCTTGCTCCAGAAACTGCAGCCCTACCCGTTTGAGCGCCTGCGCCAACTGTTTGCCGGTGTTACCCCACCCGCCAGCCTGCCGCCGATCAGCCTGGGTATTGGCGAGCCACGCCACCCCACACCGCCCTTCATCCAACAAGCACTGGCAGATGACCTGGCGGGCTTGGCCAGTTACCCCGCTACAGCCGGCACGCCCGCGCTGCGCGATGCCTTTGCCGCGTGGCTCAAAACCCGCTACAGCTTGGTGGTAGATGGCCAAAAGCACACTCTGCCCGTGTGCGGTAGCCGTGAGGCCCTGTTTGCGTTTACGCAAACCGTGGTGGATGCGAGCAAGAGTGAGCCAGTCGTACTGTGCCCCAACCCGTTCTACCAAATCTACGAAGGAGCCACCCTGCTGGCTGGCGCCACACCTTACTACGTGCCCAGCATTGCCAGCAAGAACTTTGCGGTGGATTGGGACAGCGTGCCCGAGGCAATCTGGCAACGCACACAGCTGATTTTCGTCTGTTCTCCCGGCAACCCCACCGGCGCGGTGATGGCGCTGGACGAGTGGAAGAAACTGTTTGAGCTATCAGACCGCTACGGTTTTGTCATCGCGTCAGACGAATGCTATAGCGAGATTTACTTCCGTGATGAGCCACCGCTGGGCGGTATGGAAGCCGCCGCTAAGCTGGGGCGTACCGACTTTAAGCGGTTGGTCTCGTTCACTAGCCTCAGCAAGCGCAGTAATGTACCGGGCATGCGCAGCGGCTTTGTTGCCGGCGACGCAGATTTGATCAAGGCCTTCTCGCTCTACCGCACCTACCAGGGTGGAGCAATGAGCCCGACAATTCAGTCCGCCAGCATCGTCGCCTGGGGCGACGAGAGTCATGTCGAAGCCAATCGCGAGCAATACCGCAAAAAATTTGCCGAAGTCACCCCGCTGCTCGCCAGCGTGATGAACGTACAGTTGCCTGATGCGAGTTTCTACCTGTGGGCGGGAGTGCCTGTAGAGATGGGCTTGTCAGACACCGAGTTCGCTCGCGAGCTGTATGCCCAATACAATGTGACGGTCCTGCCGGGCAGCTATCTGGCCCGCGACTTTAACGGCACCAACCCTGGAGCTGGCCGCGTTCGCATGGCACTGGTGGCACAGACCTCCGAATGCCTGCAAGCCGCTCAGCGCATCGTGCAATTCATTCAATCCTGGAAAAAAGCCTAATCATGACGCAACAACTGCAAAACATCATCGAATCCGCCTGGGAAGCCCGCGCTACGCTGTCGCCCTCCACCGCGCCTAAAGAGATCGTGGACGCTGTCGACCACGTCATCAACGCGCTGGATGTGGGTGAGCTGCGCGTAGCCACCCGCGAAGGCGTAGGCCAGTGGACCGTGCACCAGTGGATCAAGAAGGCCGTGCTGCTGTCGTTCCGCCTGAAAGACAACGATCTCGTGCGAGCTGGCGATTTGAACTTCTACGACAAGGTACCCACCAAGTTTGCCGGCATGAGCGAAGCCGATATTGCCGCTACAGGCGTGCGTGTGGTGCCGCCCGCAGTTGCCCGCCGCGGCAGCTACGTGGCCAAGGGTGCCATCTTGATGCCCTCGTACGTAAACATCGGCGCCTATGTGGGCGAAGGCACCATGGTGGACACCTGGGCTACCGTGGGTTCGTGCGCGCAAGTGGGCAAGAACGTCCACCTGTCGGGCGGCGTAGGCCTAGGCGGCGTGCTTGAGCCCTTGCAAGCCAACCCTACCATCATTGAAGATAACTGCTTCATCGGCGCCCGCTCTGAGATCGTGGAAGGCGTGATCGTGGAAGAAAACTCGGTCGTCTCCATGGGTGTGTACATCAGCCAATCTACCAAGATTTACAACCGCATGACGGGCGAGATCAGCTATGGCCGCATCCCATCGGGCTCCGTCGTAGTCAGTGGCTCGCTGCCCTCCAAGGATGGCAGCCACAGCCTGTACTGTGCGGTGATCGTCAAGCAAGTGACGGCAGAAACCCGCGCCAAGACCAGCATCAACGATCTGCTGCGCGACTAATCCATTCGCCTCTCAAAAAGCAACCCTACAGCCCTGCACCGCAGGGCTTTTTTGTGCCTGCGCAATGCCTGTGCAGCATAAGCGCCACATTGCAGCGCCGCATATCAGGCCATACACTTGGCTACACCTACAATAAACACGATACACACTAGAGGGGATCCCCATGGGAACGATGGAGCGAATCTTGCGTCTGATGGCCGAAAACAAGGCCTCTGACGTTTACCTGTCGGCCAATGCGCCTGCCTTGGTCAAGATTCAAGGCGAATGCATTCCGCTAAATAACCAGACCCTGACACCAGACGCACCACGCACCCTGCTGGCCGAGATCGTGCCGCCCGAGCGCATTGAGGAACTGGACGAAACCGGCGAGCTAAACATGGGTGTGCCGCTAGAGGGCGTGGGCCGCTTCCGTATCAGCGCCATGCACCAGCGCGGAACCTGCGCTGTCGTGATCCGGTATGTGCCACAAGATATCCCCACGCTAGAGCAGTTGGATCTGCCAGAAGTCTTCCAAAATCTGATCATGGCCAAGCGCGGCTTGGTACTGTTTGTAGGAGCCACTGGCTCGGGTAAAAGCACCTCGCTCGCCTCCATGATTGACCACCGCAATGGCCTCCAAACCGGCCACATCTTGACGGTGGAGGACCCGATTGAATACCAATTTACCAACCGCCGCTCCATCATCAACCAGCGCGAAGTCGGCAGCGACACTACATCGCTGCAAACTGCGCTGAAAAATGCCCTGCGCCAAGCGCCAGACGTGATCATGATCGGTGAAATCCGCGACCGCGAGACCATGTCGGCCGCCATCGCCTATGCGCAATCGGGTCACCTGTGTCTCGCCACTTTGCACGGTAACAACAGTTATCACGCACTCAACCGTATTCTCAGCTTCTACCCAGTGGAGGTGCGCCCCACCATGCTGGGTGACTTGGCATCTGCCATGCGGGCTGTCATTTCGCAGCGTCTTGTCAAAACCGTATCAGGCAAGCGCACGGCTGCGGTTGAGGTCATGCTGAATACCAAGCTGGTCAGCGAGATGATTGAGGAAGGCAACTTCTCTGCCGTGCGCGAGGCAATGGAAAAATCCATGGCCGAAGGCTCCGTCACCTTTGAGGGCGCGCTGTCAGAGCTCATCAACAGCGGCAAAATCAGCCGCGATGAAGGTTTGGCCAACTCCGATTCACCCACCAACCTGATGTGGCGCCTGCAAAACGACTTCCAGATGGCGGCCAACGCAGCCAAGGCGCAGGTTGTAGCCAAGCCAGAGCTAGAAGACGCTGCCTCCTTCACCGAAATCGTTCTAGACGTGAACCAAGAGTAAGATAGCGCCCGCGGCCAGCTTGGCTGCCGCGCCGCCATCACCTCGCATGCGACCTACGGGCCGCATTGTTTTTTATCGCCCGTCTCCGCTACACGCTATCACTGATATGTCCCGCACCCTGCAACTGACCGAGCAACTGATCGCCCGCCCGTCCGTCACACCTGCTGATGAAGGCTGTCTGGACATGATTGCAGACCTGCTATCGCCCCTGGGGTTTGTTTGTGAACGCCTCGACAGCGGCCCCACCAATTTCCGCGTCAGCAACCTGTGGGCGCTGCGCAATAGCTCGGTGGCCGGCGCCAAGACTGTGGTGTTTGTTGGCCACACCGATGTGGTGCCTACCGGGCCGCTGGAGCAGTGGAATTCCCACCCCTTCATCCCATCGCACCGCGATGGCAAGCTATACGGGCGTGGCGCCAGCGACATGAAGACCTCCGTTGCCGCCTTTGTGGTGGCAGCTGAAGAGTTTGTCGCCCAGCACGCCAATGCGCCACTGAACGTCGCCATCTTGCTGACCAGCGATGAAGAAGGCCCAAGCGTAGACGGCACCGCCATTGTGGTGGAAGCCCTCAAAAAGCGCGGTCAACAACTGGACTACTGCGTGGTCGGTGAGCCCACGGCCGTCAGCAAACTGGGCGACATGATCAAAAATGGCCGCCGCGGCAGCCTGACGGGCAAGCTCACCGTGCACGGCGTGCAAGGCCACATCGCCTACCCACAGCTGGCACGCAACCCCATTCACCAAGCGCTGGCCGCGCTCGACGAGCTGGCAAAAACCGTATGGGATGCAGACAATGGCTTCTTCCCGCCCACGAGCTTTCAGATGAGCAACATCCACGCCGGCACGGGCGCGGGCAACGTCATCCCCGGCCAGATGGCGGTGGATTTCAACTTCCGTTTCAGTACCGAATCAACGGCCGAAAGCCTCAAAGCCCGTGTCAAATCAACCTTGGAGCGTCATGCGCTCGAGTACGACCTGAAGTGGACCCTGGGCGGCAAGCCGTTCCTGACCACGCCCGGCACCCTGGTGAGTGCGGTGCAACAGGCCGTGCGTGATGAGGTCGGCATTGAGTCCGAACTATCCACTACGGGCGGCACCAGCGATGGCCGCTTTATCGCCGAAATTTGCCCCGAGATCATTGAGATTGGCCCCTCCAACGCCACCATCCACAAGATTGATGAATGCGTTGCGCTGGCTGATATTGAGCCGCTCAAAAACATCTACCGCCGCATTATGGAAAACTTGGCAAAGTAAGCCAGTAGCTTTCTACTTGCAAAACGCTGGTGGCATTGCCAGCGTTTTTCCCTTACCGCCTGGCCTAGAATGGCAGGCCTATTTCTCAATTTACACACAAGCATGACCACCATTCGCACCCTGATTGACGACAGCGCTGCCGCGCTCACCGCCGCTGGCGTGCATTTTGGTCATGGCACCACCAATGCACAGGACGAAGCCGCGTGGCTGGTGTTGTGGGCGCTGGGCTTGCCGGTAGACAGCAATAGCAGCGCTGATGGCGAAGACGCCTTGGGCACACAGACAGTAGACGATGCCGACCGCGCCAAGGTACAAGCCTTGGTGGAGACGCGTATCACCAGCCGCAAGCCTGCAGCCTACCTGACGCAGCAAGCCTGGCTGCAAGGCGTGCCGTTTTATGTTGACGAGCGCTCCATCGTGCCGCGCAGCCTGATTGCCGAGCTGCTGGCCGATGGCAGCATTGACGAATGGCTGAGCCACAACACCCATCAGGTGCTGGATTTGTGCACCGGCAACGGCAGCCTCGCATGCTTGGCTGCCATGGCTTACCCGGATGTGGAAGTGACAGGCGCTGAGCTGTCACCCGACGCCTTGGCCGTAGCCCGCATCAATGTAGACAAGCACGGCCTACAGCAGCGCGTCACCCTGGTGCAGTCCGATGGCATGGTAAGCGCCCGTGGCCCTTGGGATCTGATCTTGTGCAACCCGCCCTATGTGAACGCCGACAGCATGGAGCGCCTGCCGCTGGAATACCGAGCCGAGCCCGTACTGGCCCTGGCCGGTGGTAAAGATGGTATGGATTTCGTGCGCAAGCTGGTACGCGACCTGCCCCAGCGCCTGAGCGAAGATGGCGTGCTGGTACTGGAGATTGGTAACGAGCGCGACTATTTTGAAGCTGCCTTCCCCGGCCTGCCTGTGTTCTGGATGGACACCAGCGCAGGCAGCGACCAGGTGCTTCTGCTCACCCGCGAAGCGCTGACACACTGGATGCATGAACAGCCCACGCAGTTCTAAAACTATAATTCTTATAGCATCCAGCGCCTACCAGCTGGTCGTTTAATGCATTTAAGCGAATATTATTAAGCAACTAATACGCCATCAGCCGGCAAGCCAGCTTGCTGATAGGCGCATGCAAGTAGCTCTCCACTTTAGGCGGCAACAGCAACGGTTTCAGCAGCATGCGCACCGCCAAATCGGCTGGCAAGCCCGTGCTGATCAGTTGATAAATACGCTGTGCAACAGCGTCAAACTTGCGCTGCGGCTCGCTAAACAGCGCGCCCTTGTGCGCAAACACATGGCGCAGCGCCACATCTGAATCGCTCTCGCGCAGCTCTTTCAAGCGGCTGTACAAAGCACCCGCGATACGCGTGCGCCCCACTGGCGCCTGCGCCTGCAGGGTTTTGAAGTAGGCCAAAAAATGTTTGAAGTGGCCCACTTCATCGCTGCGGATATTACCCAGCAGCTCTGTCAGTACCGGCTCCTCACTCAAGCTGCGCAACGTATGGTAGTAAGCGGTGGTGCCGGTCTCCACCACGCAGCGCGCCACCATCTCCAGCCGCCGATCGGGGAACAGCTCCTCCATCGTGCACAGCTGCGAATACTCGGCAAAAAAACTGTCATAGGCTTGCTGCCAGGGGAAGCTGGGCCACACCGCCTCCACATAGCGGCGCAGCGATTCACCGTGCTGCAGCTCCTCATGCTCCCACTCATCCACAAGCCAGTCTTTGATGTCCGGGTACGCCGCATAGTGCTGTCCCAAGTTGGCGGCGTAGGTGTCTGATCCCATTTCAACGAACGATGCACTCATCAGCAGATAGAACAGATCCTCGTTGCCAACGATGGCGTCGTGGTCGATTGCATCGTAGCGAATATCCGCAATCTTCCAGTGCTTGCGTGCTGGTGCGTCATCGGTTACCAGCGTTTGGACCACCCCGTGGCCTTGCCTAGCTGTCGCTGTCATGGTGCTGCCCTCATGTGACTACTCCGGCGCTTCCACATTGCAGCATAGCCCCTTCTTGCTGCGCATTTACGCCCGAATGACTGCAGTATGACGATGCCATGCATGTCTACGCATGAATCGTTTGTGAATTAGTTTAACTATTGAATCACCTCGCTTCAACACCCTCCTTGTTACCCAAGGGCCTCTCCGCCACTTGCAACATCTATCCTCAATCTGCACCAGATTGCGTATGCAGCGCGCCTGCCTCTACACAACTGCCTACCATGCCTCCCCATATGCCCTACCGGCGGCAAAGCAAGGTCCGCGCAGCGATAATCCACCCCATTCATGATTACGCTGAAAAACATTACGCTGCGCCGCAGCAGCAAGGTACTGCTCGACCAGGCCAACGTCACCATCAACCCGGGCGAGAAAGTCGGCCTGGTCGGCCGCAATGGGGCGGGTAAATCCACCTTGTTTGCGCTGTTCAACGGCAGCTTGGCCGAGGACGGCGGTGATTTCTTTGTCCCTCCGCAGTGGCGCATGGGCCAAGTCGCCCAGCACATGCCCGAGACAGACGAATCTGCCACCCAGTTTGTTCTGGAAGGCGACACCCGTCTGGTCGAGCTGAACGCCAAGTTGGCTGCTGCTGAGGCATCAGGTGACGGTATGGCAATTGCGCACGCCTACTCCGACCTGTACGACGCGGGAGCGAACGATGCCGAATCGCGCGCGCAAGCACTTATCTTAGGCCTGGGCTTTAAGTCCAGCGAGCTGCACCACCCGGTCAACAGCTTCTCGGGCGGCTGGCGTATGCGTCTGCAACTGGCCCGTGCGCTGATGTGCCCGAGCGATCTGCTGCTGCTGGACGAGCCTACCAACCACTTGGACTTGGACGCTCTGGTCTGGCTGG
>JAVXMM010000085.1:0-15525 GCA_036646255.1 Comamonas sp.
GCTGTCCATGAAGGACAACAACCAGAGCGACAACCTGCGCGCCCTGATTGATGCCGGAGTGCGCAGCTTCAAAATCGAGGGTCGCTATAAGGATATGGGCTATGTGAAGAACATCACGGCCCATTACCGCAAGTTGCTGGACGAGATCATTGAAGAGCGTGAATTCTCCGAACAACCACTGGCACGCTCGTCTTCGGGCCGCACCACGTTCACTTTCGAGCCTAACCCCGACCACAACTTCAACCGAGAGTTCACCGACTACTTCGTGAATGGCCGCCAAGAGGATATCGGCGCATTCGACACGCCCAAGACACCAGGGCGTGCAATAGGCTGGGTATCGCAGGTGGGCGACAAGTGGTTCGAGATTGAAGCAACGGACAAGGACACAGAACTGCATAACGGCGATGGTCTGTGCTACTACGATCTACAAAAAGAACTAGTGGGCGTGCACATCAACCGTGCTGAATGCATGCACGCCAAAAAAGGCATCTGGCGCGTGTTCCCCAAGAACCCGATTGCCGAGTTCAAGGATTTGCGCAAAGGCCTGGAGATCAACCGCAACCGCGATATGGACTGGGTGCGCACACTGGAGAAAAAATCCAGCGAGCGCCGCATTGGCTTGTGGGCTGAGCTCAAAGAAAATGCCGACGGCTTTGCATTAACGCTAACCGATGAAGAAGGCTTTAGCGCCACCGCGGCTATTAAGCAGGAACACCAGGCGGCTACCGATGCCACCAAGGCTGAAGCTACGCTGCGTGAACAACTGGGCCGCTTTGGCACGACAATTTTTGAAGCAAACGATATTTCACTCAGCGTTTCGCAGCCTTGGTTTGTGCCCGCGTCAGCCCTGAACCAGTTGCGCCGCGAAGCCGTGGCGGCGCTCGAGCAAGCCCGCACTGACGGTCTGGTGCGACTGCCCCGCGCTGTCCCAGTCGAGCCACCCGCACCTTTCCCCGAGGACACACTGACCTATCTGGCTAATGTGTTTAATCAAAAAGCACATGACTTCTATGTGAAGCACGGCGTGAAGGTGATTGATGCGGCGTACGAGAGCAAGGAAGAAGAAGGCGAAGTCAGCCTGATGATCACCAAGCACTGCGTGCGCTTCTCGATGAGCCTGTGCCCCAAGCAAGCTAAGGGCGTGATTGGCGTCAAGGGCACAATCAAGGCCGAGCCGCTGCAGCTCATCAACGGCAAGGAAAAGTTGACCTTGCGCTTTGACTGCAAGCCCTGCGAGATGCATGTGGTGGGCAAGATGAAAAAGTCCGTCATCAACCAGCACGCCAAAGAAATGCAGGAGCACCCCATGCAGTTTTACCGCACGCGCCCAACACCCCAGCAGGCGTAAAGCAGGCCGGTACTAAGCCAAAAGAGAAAGAGCTGCTTCTTAGCAGCTCTTTTTTCACCGGGGTTCAAGGTCTTCAGGTCAATCCCCGACCTTGGTGCGCCCGCAATAGGCACACACCCCAGATAAACCCATGGCGGCTATGCATCAGATGTGTGCTCTCTCGACTCGAGCGCACGATTGATACCCAATGCCACCAAGGTGCATACCGCGCCAGACAGCAAATACAGGCAAACGGCAATCAAACCGAACTTCGCAGACAAGCCCAAGGCCACGAGCGGCGCAAATGCAGCACCCACTAGCCACGCCATATCGGTAGATAGTGCTGCACCGGTATAACGGTACTTGGGCGAGAAGTTGGCCGTGACCGTGCCCGAGGACTGACCGTAGGACAGACCCAGCAAAATAAAGCCAACAATAATGAAGATGTTGTTGCCCATGGTGCCACTGGAGAGCAGTTTTGGCGTTGCCAAGCTAAATAGGCCAATCAACACTGCCATAGCACCCAAGGTATTTCGGCGACCAAAACTATCTGCCAGCTTACCCGAGGCCACGATGGCAAATGCGGCGCAGAAGGCACCCAGGATCTGCACCAGCAGAACCTCGGTAATCGGCTGATCAGAGTAGAGCGTGATCCAAGACAGCGGAAACACGGTCACCAAATGGAACAGCGCAAAACTTGCCAAGGCTGCAAATGCGCCGATTGCTACGTGGCTACCTTCTTCGTCAATCAGCCGGGTTACGCTCACCGGCTCCAGCTCACGCTCTTGCATAGCCTGGGTGTAGCTTTGGCCCAGCACCAGCTGCAAGCGTGCAAACAGCGCCACCACGTTCAGTGCAAAGGCCACATAGAAGGGGTAACGCCAGCCCCACGTCAGAAACTCACTCTCTGACAAAGTTCCGTACAAATAGGCGAACAAACCCGCGGCCATCACAAAGCCCAGCGGCGCACCCAGTTGACCAAGCATCGAGTACCAACCGCGCCTGCCTGCGGGTGCACTCATCGCCAGCAGCGAAGGCAACCCATCCCACGAGCCACCAAGCGCCAAGCCTTGCGTAAACCGAAACAGCGCCAACAGGAAAATCGCCGTGCGGCCCAAGGACTCATACCCGGGTAAAAATGCAATACCTACCGTAGCGGAGCCCAGCAAGAACAGCGCCACTGTCATTTTGGTTGCACGGCCCCAGCGGCGTTGAATAGCCATAGAGACGGCAGTCCCCACCGGGCGTGCGATAAATGCTATCGCAAATATAGCAAACGATAGCAGCGTACCGTTTAGTTGGGAGAAATGCGGAAAGAAAACTGCCGGAAAAACCAAGACCGACGCTATGCCAAATACGAAAAAATCGAAATACTCTGACGAACGACCGATAATAACGCCGACCGCAATTTCGCCAGGTGTGACGTCATCATCAGAGACGGGCCGGGAATGTGAATCAGCGCTGTGATTGCCGCCGACGTGGGATGCTGCGTAACCGAGACTGCTCATACGAAAGCTCCTTACTCAAGCTGTAACCGGCCTGTTGCGACCGTACCCAGTCAGGAGCCTAGCAGGGTACTTTCCGAGAGGGCGTAGGACAAAATGTCCAATCGACAGGCCTGCCTCTAGCATTTACATTTGGTGGGATTTTGCAATCCATGTTTATACCTAAGCGCGCTTGTCGCGCCCTTTCGCATGCCTGATCTAAAAAAACTTCGCGGGCCATCTCGGCTCGTCGCGGCCTTACTGGCCGCCGGCAGCCTCGCTGGCTGTAACGCTGTCGTGTTCAACCCTGCGGGGGATGTCGCGTTGCAATCCGGCAATCTGGTCATCATCGCCACGCTGCTGATGCTGATCATCATCATTCCGGTGATGATTCTGATTGTCTACTTTGCTTGGAAGTACCGTGAAACAAACGAGCCTGCGGATTACGATCCGGAATGGCACCACTCCACCACCCTGGAGCTGATCATTTGGTCTGTTCCGTTGCTGATCGTCATTGCACTGGGCGCCCTGACTTGGATCTACACCCACAAGCTCGACCCCTACCGACCTCTGGACCGTATTGACGCAAGCCGCCCAGTGCCTGCTGATATGAAGCCTTTGGAAGTGGAAGTGGTGGCTATGGACTGGAAGTGGCTTTTCATCTACCCAGAGCAAGGCATTGCCACCATCAACGAGCTGGCTGCGCCCGTGGATCGCCCGATCCGCTTCAAGCTGACATCGACCACCACGATGAATGCGTTCTATGTCCCTGACCTGGCCGGCATGATCTATGCCATGCCATCGATGGAGACGCAGCTGAATGCCGTCGTCAACAAGACTGGTGTTTTCAAGGGCATGAGCTCGCATTACAGCGGCGCTGGCTTTGCTGGCATGACCTTCAAGTTTCACGGCCTGAGCAACGGCGACTTTGACGCTTGGGTTCAAAAAGCTAAAACCGAAGGCAAGACACTGAACCGTGCCGAGTACCTGAATCTGGAAAAGCCCAGCGAGCGCGACCCTGTCCGCTTGTACGCCAATGTGGACGACACGCTCTACCACGCCATCCTGAACCGCTGCGTTCCTGAGGGCAAGATGTGCATGGACGAGATCATGGCCAAGGATGCTGTGGCCAACTTCAAGTTCCGTGCAGCCGCAGGCAAGAGCGCTTCACTGCTGATTGAGGACGATGTCTGTACGGCGGGTAACGCTGCGCAAGTTGTCGCTACCCTGCGTGCGGATGGTGCTGAAGCCACCGTGACGCAGTAACTGAATACCGATTCGCTGGCAGCACTGCTTGCCAATTTCAAAAGAGACTCACTATGTCCGTAGCTACTAATGTAAGCAACGATCCGCTCTTGGGGCGGATCACATGGGACTCCATACCGATGGTGCACGAGCCCATCGTGTTGTGGACTTTTATCGCCGTGGTCCTGGGCGGCCTGGCCGTCGTTGGCGTTCTGACCAAGTTCCGCCTGTGGGGCCCATTGTGGAAGAACTGGATCTGCAGCATTGACCACAAGAACATCGGCATCATGTACATGATCCTGGGCTTGGTCATGTTCCTGCGCGGGTTCTCCGACGCAATCATGATGCGTGGCCAGCAGGCCATGGCCGCAGGCGATGCCATGGGCTACCTGCCTCCACACCACTACGACCAGATCTTCACCGCCCACGGCGTGATCATGATCTTCTTCGTTGCAATGCCATTTGTAACCGGCCTGATGAACTATCTGGTGCCACTGCAAATCGGTGCGCGCGACGTGGCCTTCCCTTTCCTGAACAACTTCAGTTTCTGGATGACCACTAGCGGCGCGGTGCTGGTTATGATCTCCCTGTTCCTGGGTGAGTTCTCCACCCTTGGCTGGCTGGCACTGTCGGGGCTGGGTGAATACCACCCTGGCGTCGGTCTGGATTACTACATCTGGGCGCTGCAGATCGCTGGTGTAGGCACCACCTTGTCAGGCATTAACCTGATCGTCACCATCATCAAGATGCGTGCGCCAGGCATGACCATGATGAAGATGCCTGTATTCACCTGGACCTCGCTGTGCACCAACGCACTGATCGTGGCCTCCTTCCCAGTGCTGACTGCCGTGCTGGTTCTGCTCTCGCTTGACCGCTATGTTGGCACCAACTTCTTCACCAACGAGCTGGGTGGCAACCCCATGCTTTATGTGAACCTGATCTGGATCTGGGGCCACCCAGAGGTCTACATCCTGATCCTGCCTTGCTTCGGCGTATTCTCCGAGATCGTGGCCACCTTCAGCCGCAAGCGTCTGTTCGGCTACACCTCCATGGTGTATGCGACTATCGTGATTACGATCCTGTCGTACCTCGTGTGGCTGCACCACTTCTTCACCATGGGCTCAGGCGCCAGTGTGAACTCGTTCTTCGGCATTACTACCATGATCATTTCGATCCCAACAGGGGCGAAGATTTTCAACTGGCTGTTCACCATGTACCGCGGCCGCATCAAGTTCACCGTGCCGATGCTGTGGACGGTTGGTTTCATGCTGACCTTCACCATCGGTGGTATGACTGGCGTACTGCTGGCCGTGCCGCCTGCTGACTTCGTGCTGCACAACTCGCTGTTCCTGATCGCCCACTTCCACAACGTGATTATTGGCGGCGTGGTGTTTGGTGTGTTCGCTGGCATCAACTACTGGTACCCCAAAGCCTTCGGCTACCGCCTGGTGGAATCCTGGGGCAAGGCATCGTTCTGGTTCTGGTTCATCGGCTTCTGGGTGGCATTTGCACCGCTGTATGTGCTGGGCTTCATGGGTGTTACCCGCCGCATCAACCACTACGAAGACACCTCGCTGCAAATCTGGTTCATCATCGCTGCCGTTGGCGCCGTGCTGATTGCTCTGGGTATCGCTTGCTTCTTCATCCAATTGTTTGTGAGCTACCTGCGCCGCGAAGAGTTGCGTGACACCACGGGTGACTGCTGGGATGCCCGCACGCTGGAATGGGCTACCTCGTCGCCTCCTCCACAGTACAACTTCGCCTTCACCCCTATGGTTCACGACAGCGATGCTTGGTGGGACATGAAGAAGCACAACTTCAAGCGCAAGCTGTCGGGCTTCCAAGAGATCCACATGCCCAAGAACACAGGCGCAGGCTTTGTGATCTCGATGATTGCCTTGGTCTTTGGTTTTGCCATGATCTGGCACATCTGGTGGTTGGCTGGCGTGAGCTTCGCGGCCATCATCATTGCCTCGATCATCCACACTTTCAACTACAAGCGTGACTATTACATCCCTGCTGCGGAAGTAACGGCCACCGAAGAAGCTCGTACCCAACAGTTGGCCCGCCATGTCTAATCACAACACACACGCCGGGGCGCCCGGCGCCCTGAACCGCGACTACTTCCTCAAGGAAGAGCCGCACGTCGAAAACGGCACTGCTTTGGGCTTCTGGCTCTACCTGATGAGCGACTGCCTGATCTTTGCAGCCCTGTTTGCCACCTACGGTGCGCTGGGCCGCAGCTATGCAGGCGGCGCCGGTGGCGCCGAGCTGTTTGACCTCAGCCTGGTCGCTATCAACACGGCCTTGCTGCTGTTCTCGTCCATCACCTTTGGCTTTGCCATGCTGGCCAAGCAAAAGGGTTCGATCAAGGGCACCATCTCGTGGTTGCTCATCACAGGCCTGTTCGGCCTGGGCTTTATCGGCATTGAGCTGTATGAGTTCTATCACCTGATCCACGTGGGCGCAGGCCCGCAAAGCAGCGCTGCCATGTCGGCCTTCTTTGCCCTGGTTGGTACCCACGGCTTGCACGTGTCCTTCGGCCTTATCTGGTTGATCGTACTGATCGTGCAGATCAACAAGCATGGCCTGACCCGCGAAAACAAACGTCGCCTGATGTGCCTGTCCATGTTCTGGCACTTCTTGGACGTGGTCTGGATCGGCGTGTTCACCTTCGTATATTTGATTGGAGTGCTGTAAATGAGCGCACATGACAACCACGCTGTACATGGCCATGACGATCACCATGATCACGAAGACGGCCCACACAGCACCTTCTCGGGCTACATGATTGGCTTCTTCCTGTCGATAATCCTCACGGCAATCCCTTTTGCCGTGGTGATGGGCGATGTGTTTGAGAGCCGTAACACCACGATCATTGTCGTTACCTTCTTCGCCGTGGTGCAAATTTTGGTGCACATGGTGTACTTCCTGCACATGAACGGCAAGGTGGAAGGCGGCTGGACTTTGCTATCCACGCTCTTTACCGTGGTGTTCTTGGCGATCACCATTGCCGGCACGCTTTGGGTCATGTACCACATGAACTCCAACATGATGCCTAGCCACAAGCACCTTACACCGGCTGCTGTAGAGCAATCTGCCCAACCACAGGGCCATACCAACCACTAAGCTGTTTTGACCAACGAAACACAACGGAATGAGGATGTAAAGCCACCTCATTCCGCACTATTCAAGGCGATGCTTGCGTTTGTAGGCATCGCCTTATTTCTAGGCTTTTCTGCTCTAGGCACCTGGCAGGTTTACCGCCTGCAGTGGAAGCTCGATCTGATGGAGCGTGTCACTACTCGCGTGCACAGCCAGCCTGCACAGCTACCAGCTGCTGGCCAGTGGCCGCAGCTGGACGCTAAGGCAATCGAGTACCTGCCGGTAAGCACCACTGGCCAATGGCTGACTGACAAAACCGTTTTAACCCAAGCTACCACGGCGCTGGGTTCTGGCTTTTGGGTCATCACCCCTTTGGTACAAGCTGACGGCACGCAAGTGCTGGTCAACCGCGGTTTCATCCCCGACAGTCTGCGTAGCCAATGGCTTGATTCCCAGCGGCTGGCCGCAGCCACACCCTCAGGCACCGTACAAGTCACTGGCCTGCTACGAGCGACCGAGCCCAAAGGCGGCTTTTTGCGCCGTAATGACCCAGCTAACCAACGCTGGTACTCACGCGATGTGCAAGCCATTGCCCAAGCACAAGGCTTGTCGCAAGTAGCGCCATTTTTCGTCGATGCGGGGTTACCGGACGACAGCACCCAGATCATTGGCGAGGCCAAGCGCACCAGCCTGACTGAGCTGCAGGCGCAGGACTGGCCACGCGCCAGCCTTACACAGATCCACTTCGTCAATAACCACCTGGTCTATGCCCTGACTTGGTATGGCTTGGCTTTGATGGTGGTGTTTGCGGCCTGGCTGGTCAGGCGTCATCAGCGGCAGCGCGCCGCGGCGTAGTTAGCACAAGTTGCAAGCCGCACAGCAAGCCTGCGCGGCTTGCCTGCGGCACAATCGCTAGGTGCCGTTCTCCGCAGAATCCCCCTTTCACGTAACCCATACGACCGACCGCCAGAACATGCAACTGCTCATACAGTTGCGCTGGCTGGCCGTGGTCGGCCAGGTGGTCACCATATCGCTGGTGCAATGGGGCTTGGATATCCGCCTTCCGCTAGCCGAGATGCTGGCTATCCTAGGCGGCCTCATCGTCATCAACCTGCTTTGCATGTGGTGGCTGCATTGGCGCCAGCATGACATCACCTCATCCGACCTATTTGTTGCCCTGCTGGCCGATGTGTGTGTACTCAGCCTGCAGTTGTACTTAAGCGGCGGCGCCAACAACCCATTTATCACGCTCTACCTGCTGCAAGTCACCCTGGGTGCGGTGCTGCTGCGGCCTTTTTATGCTTGGGCGATTGTGGTGGTCACAGCCTGCTGCGCTGTGGCGCTGGCATTTTTTTACCAGCCACTGCAGGTGGTGGCCAACAAGGGCGGCAGCATGCACACGCTGTACCTGGTGGGCCTGCTCATCAGCTTTAGCCTGAACGCCATGCTGCTGGTGGCGTTTATCAACCGCATCATGGCTAACTTGCAACTGCGCGATGCGCGCCTAGCCGATTTGCGCCAACGCGCTGCTGAGGAGGAGCACATCGTACGCATGGGCTTGCTGGCCAGCGGCGCTGCACATGAGCTGGGAACGCCGCTGTCTACCTTGGCCGTCATTTTGGGTGACTGGCAACGCATACCCACCATTGCGCAAGACAATGAGCTGATGGATGACCTGCAGGAGATGGAGCACCAAGTTCAGCGCTGCAAATCCATCGTCACCGGGGTGCTGATGTCGGCAGGCGAGACGCGGGGCGATGCACCGCAAACTACCACCTTGGTCACCTTTATGGACCGCGTGACAGCGCAGTGGCGCAGCCACCGCCAGCCAGTCGATTTCATCTACCGCAAGCAGATTGCGCGCGATGTGCCCATCATCTCGGATACCTCGCTGCAACAGATGATTTTCAATGTGTTGGACAATGCCCTTGAAGCATCGCCCACCTTTGTGCAGCTGGTCATTGAATGTGAAGCCAGCGCAGATGCCGAGCTGACCCTGCTGGTGACCGACAGTGGCCCCGGTTTTCGGTCCGACATCCTCGCCCAACTGGGCAAGCCTTACCAGTCCTCCAAAGGTCGTCCCGGCGGCGGGCTAGGTTTGTTTTTGGTGATGAACGTGGCGCGCTCGCTAGGCGGCCATTTTGAAGCCCGTAACCGCGATGCCCACCTAGGTGGCGGTGCCGAGGTTCGCATCAGCCTGCCACTAGCCGCCATCGCCCTGTCCAACGAACACCATGACGCTATTGCAAGAACGCCTGTTACTGCTGGTTGAAGATGATGATGCTTTTGCCCGCACCCTGCGCCGCTCGTTTGAGCGCCGTGGCTACCGAGTGCTGCACGCCAGCAGCGCCGATGAAGTCGCCCTGCTGCTGGAAAGCAACCACCCCCATTACGCGGTGATGGATTTAAAGCTGGCAGGCAACTCGTCTGGTCTGTCGTGCGTGCAGCTTCTGCACGCGCAAAGCCCGGATGCACTTATCGTCGTGTTGACCGGCTATGCCAGCATTGCAACAGCGGTAGAGGCCATCAAGCTGGGCGCCTGCCACTACCTGGCCAAGCCATCAAACACCGACGACATCGAAGCCGCCTTTGGCCGCGTTGAAGGCACAACCGAGGTGGATTTACCCATGGCAACCACGTCAATCAAAACGCTGGAATGGGAAAAGATCCACGAGACCCTGGCCGAGACTGGCTTCAACATCTCTGAAACCGCACGCCGCCTTGGCATGCACCGCCGCACCCTGGCCCGCAAGCTAGAGAAGCAGCACGTTCGCTGATTTATATAAAAATGGTTCTAGTGCCTTACAGGTAGTCGCCAGCAGCTCCTAACATCATAGTAAATCGCAACTTTCCCCAGCCAGCATATCGGCGCGGCGACGCAAGAGACAGCTGATTTATTGATAAAAATAGACTGCTGGCGCCCAACCACGGGCCGTCTCAAGCTCTCAAAATTACAGCATTAAGCAGCCGTCAAACAAGCCTGCACCAAAGCCTGCAACAAGGGTGATCTCTTTTTACCCCGGCGCTGTAACAGCGCAAACTGGCGCCGCATGGGGGGCAGGCTGCTGGTCACCACGGCCAACTCGCCCCGGTCTATCCAGGGCTGGGCGATTACGCGCGACAGGCAACTAATACCCGCGCCTCGCGCCACCGCTGTGCAAATCGCTTCTGAGCTACCCAGCACCGCCACCACTGGCCATTCATGCAAATGCGCCAGCACGGCAAACTCCACCGCCTCACGCGTGCCAGAGCCCTCCTCGCGCAGCAGCCATCGGCAGGCACGCAACTCTTGCACGGTGAGTGGCGATTGGCGGGCATATTGCACCAGAGCGTCGTCTGCTGCGGCAATCAGCACCAACTCGTCGTCGCGCCAAGGCTGCACTTCAAGCTCCGGCCAGTGGCTGGCGCCTTCGATAAAGCCCAGGTCAACGCGTGCATCAACCACAGCTTGCGCCACCTCGCGCGTATTGCCAATCACCACGTCAAAGCGTACTTGTTCGTAGTGGCGCATAAAGTCCGCCAGGATAGACGGCAGCACATGGTTGGCAATAGTGGTGCTAGCCGCCAAGCGCAGCTGCACAGGTGCCACAGGCGCGGCGGCCTGTGTGGCACGCTCTAGCAGCAAGGCTTGCTCCAGCAGGTTTTGCGCCTCAGGCCACAGGCTGCGGCCCAAATCATTCAGTACCAGGCGCTTACCTGCACGCGAAAACAGCTCTGCACCCATACCACCTTCCAGCTGCTGCAGCGCTGCACTAATGGCCGATTGCGACAATCCCATACGCGCAGCCGCAGCTACGGTGCTGCCGCTTTGGGCAATGGCACAAAACACTTCCCACTGGCGCAGACTGAGGTGGAGCATGAGGTTCAGCGATCAACTGGTTTACAAGCCAACACAAACCCATTGCTAACAGCACTTGAATTTGCAATATCTACCTATTTTATTGGTTGATGATACAAAAACAATTAGTTATACAAATATAAGCAAAATTTCTATAGTGACCACATTGCAGCTACGCCCGCCTCAGCATCCTCGCCATGGCACCCGCCACAGCTGCAGCCAACCGTCACATGTCACAAGCCTCTACGTCTCTCTCCTCGCCCAGCGGCAGCAGCCACTGGTTTAGCGTTGCCCGCAACCTCATCCCCGGCCTGCTCCTGTGCGGCGCCATCGCCTGGATCGCAAGCGAACTGGCCGCCCTGCCTTGGTTCCGAAACCATGGCCTCAGTGGCCTCACCATTGCCATTGTCATTGGCATGCTGATTGGCAACACGGTTTACAGCTGGGTGCAAACCCCTGCGTCCGCAGGCGTGGGCCTTACCAAGCAAAAGCTGCTGCGCCTGGGCATCATCTTGTACGGCCTGCGCCTTACCTTCCAAGACATTGGTGGCCTCGGCATATCTGGCGTGGCGATCGATGCCATCGTGCTGGCCAGCACCTTTGTCATGGCGCAGTGGCTAGGTCAGCGCTGGCTGGGGCTGGATCCGCGCACCGCGATCTTGGTGGGTGCAGGCAGCTCCATCTGCGGCGCTGCTGCCGTGCTGGCCACTGCACCCGTCGCCAAGGCCCGCCCTGATGATGTAGCTGTGGCCATTGCCACCGTCGTGGTGTTTGGCACCATCGGCACTTTTCTCTACCCCGCGTTCTACCAGTGGAACCTGGATGCGCAATGGATCAACTTGCCCGAATCCGTATATGGCATTTGGGTAGGCTCTACCGTGCATGAGGTCGCCCAGGTCGTTGCCGCTGGCGAGGCCATCAGCAAAAACGCTGCCGATATGGCCGTGGTGGCCAAAATGGGCCGTGTGATGATGCTGGCGCCCTTCCTCATCATCCTGTCAGCCTGGCTGGCCAAGCGTGAAGGCGATGCTGTGCAAACGGACGCAAACAGCAATCAACAATCCCTGTGGTCGCGTGTCAGCATTCCGTGGTTTGCGCTAGGCTTTATCGCGGTAGCAGGCATCCATTCGCTGGGCGTGATTCCACCTGCAGCGCTGGCCGCTGGCGTGCAACTCGACAACGTTTTGCTGACCATGGCCATGGCAGCTTTGGGCCTGACTACCCATGTGCGCGCCGTCAAGGCTGCTGGCGTCAAGCCACTGCTGCTGGCGATGATCCTGTTTGTGTGGTTGTCGGCGGGAGGCTTAGTGCTCAATAGCTTGCTGTAAATCAGCCCCCCTAGGCAAGCCGCTGCACATCACTATGCAGCGGCTTTTTTACGTCATAAGCTCATGCCAACAATATCGTTGGCAAGCGTGCAAAAACTGCTAAAACCGAGCTTTTCTCATAACTAATTGGAGCCAAGTGCCATGCGCATCGAGACACTCGCCGTTCACGCCGGTTACTCCCCCGACCCCACCACCAAAGCTGCAGCCGTACCCATTTACCAGACCGTGGCTTATGCGTTTGACAGCGCCCAGCACGGCGCTGATCTGTTCGATCTGAAGGTGCCTGGCAATATCTACACCCGCATCATGAACCCCACCACCGATGTGCTTGAAAAGCGCGTCGCTGCGCTGGAAGGCGGCATTGCCGCCCTGGCTGTGGCATCAGGCATGGCAGCCATCACCGCCGCCATTCAGACCCTGGCTGAGGCGGACGACAACATCATCAGCGCCAGCACACTTTATGGCGGCACCTACAACTTGTTTGCCCACACCTTCCCGCAGCAAGGCATTGAGGTGCGCTTTGCCGACCCGCGCGATCCACAAAGCTTTGGTAAGTTGATTGACGACAAAACCAAGGCTATCTTCATCGAATCCATCGGCAACCCGCTGGGTAATGTGACGGATATCCGCGCTCTCGCCGATGTGGCGCATGCCCATGGCGTGCCACTGATCGTGGACAACACCGTGCCCTCGCCCTATCTGCTTCGCCCGTTTGAGTTTGGCGCAGACATCGTCGTGCATTCGTTGACCAAATACCTGGGCGGCCATGGCACCAGCGTGGGTGGTGCGATTGTGGACAGCGGCAAGTTCCCCTGGGCCCAGCACAAAGCTCGCTTCAAGCGCCTGAACGAGCCTGACGTGAGCTACCACGGTGTGGTCTATACCGAAGCCCTGGGCCCTGCTGCCTTCATTGGTCGCGCCCGCGTCGTGCCGCTGCGCAATATGGGTGCGGCGATTTCACCGCAAAATGCTTTCCAGATTCTGCAAGGCATTGAAACTCTGGCCCTGCGCATGGATCGCATCTGCGAGAACACACATACCATTGCCGAAGCCCTGCAAAACCACCCCAAGGTCGAATGGGTGCGTTACGCAGGCCTCAAAGACCACCCCGACCACGCTATCGTGCAAAAGCAGTCGGGCGGCCGTGCCTCGGGCATTCTGTCGTTCAGCTTGAAGGGTGCAGAAGGTCGCGCTGCCGGTGCCCGATTCCTCGATGCGCTGCAGCTATTCACACGCCTCGTGAACATTGGCGATGCCAAATCGCTGGCGACCCATCCTGCATCAACTACGCACCGCCAGCTGGATGCTGCCGAGCTAGCCAAGGCCGGCGTGACCGAAGGCATGGTGCGCCTGTCAGTCGGCATTGAGCACATTGATGACCTGCTGGCCGATCTGTACCAGGCACTGGATAAATCATAAAAACAGGCTTTAAACGCCCCACCAGTGTTCGCTAGCAACTCCTATTTCAATAGCGCGAATAAAAAAGGCATGCCATCAATTGGCATGCCTTTTTTGCGATCAGAAGCTGCAAAAGCTTCATGGGTGCGAACTAGCTTGCGCGCTGCAGCACGCTGGTACTTCGCCCCTGACTTCGCTAAGTGTGCTGATTAGAAGCGGTAACCCACGCCCACGCCTACCAGCCATGGATCCACCTTGAACGAGCCCACCTTGGTGCCAGCAGAGCGCACATCAGTCTTGATATAAACCTTCTTCACGTCAAAGTTGATCGACCAATTCTTGTCCAGCGCGTAGTCAAAACCAATTTGCATGGCGGCGCCAAAGCTGTTCTTTTTGATCGAAGGATCCAGGGCTTCGCGCACCGCTGGGTCAAAACGTACGTTAGAGAAGCGTGTGTAATTGATACCAGCACCTACGTAAGGCTTGAACGCACCCATGTTGGTGAAGTGGTACTGCGCCAGCAAGGTCGGCGGCAGGTGCTTGAGCGAGCCGATTTGGGTGCCGTTAGAACGCAAATCGTGCTTTTGCGGATAGGTCAGCACCAACTCAGCCGCGAAGTTGGGCGTGAAAAAGTACGACACATCCACTTCGGGAATGGTTTTGTTGTTGATCGACAGGCCCAGTCCGGTTGAATCCTTGTTGGCGCTGTCCAGATGCACAGCGCGCATGCGGACCATCCATGGGCTCTCGGCCTGTTGTGCCATAGCGGCGCCGGAAGTCAGCGCACAAGCAGCCGCTGCTGCCAACATCATTTTTTTCATCGTCATTACCTTCGCTGCGATTTTGCTTCGCCTGAATTGAAAACTAGCTGAATGGTCTACCAGCACTGGCACAGTACCTTGGAGAGGTCCGCTGCAGCCATCTGGTGCATCCATAACAACATCATCGCCAAGCGAACGCCAGCCGACCGTGACGTAGATCAGCCAGAGCCAAAACATCCATAAAAAAAGCGGCTGGGTGTTGCCCAGCCGCCATATATCCAGGATCTGTCTATCAACCGATAGTTTTAGGCCCGCGCAGCTTATGCCAGCCCTCAAGGCATAGCACCACCACGCCACCAATGATGGCGCCCACCACCACATGCACCAGCGTAGGTGCTATCGCAGCAACCACGCCCCCCATCGGCACCAGGCTGGCTTGCACCCAGTGCTCAATCGGCGCAATGCCATGCACCAGCAAGCTGCCGCCCACCATAAACATAGCGGCCGTGCCCACAATAGACAAACCACGCATCAGCCACGGGGTAAACGCGATCAACCCACGGCCCACGGACTGCATTACAGCGCTCTTTTTAGCCATCAGCCAGCTGCCCACATCATCCATACGGACGATAGCGGCGACCAGCCCATACACAAATACAGTAATCGCCAGTGCTACCGCAACCAGCACGGCAAATTGCTCCCACAGCGGCTTGGTGGCCACCGTGCCCAGCGCAATGGCGATAATTTCTGCAGACAAGATAAAGTCCGTGCGCACGGCACCAGAGACTTTTTCTTTCTCGTATGCCACCGGATCCAGCTGCTTCTCCTTGGCAACAAGCACCGACGAAGGCGCTACGCCTATCAGTGCCGCCTCTGCAGCAGCATCCAGCGCTTGCTGGGCATTGGGCTGGTGGCGACGATGGAACAACTCCAGCACCTTCTCCACACCCTCAAAGCACAAAAACGCACCACCCACCATCAGCAGCGGCGTGATGAGCCAAGGCGCAAACGCGCTAATCAGCAAGGCAGCGGGCACCAG